>JANNQF010000090.1:0-3370 GCA_031441605.1 Deltaproteobacteria bacterium
TATGCCGAGTCTCTGAGTTAACTGTCCAATAAATCAACATTTAGCCTCTTGTAAACTCGGCATAGCTTTTTACGTCTTTTCCTTAGAACCTTTGTTCAAAAAAGGAGAAGACATCATGACAAAGCTATATGATATTTCCGACCTGTCTCCAGGCATGGACAGTGGCCCATTGGGCTGCATTATACCCGCCTATGCGGCCTTATTGTCTCAACAAGGCTACACCGAACATTCCACCCAGCTTCAGCTACGTTTCCTCAATGACCTGAACCAATGGCTGCACCAGCAGCAGATACAGGTAGTCGATCTTTCAGAGCAAACCATCCATCGGTATCTGCAATCCCGTCACAAGCGGTTCCGTCCACGTCGTGATGACGCCGCGATATTGCGCAGACTTGTGCAGTTACTGCACGCCCACTGCCTCTTACCGGAAAAAGCTACACGGCCCCCTGATAATCCGCGCCAACAAATCGAAAATGACTATGACCGTTACCTCTCTGAAGAACGCGGGCTATCCGTCTCCACTCGCGTTAATTACCGGTTTTTTATTCAAAGGTTTTTGTCATTTCAATATGGAGATGATCCTGCCTGCTTAACCGCTTTGAACGTTGACAACATTATCCAATTTATACAGCACCAAGCTGGACGTCTAACTCCCAAAAGAGCGGGCCTGATGGTCACAGCGCTGCGCTCCTTCTTCCGTTACTTGCTCCACCGAGGAGATATTACAAAAGACTTGGCAGCCTGTGTTCCAACTATTCCCAACTGGCAGTTTTCGACACTTCCGAAGTTCCTTCAGCCTGGTCAGGTACAGCAAGTCTTAAGCCAGTGTGACCGCCGAACAGCTCAGGGACGTCGTGACTATGCAATTCTCCTGTTGCTCGCCCGACTGGGCCTGAGGGCCTGCGAAATCGTCAGCCTGACTTTGGATGATATCCATTGGCAGGTGGGCGAAATCAGTATCCACGGAAAAGGAAGCCGATCGGCGTTACTCCCTCTGCCACCCGATGTAGGAGAGGCCGTTGCCGTTTATCTTGAAAAAGACCGGCCGACTTGTTCCACCCGCCGTGTTTTCATTTGTATGCGGGCTCCTCGCCGTGGATTTGCCAATTCACAAGCCATCTCAACCATTGTCGCCCGAACTCTTAAAAGAGCCGGCATTGATTCCCCTCATACCGGTGCCCACTTGTTCCGTCACACCCTTGCCACTGAGATGTTGCGCGAAGGGGCTGCGCTCACCGACATTGCCCTATTGCTGCGGCACAGCAGCATTAACACGACCACTCTTTATGCCAAAGTTGACCTGATAGCCCTGCAAGCTCTGGCTCAACCCTGGCCAGGAGGTGCGAAATGATCTGCCTTCGAAAAGCTGTGGAAAACTATCTGGTAATGCGTCGATCGCTTGGCTTCAAATTACTGGATATGGGGTACAACCTCCATCATTTCGTATCGTTCATGGAACAGCAGGGAGCTTCAATTATCACTGTCGACTTGGCTATGCGCTGGGCACTGGAACCTCAAGACGTTCTACCCGCTCTTTGGGCTGCCCGCCTTGGCTATGTGCGCAGTTTTGCCCGTTATTGGAGTGCCATCGATCCTCGAACAGAAATCCCACCGCTGGGTCTATTGCCTTACCGTTATAAAAGGACAGCTCCCTACATTTACTCCGATGAGGAAATCAAACTACTTTTAAACGCAGCGAAGAATCTTCCACCATTAACAAGCCTACGTCCCTGGACCTATTACACTCTCTTTGGTTTGATTTCCGTAACCGGAATGCGGATCAGCGAGGTCATTCACCTTGACCGTCACGACGTTGATCTCGACCAGAAGGTTTTGACCGTTCGGTTGACGAAGTTCAGCAAGTCCCGCCTGATTCCTTTGCATCCTTCTACTGTGCAAAATCTTGAGCAGTATCTTCGGCGTCTCGATCAACTTCAGCCCCGATCCACCGCACCCAATTTCTTCTTGTCCAATCAGGGCATAGCGCTCACTGACTGTATGGTCAGATGGACTTTCGTCAAGCTCTCCCGCCAGATCGGTCTCAGAAAAGTTGGGGATAGCTGCGGTCCACGCATTCATGATCTTCGCCATCGATTTGCGGTGACCACGCTTCTTAATTGGTACCGAACCGGTGTCGATGTCGAACAACGCCTGCCGGTTCTCTCGACCTATCTGGGACATGCCCATGTAACCGATACCTATTGGTATCTGTCCGCAATCCCGGAGCTCTTGGCTCTGACAAAAGACCGACTTGAAAAAAGATGGGAGGCTTTATCATGACAACAATCACCCTATTTTCCACCTTGCTCCAGTCCTTTTTTACCGACCGCTTGATGAAACAACGACAAGCCAGCCCCCATACCATAGCATCTTACCGTGATACGTTCCGGTTACTTCTCGAATTTGCCTACCAACGACTTAAAAAACCGCCTTCCAAACTTGCTTTTGACGATCTCACGGAGCCATTCGTTGGTGCTTTCCTGAATCATATCCAGAGCGACCGGCACAATGGCACCCGCACTCGCAACCTTCGCTTGACGGCAATTCGCTCCTTTTTTCATTACGCCGCGTTTCAGGAACCAAGCCGGGCCGCTCACATTCAACGTGTGCTGGCTATTCCTACCAAACGGCAAGACCGCCCATTGATTGACTTTCTCACCCATCCGGAGATTGAGGCGCTTTTGACTGCACCTGACAAAACTACCTGGGCAGGGCGGCGAGATCAGGCATTTCTTATGCTCGCCATTCAGACCGGACTTCGTCTTTCCGAGCTTATTGGTATCCGCCGACGCGACATCGTATTAACAACAGGTGCCCATGTCCGTTGTTATGGCAAAGGGCGCAAAGAGCGCTGTACTCCTCTCACTAAACAGACAGCTGCAATCATGAAAACCTGGCTCGAAGAACGGGAGGGATCGAACGATGATGTCGTTTTCCCAAATGCTCGCGGCACGCAACTCAGTTCAGATGGTGTTCAGTACCTTCTCGCCAAACATGTCGCAACAGCTCGGACAATATGCCCGTCGTTAAAAGATAAACGGGTGTCGCCGCACGTCCTTCGACATACTGCAGCTATGGAACTCCTTCAGGCCGGGGTCGACCATTCCGTCATCGCCCTTTGGCTTGGTCACGAATCTCCTGAAACCACCATGATCTATTTGCACGCTGATCTGGCATTCAAGGAAAAAATTATGGACAAAACAAAACCACTGAATATCAAATCCGGCCGCTACCAACCTGGTGATAAGCTTTTGCAGTTCTTGAGCGGGCTTTGAATCACATCAAACTATGCCGAGCTGATCATGAATGAGCCCTTCATGTTCCTGGATGAAATATGATCACTCGGCATAGTCAGGAACTCGGCATAGTG
>JANNQF010000091.1:0-3788 GCA_031441605.1 Deltaproteobacteria bacterium
CGCCACGTTCGTCGACAAGGAGGCTGCGCTTTGTCCCATTTTTTTCCCCTATCCGTGGGATTCGGTCCGATCGATTCCTGCGCCAGAGGTGCTTCAATATTCGAGCCATCGGCAGCTTGCCAAAGCCAGGCAATTCCTTCCAGTTCATCGTATTCAACCAAGCCTCGCCGCCAGATATTCTTAAACACTCCGGCCGAGGCCCATTGTTGGAACTTGCGGTGGACAGCAGCCGACCCAAGGCCTTCAAATTTTTCTCGGGGCAAAGCATTCCAGATGATGCCCGTGCGCAACACATATACGATAGCGGAAAAATACAAACGGTCTGAATATTTCCGTTTTCTTCCGCCCCCTGGTTTGCGCTTGTACCCTTTTTCATCAACCCGAGGACTCGTTGGGATTAATGGCTTGACCAATTCCCAAAACGCATCGGATATTTCCCAAGTTTTAACTCGTGCCATGTCTTATCTCCTCAAAATTGAATGTGTTTTGCGGATTATTATATATTTAGACACGGAATGCGAGAAGTTTATTTATAGATAAGCACTAAGAAAAATTTTCTTGCCGGTCTTAATCCAGGCGACTTCAAAACCATCAATCCGGCGGCCAGGCTGTGGCTGGATGTGGTGGCGAATGTTCGCATCCATGGCGAAACCAGGAAAAAGCCCATCGACATGTTCCCAGAAGAGGCCACCTGTCTGTCGCAGTTGCCACAACATCCCTATGATACCGGCACACTCTCCCAGGTCAGGGCGAGCAAGCAGTTCCGGGTGGTCGTCGACACCAACCGCTACTCGGTACCGGCTGAATATGCCGGGGCCAAGTTAACGATGAAGGCCTACACCGACAGGATCTGCTTCTACCACGATCATAAACTGATTGCCAGGCATGGCAGGAGCTATGACCGCCACCAGGATATCGAGAATCCCGACCATCCCAAGGCCCTGCTGGAACAGAAACGCAAAGCCAAGGATCAGAAAATCATCATGCGTTTCCTCACCCTGTCGTCCGAAGCAGAGCTATATTACCAGGGACTGCAGGAGAGAAAGTTGAACCTGCTCCACCACCTCCGGCAAATTGTCGGTTTAAGCGAGATATACGGGCAGGAGCAGGTGGCAAGGGCCATTGCCGATGCACTCGAGTTCAAGGCTTTTTCCTGCGAGTATATCGCCAATCTGCTCGAACAGAGAAAGCGAATCAACACCGAGCCGGGAATTCTGCATCTCACCCGCAGTGAGGATCTGCTTGACCTGGAAATCAAGGGACCGGACATAAGTATTTACAATCAGAGGGGTTCGTATGATGAATAGAAAAAAAGAAATGAAAGAACAGCTCAGTTTCCTCAAACTGCCCTTTATGCTCGAGCAGCACCGAAAACTGGCCGCAGAGGCGGCGAATAAAAACTGGGGTCATCAGGAATATCTGCAAAATCTTGTGCAAGGTGAAGCCGACCGACGCTGGGATAACTCCATCCAGCGCCGTATCAGGATGGCTCGTTTTCCGGTACCCAAGTCTCTCGATCAGTTCCAGTGGACCTGGCCCACAAAAATCAATCGACAACAGCTGCAGCAACTCTTTATGCTCGACTTCATCGAGCAAAAAGCCAACGGCATACTGCTCGGCGGTGTCGGTCTCGGCAAAACCCATCTGGCAACCGCACTTGGCTATCAAGCCTGTCTCAAGGGGTATAGCGTCCTGTTCGCCACCGCCGTTGATGTCATCAACACCCTGTCTGCCGCCCAGGCTTCGGGACAGCTCAAAAACGGCCTGAAAACCTATCTCAGGCCATCCCTCCTCATCCTCGATGAACTCGGCTATCTGCCCATTGACAAGCATGGTGCGGATCTGCTCTTCCAGGTCATCAGCTGCCGCTATGAAAAAGGCTCTATCGTCATTACCTCAAACCGGGCATACAAAAACTGGCCAGAGATTTTCAACAATGACGCTACACTTACGTCCGCCATCCTTGATAGGCTTCTGCATCACGCCGACACCGTCGTTATTGAAGGCAAAAGCTGCCGCATGAAACAGCAGGTTGACGTCTAAACTTGCCGAGAATACTCTTCTGTCGCACCGAAAAAAACGTTCGGCTCGGCAGAAGAGTCCACGCCACAAAAGAGCATTTTAAAACCGCCACTTTTTTGCATTTTCACGCCGCCGGTAACAGTATTTTGGCGTCGACAACGTAGTACTCTGAGACGATGTTGCGAGATTGGTCATTTTTGGGGCGGCCACGGCCATAGCGGACCTTTTTGCACACCGAGGTCTTGATGTAATGGAGTTGAGTGGCGGATTCCCTCACTTGTGAGGCTGCTTGCTCGGCGTCTGCTCGACAGAAGTATTCGCGTGTGGTCTCCCCGGCAAGAAATTTGCTCAAGGTGGTCACGGATTTTTGGATCTCGCGATCTATTCGTTTGAGGCGACGTTTATCGTGTGCCGAGGAATGCACGACCACTGCCCGATACTGTTGGCCATAAAGAGTGACAGATTTTTCTGCTAATCGGTAATGGGCCGGCGGTCGCTTGTTGGTGGAAGGTGTCTCGCTTATGGCTCCGATCGGCTCCCAGCAATCCTCAGCCACCGATTCGGCAACCACGCGAGACGCTTCGTTGTAGGAGAAAGGCAGACGGGTGACGAAGACGTTTTCTCCAATCGCACGCAGATTGTCCTCGGTGACCATAGCGGCGTCGGCAACATAAAGAAAGGCACCGGGCGAGAGACCATGCTTTGCCATGTGCTTGGAGATACGACTTAGCAGGTCGTTGTTGACCGTCTTATCGGATGTGTTGCCGTCGATACATCCTGCCAGGATAGGAATATTTCGGCCCACGCACAGCATCTTGATCATAAACTGTTTCAAATCCGGTCGGTGGTCCTTGCTGTGCCCATAGGTGATGTTGATTTTGTCGGAATCGGAGCTGCACTGACCATAGTCGCCCCAGATGTTGACCGAGGTTGTGTCGAAATGCACCTTGCTCATGTCCAAGGGGAACCGCCGGCAAGCCTGGAAGGCTACCTCACTGAAGAGTTTTTCGGCTCCCACTTCGAAGATGGCATCCATGGCACGACCTACGCTGGTATCATTGAACACCGAGTCGGCGAGATGCCGGCCAAGTAAAAGCTCAGTGTCCTGGTGCTTGAAAAAATCGGCCAAACGGTACAGCGGACTGCGCCCCGAGAGTGTGTCGAGTACCATGGCCTGAACGATTGTGCCTACGTCTACATCCATTTGGGTGGGCACGATGCGGTTGATCGTCTCCATCAGCCCTATGCGGCGACAGAACGCGGCGACAATAGACAGATGGTCGATCCGAGTGACCTTCATGTTCTCAAGGAGCTTGTCGATCTCTTGCATATGTTACCCCTCGGTTTTGTTAGCGAACGGTAAACTTTCCCGGCGCGACCCGACGCACAAGGATACCCTGATGGTCTTTCTTGGCCAAGGCGCTGGACAGCGAATCTCTATCAGTGAGGCGGTTATGCCGCTCCTTGAGCAACTCGACCAACTCGTCGATATGCACCGGGCGCTGCTCCTGTGTAAGTATGTCGACAGATAAATCCACCAATGACTGACGTTTACGAACCTTGCGCCGCGGCGGTGTTTCAGCCCCCTCTTCTCTGTCGCGAAGTCGGCGAACGCTCTTTAACTGCAACTCTAACATGGCCTCAAAGGTTTCCAGAATCACCTGGCGAATCTCTTGCTTCTCCATAATTTTCCTCCTGCTTGACGTATGTAATTAAATATGTTACTTACAATATTACAGACGTTTACGGAGGAGTGCAATGAGTTT
>JANNQF010000092.1:0-20350 GCA_031441605.1 Deltaproteobacteria bacterium
CTTGAACATCATTTTGAACCGAGCTCAGGTGAGAGCATAAAGGTTGATGGCTAGGCCAACGGGTCTTCTGACCCGTATCCGTGCTTTCAGCACGTTATTCAAACCCACCAGCTTTCAGCTGGTGGTTGTTTAGTTCCAAAAATTAACCCATCATTGTATTGTAGGTGTCTGATACGATCACCACCTCAGTGCCTTTGCCAGATCGAGTTTTGATTACTTGCCGCCCCAAGGCATGATTGGCACCGTGGAAATCGAGTTCTGAGGGCTTCCTTCTATCAACTTCCGGCTGACGGCCAGATAGACCAAGGTATTATGTTTTTTGTCAAACATGCGGATCACCTTGGTGTTTTTGAAGAAGATACTGGTTTTTTCGCTGAACACATTCTCTTGATCGGGCAACTTTTCAGGCAGGGAGATGGGGCCGGTCTGTCGACAAGCGATGGAGAAACGCGAGGGGTCCTCACTGAGACCGACCACACTGCCCCAACCGCCCTTTCGGGCCTGACTGATGTGGCAGGTAACGCCGCGAACTCCGGCGTCTTCAAATGCCGATACGCATACCGAATCGTTGGGGCTTAAAAGTTTAAAAGTGGTGTCCAGACAGCCGATATCATCTGTCCAAGCCGGGTTGATTGCCACCACCAAAATGCTGAAAAACAGCACCAGCGTCATTGCCAAACTCTTCATATTCTTCCTCCGTTGTCTGTAGATTTCTGTAAACACAAATCAGACTAAGAATGTCATAGGGGCATATCGAGAAATATCATTTTATCTGTGGTACGACGAGATCACCTTGCAAGGTATAGCCGTATTGTAAATTCGCTACAATTATTCCTGCACCTCGGTAACCTGCACCCTGGCGCCTGCGGTTACCTCGACCAGTCTGGCCGGACTCATAGGAACACCGGTGGCATCGGTGCCGGCGGCTGGATAAATAGTCGCATACTCGTCGAGTGAAACATCGATAAGAATGGCAACGCCGCTGCCGACGAGGCCAAAAGGGCAGACACCGCCCGGCCGGAAGCCGGTTACCGCCAGAGTCTCCTCATGGGTGGCCATGCGGTGCTTGCAGCCGGCGGCCTTTTTCAACAGGCTGCTGTTGATGCGCCGGTCCCCTGCCGCCACTACCAGTCGGAAATTACCGTCTTTGCCCTTAAAGAGCATTGATTTGGCGATCTGCCCCACCGGAACACCGATTCGTGCGGCTGCGGTTTCGGCTGTGGGTGTCGATCCCGGTTCAAATTCAAGCGCCGACAGGTCGTGCGCTGCGAGGAAATCTGCGACGTTCTTTGGTATCTGACTCATTCTCCACCAGGGTATTGAGGTTGCTAGGCGATACGGATGGTTCGCGACACGTCCGGCTTGAATCTGCCGCCAATACTGTGCCGCGAGCCAGGATAATAGAAAGTGCTCTGGGTTGCAATGTTTTCCCCCACCCAAGTTCGGCGGTGCAAAACCAGACAGGGTTCAGCCTCATTGATAGCCAGGTGATTCCTTACCCAGCGCTCCGGGATGATAGCTTCAATGACATGTTCTACCTGCGAAACCGGGAACAGGCTGAGCAAATAGGCGCTGGGTGTGATACGCTGGAAATCCTGATGAAGAAAATCCGCGGCTACCAAGGGGTTGATGTAACGGTCGGCCAATTGGATCGGCTTGCCGTTCTCTTTGTGCAGCAGCAGGGCGTGATAAACCGGGGCGTAGGCCGCAAGTTGCAAATCGGCCGCCAATTTTGGCCGCGCCCGCTCTTCCCGCAGCAGGAGTATCTGGCAACTGTGTTCGCCACCCCGTTGCTCTATCTCTTCATTGATGGGAATGATCTCAAACATCGCCGATTGCGGCTTACGCCCGGCGACAAAGGTACCGACCCCCTGTTGGCGCAGAATACTGCCTTCATTGGTGAGTTCCCGCAAGGCCCGGTTAACGGTCATCCGTGACACACCCAGGGCCTGTACCAGTTCATTTTCCGAATCGATGCGCATCCCCGGTTGGAGTTCTCCGGAGCTCATTCTCTTACTGATATGCTCTTTTACCTGCAGGTAGAGTGGTTGCTGTTTTTTCTCGGTGCTCATATGGTTTTTCTGGGGGCAAATAACGGTCATGTTGTATAGATATGTTTCAACAATCACTTATATAACTGCATCAAAGGAAACTGCAATGAAATTAGGAAATACTTGACTCTATTTTGTTTTTTCTTGGCAAGTAAAAACAGCTATGCTATAGGTGCTTGTATATACATTTCGACCGGTATGCCGCCACCCGCCCACAGGAGAAACACCATGCTCAGCAATGCCGAGATCGCCCAGGCAATGAAGATTCATCTGGAGGAGGACCTCCCGCAACAACCGGCCTTCCAGGGAGATATCAGACGAGCCCCGGATCGCGGCTTTCGCCTCAATCGCCGGCAGACGGAAACCGCCCTGCGCAATGCCCTGCGCTATATCCCGGAGCGGCATCACGCTTTATTACTTCCCGAATTCTTAGAAGAATTGCGCAGCCGCGGACGGATTTACGGCTATCGCTTTCGACCGGAAGGAAGAATCATGGCCCGACCGGTGCAGGAGTATCAGGGCAGATGTCTGGCGGGCAAGGCCTTCCAACTTATGATTGACAATAATCTTGATTTCGAGATCGCCCTCTACCCTTACGAGCTGGTGACCTACGGCGAGACCGGCAGTGTCTGTCAGAATTGGATGCAGTATCGGCTGATCAAAAAATACCTGCAGGCGATGACCGACAACCAGACCTTGGTTATGCAGTCGGGTCATCCCCTGGGCCTCTTCGCCTCATCCCCCGACAATCCCCGGGTCATTATCACCAATGGCCTGATGGTCGGACTCTACGATAATCCGACCGACTGGGAAATCGCCGCCCAGATGGGGGTTAGCTCCTACGGGCAGATGACCGCCGGCGGCTGGATGTATATCGGCCCGCAGGGCATCGTCCATGGTACCTACAACACCCTGCTCAATGCCGGTCGAAAAATGTGCGGCGTTGGGGCCTGCGCCGATTTGCGCGGGCTGCTCTTTGTTTCCTCCGGTTTGGGCGGCATGAGCGGCGCCCAACCAAAGGCGGCGAAAATCGCCGGTCTGGTGTCGATCACCGCCGAAGTCGATCTTTCAAGAATTACCACCCGCCAGCAGCAGGGCTGGGTCGATCTGGTGACGGATAGCCCGGAGGAGGCGGTTGCCCTGGCCGAGGCGGCAAGGCAAAAAAAGCAGGCAAGCTCCATCGCCTTTCACGGCAATATCGTTGACCTGATCGAGTATCTTGCGGCACACCAGGTGAAGGTCGACCTGTTGTCCGATCAGACCTCCTGTCATGTGGTGTATGACGGCGGTTATTGCCCACAGGGCCTGAGTTTTGCCGAGCGCACCCGGATGCTCGCCGCTGATCGCCGAAAATTCAGCGAATTGGTCGATTTTAGTTTAAAACGACACTATCTTGCCATCCAGAAAATTACCGCCCAAGGCACCTTCTTTTTCGATTACGGCAACGCCTTTTTGAAGGCGGTTTTCGATGCCGGTGTGCGAGAGGTGGCGCGCAACGGCGTCGATGCCAAGGAAGGTTTTATCTTCCCCTCTTATTTTGAAGATATCATGGGACCGATCTTTGACTACGGCTACGGCCCCTTCCGTTGGGTTTGCCTGAGTGGATCGGCGGATGATCTGCATCGCACCGATCAGGCGGCTCTCTCTTGTATCGATCCGGAGCGCCGCTGCGAAGATCGCGATAATTATCTATGGATCAAGGATGCCGAGAAAAATAAGCTGGTGGTCGGTAGCCAGGCCCGTATTTTGTATCAGGATGCCAAAGGGCGTATAAAGATTGCCCTGCGTTTTAATGCAATGGTGCGTAACGGTGAGGTTGGGCCGATTATGCTCGGCCGCGATCACCATGATCCCGGCGGCACCGATTCGCCCTTCCGGGAAACCGCCAATATTCTTGATGGCTCCAACGTCTGCGCCGACATGGCAACTCACTGTTTTGCCGGCAACGCCGCCCGCGGCATGTCCATGGTGGCCCTGCACAATGGCGGCGGCACGGGCATCGGCAAGGCCATCAACGGCGGCTTTGGATTGCTGCTCGACGGCAGCGAGCGAGTCGATGCCGTTATCCGCAGCGCCATGAATTGGGATGTCATGGGCGGAGTCGCCCGCCGCAACTGGGCGAGAAACGCCAATGCCGTGGAGGTGGCCGCGGGCTATAACCGAGACAATGGCAACGGCGATCAGATCACCCTGCCCTTTCTCGCCGATGATAGCCTTCTTGCGGCAGCACTTGAAAACATCTTTGTCAGATAGTTGTCAAACCTTTGAGGATCCCTACGGTGATACGAAAACTTGTCCGCAACGCCTCCCTTTTCACGCCCCTTGACAGTGGACGTCCGGCAGCAGGCCAAAAACAGGGCGAACTGTTGCATATTCCCCGGGCGGCAATGCTTATTGAAAACGGCCTGATCGCCCGACTCGGTGCAGAACAGGAAGTGCTTGCTGCTCTGCAGGCCGTGGAGATAGACGAAGAGATAGACGCCGCCGGCTCCTGCATGATTCCCGGTTTTGTCGATCCGCACACCCACATGTGTTTTACCGTCCCCCGCGAAGCTGAATTTTCTCTGCGTTTGCAGGGAGTGCCCTATCTTGAAATCCTTCGGCAAGGCGGAGGCATCCTCAGTTCGGTGACAGCCGTACGGCAAAGCTCTGAAGAGGAACTCTATCAATTCACCCGCAAACGGGTGTTGCAGGCTCTGTCGTTTGGCAGTACTACGCTTGAAATAAAGAGTGGTTATGGCCTTGATACGGAAAATGAAATAAAGATGTTGCGGGTTATCAGAAGTGTCGGCCACAGTACACCCCTCGACGTGGTACCGACATTTCTCGGGGCGCATGCCGTCCCACCTGACTATGTGGGCCGGGAAGATGCCTATATCAACTGCCTGATCGACGAAATGCTGCCGCGGGTCAAGGCGGAAACACTTGCCGAGCAGTGTGATATCTTTTGCGAACACGGGGTCTTTTCCCTCGAACACAGTCGCCGCCTGTTAACGGCCGCAAAAGATCTCGGATTCAAGGTGAAAATCCATGCCGATGAAGTGAACGATCTTGGTGGCGCCGGTCTTGCTGCCGAACTGCAGGCGATTTCCGCCGATCATCTCCTGGCCGCAAGCGATGCGGGCCTGGCCCGGATCGCCGCCGCAGGAGTTGTAGCCACTCTCCTGCCGGCCACCGCCTACAGCCTGAGAAAGCCCTACGCCAGGGCAAAAGACATGCTGACCCAAGGAGTCGCCCTGGCTCTCGCCACCGACTGCAATCCCGGCTCAAGTTTTTGTGAATCCATACCCTTCGTCATCGGTCTGGCCGTGTTGCATATGGGGCTGACACCGGCCGAAGCCTTGACCGGCGCCACTCTCAATGGTGCTCACGCCATCGGCATGGCGGATAAAGTCGGCAGTCTCCAGGTCGGCAAACAGGCCGACTTCCTCCTTCTTGACGGCGAAAGTCCGGCGATTCTTGCCTTTCATGCCGGGGTCTCGCCGCTTCTCGCCGTCTATAAACGGGGCGAAAAAATCATCTGCTATCAGTGAGTTGCGCCATGAAAAAAATAGTTGAATGTGTGCCCAATTTTTCCGAAGGTCAGGATCAACAGGTCATCGAGGCAATTGCCGCGGCGATTCGCGACAGCAGCGGCTGCTTGCTGCTCGATATTGATGCCGGCCGGTCCACCCATCGGACGGTCTACACCTTTGTCGGCGATCCGCTGGCGATTGTCGAAGGGGCCCTGGCAGCGGCCCGGGTGGCGCGCAAGATTGTCGATATGCGCCGCCACCATGGCGAACACCCGCGCATGGGTGCCCTCGATGTCTGCCCCTTTGTGCCGGTTTCAGGCGTAAGCATGGCGGAGTGTGTTGCCATTGCAGAAGAATTTGCCAAGCGACTGGCGGAAGAACTGCAGGTTCCGGTGTACCTTTATGCAGAGGCGGCGCGGCAGGATTACCGCAGGCTTCTGGCCGATATCCGCGACTGTGAATATGAAGGTCTTGCCAAGAAACTCACGGATCCTCGCTGGCTGCCGGATTTCGGCCCTGCCGCCTTTGTCCCTGAATGGGGTGCTACCGTTACCGGGGCAAGAAAGTTTCTCATTGCCTACAATGTCAATATCCTCGGCACTCCCAACCAGGCGCACCGCATCGCACTCAATCTGCGGGAAAGCGGTCGAGGCGATGACCAGCCGGGCCGTCTGCAGGAAGTGCAGGGCATGGGTTGGTATGTAGAGGAATACCGGATGGCGCAGGTCACGGTGAATCTCACCGATTATACAACGACCCCGCTCCATGTCCTCTATGAAGAAGTTAAAAAAGAAGCGGCGGCCTTGGGAATCGGGGTGGCGGGCTCGGAAGTCGTCGGTCTGGTGCCGCGAGCCGCGCTGCTGGCTGCGGCTGAGCACTACATCAAGCGGGAGAACATCTTTATCTATCGGGAAGAGCAGAAGATCCGCTTAGCAATCGAGCGGCTCGGCCTGAATTCTCTCGCTCCTTTTTTGCCAGAAAAAAGGATCATTGAGTACGTCGTAGCGGAACCGGCGAATGAACCTCTGGCCTCGCTTTCGGTTCGCGGCTTCATTGAAGAGGTGGCAGCCCGCAGTTCGGCCCCCGGTGGCGGTTCCGCTTCGGCCCTGATGGCGGCGGTCGGTGCAGCCCTGGGCGCTATGGTGGCGCAACTGACCTACGGGGTCCGCAAGTTCGAGCACGTTGGCGTACATATGCAGCAGGCCCTGCCGATCCTCGACGCCCTCTGCCGACAGTTGATTCCCATGATCGACGCCGACACCTCGGCTTTCAACCAGTATATGCTGGCATTGAAGATGCCGAAAGATACTCCGGAAGAGAAAAAATTCCGTCGTGCAGCCATGCAGGCCGGCCTGAAAACCGCCGTCCAGGTGCCTCTGACCACCATGCGCCTGGGTGATTCTGCCTGGGAGGCACTGACCCTTGTCGCCCATCACGGCAATCCCGCTTCCGCCTCCGATGTGCAGGTGGGAGCGAGAGCCTTGGAGACCGGTATCTGGGGGGCCTGGCAGAATGTCCTGATCAATCTCCGCGACATCGATGACCCAGAGTATGCTACCACAATACGCCTGGAAGCCGACGCCATAGCCGCTAGAGCAGCGAGCAGTTGCAGCCTAATCTTGACTATCATCGACCAGCGGCTAGCCGGCCGGTGACGTCCCTTCAGATTGGCGGGGCGATCGTCACGACAATGCGCATATCGGTGGTGGCGCGAACACCGTGCGGCTCTCTAATCTCCGAGATGAGGATATTGCCGGTTCTTGCCGGCATTTGCGCCCCATCCGCCCCGAGAAAAAAGCCTTCCCCCTCGATCACCTGAATCGACAATTCCCCATCAAGGTCGTGGGAATGAACGGGAAAGGTGACCCCGGCGCGCAGATTGAAATTGATTATTTTGAAGAACTCGGAATCTTCCACGAGAAAAATGCGTTTCATCGCGCCTTCGGTAAATTCCCGGGTGGTATTGAGATCAAGCAGTTTCATAGTGCCTCCATTGAGCTGAAATAACAAAAAGCATCGTAACCATTCATTTCAACCGTATGCACTTTATCTGATTGGTTTTTGGCTTCCCCTCCCGCAAGGGGAGGGGGAACTTTGTCAATAGTGCTGAATAGATACAAAGCATCTTCCTATTGGTTCTAAATCAAGCGGGAGAACAGTTTCTCCTGCCGTTTCTTTATATATAATCCTCCCGTGCCAATGTGCCTTGACATCGGTCAAAAATCCGGCACCCTTATGAAAATATCTAAAACAAAGAGGTCTGCTGCGATATTCCCGCAACATTCCCTGGAAAAAAAATCCCATTTACCGTAATAGTGTTGCTGCAGCAAGGATGGCTTCACCGGTTATTCTTGACCTCAACCTGCGCCTCCGTTGCTCCTATGACGAATTGGCCTTCTTCATGCAACGGAGGCGTTTTCACTTATCCGAATAAAAGGACGCATAATGGCAGGGCAGGATAAAAATTCTCCGAGCACCGACACCTCCGAAAAGGTGAGCGACGAAACAATTCTGAAAATCGCCAAAGAGATTACGGTGAAATTCATCGAGGTAGGCAGGGTAAGCCCAACAACTTTTGCCGCGGCATTTACCAACATCTATAACACCCTGGATAAAACAGTACGAGGCGACAAGTCATGATGGCACTCGACGCGGAGCTGAATTGCCCACCGGTGCAGAGCAAACACGTACACCTGATGGGAATCTGCGGCACCGGCATGGCGGCACTGGCCGGCATGTTGCAACAATCCGGATATACGGTCACCGGCAGCGACAATCAAGTGTATCCGCCGATGTCGGTGTTTCTCGACTCTCTGCATATTCCCGTACAAAATGGTTACGCTGCAGACAACCTCGAGCCCGCCCCGGATCTGGTTATCGTCGGCAACGTCATCACCCGGAAAAATCCTGAGGCAGAGGCCCTGGCTGCGCTGAAAATCCCCTATCTGTCCTTTCCGCAAGCCCTGGCCCATTTTTTCATCCGCTCGCGGACCTCGCTGGTCATAGCCGGGACCCATGGAAAAACCACCACCTGCTCGCTGCTGGCATCCGCCATGTACAAGGCCGAACTTGATCCCTCCTTTATGATTGGCGGTATTGTCCGACAATTCGGCACCAATTTCCGCCTCGGCGGCGGCAAGTATTTCGTTGCCGAAGGCGATGAATACGATACCGCCTTTTTCGACAAAGATTCGAAGTTTCTCCATTACCGTCCGCATGTGGCGGTCATTACCTCCCTTGAATTCGACCACGCCGATATCTTTGCCGATCTGCAGGCGATTAAAAAATCTTTCAAGCAATTCGTGGCCCTGCTGCCAAAAGACGGCTTGCTGATCGCCCATCTCGATGACCCGAATGTAGCCGAAGTTGCTGCCGAAGCACCATGCGCTGTCCAGGGATACGGCTTGAACCCCGCAAACATGTGGGCTCTTGAAGATCTTAAGGCAACAGGCGACATCACCGGTTTCAAGGTTGTAAGAAATGGCCACCCTTGGGCCGCCATGACGGTAAAGCTGTCCGGCCGCCACAACTGTCTCAATAGCCTGGCGGTTTGTGCGGTGCTGCATCATCTGGGCGTGAAGCCGGCAATAATCAACGAGGGACTCAGCAGTTTTGCGGGGGTGAAACGGCGGCAGGAGGTGCGGGGAATCGAGAAAGGGATCACGGTAATCGACGACTTTGCCCATCATCCAACGGCGGTGAAAGAGACGCTCCTCGGACTGAAACAGGCGTACCCAAACCGGCGACTCATTGCTGTCTTTGAACCACGCACCAATTCATCACGACGGGCAATATTTCAGAAAGACTATGTGCTGGCCTTCGATGCAGCCGACCTGATTCTCATACGGGAACCCCTGCCCCTTGACGGACTGCTGCCGGATGAACTTTTTTCTGCCGTTCGCTTAGCGGGCGATTTGGTGAAGGAACGCAATCTTGCGGCAGAGGCCTTGGCAAATACCGACAGCATACTGGCCAGGCTCGGCGCCATCCTGCGCCATGGGGATGTAGTGGCTATTCTTTCGAATGGCGGCTTCGATAATATTCACGCCCGCTTGCTCGAACAAATTATTCGAGGACCGGCCTGATTAACAACCGCAGATCTTCAATAAGTTTCCCAAAATCTGCTAACTCAGCACCATGTCGCCCTTTTTCTTCAATAATGCAAGCGATCTGAGCGCAATCCTGCAATCCAAGATTAAGAAAGGCACCCTTTATGGTATGCCCAACCCTACCAAGCAGAACCGGATCTTTTTCCGCCAAGGCTTTTTCGAGATTGGACATATGCATGCCAAGCGTTGCGATGAAACTCGGCATCAAGATATCAATCTGCTCCAGAGGAAGATTGAACTGTTGAGTGAGATGCAGGCGAATACTCGCAACACTCTTATTCTCTTTTATACTCTTGCGGACCATAGGTTTGTTCATAATTTCCACAAGTTCAGCACCCATGCTCAATAAGATGCAGGGTGCGGAGCTGTTCTTCCAGTCTCATCGGACTAATCGGTTTGGTTAAATATGCCTGGCAGCGACCAGCAACCATCGCTTCCATGATATTTTTTGAATCGTCGAGGGCCGTTACCATTAATACCTTGGTTGCGCTCACGCCCTTGATGCCTTTACTCATCTCTATCTGCCGCAGTTCCTTGAGAACCTCATGACCATTTTTGCCGGGCATCATTATGTCCAGGCAGACAACATCGTATCGGCTGCCCGGCTCGTCATAGGAGTGCCGCAACACATCAACGGCATCGTCACCGTTAGTCGCCGTATGGCAGTCACCGAAGGGAGCGAGCATCTCTTTGAGCAGAGTTCTGCTGATAAACTCGTCTTCGACGATAAGAAATTTCAATCTTTTTGCCATACGCTGCAAACTCCCTGGAATAGAGACGTGCCGGATATCCTTCGGCATGGTAGTATTTAAACAAATATGAATTCAAATCCAAGAAGTAAATGAACACTATGCCGGCAAAAACTCAGGATCCTTGTCATTTGACTCTTGTAAACCGCATTTGCTCACTCATTCGCCTCCATAACCTGGCCAACCGTCAAGATAAAGTGGTTGTTGCGGTTTCCGGCGGCGCCGATTCCCTTGCCCTCCTGCATATTCTCCAGGCAGTCGACCTGCAACTCCGCCTCCTGGCGGTCTATATCGACCATGGTCTTCGACCTCTGGAGACCCCGCGTGAGCAAACAACCATCGAACAGTGTTGTCATGCCCTCGGGGTGCCGTTCATATCGCGGATCGTCGATGTACAGCAAATGGTAGCCCTTGAAAAACGATCGCCGGAAGAGGCGGCACGAAATCTTCGTTATGGAACTCTAGAACAAATCCGTCTGGAACACGGGGCCGAAAAAATTGCCGTCGGCCATACCGCCGATGATCAGGTTGAAGAATTTTTCCTCCGCCTTATCCGCGGCAGCAGCACCAAGGGCTTGTCGGGCATGCAATTCTGCCGCGGTCGGATCATTCGCCCCCTGCTGCAAGAGAACAAGGCCATCCTCATGGACTATCTCAATTCTCTTGCTATCGACTGGTGCCAGGACTCCTCCAACCTGCAACGACAATTCCTCCGCAACCGGGTGCGCCTTGACCTGCTGCCGATGCTGGCACGAGATTTCAATCCGGCCATTGGCCGCACGGTCCTGCAGACCATGGATATGCTTGCCGAAGAAGATCACTTCTTAGAAGGAGAGACGAATGCAGCCTTTTCGCGATGTATGGTGCCGAGCGAACACTTGCAGGAAGGATCGAAGCGACCGCAGGTGACAATAGATATGGAAATATTTGCCGAATTTCATCAGGCAATACGCCGCCGCTTGCTGGAAAAGTGTTGCTGGCATATGAAAATTCGTCCATCTTTCCGACTGATTGATATTCTGCTTGATTTTCTCAAGGAAGGAGAAAACGGGGGGGAAATTCATCTTGAAGACGGGGTGCGGGCGGAAAAATGCAATCCGCATCTGATCCTCCGGCGACCACTGGAGAAGGGCCGGATCCGTGGTTCAAGGACGGCGGGCAAAGACATTCATCTGATTATCCCCGGTCCGGGCTGTTATACGGTGCCTGAAGCGGGAAGAGAGTTGATAGTTGAAGAAGCGGCACTCTCCTTGTTCCGCGAAAACGACACGACACAGCTGTTTCTCGCCCATGAACAAATTACTTTTCCCCTCCTCCTGCGCAACTCCCTGCCGGGAGAATTTTTCCATCCCTGTAACGGTGTGGGACGGAAAAAGATCAGCCGTTATTTCAGTGACAGGAAAATCCCCGCAAAAGATCGACGCTCCTGGCCGGTCCTTGTGTCCGGGACTACTATTATTGCCTTGCCGGGGCTGCAGATCGATCATTCCTGCCGGATTACCGAGGAAACAAACTCCGTTCTGACCATCAGGTGGCAGGAAAGACCGCGCTGAAGAGCTCTTTTACAGCAAAGGAGAAATCCTGACAAGAATGCCTGTTACGCCTAACTTTTCTTGCGGAGTATCCTTTTATCGCCAATACGCATGGTGATTTTTACCCGATCAAGATACTCAAGAATAGGAATGGAGAATTTCCGGGTCAAACCAATCAAATCCTTAAAGGCAGGGGCGTCAATTTCGCCGTTTTTCTCCATATATTGCAGAACGGAGGCGATGAGCGGCTCAATTATATCTTTGGCATAATACAGCGTCTCACTGATTTTCAACAGTTTGCCGTCACGCAGCTGCAGATCGAGCACCTCTTTTACCAGCTGCGGAGGATATTCAACAAACTGGTCCATGGTCTCTTTTATGGTCGGGGTGGAGAGACCTTTTGACCGGTACCATTGGCTGAGATCATTACGCAATTTTTCTTCATCGGCCTTCAAGGCAACCTGATGGCCCGCCAAGCGAACGAAGGATTCTTCCTGGACCACCACAACCTTACGAATCAATTCATTCAAACAATACTGGAAGACCTTTGGGTCAACTTTTCTGCCCAAACCGGTGCGCAATTCTTCTTTGGCTATGCCTTGCTGCAAGGGGTTGTTCTTATGGTAAGCAACAAGATGGGCAACCAGCATTTCTTTCATTTTTTCGGCAATTTCGACCGAAACATAGCGCTGCGAGGCCGAGTCGACAACCACCATTTTCTTGGTGGAGATGGGCTCATTGAGGGCCTTTTTCAGATGCTTGCCGAACAATCCAAGACGAATCGCCAGGTCATCGGCGGTAAGTCCATGCTCTCCGCTCTCGCGCAGGAAAAAGAGGGTCCTCTCCTCGAAGTTGCCGTCTTTCAGTATCGACAGAATCTGCCGATTATACGCCCGGTCATGTTCCGACAAGCGCTTGCGCTTGCGGGGTGAGACATTGCCGAGTACCATGCCGCCGCCGATCGTTGCTACCGGCGAATAACTGCGAACCACATAGCGGTCTCCCGGCCAGACGGAGGCTGTATGCTCAAGCAATAACTGGATTGCCGCCTCGTCGCCGGGTCGCAACTCATCCCGATCAAGTAGCGACACCCGGCCGAGTATCTCCGAGGTGCCCAAATGGACCCGTATCCTGGCGCGGTGTTTTAACGGTTTGGCATTTGCCGCCAGGTAGAGAAATTGGCAATCGAGGATGTAGTGCGCCTGGAGTGTACCGGGCGGGGCGAGCACCATACCTCTTTCAATATTCGCCAAGTCAACACCCTGGAGGTTAATTGCCGTCCGATGGCCGGCTTCGACCTCGCCGACCGCCTGGGAATGCACCTGAATACCGCGGATTTTTGCTACCTGTTCGGTTGGATAGATGCGCAGATCCTCACCCACCGAGGTTCGCCCGGAGATCGAGGTGCCGGTAACGACGGCGCCGAAGCCCTTCATGGCAAACACCCTGTCCACCGACAACCTGAATGGCCCGAACACCTCATGAAAATCATGCTTTTTCACTATGCCGTCAAGGGTGGTGCGTACCAGATCGATGCCCTCACCGGTGGTTGAAGAGACATGGATGACAGGCGCACCCTCAAGGAAACTGCCGGCGCAAAATTCGCCGATCTCCTCGGTGACCATCTCCAGCCATTCCGGTTCAACCAGATCCTTCTTGGTAACTATCACCACCCCCTGCTTCACACCCATCAGGCGACAAATCTCAAAATGCTCGATGGTTTGGGGCATTATACCTTCGTCGGCGGCGACAATAAAGGCCAGGATATCGATGCCGGAAACCCCCGATACCATGGTTTTTACAAATTTCTCATGGCCCGGCACATCGACAATGCCGATGCGGTGGCCGCAGGGCAGATCGAGATAGGCAAAGCCAAGCTCAATGGTGATCCCCCGCTGAATTTCCTCCTTCAGGCGATCAGTCTCAAAGCCGGTCAACGCCCTGATAAAACTGGTTTTGCCATGGTCAACATGTCCGGCGGTACCAAGAACAATTTCGCGCATAGGTTAATTTAAAAATACGGATTTGATTTTTTTTCGGTACCTATGGTTGATCGGTCGCCACCGTACCCATGGCCGGGCCATACCACAGTTTCCGCAGGTAACACCAGCAACTTGGTGCGAATCGATGTAAGGAGTTCTTCATGGGAGCCGCCGGGGAAATCGGTACGCCCCAGCCCGCCGACGAAAAGCGTGTCGCCGGTAATCAGATCGGGGGCATTGTACAAACACATGCCGCCGGGGGTATGACCGGGGGTATGGAGCACCTTGAGAGAGGTAGCACCAATGATGATCACGTCTCCTTCCTCAACCTCCCGGTCTATCGGTGGCGACGCTTCAAGGCCGAGCATGGAGAAATATTTCAACACCTCAGGCTTATTGAAAAAGACCGAGTCCAATTTGTGCATGACAATCTTGGCCCCGGTTGCCTCCTGGATTGTGCGATTGCCGCAGACATGATCGGGATGACCATGGGTGGCAATGATATAATCGACCACATAGCCCTTGTTCTTGATTTCGGCAAGAATCTTCTTTTCATCACCACCCGGATCAACAACAGCGGCCTTGCCTGTTTCTTCACAGGCGACGATGTAACAGCAGACTGCCATGGAACCGACGATTATCTGTTTTATTATCATAGTCTTGTTCTCTTTATGTTGAGAAGGGGTTGACCGGCCTCTACCGGTTAACCCCCTTGTGCTACGCCCGACAAACCGGCACCTATCTTCGCCGCATAGTTTTGTTGCTTCGATCTATGATCGATTTCAGCAAAAAGCACAAATGCTTACTTTTTCAGATGGGACGGGCAGCTGCCGCCACAGGCGCAACCGCCGTCGCTTGGCGGCACTACCTTTAAAGAGAGGGGCGCAGCAGCTACAGCCGGCAATCGCAGCTCAATGGCATTCACCACCTTGGCAAAAGCAATGCTTGCCGGGCTTTCAACATCGGTGGTCAAATACGGCGCACCCTCATCTCCGGCCATAACGACCTTCGGATCCATGGGGATTTTCCCAAGAAAGGGCAAATCCAGCTCACGGGCCAGGGCTTCTCCCCCACCGGAGCTGAAAATATCCACTGTTTCCTGGCAATGCGGACAGACAAAACCCGACATGTTTTCAACAACCCCGGCAATTTCCACCTTCAGTGTCTTACAGAAATTGATCGATTTGCGGACATCGGCCAGAGCCACCTTCTGCGGCGTTGTTACTACAATGGCTTTGACATGGGGAATGGTCTGGGCGACGGACAATGGTTCATCGCCGGTACCCGGAGGCGCGTCGATTATCAGATAATCCAACTCGCCCCAATCCATGTCGGAAACAAACTGCCTGATTGCCTGAATTTTCAAAGGACCCCGCCAAATGATCGCCTCATCCCTGTCGCGCATCATATACTCAAGGGAGACAACTTTCAGATTATCATTATATTTGAGGGGCGGAACCAACGCGTCCGGTGATTCCGGCGGTTCAAGGGTTCCGGTCAGGTTGAGCATACGCACCACATCGGGACCATGCAGGTCGACATCCATGAGGCCGACTTGGTAGCCCTTCTGCGCCAACCCGAGGGCCAGATTGACGGAAACGGTTGATTTGCCAACCCCACCTTTGCCGCTCATTACTAAAATTTTGTTCTTAATCTTTCCAAGAGACCTGCTGATCGCAAGTTCCTTTTGTGCAGCAGCTGCCTGCTGGGATTCCTTGGTGGTTGTTCCACAAGACCCACCGCATGATCCGGCCATTTTCACTCCTCCTTATTTCTGCAAAATATACCTTAAAATATTCGAACAGACTGTTACCCAGTCATGCATGCATACTGTCCGAAAAAGACACCCACTACAGTAATGCCATTGCCCATAATTGCAATCACTTTCCTGAAGCTGATTGCGGCCGAGGGAAGTCCTCCGGCCATTATCACTCTGGGAGCGTACTGCACGACAGGAGACTTTTAGTTGCTTTCTTCTTCGTCTCTACGTAAGATGAGAGGTTGTATAATGCCCTTTTACTGACTTCCAGCTCCTTGTCCGGGTCAACCTTTTTTTTAACCCCCTGATGGGTAAGGCCTTGCAAGTACATATTTTAAATGAATTTAGGAAGGTACAATGTTAGGATGGTTCAAGAAAAAATTTAGAAACCAAGATGATGCACTCCCTCGGCAGGAAGAAGTTGTTGATGAACCGAGTGCAGACTTCCCTCCTTCCACCAAAGCGCTACCTGAGTTATCTGTAGATTCTCTGTCAGTCGCGACAAAACCGGTGGATCCACAGGTCCCTGAGGCGGTTCCGGCAAAAGTTGCAGAGGACGAAAATTTCACAACACCTGCGACAGCACCTGCCGCCGCAGACTCCGCCGAAATGGTTCCCCGACTTTCCGACCCACCTTTAAAGATCATTAAAGAATCCGAACTGCCGGCAACAAAGGAAAAAAAGAAAAAATCACTTTTCTCTCGATTGGCCGAGAAACTCAGCAAGACTCGGGAATCCTTTACCTACCAGATCGACGCCCTGTTCCTCGGAAAAAAAGAGATCGACGCAGAATTGCTCGACGATCTCGAGGAAATCCTCATAACCGCCGATCTCGGCGTCGAAACCACCATGGAACTCCTGGAATATGTGCGCCGCAAGGTGAAACGCAAGGAGTTGTCCGATCCGAATTCCTTGAAAGATGTCCTGAAAGATAGGATAAAATCCTTCATGACCGACACCGCAGCGGATGCCTGCCTGGTTATGCCCGACAACGGCCCCTTTGTTATCATGGTCATCGGCGTGAACGGCGTCGGTAAAACCACCACCATAGGCAAGATCGCCCACAAATTTCAGCAGGCCGGCCATTCCATATTGCTCGTTGCCGCCGACACCTTTCGGGCGGCGGCTGTTGCGCAACTGAAGATCTGGGGCGAAAGGAACAATGTGCAGGTGGTGGCACACAAGGATGGAGCCGACCCCTCCTCGGTGGTCTTCGATGCCTTAGGCATTGCCCAAGCGAAAAAAATCGACGTGGTCCTTGTCGATACCGCCGGTCGCCTCCATACCAACAGCAATCTCATGGAAGAATTAAAAAAAATCAAGCGGGTTATGCATAAAAAACTGGCCGGAGCGCCGCATGAGGTGCTGCTGGTCATCGACGCCACAACCGGACAAAACGGCATATCCCAGGCCAACCTTTTTAACGAAGCGGTCGGGGTAACCGGCTTGACCCTTACCAAACTTGACGGCACTTCCAAGGGCGGTATCGTGGTCAACATCTGTCGCAGCATGAAGATCCCCATCCGTTTTATCGGCATCGGCGAACATATTGACGATCTCCGTGATTTTGACGCCGGCGAATTTGCCGATGTTCTCTTCCAGAGCCGCAGGGAGCAAACTTAAGGCTGAGCCTGAGAGGCAATATCTTTCTTACCGACTGTTTGCGGCGAAAAGCAACAGGAGTTTACCTCGTATTAAACCTTCAAGATTCTCTGTAACCTCGCGGAGTATGTAATGTATTATCAACGCCAGAAACAGCCCGGATGTGGCGGATGTCTGCTCATTGTCCTTCTCATCATCTTCATCTCCGGAGGCGCCCCTGCCCTCATTGCCTTTCTCGGTACCCTGGTCTACACTGGATTAGCGGGTGTTCTGCTGTTTATCGCCCTGTTCTGGGGTTTCACCTACTGGGTTCAGAAAAAAGTTGCCACCTACGAACAATCACAAACCGACAGCCACAATCGCTTTGTCTCGCTGCTCGTGCAGATTTTGATCCACATCGCCAAAATTGACGGACGGATCAGCCGCGAGGAGGTCCAGACCATTCACCGCTTCTTCCAGTATAACCTGCACTACAATCAAACCCAGATGCTCTGGGTGAAAGAGCTGATAAAAGAGGCGACCAACTCCAATCAGCCCCTTGAAGCTTTATTGCTGGAATTCAAGTCGACCTTTGCCTATGAACCGCGGATCATTCTCCTCGAATTGATCTACCAGCTGCTCTTTACCCGGCCAAGCGTTCCTGAAAACGAATTGGAAATCGCCAGGCGGATTGCCAATTTCCTCGACATTCCGGTATACGAACAGCGGACTATGGAGGCCAAATACCGCTACCGCGACCGCCAAGCCGGAGCAACCAGCCAGGATACGGCGGAGCAGCACTATGCCACCCTGGGACTTACCAAAGAGGCTGATATGGAAGAGATAAAGAAGGCCTATCGTAAACTCAGCATGCAGTATCATCCCGACAAGGTCAGTCATCTGGGCAATGAGTTTAGGGCTGTTGCCGAGGAAAAGATGAAGGAGATCAACCAGGCGTACGACTTTTTCAAAAAGCAACAGTCCTGAAAATGGGCGATGCGAGTGACGATGCAACAAAAGAAAACCAATATCGTTCTTATCGGCATGCCCGGATCCGGCAAGAGTACCGTCGGGGTAATTTTAGCAAAAATGCTTGCTAAATCCTATCTCGATACCGATATTCTCCTTCAGAACGTGGAAAACAGAACCTTGCAGGATATAGTCGACCGCGAGGGGCCCATGGTGTTACGGGCCATAGAGGAGAAGGTACTGCTCAGTGTCATCTGCAAAGACCATGTTATAGCCACCGGCGGCAGTGCCGCCTACAGCGAAACGGCAATGGGTCATCTACGGCAACAAGGTGTTATTGTTTTTCTCCATGCCGATCTGCCGACACTGCAGGCCAGGGTGAGCAACTATGAAACCCGCGGCCTAGCAAAACGACCGGAGCAGAGCTTTCAGGATCTTTTTAATGAACGTCTGGCACTCTATGAAAAGTATGCCGACATTACTATTAAGAATTCGCACCTTAGCCAAGAGCAGGTCTGTGCAGTGATTATCGGATGGTTGGAGCAAAGCCAGGTGCGTTAAACCTACGCTTATTACGCACTGTCGCAACGACAGCATAAACTAAAGCGGGCTGACGCCCGCAACCCAAGGGCTACAATCCCCTCCCACAGCAGAGGGGATAATTACCTTGAGACAGATTGATTTCTTGTAAAAAACAAGAAGCCAATCTGTAAGCTACTAAATATCAACGGGATACGGGAAAATGAAAACATTGGTTACCGGGTGTTCCGGCTTGATCGGCAATGCACTTATCCAGCATCTCTTCCAGCAGGGGCATTCCATCCAGTGTCTCAAACGCAATAAGGGATCGGAACGGAATCATTTCTGGGCAACCGAGGAACTGCCGACCAATACCGAAAATGTATTTGATGCAGTCGTCCACCTGGCGGGAGAAAATGTTGCGGAGGGTCGGTGGACGGTCGCCCGCAAAGAAAGGATTCTCACCAGCCGCGTCGAGGGCACCCGACAACTTATCGACTATCTCTCCATGTTGCCCACCAAGCCGAAGGTCTTTTTATGCGCCTCGGCGATCGGTTATTATGGCCACAGCATGGATCAAATCTTCAACGAAGACAGTCCGCTCGGTCATGGCTTCCTGGCCGACGTCTGTCATCAGTGGGAAAAACAAACCAGCCGGTTGGCGGCGATGGGCATTCGCACGGTGAATCTTCGCTTTGGTATGGTTCTCAGTCCCAAAGGCGGGGCGCTGCATAAAATGGTTCCCCCCTTCAAAGCCCGTCTTGGCGGGGTGCTGGGCGACGGACAGCAATTTATCAGCTGGATAAGCATTCGAGATCTGGTGGCAATTGTTGATTTCATCATCAAACAACCGCATATCAAAGGCCCGGTGAATGTTGTCAGCCCTATTCCGACCAACAACAGAATTCTCACGGAAACCCTGTGCCGGATCATCAATCGGCCACTATTTTTCAGAATTCCAGCCTTCGTGGTAAAATTCCTCTTTGGCCAGATGGCAGAAGAGATGCTGCTGGCAAGTACTAGAGTCACACCCAAAGTCCTGCTTGAGGCCGATTATAATTTTCAGGATCAATCCCTTGAGGCAGTTCTTCGCTACTGCATTGAAGCAGACGCTTAGGAGTTTGGGCAGAAGGCGTCAGCAACCAACGCGACAGTATCACCCCGCAATTGAGCTTTCGTGCTCTGCATAAACATGCCGCCAGTCGGCTCTATTTTGCTTCTCCAGGACTACTCCCTTTTCCACAGCCAGAGTAGGTCACAATCGTTTCGCCATTTTCCAAACGAGCTCGACCCTTTTTTCCTGCTCCGGCATGAAGGTTTGGTGATTTTTGTGGTTCATCCGGTTTAAGCATACTTTTCAAATACGAATGTGGACATACTCCTTTCTTTATGGTGAGACCAATCAACTCATAAAGGAGGTAGAAGCATGTCCACAAGCCAGGATGAATTTCCCCTACATTTTTCCTAATACAATTTCTAACACTTACAATTAAAACTGGACAAACACTTTCGTACAAGGTACACTCCCCAAAATTGTATCCAACACGAGAGGGCCAAATTGAACTTATCTCAGGTTGTCGTCCG
>JANNQF010000093.1:0-118768 GCA_031441605.1 Deltaproteobacteria bacterium
TGTCCGAGAATAGCAATTTTCTCTCAGGTCGAGGCAAACTCGAAAAAATTCCCGGAGGCATATAGTTAATATTCCGAGGATAATTTTTTCGAGTTTAACGAAGATATGGGGGAAAAGGGCATTCTCGGACAGCCTCCTAGCCACTTTTCCGGCAATTTATCACTTACCTTTGGGATATGGCAAGCCTTCTTGCCGATAATCACTTCTTTTCGTTCAAATTGCTATCGAAAATATCATTGGTGATGGTATTCTCAAAAAACCTGTATGCTATCGGCAGCGTGGCAAGTCTGCAGTTGGCAAAAACATAAAAGTGACACCTGGACTTTATCCTTTTTTATAGGTAACCTCTTAAAGATGCTTTGCTGGAGCGAGGGAGTGCCAATGTTTTTTTAACTCTTTCGACGCCTGTAAATCTGCACGCCCTTAACAATATGGTTTTGCATACGAGATTTCCCCTGACTTCAACGTTATAAGAATATAAATGAATGAAATGGAAGAAAAGAAAAATTCTGTTGTTATCCTCATAGTTGATGACGATGATCTGGTCCGGATGACCCTGAGTGTTCTGGTCGGTTCACTCGGTTACCACTGTCTTATTGCCGGTGACGGTGTCGAGGCCATTGCCGTTTTGCGATCGACACCCGTCGACCTTGTCCTGACGGATATAGTCATGCCGGGGATGGATGGCCTTGAACTTCTCGACCATATCCATGACAACCACAAGGACACCGATGTAATTGTGGCCACCGGATTCCATGCAAAGGCAAGTTATGCGGAGGTAATCAAGGCCGGAGCTATTGATTTCATCAAGAAACCGATCGACCAGGCAGAGCTCGAAGCCAAGCTGGCCAGGGCCATCCGTGAGCGCAATTTAATTCGCAGGCTTGAACTCCTTTCCAAGCAAGACGGCTTAACCGGGATTTTAAACAGAAGGGCCTTTGACGAGCACTTTTCCTATGAGGTGGAGAGAGCATTTCGGCAAAAATATTCTTTGATGCTTGCCTTCATAGATATTGATAATTTTAAGGAATACAATGACAGACTCGGCCACCAGGAGGGTGATAAAGCTCTGATAAGCCTTGCAGAAATCATGAAAGAGTGCACCAGGGAGAGTGTTGATACGTGCTTTCGCCTTGGAGGTGATGAATTCGCCGTACTGCTCCCCCAGGCTACTGTCAGCCAAGGAACGGAAATCGTACAGCGAATTCTCTTAACTTTTCTTGAGAAAAAATTTGTTGGTACCAGCCTTTCTATCGGGCTAATCGCCTGTAAACGAAATAAGCATGTGTCGAAGGAAAAAGACGAGGAAGCGATGAAAGCAGGCGCTGATAAAGCTATGTATGATGCCAAGAAAAGCGGAAAGAACTGCGTCATCACAAGGGCTTGATCTTCATCCTAGAATATTCTTGTGAAATGATCGGTCCGGCTCAATCGGGTATTTTGCATTAAAACAGGCCAAACAGAAATCGTCAATGCTCTTCCCCGTCGCCCTCACCAGGCCCTCCAGGCTTAAATAATGCAGTGAGTCAAGGTCCAAATATTCGGCAATTTCGGCAATAGTTTTATTATTGGCGATCAGTTGACCCGCCGATGGAAAATCGATGCCATAATAACAGGCGTGTCTGGTAGGAGGGCAGCTTACCACCATATGGACTTCCTTGGCCCCGGCCTCGCGGAGAGCCCGCACCCGGCTTTTCCCGGTTGTTCCCCGGATTATCGAATCTTCAACGATAATCAGCCGTTTTCCTTTAAGAAAAGAACGAACCGGATTGAGTTTCACCTTGACGTTGAAATCACGCATCGACTGGGTCGGCTGGATAAACGTTCGACCAACATAATGATTGCGGATCACGCCCATTTCCAGTGGAATGCCTGAAGCTTGCGAGTAGCCAAGTGCCGCATAGTTGCCCGAGTCGGGAAAGGGCATGACGAAATCGGCGTCGATCTTAGCCTCAGCAGCAAGGATTTCGCCCATCCGTTTTCGAGCCTGATAAACGTTAATGCCGAAAATTTCCGAATCGGGACGAGCAAAGTAGACTTGTTCAAAGATACAGAAATGACTGTTTTGTTTCGGCCATGGAAAGATTGAGGTCATCGCCCCATCCTTGAATAGGACAATCTCACCGGGTTCAATATCGCGAATATATTCGGCCTCAATGAGATCGAGGGCGCAGGTCTCGGAAGCAACAATCCAGCCGCCGTTACCGCCATTTTTCAATTTGCCGAGGCAAAGAGGGCGAAAACCATCGGGGTCACGCACCGCAATCATCGTATCCTGAGTCATCAGTAACAATGAATATGCCCCTTTCAGGGCGGTGAAGGTTTGGCGTAGAGCTTGTTCCATGCCGAGATGGGCGGAACGGGCCATGAGATGCAGAACTACCTCGCTATCCATGGTGGTTTGGAAAATCGAACCCTGTTCTTCCAGGCCGCTACGCAGGGAAATGGAATTGACAAGATTGCCGTTGTGGGCGACCGCCAGAGTTGTTCCCTTATGGGTTACCAGGAGCGGTTGAGCGTTTGTTATATTCGATGCTCCGGTCGTGGAATATCGCACATGACCGATGGATAAATGTCCTTTCAAGCTTTGGATGGTGCTCTCGGAAAAAACCTCTGGAACCAGACCCATGTTTTTGAACATGGTCACCTTGGTGCCGTCCGACGTTACAATCCCGGCGCTCTCCTGACCGCGATGCTGCAAAGCATAGAGTCCAAAATAGGTCAGCTTTGCGGAATCCTGATGATTATAAATGCCGCACACCCCACATTCGTGGGTGGGAAGTCCGTTTGATGATTTAATGTTGGTGTTTTGTAACATCGAAAGCTCATCCTTGATTATCTTAAAAACCGCCAGCTTGGAGCATCCTCGCCATCAACTGGAGATCGCGGTTTCAATTCAGTACTTGCCAAAACAGGTAAAGGCACAAAGAGAGAATCTTTGTGCCTTTCTTGGGTATCCCAAAAATGGAAATCTATAATAAGTATTCCCCAAATTCAACAAGAAAGAATGGATAGACGGGAAAAATCCCTGTTCCGGGATAAATGTATAAGAATTTCATGCCCCCCCGAATCAATATTTTACTCCGTGGCCAAAGCAAAGAGGAGTTCTGTAAGATTGACAAGGTCGTTGAGATCGAGCTGTTCGTTGACGGTATGCACCTTGTTCATGCCGCTTGCCACAATCGCCGTCGGCAAACCAACGCCGTTAAAAATATTGGCATCACTGCCACCGCCTGCAACAATGTAGCGCAGTTCTTTGCAGCATGCTCCGGCAGCTTTTTTGATTCTGAGAAGAACCGGGGCATCCTCGGCAATGGCCAATGGCGGGTAGTCATCGACAATATCGATGGCGACAGAAGGCCTGTTGTCACCCGTTGCTGGATTTCCTTGCCAGTCGGCGACAACTTTTTGGAAGGTCCTAAATATTTCTTCGGTATATCGGGCCAACTTCTCACGGGAATGGCTGCGCACTTCACCGCGCAAGACAACCAGCTCGGGGATAATATTGGTCGCGACACCACCCTGGATCATGCCGAAATTGCAGGTTGATTCCTCGTCCAATCGGCCCATGCGGATCAGCGTCAAGGCCTGAGCCGCAAGAGCCAGGGCATTGATGCCGGCTTCCGGGCACAGGCCGGCATGGGCGGCCATGCCCTTTATTTCCACTTTAATCTTGTTGGCGGCAGGGGCACCAATAACCACGTGATTGTTGCCGGTGGAATCCAAGGCATAGCCGTACTTCGTCTGCAGTTTTTTATATTCCAGATGTTTCGCACCGAGTAGACCGATTTCTTCGCAGGTGGTGATTACCACCTCAAGGGTCGGATGAGGTGTATTGTTCTCTTTCAGAAGGGCCATGAGTTCAAGGACTGCAGCAATGCCGGTTTTATCATCACCACCGAGGATGGTATCTCCCTTGCTGGTGAAAATATCGCCGGTTCTTACCACCTCGACCCCGGTACCCGGCTCAACAGTGTCCATGTGACAGGAAAAAAACAGCCCTTCCAGGTCCGGCCTACTGGCGTTAAATCGGACAATGAGGTTTCCCGATTCAGAACCGGTGCGGGCAGCGGAATCATCTTCATAAATGGCGTCGGCACCGAGGTCGGTAAATGCCTGTTTCAGGTGGGCGGCAACAGCACCTTCCCGACGGGAAGGACTGCTGATCTGGCAAAGTTCGGTAAAGGTTGCGGCAAGCCGCTCCCGGTTGATTTCTACGCTCATTAAAGATCCTTTTTTTCATTTTGCAGGAGAACGACGGCATGACAACCAATACCTTCCTTCCTCCCGGTAAATCCCATGCCTTCAGTGGTTGTTGCCTTGATGTTGATGACATCGGCCGCAACCCTGCAGGTTTGTCCAAGTATATTCTGCATCTGAGGGACGAAAGAGGCCAGCCGGGGCGCCTGACAGACTAGGGTGATGTCGGCATTGACCACGGTGAATCCCTTGCTCCCGGCCAGTTGGATCACCTGCTCAAGGAGGGAAATCGAGGAGATGTTGGCATATTTTGCATCGGAATCGGGGAAATGTTTGCCAATATCGCCACTTCCCATGGCTCCGAGCAGGGCATCACACAGGGCATGGGTGAGGACGTCAGCGTCGGAATGTCCAGCCAGGCCATGGCTATGCGGGATAGTGACACCGCCGAGGACCAGAGGGCGATTTTCGGCAAAACGATGGGCATCGTAGCCGTGTCCGATGCGAAACCTTGGTGCCGTAGTATGGCTTAAGAGTTTTTCGGCCAAAAAGAGATCCTCCGGACGGGTGATTTTGATATTGGTCTCGGCACCTTCCACGAGGGTTACCGGGATAGTGGCCTTTTCCAGAAGAGATGCTTCGTCGGTAACATCGGCATCGCCATTTATACGGTATGCCTTTTCTAGGAGTTCACGTCTGACCGCCTGGGGGGTCTGGGCCTGCCACAGGTCGCTGCGATCGATGGTTTCGACGACTCGGTCCCAGCCATTACCTTTCTTCAGGGTGTCTTTTACCGGCACGGCGGCAATGGCGGCGCCGCTGATGATGGCTGCCTCATAACATCGAACGATCAGCTGCCGAGTTACCAGTGGTCTGGCCGCATCATGTACCAAGACGATTTCCGTATTGTCATCAAGGGTATCAAGGCCGGCTTTGACCGAATCCTGACGTCTGCGCCCACCGGCAACTATTGTCAGCTTTGTCCTATGAAGTTCATGGTCAACAAGGAGTAGACGAGTATGTTCCACCAGAGTGGGGGGCACGACAACCACTATGCGTGTTATATAATCCTCATTCCAAAATGCACGGACGGTATGAACAAGAATGGGTGTGCCGGCAAGCAGTTGATACTGTTTCGGATGGTCAAGGTTCATCCGGGTGCCGAAACCGGCAGCCGGAATGATTACAGCGGCTCTGGAGATCATGGAAAAAAGAGGCGAAGGATATAAATAGTCTTGTGGGCAATCCTATGAAAAATTGCAATATCTGCGATACCAGAACCGACCTTATACATACGTAAGAAAAAGGAGCGGGCTATAAGCCGAATTCTGTACCCCCGCAAGGGGGGCCATGATCATTTAACTGGAATGTTGATTGCTCAACATCTCTTGCAACCTACCCGGAGATTTCAGACGGGCCGCCCTCAAACATCTCCCTATTTGGTCTTGCTCTGGGTGGGGTTTACCGTGCCTTCCATGTCGCCATGGAAGCGGTGAGCTCTTACCTCGCCGTTTCACCCTTGCCTGATCGAATCAGGCGGTCTATTTTCTGTGGCACTTTCCCCCGGTCGCCCGGCGTTCGTGTTACGAACCACCCTGCCCTGCAGAGTTCGGACTTTCCTCTCCGGTAAAAAAACCGGAGCGATCATGCGCCCGCTCCAACCGGCAATGTAGTTGGAAAAGGCGAAAGAAGGAAGGAAAAAGTGACGCCTAATTTTTCTCTTCTGCAGGGCGGACGTAATGTATTATCCGCTGGCAGGTCGGGCAATCAAAGAGTTCGTCACCCCTCAGCAACCGATTGTATAGCTGTGGCGGAATGGCCATGAAGCAGCCCTGACAAACACCATCGACCACATTGACAACCGCCAAGCCCTTGCGATGCAGCCGCAGTGTATCGTATTTACGAAGGGTGGTTGCTTTGATTTTGACTGCCTGCTCGCTTCGTTGACGGTCCTTTTCCTTTTTCCCTTTGTTGATCGCCTCGATATTGTCTCGAACCTTCTTGGTTTCTTCGGCAACAAGCTCTTTCTCGCCTTTTAAGAGATTCTTTTCCTCGGTTCTCTGCGCCGTCAGTTGTTCGATCAAGACCATGATGGCGACGATTTTTTCCTCATTTTCCTTGGCGCTCTTTTTGGCATCTTCGATTTCTTTCAGCAGTGCCGTCTGCTCTCGACCGGTCTGAACCTGCATCATCTTCGATTGGCGATCTCGGACATGGGCGAGTTTATCGGCCATTTCGCCGTCCAGGGTACGGTCTTCTTGCTGGTGGCTGGTGATTTGTTCCTGTAGTTCGTTGATGAAAGCTTCCCTTTTGGCCAGGGCGGAAATACGTTCATCCAAGCCATTCTGTTCAGCCTTGATAGCCTGGTCGATTTTATCAATTTCCAAGTCAATGGCCTGCAGTGCGACAAGTTGGGTTAAAAGTTCATTCAAGATGATTCTCCTCTCTATGTTACATTACTGTGGGTTATTTCTATCCAGTTTAACGAAGGGGTGACGCTCCGTTGTTGTCTCCAAGATCCTGATGTTCCATTTTTCCTTGCGGCCCGCCTCCAAAAGCATCCTGACCAGAAAGGCGACTGCCGGTTTTTCGGTGCCGAAATGGGTGCCGTCAATAACACAGAAACCACTTTCAATCGACCAGATAGCCGTGCTGTGTTTAATTTCCGCCGACAGGTACACATTTGCCCCGAGGGTTCGAGCTTGGGGTGCAAACTCCGAGCCGCTACCACCGCAAACGGCTACGGTCGTAATTTTTCCCGGCAGTATTCCAGCAACCTGGACACTGTCGAGCCCCAGGACGTCGAGAACACGGTTCAGAAATTCGGAAGGGGATAAGGGAGTCCCGTAGGAACCAATGCGGCCGAGGCCTGCGTCCGGCAAATTTCCCCGGGACGTTGGGATGAGGGGGGTGTGGTTGCCCAGTCCGAGTTGTTCTGCAAGAATGCTGCTGACACCGTCATGTGTACTGTCAAAATTGGTATGACAACCGATGATGGCGATTCGATTGGTGAGCGCCTTCTCCAGCAGTCTGCCGTCCGGAGCGGATGTGTTGATCGCCTGCAGTGCTTTGAAGATGACCGGGTGGTGAGTTATGACCGTGTTGGCCCCTAAAACGATGGCCTCATCAATTAGGCTGGTGGTCGGATCAAGCCCGGCAAGGATTGCTGTAACGTCCTGGTCCGGATTGCCGACCAAGAGCCCGACATTGTCCCACGGCTCAGCCAGGTTGAATGGTGCCAGGGTGTTCAAGCTATCAAGAATGTCTTTTACTCTTAACGTCATAACAAATTTGCTGTCGTTTAAGCGGTAAAACAAAAAAGGTACACTCCACGGGGAATGTACCTTTTGATTCACCTTGCCGGTTCGGGCATTTCCTGCCCGGATCGGAGTGTATGTGCCAGGGGTGTTATGCCTTCCCCTTGATGTATGAAGAATATTGGTTTTTTCAAGGAACTCGTTGTTTCTGGTCAGAAGCTGCAGTATGAATGGTGGGCGCAGTAGGATTCGAACCTACGACCGATCGGTTATGAGCCGATGGCTCTACCAACTGAGCTATACGCCCGCTTCTCTGACAATAAAACGTCTTATATAAAATCACCTCGACAACAAAGTCAATAAAAAAAGATAGGGAGGCCGGGTTTTCAGCTCAGATTTATAGCTTCCGACGTCGACTGGAAAGCTCTGAATCGTGGTTGTCAAACAGAGAAATGTAATTATCCTAGAGAAGTACTTGCGTTTTTTCCCTTTGCCTTCTGGTGTCCTGGACAGAAGGACTTTTTTGCTCAAACCTTTAGGCAAATGAGTTGACCAAGACTCGTTCTTCAAGTTTTTCTCTTTGCTTCTTCTTACTACCCCTGTTCTTTAGGTGAGCATCCTTGATGTATACAAATCTTCTCTTATTTCTTGTCGCTATCTTTCTTTTCACCATTGAGAGCATACCGGAAACTCCATGGCTGATGGGTTGGCAGGCCGTTGCCTTGCTGATTATCTTGCTCGCAGGGTATGATAAAATCGCCCGGAAGTTTTTTTCCAGACGGCAGGCCTTTACCGCCGCGGGATACTTTCGGGTGGAAAAACAACTGGCGATTATGGCCCTGGCTTTCTATGGGGTAACGCTGTACTTTTGCGAGCCAAAATATTACCTGTCCCTCCTCCCCCTTGGCAGCAGCATGCCGGTCCTGATCAATTTTGCCGGACTCCTGCTTTTTATTGTCTATCTGATGCTGATGTGGCGGGCCGGTCAGAGTAACTATGAGCAAATCTTTGCCCGAAAATACCCGCCGTTAACCTTTATCAGTAATAATATTCGGGCCAACTTGCCCATTGTCCTGCCCTGGATTGTTATTTCTTTGCTTTATGATATCGTGGCACTGCTGCCCCTTCCCGGCCTGCAGAGGCTTGTTGCTTCAGAATGGGGTGACATGCTGCTCTTCGGGGTCTTTCTTCTTTTTGTCGTCCTCTTTTTCCCACCCCTGGTACGCAGGCTGTGGGGGTGCAAGAAACTGCCGGACGGGCGTTTGAAAGACCGTCTGAATGCCTTTTGCACCACCCAAAATTTTTCCGCCGATTTTTACCTTTGGCCGCTCTTTGAAGGACAGGTTCTGACCGCTGCGGTAATGGGTATAGTTCCCGGTCTCAGATACATCCTCCTCACTCCGGCACTTATCGAGACCATGTCGCGCGAGGAACTTGAGGCAATCATTGCCCATGAGATTGGCCATGTGAAGAAATACCATCTCTTGTTGTATGTCTTTCTGCTCGGCGGCTTCAGCCTTCTCGCCGGAATGCTGGCCGAGCCTCTTGTTTATCTCCTCCTGTCTCAGGATTTTTTCAATAAAATGATACTCAAAAGTGGTATAGCCGCAGACAGCATACTGACCGTGGTCGGTGCGGTGCCGTTGCTTTTTTTTCTGCTGCTCTATTTTCGTTTCTTATTCGGATTTTTTATCCGTAACTTCGAACGTCAGGCTGACTTGTTCAGCTTAAAGGCCATCGGCAACGCCCGTGCTCTGATAACCGCGTTTGAGAAGATTGCTGTACTCAGTGGCAGTATTCGCGATGAACGTAATTGGCACCATTTTGGTATTGGTGAGCGCATAGACTGTCTGGCCCGGGCCGAAAAGGAGCCCGGGTTGATTAGACGCCATAACCGCAAGGTACGCTTCAGCCTTTTGGCTTATGTCACGGTTGTCCTGCTGGCCGGAGTTCTGGTGCAGCAGATTCCGAAAGAACAACTAGCCTTGCGCTACCAGGAGAACTTCGCCGAGACGGTTCTCTTGCAGAAGGCAAAACAGGAGCCTGATCGAGCACTGTGGCAGCGTCTCATGGGCGATCTTATGTTAACCAGGAAAATGGAGGAGAGGGCTCTCGTCGCGTACGAGAAGGCCTACAGTCTCGAACCGACAAATCCAGAAATAATGAACAATATGGCGTGGTTGTTGCTGACAAGCGAACAGCTCCGCCTGCGTGATCCTCTGAAGGCCCTGACGCTTGCGAGGGCCGCGGCCACCTTGCAACCCAAGGGTTATATTCTCGACACCTTGGCCACTGCCTACTGGGCGAACGGTCTGCTTGAGGAAGCGATACACACGGAACAACAAGCGGCTTTGACCGATATAGCGCAGAAACGCTTTTACCAATTGCAGATCAGCAAATTTACCAGTCGCACGTATGAGGAGTCTGTTCGGGAAATAGAAGCAGAGCAGGTGAGAGGCAAATGATCGTTGAGGTGGGCGACGGTTCTTTTAGGAGCGCATGAGTCGGTCAGCGGTGATCTGAAACTGGCTTTTGATCAAATTCGGCAGGTCGGCGGCGATTATTGAGACACCGAAAGGTGTAGATCTTGGTGACGACCTGAAAAACCTGCAAACCCTCCATTGTCTTCTGTGAATATAGAGAAGTAACTCGTTATATTCTATTGCAAAATACCTTGTTTACGGGGAGAATGGGGGCAAATTATTCAACCCCGATAAAAGAGATTCTTTTCAGCACCCCCTTGAGGTGCGAAAAATATGAAATGAATTTCTAAGGTACCGATTATTTGCTAATGAAGGTGTTTTGATGAAATTTCTAAACAGTGAAGAACTCCTCGATATACTTGTCGATCTACAGGTGTTGAGTTCTAAACAACGGCAGTTTGTTACCCTGGAAAAGGGCAAACAAAGGCAAAAACTCCTACGGCTGGCAAGCAAGGAGGGTGAGGTCGATAAAGACTACCCCGACATGGTTGATATTGTAACAGCATTCAACCTCAAGTTGTTGGGAGGAGATGGGCGGCTGGTCGATGAGGAAATCATCATGCAGACTGTTGCCAAAGTAAAAAAACTGCCTTTTAAAAAGCTCGATCCCCTCGATTTGGACATGGATGTCGCTACTAAAACCATCCCTCGCAACTTCGCCATCAGGCAATTGATACTTCCGTTCAAGTTGGAGGATGGCTTTCTGGAAACGGCTATCTACCATCCCGACTGCCAAACGGTTTTGGCAGATATCGAACAGGCCAACCAGGTAAAGATCCGACCGTACATCGCCACCAAATCAGATATCAAACGGATAATTGCTGAATTTTTCGGCTTTCAGCGGTCGATCAGTGCCGCCGAGGATCAGTTCGGCATTGCCCCCGGAGGCACCAGTTCCATCGATATAGGCAACCTCGAACGGTATGTGAAAATCTCTGCCACAAAAGAGATTACCTCCTCTGACCAGCATATCAAATCGGCGGTTAACCACATTTTCCACTACGCCCTTGAACAGCGGGCAAGCGACATCCATATCGAACCGAAACGCACTGTCTCGATGGTGCGCTTTCGTATCGATGGCGCTCTGCACACTATTTATAATCTACCGAAGGCCGTCCATTCAGCCATAACCTCCCGCATCAAATTCCTTGCCCGGATGGATATCGCCGAGAAGAGACGGCCCCAGGATGGTCGGATTAAAATTGGTGAAAAGAGCGGCAAGGATGTCGAGATACGGGTTTCAACGGTGCCGGTGGCCTTCGGAGAAAAAGTGGTCATGCGTATCCTCGACTCCGATATGATCTTCCAGCAGGTCGAAAACCTGGGCTTTTCCAAGCGTGATGTAGAAGTATATAAAGGGTTTGTCGCCTCACCGCACGGCATTATCCTTGTGACAGGTCCGACCGGAAGTGGTAAATCGACAACCCTCTATTCGACCCTGAAAGAAATCGCCACGCCGGAAAAGAATATCGTCACGGTCGAGGATCCGGTTGAGATGGTGTATGAGGAATTTAATCAGATTGCCGTGCAACCGCTTATCGACATCACCTTCTCGACTATCCTGCGTAATATCCTGCGCCAGGATCCCGACATCATCATGATCGGTGAGATCCGTGACCATGAAACAGCGGCGCACGCGGTACAGGCGGCGATGACCGGTCACCTGGTGTTCTCAACCCTGCATACCAACGACGCCGTGTCGTCCATAGCCAGGCTTCGCGATCTTGGCCTGCAATCCTTCATGATTGCCTCGACCCTGCTCGGCTGTATGGCGCAGAGATTGGTTAAAATGATCTGTAACGAGTGTGCCGAGACCTTTGAAATGAAGAGTGAAGAGCTCTTAAAGATGGGTTTTCCGGTTGGTGAATCGGGTACCGTCACCCTGCGACGCGGTAAGGGTTGTCGGGAATGCCGAGGCACCGGATATAGGGGTCGGTGTGGAATATTTGAAATATTTCCAATGTCTACCCAGATAAAGAAAATGGTCGCCGACGATGCTCACACCCAAGAGATGCGCCAGGTTGCAATCCGCGAGGGAATGACTACATTACGCGAGGACGCGTGGAGTAAGGTGAAACGCGGCATAACCACCTACGAGGAAGCACTGCGGGCAACCTCCCAGTGATGCAGCAGCAAATGAGGCAACATGGCCACGGATAAGAAGAACTTGGGCATCAAGATTGTCGCCAAGAATAAAAAGGCGTCGCACGATTACCATATCGACGCAACCTATGAAGCGGGCATGGTGCTGTCCGGACCGGAGGTGAAATCGCTCAGAGCCGGCAAGGCCAATCTGCGCGATGGCTATGTTAAGATAGATGGCCGCGGTGAGGTGATGCTCTACAACGTGCATATCTCAATGTATACCTTTGCCACCCATAACCCCAACGAGCCGTTACGAACCCGCAAACTCCTTCTCCACCAGCGGGAAATAAAGAAACTGATCGGCAAGCTCAATGAAAAAGGCCTTGCCCTCATCCCCTTGAAGATATACTTTAAAGAGAACGGCAGGGCGAAAGTCGAATTGGGCCTTGCCCGTGGTAAAAGAGAGTATGACAAGAGGGCATCTCTCAAGGAACAGCAAAGTAACCGCGAAATCCAACGAGAAATGCACCACAACAAGCATTAAAACAATCAACGAAAACAGTCGTTTCAAGATAAGGGGGCGAAACGGATTCGACGGGGATGTGTAAGCTTACTGTTGCATGCCGAGCTTCTATTTGCTCGTAAAACCGATAGAATCTAAATATAATCGCAGACGATTATAACTACGCAGTAGCAGCTTAACCTGTCATACTGCCGTTCCACCAGTTCTCGCCCATAGGGCTGGATTTGGGGCGTCGACTCAATGGGCTGGTTGCTTGAAGGCCGTCTGTCTTTCAAGGGATGAGATTTAACAGGCTGGCTGCGGGAAATCCATGTTCCGACGGAGTTCCCAAGGTGAGAACCAAAGCACGGAACTAAGCATGTAGATACGGGAGGGGAGCATTTTCGGACGCGGGTTCGACTCCCGCCGCCTCCACCATTTTTAAGATAATATGTAATAATATCAACATTTTGTCTCGCTGAAAAACCCAGGGGTTCAATACAAATATCGAATGGGTCCATCGGGTGGTCCATTAGTGGTACATTGCCACTAATGGATCTTTTTTTTTGCGCTGAGGGAATAGGCGGGGGTGGTATATTTTCTGCGTAGATGTCTCGATGAGCAGTGGTTACTGGTTACGTGGTTACCTTTCCCTCGCCAGGAACAAAGGGCACATCTATTCTATTGATCACATACGAAGACATTCGTTTTGTATTTTACCTCTTTAACGCCCTCTGTTTGTACGCCTTCATATCCCTGACAATCTCGCAAGCCGAGGTCTGAAAACATTGACAAAGCCATTGATGGTCACGGTTAAATAGCCATCAACCTCTTTGTCGTTCACCGGGGGCCACTCTCCGGTTACCTTCCGGCAGCGGATGATCATCCTCCTTGCATCATCCCATTTGACCGGAAAAGCAAGATCGGCCTCGATGTTATCTTTTTCCTCCAACAATGATTGATATAGTTCTCTACCAGTCGGTTCGTCTCTCAGTCTAAGGAAACAACCTACTTCCCTTTCTTGCTTTGAAAAGAACGTAGTAATCCATGCAATAGATCCCGACGGCGGCAGCGAAAAGAAAATATTGCCAAGAGCAGTCGGCTTTGCCATGGGTTGTTCCGGGTCATCAAGAACCAGGCTGTCGATCAATTTGTTCCAATAGTCTTTGTAGACTTTCCGCCACTCCTCTTTGTTCGCGGTGGGGTCGATGGCTGGCAATGTGCTGTCTGACGAAAATGAATATTCTATATCTCGACTGATTTGTTGTGTTTTTACCAATGTCCTTGGCTGGATTATAAACAGATTTTTTTCCGTATGTTTGTAAACCGCAACCTCGACCATTGCCAAAACAAACCGCATATGCCCGACGTCTTGCAGAAATTGCACGATCCCTTGAGCATCTTGTCGAATCCCATCGCCAGCGATGATGAGCATGAAATCGCCGTTCCGTAGTGATTGGGTCACACCATCCACAAAAGCTGCTTCATCTATGTTATCGAACCGTTGTAAGACTATCTGGTAGGGGCTATTCCCCTTGATGCCGGTCCGGCGGCTGATCTCGCGTTGCAGGTCGGAATAGGTCCACCCCTTCAATTCTTTGGCATAATCTAGGATTTGGGCGACGACCTTGCGTCGTGCCTCCGGATTCCGCCACAATTTGGTCTCGACAATTACCAGTCGACCCTGAGGCGTGATGTAGACAACATCAATTGGCCCCGCCGCCGTGATCATCTCCATGCAAAGAGGACATACCTGCTGATACGCCGGATCGATCTCTTGCAAGGGAAGTGACTGCGGATTCTCAAAGAGCCGATGCTGTAACCAATTTTCACTAAAACCACTGCCGAAAGGTACTCTCTCCAGCAATTCGGTTTCGCTGCTTTCGTTGACTATGAATGGGATGGAATACATTTCAGAAGATTGAGGAATCTTAGAGAATTATAAAGAACATAAGGCCATCAAAAATGACCACCGCATGAGGTATAAATGCAACTATCACTACCGTAAATCAGTTTTAGTTCAGGCAAACGCGTAAGGCAAGGCTTTACTCTTTCATTGGTGACCTTGTATTCGATGGTGGAGTTCCTTCAAAGGGATATGAGGATCGACATCTTGGGTCAATATCCCTCCCTCATGGAAACATCAATCCTAATCAATGCAACAAAGCCGGAAAATCATCCCCCACGGACAGCTTCCTTGCAGTACCTCCAATATGTTGTTATAAATTCCTCTGTCGTATGAAATAGATATCTCAGATGAGGAGGCATACCGTGGCCGTTCCGGATTTCCAAGCATTTTTCTTGCCGATGCTCGAATTTGCTGCCGATGGCAAGATCCACAGTCTTCAGGAAGCATACCAAGTGATGGCTGATTATTTCAACTTGACCGATCCAGCCCGGAAAGAGATGCTTCCGAGTGGTGCGCAGGCCATTTATAAAAATCGCATCGCCTGGGCCAGAACGTATCTTGCAAAGGCAATGCTTCTCGAAAGCCCAAAGCGCGGGTCGTTCTGTATAACTGAACGTGGGAAGGAGTTGCTGGCCAGCAAACCCGCAACCTTGAGAGTGAATCACCTTAAGGCCTTCCCCGAGTTTGTTGCCTTCCATGGCCAGGGCGGAGAAGCCGGCAAGATAGCTGAAGATCTTGCTAACCTCAGCAACGGCGAAGACAAATCTTCAACGCCAGACGAAATCTTCGAAATGGCCTATCAGGAACTTCGTTCCGGCTTGGCAACGGAACTTCTGCCCCTCGTTTCGAACAATTCCCCGGAGTTTTTTGAGCGGCTTGTCGTCAAGCTTCTCGTCAAGATGGGATATGGTGGTTCCATTAAAGATGCCGGGGAAGCCATAGGAAGAATTGGCGACGAAGGGATTGATGGCATCATCAAGGAAGACAAACTCGGCCTGGATGTCATCTATATTCAGGCCAAGCGATGGCAAGGGTCAGTTGGCAGGCCGGAAATACAGAAATTTGTAGGTGCTCTTCATGGACAACGCGCCAAGAAGGGTGTGTTCATTACCACCGGCAGTTTTACCAAGGATGCTCAGCAATATGTTGCGACGATTGATCCCAAGGTTGTGCTCATCGACGGGAGAAGACTTGTTGAGTTGATGATCGATCATAACCTGGGGGTGTCAATCTCGGAGACATACGAAATTAAAAAGATAGATTCGGATTTTTTCCTTGAGGGCTAGAGGGATTATCTCCAAACGAGGGTGGGCAAGCGATGAGCTATAACGAGCAAGAAACCCGTTTCTATTTAATCGATCCAGTATTGCGCGACAAGGGTTACAACGACTATCAGTGGCTCAAAATGGAAACCCCTGCCCCTGTTGAGCCGACTGGTCCGAAAGGAAGGCGTCGCAAAGGTCCCGGTCGTGTCGATTATTTGCTCTGTGTTCAGGTTGGGGATATGCCCAAACCGCTGCCTGTTAGCGTGCTTGAAGCAAAGAAGGAGAACGAAGACCCACTTAAGGGCATGCAGCAGGCCAAGGGCTATGCAGATTGCCGGCGCTTTGAAGTAAAATATGTCTTTTCGACTAACGGCCACCTCTACGGCGAGTTTGACTTATTCACCAACCTCCAAGGCGGTCCGTTTCCCTTTCCCAATTTTCCGCCACACCCTGACCTGACTGCCCGCTATGCCAAAGACACCGGCATCGACCTCACAAGGCCCGAGTCGGCCATGCTCTTTCAGGCGGACAGCCCGGCATGGTCGCTCACCCGCTACTACCAGGACGCCGCCATCCGCGCTGCCTTCGAAAAAATCATTCTCTGCCGCCAGCAGGCGGAACCTGCCCGAGTGCTGTTGACCCTGGCCACCGGTTCGGGCAAGACCATCATTGCTACCAACCTGCTTTGGCGTTTGGGTCAGGCCGGGCAACTGCCCAAACCGGCGCTCTTTCTCTGCGATCGTGATGAGCTGCGCGAGCAGGCCTATGACAAATTGTCGGCGGCCTTTGGCAGTAACGCCCGCATCGTTAAGACCGAAAATGGCGGCAATGCCGCCGCCAACGCCCGCATCCACATCGCCACCTACCAAACCCTGGGGCTGGACGACGAGGATGAAGGGTTCGCCAGCTTTCTTTCCGAGCACTATAGCGATGACGCATTTTCCGTCGTAATAATCGACGAATGTCACCGCTCCGCCTGGGGCAAATGGTCTGAGGTGCTCAAACGCAATCCAAATGCAATTCACATCGGCCTTACCGCCACTCCGCGCAAATTGCAGGAGTCTAAGCACGCCACCGCCGAGGATCAGGAAATTACCGCCAACAATCATAAGTATTTCGGCGAACCGGTTTATGAATACACGCTGATCCAGGCTCAGGAGGATGGCTACCTGGCCGCCTGCGAGATCGTCAAGCGCAAGGCCGACATTGATAAACGTAAATTCACCAAAGCGGATATACTCGCAGCAAGTGTCAAGGATATCCGGACCGGCAGGCCGCTCACCGAGGCTGACCTGACCAAGGAGGAATATACCGGCAAGGATTTCGACGACGAGCTGTTCATTGAACTGCGGACGCCTGCTATGTGCGAGGACCTGTTCGCGCTTCTCTGCCGGAACGGTGGGCCGGAGCAGAAGGTGATCATTTTCTGCAACCGCGAGATTCACGCCGACCGGGTGGCCATGCAGATGAACAACCTCTACGTCCGCTGGTGCAAGGAGAAGGGCCAGACACCCAAGGATCGTTATGCCTTCAAGTGCATGGGTGGACCGAACAATGGGGCTGATATGATCGAACCCATGCGCGGCTCCGGTGAACGTGCTTTCATTGCCTGCACCGTCGATCTGCTGGAAGCGGGCGTCGATATCGAACGGCTCAATGCGGTGGTTTTCTTCCGCTATCTGCAGTCGTCCATCAAGTTTTATCAGATGGTGGGGCGTGGTACCCGTATCCATGAAGAGACACAGAAATACAAGTTCTGGCTCTACGATTATACCGATGTCACCACCCTCTTCGGCACCGACTTCATTACCAAGCCACCGGGTCCGCGTGGCGGGGGCGGAGGTGGTGGCGGCGGAGGCCCGGAGCCACCACTGCCGCCGCCGGAACCGCCCAGTGTGGCCGAGATCGGCGGCCACTATGTGACCGTTACGCCGCAGGGCCGCTTCATCCTCTGCAGCCGGAACGGCCGCGACACCCCAATCCCGGTGGATGAGTACCGGCGCGAGGTGATCCAAAGGGTGGTTTCCGAGGCACACAACCTCGACGAATTTCGCAAGCTCTGGATCGAGACCCAGAAGCGCCGCAGCCTTATCAACCACCTGTTGGGTGATAACTTTAGCCCCGAGGTCATTCGCGAGATTGACCAGATGACCGAATTTGACCTCTACGATTTTTTTGGCCATCACGGTTACCACGCCCGGGCTTTGAAACGCACTGATCGCGGCAATCTCTATATCACCGGCAATGCGGGATGGTTTAGCGGTATGGACGGGAAGGCAGCCGTTGTGCTCAAAGGGCTCGGCCACCAGTTCGCCCAGGGTGGCACAGAGGCGCTGGAGACCCCGGCGCTCTGGGAAGTGCCGGATATTAAGATGGCTGGCGGGCTGACCGCGCTCAAGCAATTGGGCAAACCGGTGGATGTGATGCACGAGGCTAAGGGGAGGTTGTTTGGCCTATGAGTCTATTTGAAAACAAACCTTTAGGCACCCTTGCGAAGTACATCAATGGTCGAAACTTCAAACCCTCCGATTGGGGTAATGAAGGGCTGCCAATTATTCGCATAGCTAACCTCAACAAACAGGATGCACCTCTCGACTACTACAATGGGCAACTCGACGATGGGCATAGGATCGATAGCGGTGACATAGTTGTTTCTTGGTCTGCAACATTGGATGCATTTCAATGGAACCGGGGCCCTGCGGCGCTCAACCAACACATTTTTAAGGTCATCCCGAGGAAAGATGTTGTTAACCCTGAGTATCTATTCTTCGTGCTCAAACAGGCGATGAAAGGATTGGCAGAACTTGTTCATGGAGCAACCATGAAGCATGTGACTCGGCCCGAGTTCGAGAATTTCGAGGTAAGAATTCAAACAGACTGCGAAAAACAACGCCAAATAGCCACCCGCCTGAAGGCCCAACTGGCCGAGGTGGACAAGGCCCGCCAGGCAGCGGAGGCGCAGTTGCAGGATGCCCACAAACTGTATACCGCCGTGTTGAGAGAAACGTTTCTCAACATTATCAGTAGCACTTGGCCGAGGATAGAATTGGGTGAGGTGGGCGATGTCGTTGCCGGGTTTACACTTGGGCGAAAAACCAATGGCAAGGCAACGAGATCTATACCTTATCTGCGTGTTGCCAATGTCAAGGATGGGTATCTCGATTTATCTGATGTCAGCACCATTCAAGCGACCGATGCCGAAATCGAACGGTTACTCCTGCAACCTGGGGATATTTTGCTCACGGAAGGCGGTGATCTGGACAAGCTGGGTCGTGGAACATTCTGGAGCGGTGAATTGAATGAGTGCATTCACCAGAACCACATATTCAGAGTGAGATTCCCATCTGATTCATACTTGCCTGAGTTTATCGCAGCCCAAATCGGCTCAACTTACGGGAAGAACTATTTTTTCGCGCATGCTAAAAAGACCACCGGAATAGCAACTATTAACCAGAAGGTATTGAAAGGATTTCCAGTATTATCGCCGACAATTGAAATCCAGAAAAACGTCATGGGTGCGCTCAGTAGCCGTCTTGATGAAGCTGGAAGGATAATTAAATTTGCGACAAAGCAAATTAACGATATCAACCTTCTGCCCCAGAAAATACTGGCGCAAGTATTTGAGATGTAACCATGGCACAAAAAGCAACCAAGAAAAAACAACCAAAATCTATCGCTTCGACCCAGTCGCTGTCCGCCTTTGTCAAATCGATCTGTGACATCATGCGCCGCTCCAATTGCGCCAGCGCCCTGCAATATGTGCCGGAACTGACCTGGATTCTTTTCTTACGTATCCTCGACGCCCAGGAAGCGAATGCCCGTGACGAAGCGGAAGCGGTGGGAGCTACCTTCACTCCGGCCCTTGCCAGTCCCTATCGTTGGCAGGACTGGGCCGCACCTTTTTCGGATAAGGAGGATCACCCGAAAACCAACGACGGCAAGCCCTTTGGCTGGAAGCGCCAGGAACTGTTCGCCGCAGGCGACGGCAGATTGTTCGACTTTATCGACAAGGAGCTGCTCCCCCATCTGCACGGGCTGGATATCGACGCCCGCACCGGCCTGCCCAACCCCTGGGCCTCGCGTAAGCAGCGTATTATCGGCCGCATCATGACGGCGGTGGAGCGGGTGCGGGTCGATTCCGAAACCAACCTGCGCGACATTCTTGACAAGGTTCACGAGATCAATATCGACCATGTGGATGACACCCAATTTTTTACTCTGTCGCAGGTCTATGAAGATCTGTTGTTGAAAATGGGCGAGAAGAACTCGGACGGCGGGCAGTTTTTCACACCGCGCGAGGTGATCCGTGCCATGGTGCACACGGTAGATCCTCTGCCGGGCAGGACCATATACGATCCAGGCTGTGGTACCGGCGGCTTTCTGGCCATCGCTTATGAACATATCTTCCGAAAGCTGGGACTGAGCGCCTCCAGCACCGATATCGATACCTTAAAGCACGACACCTTTTTCGGCCGGGAAAAGGAAAATCTGGTCTTCCCTATCGCCCTGGCCAACCTGGTGCTGCACGGCATCGACCAGCCCAACCTCTGGCACGGCAACACTCTGACTGGACGCGCCACCTATGCCGCACTGTTCGAACAGGCCCCTAATTTCTTTGATTACATCCTGACCAATCCACCTTTTGGCGGTAAGGAAGGCAAGGACGCCCAGAAACATTTCGCTTTCGAGACAAGTTCCACCCAGGTGCTGTTCGTACAGGACATTTTGAGCGAACTGGCCGAGGATGGCACTTGCGCCATTGTCCTCGACGAGGGGCTGTTGTTTCGCGCCAACGAGAGTTCCTTTGTCGAAACCAAACGCAAATTGGTGGACGAGTGTGACCTTTGGGCCATCGTCAGCCTGCCCGGTGGGGTCTTCTCCACCGCCGGTGCGGGCGTCAAAACCAATCTGCTTTTCTTCACCAAGGGTCGGAAGACTGAAAAAATCTGGTACTACGACCTTTCCGGCATGAAAGTCGGAAAGAAAACGCCGCTGACCTTGGCCCATTTCGGCTTCGACAAAGATGGTTCGACTCTTGCTGATGATGGGCTGCCACTAAGCCTCATTGCCGAGTGGAAAGGGGACAAGACCAACGAGGACAGGCCCTTTCCGAGTTACGCCAGCCTGTTGCCCAAGCGAGGCACTGCGGCAGGTGAGAGCCGCTATTCCTGGACAATTGATTTTGCTGATCGTCGAGCCAAGGCGCGAGATGAGATGCAGCCGCTGCTTGATGAAGCAGCTGGGATTAAAGCTGCTGTGGTGGATCTCAAAGAACAGCTTAAACGCCTCAAGAAGGAGAAGGCCGATCAGAAAAAGCTGAACGTATTGCATGAGCAAATATGCGAAAAGGACAAGGCCGCCAAAGATCTGGAAAATAAGGCCGCCAATATTGACGCTGCTGTTTTTGACCTGAAGGCGGTCAACCCCAATGCCGTCACCAAGGTGGATGAACGTTCTCCGAATGAGATTGTCAACAGCATCGAACAGCATGGCCGCACCATTTCCGAGGCTATGGTCAGGCTTACGGCCCTGCTTGCCGTAAACGCTTGCCAAACTGAAAAACCACTAGTTGAAGGTGGCGCAAGAGGAAAACAATGAGCGATACCTTCAATGTCTACTGCGACGAATCCTGTCATCTGGAAAACGATCACCAGAAAGCCATGGTGCTGGGCGCCGTCTGGTGCCCGCTTGAGAAATCTCGAGAGATTGCTGTTCGCCTGAGGGAAATTAAACAGAAACACAGATTGAATCTGGAATTCGAAGTAAAGTGGATCAAGGTCTCACCCGCCAAAAAGAACTTTTATCTGGATCTGGTCGACTATTTTTTCGATGATGATGATCTCCGTTTCCGGGGCTTGATCGTACCCGATAAATCGCTATTACGCTACGATGCCTTCCCGGGGCAGGATCATGTCGGCTGGTATTACAAGATGTACTTCGATATGCTCAAAGTTATTTTTCGGCCCGATTCCCGCTACCGCATCTACCTTGACATCAAGGATACGCACGGAGCACGCAAGGCGGCAAAATTACATGAAGTGCTGTGCAATGAGCGGTATGATTTTTCTCGTAAGGTTATTGAACGGCTTCAGCTGGTCCGCTCTCATGAAATAGAACAACTGCAACTTGCCGACCTGCTCATCGGTGCTTTGGCCTATCTCAATCGTGGCCTGAGGGGAAACAGTGGAAAGGAGGCGATCATTGATCGCATGCGCAAACGGTCAGGGTATGATCTGACCAGAAGCACCCTGCTGCGAGAAGAAAAAATAAATGTATTCCGCTGGCATGCGGCGGAGGTTCCATGGTGAACAGCTCACCGGACTGGCTACCGCCGCTTGTGCTGTTCAGCGAATACGAAGGTAACTGGGAATTATACCTGGATGCGCTGTACGCATGGTTCAAACAAGACTTCATCGATAGCAAACCGGTCTTCAAAGAAAAACGGCTCGGATTAAAGCGGTACCCCCTCAGCCAGGGCAAAGAAGCGACGTTCTGGCACATGACCTCCGAGGGAAGCGACGAAGAGAGCAGAATCCCGGATTTCAGGCGTTGTGAACGGATTCGGTGGCCCAAGCCGGTCATCGAAAACGACAGTGACCCAACCGTCAAAGTTTGGCGCAATCAACGGGGACGTGAAAATAGAATTTGCTTGTGGTTAGTTCAGGAAAATTACTTGGTTGTTCTGGCAGACCGAGACGAGTACATCTTACCTTGGACCGCATACCTGGTGGAAAAGCCACACCAGCAGCGGAAGCTGGAGAAAGAATTCGAGGAATATTGGCAACGCAATCCCTGAAAATGGCTGAAGCCGCCCCTAAGGACGGCCTCGTTACTCCTTCTACACATGGCAGATGAGCTAGCAAAATTATCATTCGTTTATGCCAAAAAGTCAACACATTTATCGGAAATTGAGTTTTGAATCGAAGCTACTCTGGACTAATGGATGTTTAATGCTTTATTGAGACATATGCCCACACCATTCCCTGTATTGGATCTACTGGAGTCGTAGTTTTTCGATATTGAATGCAATTGTACAAAATTTTATGACAAATCCCAACTTCCACCGTTATATCGGCATCGACTACTCAGGGGCAGAAACCCCGGATGCCAGCTTGAAGGGGATTCGAGTTTATGAAGCCAGCCGCGATACTTTGCCGATAGAGGTGTTGCCTCCACCCAGTCCGCGCAAATATTGGACCCGGCGAGGGCTGGCTGAATGGCTCAAAGAGGAGTTGTCCAAGGATGTTCCGACCATTGTCGGCATTGACCATGGGTTTTCCTTTCCCCTGCGTTATTTCGAGGTTCATCTGCTGGAACCGGACTGGCCGACCTTCCTCGACGATTTTCAAAAGCACTGGCCTACCGACACTAAACACACCTATGTCGACTTTGTTCGAGATGGTGTGCTGGGCGACAGTCAGGCCCGTTCTGGTAGTTCTCGCTGGCGGCGGATTACCGAGGAACGGGCCGGGGCCAAATCGGTCTTCCATTTCGACGTGCCGGGCTCGGTGGCAAAATCTACCCACGCCGGGCTTCCGTGGCTGCGTTATCTGCGGAATCAGCTCGGCGAGCGTGTGCATTTCTGGCCTTTTGACGGATGGGAAATCCCTGCGGGCAAGTCTGCACTGGTTGAAGTCTATCCTTCACTATGGAGCAAGAGCTACCCACGGGAAAGTCGCACCCCTGATCAACATGATGCCTATGTTACCGCCTCCTGGCTACGAAAAGTGGACAAAGATGGGAGCTTCAACACATTCCTCCATCCCAGCCTATTACCCGGCGAATATCAAGTAGCTCGGGTCGAAGGTTGGATACTCGGTGTGATGTGATGAAGGAAATGAATTAATGAGACATTACTTCGAATGGCAGGATATCAAGTGAGATCTCAAAGCTCTGCAGGATGTCACCATTGAAGACAAAGGCAGCAGTCTTGTTGTTCGTACTGCATGAGTCGGATCCTGTGATAAGGTATTTCAGGCAGTTAATGTTGCTCTGCCGCCAACCATTCGGGAAACATGAAAATGTTCTTCAGATGACCCGTGATAGGTAGTGCCAAGACGTTTCGTGAGTGTCGTATTGTCTTGATATTGTAGGAATATATTTTTCGAACTGTCGAATACGAGTCAAAATGAGATCGCGCAGATGGACGGCAAAGATGTCGTCCAGATCCATTGAATCTGGCGTTTCGGTTCATCACCGCCAAGCAGAACCACAATAATCTACAATGAAGTCGTGTTTCCTGGGGAACTCGAAGGAATCTTTTTACCTGATTCAGCTTTCTTCAAGCCCTTTGAATTTATCAATGCTAATATTTCCATCTGGAAACTTAGCCACAATTTCCAGTTCACCCCCCATCGCAGTTATGTATTTTCGAAGGGTTGAAATATACATATCAGCCTGACCTTCCATTTTGGAAACCGAGGCCTGTTTAATTTTCATTGAGCGGGCAATTTGCTCCTGAGTAAGCTTTCTGGCTTGGCGAAGTTCAGCAAGTGGCATTTGTGCCAAGGCCTCAGTAATTCTTTCGGCAATCTTAGCCTTTCGCTCTATGGAAATTTTATCTTTGAGAGTATTGAATGATTTTGCCATATTATTTTCCCTCCTTTTTTTGGAGTTCGTCCAAATGCTCAGTGAACAGTCGGTCTGCTATGGGAATAAAGGTTTTATACCAGTTATTATCACCCGTCTTATTTCCCCCGATGAGTAAAATAGCAGTTCTTCGCGGATCAAAAGCATATAAAGTGCGGTATGGTTGGCCGTCGTGTTGCGTTCGGAGTTCTTTCATGTTCGGAAACTTCGAACCTTTTACAGTATCCGAATGAGGCCTTGGCAAATTTGGGCCTAATCGCTCCAGAAGTCCTACGGTTACGGCTATGGAATCCTGCTCATCTCGGGACAAGGTCTTCCACCATTCCCCAAATTCGTCGGTGTATTTAGTCGGTGTATTTAATTTCCCATTTCACGCTTTATTATAACCATAAGGCTATATAGCTTTCAAGCTATGTGAAGGTTGTTTGATACAGGTGGGAATTTCCCGGTTTTTTCCAGGGAAGGTGTGAAGCCCAGTGTTTATTAACAATATCAACCGGACGAAGAAGTCTTTCCACCAACTCTTCCTTTATTCCTACGAGCATGAACAGGTCGGGTTCCCGGATTCGGAGGACAATATCCACATCGCTCTCCTCACGCGCTTCACCCCGTGCTGGCGAACCAAAAATACCGATTGTCATGATGCCGTAATAATTGGTACGTTCATTTTTGTAATTACTCAGGATATCAAGGATATCCTCTTTTTCATAACCGCTTTCTTCGTTGTTCCATGCTTTTCAAAAGTTCATCGGCGATATTAGGGCTTTCGAGCCTCATGATGCTCTCTTCCGCGCTGCCAAAACTAAGCAGATTGATACTCCCATACCATACGACCTTTTGGTCGATGAGTGCAAATTTCTGGTGTATGTTTGAGCGAAACACCACGTTCACACCGGCATGTTGTAACATATCGAGAGGCCCTTGCAAGGCAGGTGGCCCTTTTTCCCCGAAGTCTCCTGTCGGTCTCGTAACAACCGTTACCTTCACCTTATTCCGCAGTGCAATCTCCAGCTGCTGCAACATTTGCATGGTGCGCCTCTTGGTAACGAAGGGACTTACGATCAGGATCTCTCTTTCCGCGGCTAGAATATCATTGTTGTAAACCGGCAAAAAGTTGCTCTTGTCAAAGATAACATCGATTGAGTTCGCCTCAACTGCTCCAGCTTTCGCCTTATAACCGATCGAGGCGTAGCCGTTCAGCCGTTTATGGTACATCTTCTCGAGCATGCTGACGTGGATATCGACATAGTCGTAGATCTGGACCTCTCTTTTTTCTTCAAACAGTCTGTGAAGCCTACCCGCATATTGCTGCAGAGTCCCCTTCCACGATATCGGCATGGTCAGAAAAAGGGTGTCGAGACGCGGTTCGTCGAATCCCTCCCCGATATACCTGCCCGTAGCGACCAGCGTTAATTGCTGATCCGCAGGTGTTTCGGAGATGCGCTTGAAAATTTCTGCGATTTCCTTTGTTCCCCTTCCTCCTCTGAGAGTCATGGCCTCGGGAATTTTTTCCCGTAGCTTTCCGGCGAGTAATTCCAGATGGCTGATCCTTTCGGTCAAGACAAGGCAGTTCCTACCGCTCTCATGGTTTTTTACCACATCGTCAACAATCATCTGATTACGCATCTCGCTTTCAACCATGAGCGAATAATGTTCCTGAATGGATACGTCCTTTTCATCCTTGTCAAGCGGGACCCGCAGTGCGGTAAATCTCGGTATGACGAAATGATCGAAGGGCCTTTTTTCCGCCTGTTTCTTTGCGTCATCCCTGTATCGTACCGGACCGCATTGCATAAATATTATCGGATGATGACCGTCCTTCCTGATAGGGGTTGCGGTTAAGCCATAAACATACTTTGCCTTGGCGGCTTTAAGAATCTCGTCGAAGCTGACGGCTGCGACATGATGGCATTCGTCGACGATGATCATGCCATAATTTTTCACGCATTCTTTGACCTCGTCCTTCCTGCTCAACGATTGCATCAAGGCAATATCAATGATACCGCCCAGGTTATTCTTGCCTTGCCCCAGTTGTCCGATTATGCTTTCGGCCTTTTTTCGTCCTCTCTTTTTCACACCTTTGTCCGAGACAGGCAGCGGTTCATTTATCGCCAGGAATTCAGTCAATTTTTTCATCCATTGCGATGTCAGGCTGGCTCTATCGACAATGATGAGGGTGTTGACTTTTCTCTCGGCGATCAGTTTGATTGCCACAACCGTTTTTCCAAAAGCCGTTGTGCCGGAGAGTACTCCGATATCATGCTCAAGCAACCTGTCCAAGGCCTGTGGCTGTTCGTCTCTCAGGATGCCATTGAATGTAACGTCGATCCTTTTGCCGTGATTGGTCTTATCCAGATAGATGACATCCATTCCCTGTTCGTCAAAAACTGACCTCAGATCCTGCTCGCAGCCTCTCGGCAGGCAGAGATAATCGGCAGTATCGTCAGCGCAACAGATAATTCTCGGTTTGTTATAGGTCGGCATGCGCATCGCCTGATTCTTATAGAACTCGGGATTCTTGAATGCCGCCAGGCGTTTTAACCGGTTCAGAGCCCTTTGCGAGATGCTTGCCTTCGGAACAAACAGCATATTTGATTTTACGATCTCTATTTGCCTGGGAAAATCCGTTTTCAGTAATTTGACCTTGGTCGTTTCCCATGGCTTTTGTGTTTCTTCTTCATCTCTTTTCAAGACCCCGAGTTCATTTCCTTGACCCAGTTTTAACGAAAGTGTTATTACGTCATCTTCCGAGAGCCTTCGAATCGTGTCGAGAAATGCCCACTGATCGGCATACGGTTTGAAACTCCGATCGATGAATTCACTGTTCTTGGCCTTTCTTGCCTCCTTTTGCAAAGGCAGCGCTATCAGATTCCCCAGACCGCCCTTGGGCATGGTGTCCTGATTGGGGAAAAATCTGTCGTAAGATTTAAAAGTGATCTCATGCCTGTTTTGCATGGTGTAGGTAAGCAGGGATGTGCCGAATTTTCTCGCCAGGGATGCTGCTAACGGCTCTTTAAAGAATACCCACGCATGGCTTCCATTGCCGGAACGTGAGCGCTCGATGGCAACAGGGATATCAAATTCCGCACACACCTCCCGCAATTCCGAGATATCCTTTTGCCACTCCCCATCGTCAAAATCGATCGCCAAAAACCAGCTCGTCTCATCCATGAGCATCGGGTAAATTCCGGCGACTATTTTCCCCCGCAGATGGTCATCAATTACTTTCTCAGTAAGAGCAGCATACGCCTTATGGGTACAACCGGTGCATGTCCGCTTCGGCTTAACGCAGACGGGTTGCCATTGATTCAGACAGGAGGGAGAATACCCAGACGTCCCTTTTTTCTTGTTTTCCCATCTTCTGGCGTAAACATCGTCCCGTCCTTTGAAAAGCGACATAAACAGCCTGATTTTTTCTCCTTCGTCAGCATTCTTGCTCATGCCTGGAGGCGAAACTTCAGCAGCTTGCGGAGCGATTATTTCAAAATCGGATTCATTCCTGGGGATTTCACCACCCGGACACCGCGCCTCCGCAATAACCAAACGTGCCTTCAGGGTTCTGATTTTCTCTTTCAAGTTACTGTTTTCAATCAATAACGCCAGACACTTCTCAGACAACTCTGAAATTGAAATAGAATCTTCAATTTTCATATTGGGGCCTCAAGCGTTTCCCATCTGAGCAAAAGGATTCAAACTCTTCCAGAACAAGTTTTACGATTCTTGCCGGCAGGAACGCTCTCCCTCATTACAGTACGCCGGCGAGAATCTGTAATGAGGGTACCGGATCATGATCCGTTTGCTGTTTACAAACCTCTACGGCTAAGGCGAACCTCACCTTCTCTGAGTTGAAGTACGACACCTTGAAGCGTAACAGTGTGTCTGTTCGGCAAGTCTTGATTGGTTTTCTGCATATAACGACTCGCCATCGCCGTGAGGCTCAGTCCCTTGCGTATCCTTCCCGGACGGCAGATTCCATGCTGGCCAACTCGTCATCGGTCAGAAACCCGAAATGTGACTCCCGCTTTTTCATCGCAAGACGACCATTGTTTTGCAGGCAGAGCTGGATAAAAAGATCAATGAGTCGGTCAGGCATGTCCACGATTTCTTGAATGGCCTGCTTGGTTCTATCATAATTCATCAGAAAATCGAGTTCTTCAACCAGCTCGTGCTCGATAGTGAGCTTGACGAAATCGTACAACGCCTCCGCCTGAGCGGTCATATCGATGTACCTGTACAGACGACCAGTCTCGCCCGGCACGGTCATCTGGCCAAGATCGTCCAGGTCGTATTCAACCAGCCGCATCAGTGGGCTTGAGAACGCCTCCAGCGAGTGATCGTAAAGCGCCGGATTTTTCAGCATGGCGGCGGAGAGCGGGAACATCAGCCCTTTTGGAATCGAGCCGCGTAGGAAAAAAATGTTGTGAATGAGAAAACGGTGAATACGGCCGTTGCCGTCTTCAAAGGGATGAATGAAGACGAAGCCATAGGAGATGGTGGCGGCATGGATAATGGCGGGGACCGTGCCTTCCTTCATCGCCTGGTGGGCAGTGAGCAGGCCTTCCATAAGTTCAGGGAGATCGTCGGGTCTCGGGCAGACATAGTGAACGAGCTGCCTCTGGTAGGAAATAGTATGCCCTACGTAGTTCTGGGTGGTCCTGTAATCTGTGTCCTGAAATCGGGGATCGACGATACGGTTTTGCACATCGATCAGGAGAGGCTTCTCACAGAAATCCTTGTGCTCGGCCATCTCCAGCAAGCCGATGAATTTCTCTGTCCGAGAGGCGCTGGGTTTGATGTGTTCGATTTCGAATGAAGACTTGGTCTCTTTGTTATACAGGTAGCTCAGTGCCCGTCTGATAAGCTCGGGTGGATAGGAGGTAACAGCCTCCTCGCACCATTTCCTTAAAGAGATTCCCTCCATGGCAGCGAGTTTTTCGGTGCGCCGGATGATAGGACAAAAATCTTTCCCGCCAAGCAGATTATCGACAATCCTCTGACGCTGCATGCGGCGGCCGGGTGCTACGGCATAGTAACGGTCCAGCTCAAGCAGCGGGGTGTAATTCCCTTTAGTCAGATCCGGCAGCGGGAGTTTCTGTCCGGTCAGGAATTCATAGAGGAACCAGATCCTGCGGGCGTATTTCCCTGTCGGTTTCGAGTTGATCCAAGTCGCTATCTCGTCAGCCGGGACCACGTCGAAAAGGGCAGACAGGATGCCCAGATTGACGCCGTCGTACTTGAGGGCAAACTCCAGATGGTCTCCTATCCCATCTCCGGGCCAGTAGGACTGGGGATAGACGGACTCAACCTGCCCATCCTGAACCTTTGATCGCAGTGTCCCGGTTGGGCTGACGGAAGATGTGTGCCAGTTCGGCAAAGTGCTCAAGCCGTACTTCTCGATCAGAATCGCATATCCCGCCCGTCGGATCTGTGTCGTGTCCAAAGTAATCACCCCTTCAAAAATCGTTACGGTTCTCTTAAAACGATTAATAGTGGTTGTGTAATTGAAAAAATAGTTAAAATGACGGAAATTTTCAAGAGAATTGTTTGCGATGTGGCGATATGGCCAAAAATGAGGGTGAAACTAAAAAACGTGTTTGCATCTTAAAAAAATGATTAAAAACAAGTTTGATTCGACAGAAACAGTTACAGAAGCCATCGCGATATTGTTGGATGGACTGCCCAAGTCTCAACACCTTCGTCGATAGGCTCGGTTACGCCGGTGATCACTTTCTGTCTCGCAATGGTTGTCCAGATGTTGTTCACTCTGAACAACCATTTTTTTATGTACGGGTCAGTCCGATCAATTATTTCTGCTTAACCAGTTTGAGGAGGTATGTCAGTTACACCTTGCAGACATCCTGCAGGAACAGGGGGTATGGGTCTTCAATATCAACGACAAAGAGGAAAAGAGAGTCAAGACTCGATCCAGTTCTCGGATGGTTCCGATACATCCTCACCTTATCCAGCTTGGATTACTCGAAAATGTTGAGACACTAAACGCCAAAGGTACAAAGAACGTTGCGGAATTGAGCAGGGCAAATCCTTCCATTCCTTCCGGCATACCTTCATAACCCGCCTGAAACATAAGCAGGTTCATCCCTGCTTGATTCATGAACTCGACGGCCATACCGATTGAATCGGAGACCATTGGGCGCTATGGAGAGCGGCAAGGGGTGGTTGATATGGCGCTTACGTTGAAATGGCCAGGATGTCGGCACCTATTTCACACGACTTGATGCATGTATTATAGGGTAGGTTATTGCCAAAACTTACCAGTTTTTCCGATTTATGGACAGACACTATCTGGGAGACAGCAGTGTTTCGCGGACTTTCTTCTATCTTTAAAACTATTCTGCCAGAACGGGATTTCTCAGCACGCCAATGTTTTCTATTTCGACCTCAACGACATCTCCGGCTGCAATAGGCCCTACTCCGCTAGGAGTACCGGTGATGATTATATCTCCAGGCTCTAAGGTAAATTGCTTTGAGATGAATGCAATCATTTCACGAATTGAAAAAAGCATGTGCCGGGTGTTAGACTCCTGAACCACCTTACCGTTTAAACGTGTTTTGATGCTAAGCGTTTGAGGGTTACCGATATCCTTCATGAGGACTATAACAGGTCCAATTGGCCCGAAAGTGTCGAGTGATTTTCCGCGATACCAACCGGACTTGTCATGTTTCTGGAAATTGCGTTGACTAACGTCATTAAAGCAGCTAAACCCGAAAATATGATCATAGGCATTTTCTTCCGAAATATTTTTCCCCCCTGACCCGATAATTATTGCCAATTCTCCTTCATAATCGGTTCGACAGGTTCTAAATCCGTATTCTTCTAGAAATTTCGGCAGAATGATAGGCTGATCGGGCCCAATCAGGGTGTTACGGGTTTTGGCAAAGAGAATAGGTTCATTCGGTTTTTCATCCTTGAATCGTTCACTTTCGGCCTCGGCACTTTCCTTGATGTGTTCGGCATAGTTGAGCCCCAGGCAGATGATCTTTTGGGGTGCGACTTGATATTCTCCGGCTCCCAAGACAGGAAGTAACAAATTCATGCAAATCTCCTCATTTCATCCGCTGATCTCACCTAGAGCATGACACTATTTAACAGAGGTTCTTCAGCTGCAATTAGATTGATTTATATATCACTCTTGGTTCTGCCAATGGCATTTTCTAAAATTCAAACTATTTACGATTAAAACTGAACAACCTGTTTTGCATACATATTGGTTAATATGAATTGCCATCCTGTGGATTGAATTCAGCATTTTCCACCCACCAAGATGGCCGCTGAACCATTTCAAGCAGATTCTGCGTAGCATGAAGGTGATAGCTTTCCTGATTCATCAGTACTTCGAACAGCTTTTTACTGACATCATCCTCAGCTTCGGCAAATTTTTCTTTATAAAACGCCAGACCTTTTTTCTCAATCTCTACAGCCTTCTCGTAATCCTGAATGGCGTCAGTGGTGAGCGTAGTAACGCTTTTATCACTTTTCATCTCTTCAAAAACGGTTTTAATTGCAAGCGCACTTCCCTGGGCAGTATCAACAGCCAGCTTTTTCTGAAGCTGTTCAATTGCTTTTCTGTGCTTAACTTCATCTTCCGCCAACAATAAAAGCACCTTCTTGACACCCGCAACCGGAGCATTTTTGGCCATCTTACGATAAAGTTCCTCAGCATCTCTTTCCATCTGGATAGAAAACTCAAAAAGATTCATACATTCCTCCCATACTTTTTAAAAAAACAAAACAATTCCAACTAATGGCTTCAAACCATAACAGTTTAGGGAGCCAAGCCAGGTTAACCCATTCAATAATAGGTGCAACTCAACAAATTTCTTTCATTACCAATCGAGAACACGAAATTTCAAATCGGCTGATGAACCGCCCCATTTTTTACATTCTGATCATTTCAATCTACTCTTTACAGTTAGGATGACGCAGGCGCAAACACGCACTCACACAGAATATATCAACAAAAGCTATAAATTCACACTTCGCGGAAAATACAGTAGGAAGCCTAATATCATAGCAAAAACAAACTGTTATTGATAAATGTCAGTATATATTTCTTTTACTAAGAAACACAAGTATTTTTTAGTTACCATTTGACTTTTTAGTGGTCTCTTAAAACGAACTAGTATATCTTGGTCTTACCAAACATGCTACTTATTAGTGTAAATCTATTTTCAATTTTGCCATGAGAAAACATAATTTATTCCCTTTTACTGGCCTGATTGGACAGAATAAAATGAAAACCGGTCTGTTACTCAACACCGTTGATCCCGGCATCGGCGGTGTATTGATAAGTGGGCACAAAGGAACCGGCAAATCCACTGCTGTCAGAGCGCTGATGCAAGTTCTCCCCAAAATTGAGGTTGTCTCAGGTTGCCAATATCATTGTTCACCGATAGATCTAAACACAATGTGCACCGAATGTGCTGATAAAGTTAAAGAAGGTAAAGTTTTACAGTCAGTAATGCGCCCTATGCCGCTCGTTGAACTTCCGCTCAACGCAACAGAGGATAGAGTCGTTGGTACCCTGAACATAGAACAGACTTTAAAATCATGGAAAAGCAAATTTGAACCTGGCCTGCTGGCTGCTGCCAACAGAGGAATTTTATATGTGGATGAGGTTAATCTGCTGAATGATCACATTATCGACGTTCTCTTAGATTCCGCAGCTTCCGGTGTCAACATTGTTGAACGTGAAGGCATATCACACCTTCATCCTGCACGTTTTATATTAGTAGGAACGATGAATCCGGAGGAGGGCGAACTACGCCCCCAGTTCCTTGATCGTTTTGGACTCAGCCTGTTTGTCAGCAGTGTGAATGATTCAGAGCTACGGCAGAATATCGTCAACAGCCGCATAGCTTTTGATATAGACCCAGATACATTCACCGCACAATACGCTGGGGAAGAGAGCATATTATCCAAACAGATACTCGAAGCCCGTGGAAGGCTCAAGAGTGTTAAGATACCTCAAAAAATGGTAGAGCTCGCGGTTACGCTCTCCTCAGCAGTGCGAGTACAGGGACATCGCTCCGACATTGCGATAATAAAAACGGCGAGAGCCCTGGCAGCCTTTCTTGAGAATCAAGAAATTCGAGAGGATCACATTTTTGCGGCAGCCAGATTCGTTTTGCCACACCGAACATCCAGGAGTATGCTGGCGACATCTGAAAACACAACGAAGAGCCTTGAAGATACTTTAGCTCAGTTTGAGAACAACTACGGAAAGGAAGAAGACCCAGCTGCTCCGGAAGAAGATTTAGAACCCTGGGATGATATCTCTGCTCAGGTCCCTGGCTCAAATGCAGCCTCAAACGTCGACATGCTGTTCTCCTTTCTTGAAGAGAAAAAAAAACTGTTTTTGATGCAGACGAACTGATCTGTGTTGAAGATCTGCAAATTGAAACCCTGCAGGTGAACAAAAATACAGGAGGGAGAAATAAAACTTCTCAAACGACATCGTCTACCGGCCATTATTTCAGGTCTCGACCTCTTGAAGACGGGGAAAAAATATGCAATATCGCCCTGGATGCAACTCTACGGGCAGCACTTCTCAGAGACACGAAGAGAGCAACTGAAAATGGTATCCACCTAACAAAAAATGATTTCCGCAAAAAAGTCTACCAACAACGGCAGAAAACACTGATCATTTTTCTCGTTGATTCTTCCGATTCAATGGGAGAAGGTACATTTACTCGAATCAAAGCCGCAAAAGGCGCGGTCTTAGCAATTCTTGCAAAGGCATATCAGAAAAGACACAGAATCGGAATGGTTGCTTTTCGCGATGAAGCTGCAGAGGTCATTTTACAGCCAACCTCAAGTCTGACATTGGCCAAACAAAAGCTGAAGACCTTGCCTACCGGGGGTGCCACTCCATTTAGTGATGGCCTGATGAAAGCTTGGCATTTAATAAAGACTGAACGTCTCAAGGATAAGGGGATGAGACCTTTACTGGTAATTCTCTCTGATGGCGAAGCAAACGTACCTTATGACAAAAATAGAAAATTGACTGAAGTCATGGAAGAACTTTATGCAATAGCTAAACAAATCGGTCAAGGTAACATTTCGACGATCGCCATCGACACTGGCCCGCTCTTTGGGGGGTCCAATTCCATGAAGAAAATATCTGAGCTGCTCCATGGAACATACCACCATATCAATAGACTTAAAGTTGGTGGCATGGTGCGACTTGTGGCAGATTTTTAACCCTTTAGCTACTATGATATTCCTGAGTCATACAGCAGATCGACACCGAAATTCCTCTGTGGTGGCAATTGCTTCGGCGATGTGAAGCAGATATCCCTGATCATCTTTCATGGTGGTTTTGCTTCATCAAGAATTCTTTGACGAAGATGTCTGCTGAGATTTTCTCGGTGATTGCCTCCACCGTTAGGCCGGTTTTAGTAAGTGAAGACCAAGCTGCCGTCCTGCTCATCAACCGCCGCCTCGCCACCTTTAGCAAGTTTGCCGAAGAGAATCTCTTCGGTCAGGCTGTCGCCGATCTCCTTCATGATTAGCCTTCGCAACGGTCGTGCCCCATAATCCGGATCGTAGCCTTTTTTTGCCAGATAGGTGCGGGCCTGCGGGCTGAGTTTGATGGTAACGCGTTTTTCCGCCAGCTGTCCTTCAAGTTCTTTGATCAGTTTGTCGACCACCAGCTCGGTTGCGGCATGGTCTAGAGAGCTGAAGGAGACGATGGCGTCCAGTCGGTTGCGGAACTCGGGGGCAAACAGTTTGGTGATGGCCGTCTGATCCTTACCCTTCTTGTTGCTGACAAAGCCGATGGAGTGGCCGGCCAGTTCCCGGGCCCCGGCATTGGTGGTCATGATGATAATGACGTTGCGGAAATCGGCCTTACGCCCGGAATTGTCGGTTAAGGTCGAGTGGTCCATGACCTGGAGGAGAATGGAGAAGATATCCGGGTGCGCCTTTTCAATCTCATCGAAAAGCAGCACCGAATAGGGGTGCTTTCGTATCGATTCGGTAAGGAGACCGCCCTGGTCAAAGCCGACATAGCCGGGAGGCGAGCCGATCAGCCTGGCAACCGCGTGTTTCTCCATGTATTCGCTCATATCAAAACGCTCGAAATGGACATTAAGAACAACCGCCAGTTGGCGTGCGACCTCGGTCTTGCCGACGCCGGTCGGGCCGGCAAAGAGGAAACTGCCGGTCGGCGAGTCGGGGTTGCCGAGGCCGGCGCGTGATCGTTTTACCGCCGAGGTGACTGCCTCGATGGCCTCATCCTGGCCGAAAACCACTGCTTTCAAATGGCTTGCCAGTTCGCGCAGTTCGCCGATTTCCGAATGCGAACTCGATTTGGCTGGGATCCTGGCCATCTTTGATACCACTTTTTCGATATCGCTGACTTTGACGGTTGAACCTTGCCGGCCTTCCAGTCGGAAAAGAGAACCAACCTCGTCCATTACGTCGATGGCCTTGTCCGGGAGAAAACGCTCGTTGATAAAGCGGAACGACAGTTCGGCCATGGCCTGGACGGCTTTCGCCGAGTACTTGACGTTGTGGTGCTCCTCGTATTTCCGTTGCAGTCCTTTGAGAATAAGGTGGGTGTCGTCGACCGTCGGTTCGGCGATGTCGATTTTCTGGAAGCGCCGCGACAGGGCCCGGTCTTTTTCGATCTGGTTTTTATATTCCTCGTAGGTGGTAGAGCCGATACACCGCAAAATCCCGGACTGGAGGGCCGGTTTCAATAGATTGGAGGCGTCCATGGAGCCGCCGCTGGTGGCCCCGGCGCCAACGATGGTGTGCATCTCGTCGATGAACAGGATGGCGTTTTCCTTTTTCTCAATGGCGGAAATCACGCTTTTCAGCCTTTTTTCAAAATCGCCGCGATACTTGGTGCCGGCTACCAGGGTACCCATGTCGAGGAGGTGGATCTCGACGCCGGCAAGCAGGTCGGGCACCTGCGGCGCCTCGCCTTTGGCCCGGGCTTCTTTATCCTGGTGGATACGCAGAGCCAGCCCTTCGGCCATGGCTGTCTTGCCGACGCCCGGTTCGCCTACCAGCAGCGGATTGTTTTTCTTGCGCCGACACAGAACCTGCATGGTTCTGTTCAGTTCTTCATTACGACCGATGAGGGGATCAATTTTGCCGGCGGCCGCCAGATCGGCCAAATTGACGGTGAATTCTTCCAATGCCTTGGCGTCCTTACCATCTTTTTGTGGGCTTGGTGCCTCGGGGGGGGAGGAGAAGGGTTCCTTCTGCAAGCCTTCGGCCGGCAGTTCGTGGGAGATGAAGTTCATGACCTCCATCTTGCCGATGCCCACTGAGGTAAGAAAGTAGACGGCGTGCGATTCTTCTTCGGCGAGGATGGACACCAGAACATCGCTGCTGTCGACCTGATTTTTCCCGCAACTCTGCACATGGGCCACGGCCCGTTGGAGAACCCTGTTAAAAGCAATGGTCTGGGCCGGTTCCATCGACCCGGTGGCGGAGAGGGTGGGGATTTCCCGCAGGAAGAATTTTTCCAGACGCTCTTTCAAGATCTGGGCCGAGCCGCCACATTGATTGATGATGTAGCCGGTCAGCTCGTCATGCAAAATACCATAGAGCATGTGTTCAACGGTCACATACTCGTGATTATGATTTTTTGCCTCTCGTATCGCCATTATCAGGGCTTTTTCTAGTGTCTTGCTCAGCATATTTTTCCGGATGCGGTTGTGGAAAAGGAAAATCCTTGATTATACCGTTTCCATCGAACAACGTAATGGAAACTCATTTTTTTTGGCCAGTTGATGAACCACGGAAATTTTTGTTTCACTGATTTCCCTGGTATACACGCCAGCAACTCCTACTCCCTCGTTGTGGACATTAAGCATTATTTTTGTCGCGTCAGGGGTCGATTTCTGAAATACGGTTTCGAGGATGGCGATGACGAATTCCATGGTGGTATAGTCGTCATTGTGCAGCAGCACCTTGTACATACGCGGTTCCCTGGTTTCAATAGCGTCCTTGGTAAGTACACTGCCTTCTCTTTGATCTTTGTCTTCGGCCATGGTTTACTGTTAAGGTAATCCGTCGTTCAACAATAAGTAATCCGTTTCAATGTCATGAACGGCATAAGAGGCTGTAAAGAAATGGTGAAAGTAGCAAGAGTTATTTCTTAACGGTCCCTAAATGCTTTTTCACTTTTTTCAGGGCAATTCCAATTTTCGAAAAGCCCTCATACCAATACAGTAATTATTGCTTGCGCTCCTTCAATATACCATAGAATCTCTTCTGCCGGAAATTTTCGGGGCGCCTTTCAGCATTGCCAGCAGGAGCTCCTCGATAACCAGCCGCGGCGGCAGCGGTGAGCCCTTGAGGCGAAACTCGGCATCAAGCAGCATCGCCAGCCATCTTTTCAGGCCGGAGCAGGAATATTCGGAGGCCTTGCTAAAGCTCATGAACAGGGCGTAGGGGTGTCCTTGCAGGAGTTCGCCCCACTCCTCTTCCGCTTTCAGGGCCGGAAGGTAGGTGTTTTGGAAATCCCTGGCATTCATACCGCTTCGCCAGGTCGGAAAGTCCCGCATCTGGAGAGAGCGGAAAATCAGTTGTTTTTTTAAAAAATTTCTGAGGGTCGAAAGGATCGCCAATTCATGTATGCCTTGTTCGAGGAGGTGCGAGAGGATGGTCAGAGCTCGGTCCGCCTGCCGTTTGCCGATGGCGTCGGTCAGTTCGTAGAGGGCGTCTTCCCGATTGCGACTCACCATCTCTTCGACGTCGCCGGCGGTGATGGTCGGTCGGTCGCCGATGGAATGTGCCAATTTTTCGGTCTCTACCACCACCGCCACCGGATGAAAGCCGACCCGCTCAAAAAACATCTCAACTGCCCGGGGCTCGATCTTTTTTTGCAAGTCGGTGAGAGTCTTTTGCATCATCTCCCGGAGAATTTCCTTCTGCTCGGTTTGCGCGGCGGCGCCGGAACCGACGGCCACGGAACAGTCGACAACGGTGCCGTTTTTTTTCAGATAGGTGAATAACCTCTGGCGTTTATCGACTGTTTCGGCGGTCAGCAACAGGATGTTCTGTTTGGGGATGCCCTTCTCGAAGGTCTCGATATAGCGGTCCGCCAGGTTGGCACTGGCCACTGGGTTTTTGCCTTGCGCTTCGCCGAGGAGTTGATCGGCCCACTGCAGGTTGTCGCCCGGCTTGGCAAAGGCAAAGATTTTTTGCCATTCAGGTGCCGGAATTTCCGACAGGGGTGTCGGCCCTTCGATTTCCAGGCCGACCGCCTGGACCATGGCGAGGAGATGGTTGCGAGCCGGACCGGAGTTGCCCCCCTGGGAGGCTTGCACAGCCTTCGCCCAAATATCCTCCACCACCGTTTTACTGTGAAAGAGCCGGCTGTCCGATACTCGAAACAACTGGCGGCCCGGCAGCAGACTGTAGCTCATCAGTCGCGACAGAGTCCGGCCGGCGTCCTCGCGGTCGCCGTCGATTGCTTGGACTGCGCCGGGTCCTGTCGCCAAGAGTTTTTCCTGAAGCAAATCGGCCGCTTCCTTACACAGAAATCGCTCGCCGAAAAAGAGGAATACCTGTGCGTTGAGTGTCGGCGATCCATCTTGCAGAGCTGCCTGCAGCTCTGATCTTTTCAGCAGTGTCATGTTCTTTATTTCATTTACCAGGAGGGGTATATTTGCCGGAAGATCCACATGGATGGCAAACCGTTTTCGAGCCTGCCAAGATAGTCCCGATTAAAGGGATAAGTACCTTCACGGAATTGATTTTTAAAAAACAAGAAACGAATTTCAAGGTTCTAATATAGAACCTTTTAGCGACAAACGAAAGGGCTGAGGCGTTTTCAGCAAAATGCCTTGCTTTTGCCGGACAAGGGGAAGTATTCTTTTTGGCATGGAGAAGATACACATGACAAGGTCGCCCGTCACCGCCGGAATAATCAGTCCCTGCCGAGCCGTGCCGCCCCATATAGGTCGTCCGGAATATGCCCACACGGGTGTTCCGGCGCCCTACAAACTCTCTTGCGTTAAAAAAACTGGAGAGCAGATACAGCGGATGCGCAAGGTCGGGCTGCTTGCCCGGCAGGTGCTGGATACGGTGCTTGCCGCCGTACGCCCAGGGGTCACCACCGATGAACTGGACCGGCGCGCCCACCAGCACATTATTGCCCTCGGGGCTTATCCGAGCCCGCTCAACTATATGGGTTTTCCCAAGTCCATCTGCACCTCGGTGAATGAAGTTGTGGTGCACGGTATTCCCGACAACCGCCCCCTCGTGGAAGGCGATATCATCAACTGCGATGTTACCGTCTATGCGCATGGCATGCACGGCGATTGTTCCGAGACGATTTTTGTCGGTGCGGTCGACGCCGCGGCAAGGAAATTGGTCCAGGTTACCTGGGAGTGTTTGCTGCGGGCCATTGATGTGGTTCGGCCGGGGAACACCTTCAACGCCATCGGTCTGGCGATAGAGACCCATGCCCGGCAGAATGGTTTCGGCATTGTCCGGGAGTTTACCGGCCATGGAATTGGTGAAAACTTTCACATGTCGCCCTATGTCGCCCATTTTTACGAACCGGAAAACGCCACGCAGATCGTTGAAGGAATGACCTTTACCATCGAGCCGATGATCAATGCCGGTTGCGCTCAATGCCTTATCTGGCCGGATAAATGGACGGCGGTCACCGCTGATCTGCGGCGAAGTGCCCAGTTTGAGCACACTTTGCTGGTGACTGCGGGCGGAGTGGAGATCCTCACCGGCGGCAGGGAGCCCTGGTTTTTGCGAACGTAGCTTCATTCCTGTATACGAAGAGGATTTTCGTACCAACTTGACATCTCAATCACGTGATGTAAAAAAATAAAAGCATGAGATACACAAAAGAGGTTTTAAGAAATCGGCACTATGGTTATTACATGGCAAAGGAGGTGTCGATTATGTCTCTTGAGAACAAAACAAATCAGTTGCGGCCGGAAAAGAGCTGGTCTCGCCTCACTGATGAGGGAAATTCTATAATCAAAGGTGCGCGATATGGGTGAAGTGCAAGGCAGTTTCCGGATGCGGATCGGCAACATCCGGGTCATCTATTCCATCGATGATACCATCAAAATCGTTTACATGGAAGTGATCGGCTTTCGGGGCGACGTGTACAAAAAGTAAATCCGAAGAAGTAGATGTACTCCGGCTTCCAGGCCAAGTACCAAGGCGAACCCGTGGCTTTCGGGGTAAAGATAACCTCTTTTAGACAAGTGGCCCGGCCTGAAACAGCCAGTCCGGGCGGGGAAGCGGCTTCGTTGCAGCGCTGCCGGACGGGGCAGATGGAGTACCATCCAGCAACACAGAAAAGAAGAAAGATGCCAATCAGCCGTTACACCGGTCTCCGCTCCGCTCCGCCGGTGAACTCTTTGTTGGCTTGTGGAATTCAGTAAGGTTTCCCTGTTTTATGCCATTTTTTACCATCCCTCGCGACGCTATCCCCTTGCGGGAGAATTACTCCCACCAAAAAACGTGCGGTTCTTTTAGCTGAGTCACGTATTTCCACCAGGGAATACTGCTTATAAAATAACAGGCGAGCATCGTCGTTATATATTGCCATTCTGGGAATGTCTGCAAATCAATCCAGCGCATCTGCACAAGCAACAACATTGCAGCAACAAAAATAAGAAGATGTGCATAATACGACCACGCCTTTTCCTGACAGAGGGCTCCGCAATGTGGACAATCAAACACCATCAAATTTTTACGGATGAAATTTCTTTTAAGGTGATGCCATGCGCCGCATAGCATGGCTATGTATCCGACATTTTTGTGGCAATCAAAACACAATGCCATATTTGACTCCTGACAAAATAGCGGGAGATCTTGCCTATTCTCTCTATCTCAACCCTTCCATAATCCTCTGCAAGGCAGCGTTGCCGGGGCAAAGATCAGCTTCAAGCAAAGTATTCAGCGGCCGCAGCGTCGAGTTGATAATATCGTGGGTTTCCATGATATCCTGATTGACGTAGAGAAGGCCGGTGAGCAGCCGTCCTTTGGCTTTTTCCTCCTCAAGACTGTCGACTGCCTTTCGCCTGTTGGTGACGTCTTTACCGGCATCGGCCTTATGCAGATGGATGATGCTGCCGTCGTGCATGACCACCTCCTGGCTGGTGCCTTCCGGATAGTGGGCGAGGATTTCCTGCTGCAGCGGGATGAAGTCGAAGGTGTTAGTCGCTTCGATATGCTCGCGGACGTACTCGTAACTCTTGGTTGAGGTGGAAGTATTATTAAAGGTCACACAGGGCGAAATGACATCAATAAAGGCCAGGCCGCTGTGGGCAAAGGCCCCCTTGATGAGTGGTACCAGCTGCTGCTTGTCGCCGGAGAAGCCGCGAGCCACGTAGCTGGCGCCGAGCTCGATGGCCAATTCGCAGAGATCGATGGCCGAGTAGGGGTTGGGCACGCCTTTTTTGCCGGCTGAGCCGCGGTCGGCGGTGGCCGAATCCTGGCCCTTGGTAAGGCCGTAGCAGCCGTTATTCATGCAGATATAGTTGAGGTTCAGGTTGCGCCTGAGGGCGTGGGCGAACTGGCCCATGCCGATGGAGGCGGTGTCGCCGTCGCCGGAGATGCCGATATACAGCAGATCGCGGTTGGCCATATTGGCGCCGGTGGCAATCGACGGCATGCGGCCGTGTACCGAATTAAAGCCGTGCGACCGGCCGAGGAAGTAGGCCGGGGTCTTCGAGGAACAGCCGATGCCGGACATCTTGGCAACCCGGTGCGGCTGTATGGCCAGCTCGAAACAGGCCTGGATGATAGCGTTGGTGGCCGAGTCATGGCCGCAGCCGGCGCAGAGGGTGGAGATTGCCCCTTCGTAATCCTTGCGGGTAAAGCCGGCGGAGTTCTGGGCGGCTTGCGGGTGACGGAAAATCGGGCGGTCGGTGCTCATGCTTTGCCTCCATCTTTACGGCTGTGGTGCGGCTTTTGTTTAAGAAGGGCCTGGATTTTTGCGATGATGCAGGCGGCGGTGATGGGCAGGCCGTCAAAACTTACAAGCGACAGCAATTTGTCCGGCGGAAAATCACCTTCGCTGATGAGCATGGTGCGCAGCTGGCCATCGCGGTTCTGTTCAATAATTAAAATAAGTTCATGGCGGTCGATGAATTCTCCCACCTCGTCTTGAAAGGGAAAGGCGCGCAGCCGCAGGGAGTTGATCTTTACACCCTGGCCGGCAAGGCTACCCATTGCCTCGTAGGCGGCGTGCGTGGTGGTGCCGAAAAAGATGGCACCGAGACGACTCTCGGGATCCCTGATTTTGATGTGCGATGACGGTACCAGGGAGCGGGTGGTCTGCCATTTGACCAGGAGGCGCTCCATATTCGCCTGATAAATCGGGCTTTCTTCGGTGTAGCCCGAGTACTCGTTATGCGAGGTGCCGCGGGTGAAATAGGAGCCTTTGGTGGGATGGGTGCCGGGATAGGTGCGGTAGCAGATGCCGTCGCCGTCGACATCGAGATAGCGGCCCCATTTTTCCTGGCGGATCTCAAGATCTTCGGCGCTCAGGACCTTGCCGCGGTCATAGCGGCGGTTATCGTCCCAGTGCAGGGGCGGGCTGATATGGTCGTTCATGCCGAGGTCGAGATCGCTCATGACGATCACCGGGGTCTGCAAACGCTCGGCCAGGTCGAAGGCGTCGGCGGCGAAATCGAAGCATTCGCGCGGGTCGCAGGGAAAGAGCAGGACGTGTTTGGTGTCACCGTGCGAGGCGTAGGCGCAGGACAGCAGATCGGATTGCTGGGTTCGGGTCGGCATGCCGGTGCTCGGACCGGTGCGCTGTACATCCAGGACGACAGCAGGGATCTCGGCGAAATAGGCCAGCCCGAAGAACTCGCTCATCAGCGAAATGCCTGGGCCGGAGGTGGCAGTAAAGGCCCTGGCCCCGTTCCATGAGGCACCGATGACGATGCCGAGTGCCGCCAATTCATCTTCGGCCTGGAGGATGGCCACTTTACGCCTGCCGGTATCGGCTTCCACGCGAAACATCTTGCTGTATTTTTCAAAGGCCTCGACGACCGAGGTGGAAGGGGTAATGGGATACCAGCCGACCACCGTTGCTCCGGCGTAAAGTGCGCCGAGGGCAAAGGCCGCATTGCCGTCCATAAGGATATTGTCGCCGACTTGATTGCTTTTTTGCACCCGCAGTTTGCAGGTATCCGGGTGATGGTCGCGGGCGTAAGCGTAGCCGATTTCCAGGGCCTTGATATTCGGCTCGGCCAGTTTCGGGTTTTTGCGAAACTGCTGGGCTATCGCGTCGGTTAAGACGGCAAAATCCATTTGCAGCAGGTAGGCAAGCGATCCGACGTAGATGATGTTCTTCAGCAGCTGCCGCAGTTTCGGGTTCTGGAAGGCTGCATTGCAAAGGTCGGTGAGCGGGATGGGGATAGGGGTGACATCGACGCGGTCGAAGTCCGGGGTCAACTCCCGCGAGGAGTCGTAGAGGAAATAGCCGCCAGGGGAGAGTTCCCGGTAATCGCGTAACAGGGTTTGGCCGTTGACGGCGACGACGAGGTCGAAGCCACCGCGGCGTCCGAGGTAGCCGTGTTCACTGACCCGCACCTCGTACCAGGTCGGTAACCCTTGGATATTCGAAGGGAAGATGTTTTTCGGGCTGACCGGGATGCCGAGCCGGAAGATGGCCTTGGCAAAGAGATTGTTGGCGCTGGCCGACCCGGAGCCGTTGACGTTGGCAAAGCGGACGACAAATTCGTTGACTCGTTCTATCTGGTTCATTTTTTCCCTGCCTGTGCACAATTGTAAGTGAATTTCATCATTTCCCAAGAGGAGGTCGGGCAGCGTTCGGCGCAGAGGCCGCAGTGCAGACAGACATTTTCGTCTTTGACCATAACCCGGCCGGTGGGCAGGACCGGGGAGACATACAGCGCCTGCTGTTTGTTGTCAGCTGGGGCCAAGAGCCTGGCACGCAGATCTTCCTCGTCACCGTTGTCGGTGAAGGTGATACAGGATTCCGGGCAGACGTCGACGCAGGAGTCACATTCGATACAGGTGGAAAATTCAAAAACCGTTTGTACGTCGCAATTCAAGCAGCGCGCCGCCTCCTGATGCCCGGTCTTTTTGTTGAAGCCGAGTTCGACCTCCAGCAGCCGGTCTCTCAGTGATTTGGCCCGGTCGACGGTCGGCACCGCATAACGCCGGTCGATGGACACCCGACTGTCGTAGAGCAAGTCCTGCAAGCCCATCTTCTGGCTGACCAGGTTTACCGAGGGCGCCGGTCGATCATAAAGATCCTTGCCCTGGCAGAACAGATCGATGGAGATTGCCGCCTGATGGCCATGGGCGACGGCGGTGATGACGTTTTTCGGACCGAAGGCCGCGTCGCCGCCGAAGAAAATGTGCGGGACAGTGGATTGGTGCGTTGTTGGATCGAGCTCCGGCAGGCCGCGCTCGGTCATCTTTATCCCCAATTCCGCTTCAATAAAGGGGAAGGCGTTGACTTGGCCGACGGCGAGCAGCACCTGGTCGCAGGGCATGAAGACCGGTGGTTCGGACGTCGGCTGCAGGTGGCGTTTGCCGTTTTTGTCAATCTCGGCGGCCATTTTCTGGAAATGCATGCCGACCAGTTTGCCTTCCTGGATAACAAATTCCAGGGGCGCATGGTTGTCGATAATCGGGATCCCTTCGTCTTCGGCGTCTTCAATCTCCCAGGGCGAGGCCTTCATGTCGGTTTTCGGGCTGCGGACTACCACCGTCACCTCGTCTGCCCCCAATCTTTTGGCGGTGCGACAGCAATCCATGGCGGTATTGCCGCCGCCGAGAACCAAAACCCTTGGCCCGCTCCGGATGACGTGGCGGTAAAGTACTGCAGCCAGCCACTCGATGCCGATATAGATCGCCTCGCCGCCTGCCGCGCGACCCGGCAGGTCGGGCAAATCGCGGCCGCGCGGCGCGCCGGTACCGATGAAGATGGCGTCATAGCCCAACTTGACGAACTTTTTCAGGCTGTCCACGTGGTGGTTGAAATGGGCATTGACCCCCATATTCAGGATGCGCTCCACCTCTTCATTCAATACCTTTTCCGGTAATCGGAAGGAGGGCACCTGGGTGCGGATAAAGCCGCCGGCCTTCGCTTGATTGTCGTAGAGGTCGACCGTATAGCCGATGGGCAGGAGATCGCGGGCAACGGTCAGTGATGCCGGTCCACCACCGATGAGGGCGATGCGTTTACCGTTTTTTTCGCTAGGAACATCCGGAAGAAAGTCAGTTTCGGGAGTTTTGAAGTCGGCGGCCACCCGTTTCAGGCGGCAGATGGCCACCGGATTTTCCTCAACACGGGATCGCCGACATGCCGGTTCGCAGGGCCGGTCGCAGATACGGCCGAGTACGCCGGGAAAGACATTGGAGATCCAGTTGATTCTGAAGGCCTCGTCGTATTTGCCCTGACTGATCATGCGGATGTATTCCGGCACCGGGGTGTGTGACGGGCAGGCGTACTGGCAATCGATGACTCTGTGGAAATATTCGGGATCATTGATATCTGTCGGTTTCAAGAATGGCTCCTCATGGTTGACGATGGATGAAATTTTGCCAAGCCCCAATCCTGATTCAAGCTATTCCGGCAGCAAGCGCACGGCACCCTTGTCAGCCGAAGCGGCGAACAGGGCATAGGCCTTGAGGGCGGTGCTGATGCTCCGCTGCCGGTCTGTCGGGCGAAAGGCCGCCACACCTTTTGCCTCTTCCTTCTTGCGGCGCATTGCCAGTTCAGTGTCGGTTATATCAACATTAATTGTTCTCGCCGGGATATCGATTTCGATACTGTCGCCATCTTTGATCAGGGCGATTGCGCCACCGGCCGCGGCTTCAGGGGAAACATGACCGATGGACAGCCCGGAGGTGCCGCCCGAAAAACGCCCATCGGTGATCAGGGCGCATTCGCGGCCGAGGTGGATGGATTTCAGATACGAGGTCGGGTAGAGCATTTCCTGCATGCCCGGGCCACCTTTTGGGCCTTCATAGCGGATAATGAGGACGTCACCGGCCTTGATACTGCCGCCAAGAATGGCCTCGCAAGATGCCTCCTGCGACGAGAAGACCCTGGCAGTGCCGGTAAATTTGAAGATCGACGGATCGACTCCGGCGGTTTTGACGATGCAACCGTCAAGGGCGATATTACCAAAAAGGATGGCAAGACCGCCTTCCCGACTGTAACAATGTTCCATATCGCGAATGCAGCCGGCCTGGCGATCGAGATCAAGTTCCATGTACATGCAGCCCTGCGAACCCATGATCAGGTTTTGTCCGGAGGCGCCGGGGGCGCTGAGATAAAGGGACGCCGCTTCTTTGCTGTGTGTCGGCCTGGCCACATCCCAGGTGTCGAGGGTCGCCTTGAGGCTTGGGCTGTCAACCCGGCACACCCTGTTATCAAGCAGTCCGGCCCGATCCAGCTCGCCGAGAATGGCCATAATGCCGCCGGCCCGGTTGACGTCCTCGATGTGGTAATGTGACGACGGGGACACCTTGCAAAGGTTGGGGATTTTTCGCGACAGGGCATCAATGTCGGCCATGGTGAAATTAACACCTGCCTCATGGGCAATGGCCAGCAGATGCAGGACGGTGTTGGTCGAGCCACCCATGGCGATATCGAGAGTCATGGCGTTCATAAAGGCGCTCTTGCCGGCAATGGAGCGCGGCAGGACGGAGGCATCGCCGTGGTTATACCAGGCGGAGGCCATTTCGACAACGCGGTTTGCCGCTTTTTCGAACAGCTGTTTTCGGCTGCTATGGGTAGCCAGCACCGTGCCGTTACCGGGCAAGGCCATGCCTAGAGCCTCGTTTAAGCAGTTCATCGAGTTGGCGGTGAACATCCCCGAGCAGGAGCCGCAGGTGGGGCAGGCGCAGCGCTCGACTCTCTCAATATCGGCATCACTTACCGCACTGTCGGCGGCCATGACCATGGCGTCGACCAGGTCATAGCGCTTGTCGCCGTCGATACCGGCCTCCATCGGTCCACCGGAGACAAAAATAGTGGGGATGTTCAGGCGCATGGCGGCCATGAGCATGCCGGGAGTAATCTTGTCGCAGTTGCTGATACAGATCATCGCGTCAACGGTATGGGCGTTGCACATATATTCGACGCTGTCGGCGATCAGTTCGCGGGACGGCAGGGAATAGAGCATGCCGGAGTGGCCCATGGCAATGCCGTCGTCGATGGCTATGGTGTTGAACTCGGCGGCAAAGCAGCCGGCTTCGCCGATGATTTTCTTCAGGTGCTGGCCGATCTCATGCAGATGAACATGGCCGGGGACGAACTGGGTGAAGGAGTTGACGATGCCGATGATCGGTTTGCCGAACTGTTCTTCCTTAACTCCGTTGGCTCGCCAGAGACTGCGGGCGCCGGCCATTCTCCGTCCTTCCGTGGTTGTTGCGCTGCGCAATGGAATTGTCATGTCAAGAACTCCGAATTAGCTTAAAGTGGATGGGTAACAAAAAGAAAATGTGTAGAAAAAAAAGGAAAAAGCTTGTAACAGTGGTTAGTGCCTTAGAAATTTGTTTCTTTTTTTGTTAAAAACAAATTTCGTGAAGGTACTTATCCCGGCTTTCTTCCCTTTTACCGGGGTGAGAGCCAACACAATATACTATGAACACAAGTGGTAGCGCACATTATTTCGGGGAACAGTATGAAAAAGACGGAAATTGATTACTGGATAGCCACTATGCTGGAATCGCACAGCAATGTTTCCGACCTGAATATCACTGTCGGAAAAACCTTACAGGTTGAAGCAGCCGGCCAGCTGGTCCCGGTGGAAATTACCCCGCCGGTTGCGGAACTCACCCCTTTTCAGACCGAGGCATTTGCCCTCAATCTTATCGGTAACAACCGCAGGCTTCTGAAAGATCTGGTGGAAACCGGATCCTGCGACATGTCCTACTCGCTGTCGGAGAAGGCCCGATTCAGGGTCAATATCTTTACCCAGAAGGGGTATTTCTCGACGGTTTTGCGAAAACTCGAAACCCAGGTTCCAACCATCGAGAGGATGCAATTTCCCGATGCCTTCACCAAAATGGCCCGCGAACTGAACGGTCTGGTTCTTTTTACCGGTGCCACCGGTACCGGTAAGACGACCTCGCTTGCCGCCCTGTTGAATCGCATAAACAGGGAGCGATCGGTGCACGTCATCACTCTTGAAGATCCCATCGAGTATATCCATAAACAAGACAAGGCAACCTTTAATCAACGGGAAATGGGCAATGACTTCAGTACGTTTGCCGTTGGTATGCGGGCGGCTCTGCGTCAGGCACCCAAGGTAATCCTGGTGGGGGAGATGCGCGACCGGGACACCATGGAGATTGGCCTGACCGCTGCTGAAACCGGGCACCTTGTCCTTTCAACCCTGCATACCATTGATGCCGGACAGACGATAAACCGTATTCTCGGAATGTTTGAACAGGCAGAACAGCCGCAGATACGCAACCGCTTGGTTGATACCATTCGGTGGATTGTCAGTCAGCGATTGTTACCGCGGGTCGGCGGCGGTCGGGTGGCGGCGATTGAGATCCTTCGCACCAGTCTCAGGGTTAAGGATCTCATCCTCAACGGAGAAACCGAGGACAAAACCTTTTATCACATCATCAATGAGGGCTCGGCTTTGGAAATGCGGACCTTCGATCAACACATTCTGGAACTCTACAGCCGCGGAATCATAACTGAGAAAAGTGCCATGACCTACTGCTCGCAACGGGCGGAAATGAATCGCGGTCTTGACCGGTTAAAGGCTGAGCGGGGTGAGTCGACCACCACTTTGACTGATCTGGCCATGGAAGAGGAAGAAGAGGATAGCGGTTATTTTGGCAGGAAATGACAACTTTTTTCTTCAAGAGTGCAAAATCCGAGCGGCGGAAGAAGATGAGCGAGGGGCTTTGAGAAAATTATGATAGTACATTGTCCGCATTGTGGGAAACAGCTGAAACTGGGGGAAAAAATCAAAGAGAATGTCCGGCGGCTTGAGCCGGGCCGGCGCATTAAAATCAAATGTGCCCATTGCGACGTTCCTTTTGGTCTGGACATGAGCATGGATCGAACCTCTGCCGCTCCTCCGGAACGTGACGCCGGCAGTCGATCCCCGGGAGAAGGACGGATCAAGCCGCCGGCACCACCCGACACCGATTGGTTGAAGGACGGAAGCTTCGAAGAAAAGGATGTGGTCGAGGACATTCCAAAAGCGATTGTTCTGATGCCGGACTTACCCGGCCGTGAACTGGTTATCAAGGCCGCTGCCGCTGTCGGGTATCGCGTGGAACAGGCAGCGACTTCCGATGCGGCAATTGAAAAAATGCGCTTTGTCAACTATGCCGCAGTCTTTCTGCACAGTCGTTTTGAGTCGGGCGGCATACGTTCCGGAGCATTTCATCAATACATGCGATCGATGAACATGGCACGGCGGCGCTATATATTTTATGTTTTGATAGGTGAGCAGTTTGAAACGCTTTACGACCTTCAGGCCTTGTCTTGTTCGGCCAATCTTGTTGTCAATGATGTAGAAATTCCTTATATCAGCACCCTCTTAAAAAAAGCCATTCCCGAATACGAGGAATTATTCGGACCACTGATGGAGGAGTTACGCATTGCCGGAAAATCTTAATTTAAGGTGTGAAAATAAACGTATGATGAAGAGATTTCTTCTGGCGGCAGGAACCCGAATTAAAAGAATTGCCCAGGCAGGCAAGCGTAAATACCGCACGCTCCTGGGACATTCCGTCTCAACCGAGGTCCAAAAACCGGCCGTTCCTGAAGACGGGGGTGCGGCAAGGAGGGGAGGTGGTCAAGCGGGATCGCAAGACGTCGGTCAGGCAGTGTCAGGGCCAAGTGAGACGAAGAAATATCGCGCGCCAGGCAAACCCAAAAGCAAACCGGAATGGAACCTTGACAGTTTTCCGGTAACCCCGGAGGAGGGGAAGTACCGTTTTCATGATTTTCAAATCCCCCTTCAGGTTATGCAGGCGGTTGCCGAACAGGGATTTCAGTATTGTACGGCCATTCAGGCTAAGGCTCTGGAAGATGTGTTGGCGGGCCATGATCTGGTGGGCAAGGCCAATACCGGTACCGGCAAGACGGCGGTTTTTCTCATAGCTATTCTTGCCCGGCTACTCGGTGACAACAGACCCGGACCGAAAAAAGGGGGAGTGCGGGCTTTGGTTTTAGCTCCGACCCGGGAACTGGTGATGCAAATCGCCAATGATGGCATAGGTCTTGCCAAATATTGCGGCATCACCGTCTGCCCAGTCTTTGGCGGGGTCGATTATCAGAAACAACTGGGCTTGCTGCAGAATAAAAAGTGCGATGTGGTGGTAGCCACACCGGGCCGATTGCTTGATTTTATCGGCAAGGGTGTCATAGATCTGCGCGATTGCCGGATTCTTGTCCTTGATGAGGCGGACCGGATGCTGGACATGGGCTTTATTCCTGATGTGCGACGTATCCTTGGCCGACTTCCTGCCAGAGAAGAGCGCCAGACCATGCTTTTTTCGGCAACGGTTCCGGAGGATGTGCAGCGTCTCTCCTCCCAATGGTGCGTGCGGCCAAAGGTGGTAGAGGCGGAACCGGAGCAGATGTCGGTCGAAACCGTCGAGCAGATTGTTTATCTGGCCACGGCCGAAGAAAAATATACCGTTTTGTATAACCTTATTATGCATCATCCGGAGGATCGGATCATGGTCTTTGCCAACATGAAGAATGAGACCAAGCGCTTGGCCAATCGCCTTGAACGTAACGGCATTGATTGTCTCTTGCTTTCCGGTGATGTCGAGCAGGTAAAAAGGGCCTCCCGCCTGGAAATGTTCAGGTCCGGCAAAGTGAAGGTGCTGGTTGCCACCGACGTTGCCGGTCGCGGCATTCACATCGAAGGCATCACCTTCGTCGTGAATTACACCCTGCCGTATGAGCCGGAGGATTATGTGCATCGCATCGGCAGGACCGGTAGGGCCGGGGCGAGCGGCAAAGCGGTAAGCTTTGCCTGTGAGGAGGGATCATTCTACCTGCCGGCGATAGAGGAGTTCATTAAACGAAAATTTGATTGTGTCCTGCCCGACGAAGACCTTTTGGCACCCCCACCCAAGGGACAGAATCGCCCGCCTTCCGGCAACAGCACTGCCACGGCATCTGCTGGAGATCAGCAAAAGGGCAATAAAAGACGTCGTCCCGGAGCTCAGGGGGGCGGACCGCGGAGAGTTGCAGGGAATCGAGATAGACGATAGGGTTGGCCCTCTGCCGCCGGAAGGCATTGGACACGCGGGGCAAAAAAACCGGCTGTCCGCGGTGCAGAAACTTTGTGAAAAAGCAACTTATCGAGCAAGAAGTTGTTGTCGTATCGTTGAAAAGCTGCTATACAATGCAGTTCATATTCGCGCAAGGCCCGCCATTTTATCAAGAAAGCGGTGCATTGTCTTTTTTACTCCGGTACATGCCGGAGTAGCCAACCCTTACCAGATGGCCTTTGGTCGACAGGAAGAGTAAAATCCATGACAGAACAACTCAAACAATCAACCCAGGATAGCGGTGAAGAGCTGAGTTTCGCAGAGCTCTTTGAAATGGAAGAAAATAACAAGGTGGTTGCCGTCGGTGATGTTACCGTAGGCACAATCATCGGCAGTGTCGATGATTATTTCCTTGTTGATGTTGGTGATAAGGCCGAAAGTTATATTGCCAAGTCGGAATTCCATCTCGATTCTGGTGAAGATATCAAGATTGGTGATGTCTTTGATGTATTTATTGAGCGCCGCAAGGAAGAAGGCGGCCTCCTCCTGTCGAGGGAAAAAGCTATAGCCATCAAGGTATGGGAAAGAATTGCCGAAATTCAGGAAGCCGAGGGGACTATCTCCGGGAAGATCGAAAGTCGGGTTAAAGGCGGTATGTCCGTTGATATCGGAGTGCCTGCCTTCCTCCCCTATTCGCAGATCGATCTGCGCCCGGTCAAGGACCTCGATGCCCTTATCGGCGAAACCATGGATTTCAAGATTCTCAAATTCAATAAAAAACGCAATAACGTTGTTATTTCCCGCCGGGCAATTCTTGAAGAGGAACGCAATAAACTTCGCGAGGAGATGCGCTCCAAGCTGGAAGAAGGGCAGATCATCAAGGGCGCTATCACTAATATTACCGATTACGGTTTGTTTATCGATATGGGCGGTATGGACGGTCTCTGTCATATCACAGATCTTTCCTGGGGCCGTGTATCGCATCCGGCAAAGCTTTACCGGGTGGGCGAGGAGCTTGAGGTGAAGGTTCTCAAGTATGATCGCGAACATGATCGCGTCTCCCTTGGCGTGAAACAGCTGCGTGAAGATCCCTGGTCGACTGTTGTCGTCAGATACCCGGTTGGGCAAACAACCAAGGGCAAGGTCGTATCAATCACCGATTACGGCGTCTTTGTCGAGTTGGAGGAAGGGGTTGAAGGTCTCATTCACGTCTCCGAGATGACCTGGTCAAAAAAACCTCGACATCCTTCCAAGATGGTCTCCGTCAGCGATGAAGTTGAGGTCATGGTACTCAATATCGAGACCGAGACCAAGCGCATCTCTCTCGGTATGAAGCAACTCCAGCCCAACCCCTGGGATCTGGTTACCGAAAATTATCCGGTCGGCTCGGTTATCGAAGGCAAGATTAAAAACATCACCGATTTTGGTGTCTTTATCGGCATCGAAGAGGGAATTGACGGTCTCATTCACGTCTCAGATCTTTCCTGGACGGAACGCATCAAGCATCCTTCCGAGAAGTACACCAAAGGTGAGACCATTCAAGCAGTTGTCTTGAAGATCGACAAGGAAAACGAGCGGTTCTCCCTGGGTATCAAACAGTTGGTTCCGGATCCGTGGCAGGCGGCATACAATAATTATCCCTCCGGCACCGTTGTCGAAGGTGAGATTACCAACGTTACCGATTTCGGCGTTTTTGTGAAACTGGAAGAGGGGATTGAAGGCCTCGTACATGTTTCTGAACTGAGCAAAGACAAGGTCAAGACTCCGGTCGGCATGTATCAGGTCGGGGATATTCTCAAGGCAATCGTTATTAATGTGTCCGCCAAGGATCGGAAGATCGGCCTATCTGTCAAGACCCTTGAAGGTGAGGATGAGGGTACAGTTGTTGAGAAGTTCAAAAAGGCAGAGAAAATCGCCTCCGAGAACGGACCTTCGACCTTTGGTGACCTGTTGAAAGCGGCCGCAGAGGGGAGCGATTCCTCAGACAACAGCTAGGATCCGGTTTATTCGGGTGCATGACATGCAGTGGATAGGTTGTCTTGCCGGGACTTACCGGTGAGGCAACCTTTTTTTATAGTTTAAGAAAAGCCGTTGTGAAAATAGACAGCCCCATTGTGGGGTATCCTCCTGAACATCTACAATATTCGTTAGCTGGTTGGTATGTTAAAAAAAGATCTAGTAGACAAAGTGAGTAGCGAACTTTCCATGCAGAAGCAGGATGTCGGCCTGGCGGTTGATATCATGCTGGAGACGATGGCCAAGGCCCTCATTGAGGAAAGACGCATAGAGTTGCGGGGATTCGGCAGTTTCTCGGTACGCAACAGGAAACCCCGTTCCACCAAAAATCCCAGGACCGGCAAGGTCATGGAAATCCCTGATCGCAAGACCCTGCATTTTACCATGAGCAAATCTTTGAAGGAATCGCTGATCAGCGATACGGAGTAACATCGCCTTTGCCGACGCGCAGTACCTCGGGTATGTCGCTGGTCAGATCGATGACCGACGAAGGATCGGGAAAGATGGCTCCGCCGTCGATGATGAGATCGATCCTGTTGCCCAGGTACTGCTCTATCAAAAAGGGTTCGGCCGGGGCTGCATCGTCGTCAAGCTGGGCGCTGGTGTTGACAATAGGATTGCCGAGGGTCTTTATGAGCAGCCGACATATGGGGTGTGCCGGAACCCTGATGCCCACCGTTTTTTGTTTGCTGGCCATAGCCTTGGGAACCAGCTTGGTGCCGGGCAATACGAAGGTGTAGGGGCCGGGCAAACTTTTCTTCATCAGCCGGTAAGCAGTGTTGGAGACATGGGCGTATTGACTGATATCGGTTAAGTCGGAACACATGAAGGAAAACGGCTTGTCCTTGGGTCTTCTTTTCAGCTGCATGACCGCTTTGATGGCCTTCGGATTCATAAGGTCACAGCCGATACCGTATCCGGTATCGGTCGGATAACAGATAACTGCGCCGTTCTTCAGTAACTTGACGACCTGTTCGACCAGGCGAAGTTGGGGATTTATCGGGTTGATTTCCAGCAACATTTTCTTCAGTCTTCCTTTTCGCCCCTGATTTCCGGGGGAGGTCGTTTCCGTTGCACAACCTTTGTGGCCCGTGCATTTTCACCATCTTAAAAAAAATGAGATTATTTATAAAGATGCTTTACAAGTAATTCTTTAAAAAGATAAGGAGGGAATATGTTACCAGATACTATAGAAATCGCTCTTACTTTCGATGATTTACTGCTTGTGCCGGCGGCCTCGGAAGTCCTTCCGGGCGAGGTGAACCTGGAAACACGGCTTACCGACAGCATCACGCTGAAAACCCCCCTGGTAAGTTCCGCCATGGATACCGTCACCGAGCATCGCACGGCTATTGCAATGGCCCGCGAAGGGGGCATCGGCATCATTCATAAAAACATGAGTATTGAGCAGCAGGCCCTGGAGGTTGAACGGGTGAAAAAATCGGAATCGGGGATGATCATCGACCCGATCACCGTCACCCAGGATCAATCGGTCGCCGAGGTGCAGGAAATCATGAGCACCTACAAGATTTCCGGCCTGCCGGTACTGCATAACGGCAAACTGACCGGGATTGTCACAAACCGCGACCTCCGTTTCGTTTCCGATGACGGTTTGCGGGTAGCCGATGTCATGACCTCGAAAAACCTGGTGACCGCCAAGGTGGGCATCGATCTGGCACACTCCAAGGCCCTGCTGCATGAACACCGCATCGAAAAACTCCTGGTGGTCGACGACAACGGGGCACTGAAAGGCCTGATCACCATCAAGGATCTGGAAAAGATCAAAAAATACCCCTTTTCCGCCAAGGATAAATTTGGGCGTCTCTTGGTCGGCGCCGCCCTGGGAGTCGGGGCGAATATTGAAGCACAGGCCGAAAGGCTGATCAAGGCCGGTGTCGATGTAGTCGTTGTCGATTCGGCGCACGGCCACTCCAAGGGTGTTATGACGGCGGTGGCAAGACTCAAGGCCGCCTTTCCGGAGCTTTCCATCGTCGCCGGCAATGTGGCGACCGGTGAGGGCACCGAGGATCTTATCCGCGCCGGCGCCAACGGCATCAAGGTCGGTATTGGACCGGGATCTATCTGCACCACCCGAATCGTCGCCGGGGTTGGCGTGCCGCAGATGACCGCCTTGAAAAACTGTGTTGCCATGGCCAACCGTTATAATATTCCGATTATTGCCGACGGCGGTATCAAGCACTCCGGGGATCTCACCAAGGCAATCGGCGCCGGGGCCAGTACGGTCATGCTCGGCAGTCTCTTTGCCGGCACCGATGAAACTCCCGGCGACACCTTTTTGTATCAGGGGCGGACCTATAAAGGTTATCGGGGTATGGGGTCCCTCGGGGCGATGTGCCAGAATCATGGTTCCTCCGACCGGTATTTCCAGGCAGAGGTCACCACCACCTCAAAACTGGTTCCCGAGGGCATCGAGGGCAAGGTTCCCTACCGGGGACTGATTGCCGATGTTTTGTACCAGCTGCTCGGCGGGCTGCGTTCGGGTATGGGCTATGTGGGTGCGGCGACGATTGCCGACCTGCAACAAAAGGCCAAATTTGTTCGCATCTCCTCGGCCGGTCTCCGAGAATCGCATGTCCACGACGTCATCATCACCAAGGAGGCGCCGAATTACCGCACTGCTTGAGTTTGCATCGATGCAATCAGGGAACGGTAAAACGTGGTAAAACTTCTTTAGCGAAAGGCACCAGGAAATCCATGGATATTCATAGCGAAAAAATAATCATCCTCGACTTCGGATCGCAGACCACCCAGCTCATCGCCAGACGGATAAGGGAGCAGAAGGTCTACAGCGAGATACATCCGTTCTCCATTTCTCTCGACAAATTGCGAGCCATGAAGCCATCCGGTATCGTTTTGTCCGGAGGACCGTGTTCGGTTTACGATGACGGTGCACCCCATTCAGATCCAGGCCTTATGGACCTTGGCATCCCGGTTCTCGGCATCTGTTACGGAGCGCAGCTGATGATCCAGCAATTGGGGGGCAAGGTCGAAAAGGCCGAAAAACGGGAGTTTGGAAAGGCGGAGCTGAAAATACAATATACCGCCGGGCTTTTTGCCGGCCTTGAAACCGACGATGTCAAACACCAAGTATGGATGAGCCACGGTGACCGGGTCGAGGTCATACCGGAGGATTTCACGGCAACGGCGATCAGCGACAATTCCCCGTATGCGGCGCTGCGGCATAAAGTTAAACCACTCGTCGCAGTACAGTTTCATCCCGAGGTGGCACACACCCTCATCGGTACCGATGTGCTGCGCAATTTCATCTTCGGCATCTGCAACTGTCGGCCGGAATGGACGATGCATTCCTTCATTGAACAAAATGTCCAGGCCATCCGGGAGAAAGTGGGCAGCGATAATGTCATCTGCGCCCTGTCCGGCGGCGTTGACAGTTCGGTAACAGCGGCCATCATTCATCGGGCGGTGGGCGATCAGCTCACCTGCATCTATGTCAATAACGGCCTGATGCGCACCGGTGAAACCCAGTCGATTCTCCGCTATTTCAAGGAAAAGAGTAAATTGAAGGTGATCGATGTCGAAGCCACCGACTATTTTCTCGGCGAGCTCGACGGAGTGAAAGACCCGGAGATAAAACGCAAACGCATCGGCCTTGGCTTCATCAAGATTTTCGAGGAAGAGGCGCATAAAATCGGACAGGTCAAGTATCTTGCCCAGGGCACCCTGTATCCGGACGTCATTGAATCGGTGAGCTTTCGCGGTGAAGCACCGATCAAGTCGCACCATAACGTCGGCGGCTTGCCGGAGATTATGAAGCTTGATCTCATCGAACCGTTGCGCGAGCTCTTTAAAGACGAGGTGCGCGAACTGGGCCTTGAACTCGGTTTGCCTGAGGAGGCAATTTATCGTCAACCCTTCCCCGGACCGGGGCTCGGCATCAGAATTATGGGCGAGGTCACCCGCGAACGGCTGCGTATCTTGCGACAGGCCGACGTCATCGTCCTCGATGAGATGCGCCGCGCCGGCTGGTACCGCAAAGTCTGGCAGTCGTTTGCCGTGCTCCTGCCCATCCAGACCGTAGGCGTCATGGGTGATGGGCGGACCTATGAACATGTCATCGCCATTCGCGCTGTCGATTCCCGCGATGCCATGACGGCGGATTGGACCAAACTGCCTTACGAGATCCTCGGCGAGATCTCGAGCCGCATCATCAACGAGGTGCGCGGGGTAAACCGGGTGGTCTATGACATTAGCTCAAAACCCCCGGCGACAATCGAATGGGAATAGCCGATGATCTTCCCGCTGGCAGAGTAATGGGTATGCTGAAGACCGGAATTTATGTAGATGCTGAAAACATCAGAATGTGTGGTGGCTATGGCATGCGTTATGATGTTCTGGTGGAGCTGGCCAATGCCGGCAACTCCACCCTGCTGCGTGCCAACTCCTACCTGGCGGAAGATGGCGAACGGACCAAGGACGATCCTGAATATCGGCAGAAACTCTACCGTTATCACGATGTTGTCCGCCAATGCGGCTTTAAAGTCATTAAAAAATTCGTCAAGCACTTCGTCGATGACGAGGGGATTCTCACCACCAAGGCCAATGCCGACATGGACCTGGCCATTGACGCCCTGCTGCAGGCGAGAAATCTCGACCGGGTCATTCTCCTGACCGGTGACGGCGATTTTATCCGCTTGGTACTGGCCCTGCAGAATATGGGCTGTCGGGTCGAGGTCATTGGTTTTAAATATGTCAGCAATGACCTGCGGGAAACCGCCGATCTCTTTATCTCCGGCTATCTGATTCCCGGTCTCCTGCCGATTGGAGCTGCCAGCGGCGAAAACCGGCAACGCGGCATTCCCATCAATTACAATCCGGACAGGGGATTTGGCTTTATGCGCTATTACAGCCTCAGTCGTGAGGGGTTGGCGCCCCATTCAGTGTTTTTTCATTGTTCCAAAGCGCCGGAGGTAAATGACACGCTTTTCCTCGATTCGGCAAATATCTTTGAATTTTCCATTGTCAAGAATCCGGACAACAATAGCCGCACCGAGGCCTGGGATATTCATCTGGTCAGCGGCTAATCCGATGTGCTGAAGCGGTTTTTCGCGGGAACCCAACCATGACCATGGCAAGCCTTTTCGCCGCCGATATCGGTGGCACCAAGAGTGAGCTGGCGATCTTTCAGGAAGCGGGCGGAGAGTTTCGCCTCCTTTGCCAAGAACGCTACCGTAATGCCCGGTTTTCCGGGTTTGACGAAATCCTCGCCCTTTTTCTTGATGAATTTCCGCACCGGCCGCAGGTGGCCTGTGTCGCCGTGGCCGGGGTAGTGGCGGGCGACCGGGTGCAGCTTACCAATCTGCCGTGGCTGATCGATTGCCGGGCATTTGAGATGCGCTTTGGCTTTCAGCGGGTGAAACTGATAAACGATCTGACGGCGGTGGCACGGTCCCTTGCGCATCTGGGCCCGGATGATCTTGCCGAGATCCAGGCGGGGATAAAGGACGAGGCGGAGATCCGCGGCATCATCGCCCCCGGCACCGGTCTTGGCGAAGGGCTGCTTCTGGAGATTCAGGGCAAGTCCTTTGCCCGAGGTTCCGAGGGGGGGCACTGCGATTTTGCCCCGATCGATGACGAGCAGTCGGCCCTTCTTGCCTGGATGCAGAAAAGTCACAGGCCGGTCAGCTATGAATCGCTCATTGCCGGACCCGGCCTTGCCCATTTGTATCAATTTTGCAAAAACTATCACGGTATCCCCGAGACCGCGGCGATTGCCACGGCCATGGCCCGGGCCGAGGACAGCATCCCGGTTATCGTTGACGGGGCTCTGCGCGAAGATGCTTGTCCCCTGTGTCGGCGGGCTATTGAGCTTTTTCTCAACATCCTCGGCAGTGAAACCGGCAATCTGGCCCTGAAGCTCTACGCCCGAGGTGGCATGTATCTGGGCGGCGGCATAGTGCCGCGCCTTTTCGGCAAGGTACCCTTCACCGGCTTTCTCAAGAGTTTTTGTGCCAAGGGTCTCATGGCCGATTTCATGCAGACCATCCCGGTGCGGGTCATCCTCCGGTCGGATGCGGCGCTTCTCGGGGCGGCCCATTTTGGCCGGGCGGAGTTTGCGACTTCTTTGGCCCATGGCAAGCGAGCCTGATCCGCGCCGAGCGGCGGCGGCGTTTTGCCGGGATGGTGCCACCTGCCCATTATCGTTACTCGGTCGCGGTAATATCAATGACACCTTTCTGGTTGCGTCGGCCGCGACATCGTTTGTCCTGCAGCGCATCAATAGCCGGGTTTTTCCCCAGCCCCTCAGCGTTATCAATAATTTTGCCAAAGTCACCCGCCACCTGACAGGGCGGCGGGTGCAGACCGGTAAACCCTTTCGCAAGGCTCTGCCGGTATCGACGCTTGCTGGGGCACTTTTCTTCCGTGACGCCCAGGGTGAGTATTGGCGCGGCCAGACCTATCTGCCCCACACCAGCTGCAGCATCCTTACAAGCCCGGGCCAGGCCTTTCAGATAGGTCGGATTCTCGCCAGTTTTCATAGCCTTGTGGCCGACCTGGACCTGCAATGCCTTGCAGATCCGCTGCCGGGATTCCATAATCTGCCGCAGTATCTGCAGGAGTTTGATCGGCTGCCGACAAAGCAGCAAACGGAGACGAATGCAGCGTCCAGCTATTGTTTCCAAGCCATCCAGCAAGGCATGCAAAGGGCGACGGTCCTCGAAGAAGCGAAAAACTCCGGACTCCTGCCCCCTCAGGCGATTCATGGCGATCCGAAGATTGATAATTTCCTCTTCGACGACCGGGGGCTAGCCGATGGCATGCTTGATCTCGACACCGTGGGGGCTGGGATTGTCCACTACGATTTGGGCGATTGCCTGCGTTCCTGCTGCAACCGTGCGGGGGAGAGCGGTGCGGATGGCCGTGCGGTTTTTTTTGATATGGAGATCTGTCGGGCGATACTTGCCGGCTATTTCAGCCTGCCGCAGCAGTTGCTGTCCACCTGGCAGCGGGCCTATGTATTCGACGCCGTCCTGGCCATTACCTTTGAGCTCGGGGTACGTTTTCTCATCGATCATCTGCACGGTAACATCTATTTCAAGGTGCGGCAAGACGGTGAAAACCTGGTCAGGGCGGAACGCCAGTTTCGTCTGGTTGATGATATTGTCAAACACGAGGCAGAAATTCGCCTACTTGCCCCTTCCTTGGTTGCTGACCGAAAATAGGGAGTTTGCAGGCAGAAGCGCATATTCTCTGAAAACGCCTGGGACGAATATCTTTATACTCTTCTCGAACCCATATCCAAGCATAACCTTTAACTCAGGGGCAAACGGAATTTGCAGAACTGAGCTTTGATAAACCTGAGAATTAAGCAATAAGACTGAATTCCAGAAAATCGCGCTGCCCGTTTGTCCGCTGTAGTATTTTGTTGGGCTATGTTGTATGCTGTGGCAGTTGAGGCCACAGTATAGCTGCAGAATGTAAAACTAGCATTATTCGTGATTTATATGTTTTTTCGTCAACTTCTTCATGTGCAATATAATTTCTTTGACCAAGAATAAATAAGCCAAGATTTTTAGCGTCATTAGTGATTTTATTTTCTTGGTTTAACCTCATTAGCAATTGATGTAGATTTTCACTCTCATGGATTTTTAGATGGTTTAACTCGCTTTCAAGTCTTTTCATTACTTCATATGGGAAAGAATGGTCAAAAGGTGTGCTTTCCAATAAAAATTCAAATTTTTTATTATTCCCTGAACAGGCCAATGCAAATTTATGATTCTGTTTATAAAATTCATCATTGAAATTATCAAAAAGCGGCTCTCTATTAAAGATTGGGGATGGATTTGTCTTATTGCGTTTATTTGTTGTATGGGAATCACAAAGTGAATTTTTAAAATCCTCATATGTCATTAGGTTTTCATGATTCGCTCTCCAATGGCCATCCATACCACCCCACCCATTTCCTTTAAACTCCTTTGAGCATATTGGGCAAATTCTTGGTAAAGAAGTGGGAATATTATGCTTACAACAAAGACATTTGTTTTCTTTTATTGGCATGTTTGAGGTTCCGCTGTGTGGTATCTTATCCATTTTGGATAAGATTGTCTTGGTCGGGAATTCCTTGGAGTACTCAATGTTTAAATTTTGAATATCATTTATTATTTTGTCAGATTTTGATAGCAAAACAAACATGACATGTTGCCAGTAAATACTTGTAGCATAGCATTTTGGCAATGATAATAAAATGTTATTAAAGTCTCGCTCAAAAGTGACTCTTCGAAAATGATGGAATATTGAAATTACAGACTCATTAGCTGTTACCTTTAAAAGTCTGTCGATTTCTGAAAATGAAACATGCTTTTCGTTTAATGATTTATTTGGTTGTATACCATTGTCAGGATCTAAGAATATAACTGTCTTATCCGTTTGTAATTCTTTCCAATATTGCGCTCTGTTTTTATTGTCAAAAAATATTTCAAAATTATTCAGTCTTACCTTATATTGATTGTTTGTATAATTAGGAAGTTCTTTTATTAGGTTGAGTTCTTTTCGTTCATTAATATGTTTGCAGAATGACAATATATTATTTCTAGCCGGATAAAAATCGTATTTTGTGTTTCCTTCACTACTCCCATCGTTTGGAGTAAGCATAGGGTAAATCTCGAATGCTTCATACCCCAAGGAGCTAATCAGAAAATCGTGGTAGTCCCACTTAAAGCTGTCTTTTGAGTCTCCAAGGTATTGTAATTTCATTTCATGTTTCTTTTCTTAAAGCCCAACGTTTAATATGACGCTTCGGCATTTCTGGGAAAATCGGAACCAAACAGGACCCATCCTGCCTCTTAAGTAGAAATCTTGTCGCAATAATTTTGCTGCTTTTTTCTCCAGACATTTCCTGCTATTCTTTTGCATGTGCTAGAAATATATGCTGTTTATGCCACAATAGCCGAGATTGTGGACCTTTACAAGAAAACAGTTAGGAAATTTGCTTTCGGCATTTTGCTGCTATAACCCTGATATGCCGCGTCGGCATATCAGGACCAATTTGGTGGTAATGAGCTCGTTTTAAGAGTGTAACGATTGTTAGAAAACAAGGCCTCTTTCGGCTTTTTGGGGAAAATCGCCTGATATGCGGAGTTGGCACTAAGTGTGAAATAACAGTCCAAGAGATAAAAATGTGTTTTATTACGATAGCTTTCTCAATGATAGTCGCCATAATCTACAATATATGCGTCCCCATCTTTAAATTCGAAGAAAACTCTCCAGTTGCCGGAAAATCGAACTGAATGCTGACCTTCTTTATCTCCTCTCAACTGATGAAGAAATGACGCTGGGTAGTTCATATCTTTGATATCACTTGCGGCGTTAAGCTGATCTAGTAGCCTTGGTGATTAACGCCGACAAGAACGTCACAATTCGACTGGCATACTACCCCCCCTATAAGACCAACCAATGCGAGTGATTGTACAGTCGGCGATTTAAGGATTTAAAAGCTTTTTTATAAACATCTGGTAATGGTTGGGTTGCGATCTTTTGCGCGAGGTTACCACATAAAAATGCCTTTTCATCGTCAGTCCGGCAACCTGTATCTCTTTGATCGTCCCATGAGCCAATTCGTCCCGCAGGGCATGGCGGGAGATTATCGAAACACCAAGATCGGCTTTGATCGCTTCCTTGACCGAGGCACTTGAGCCAAGGGTAGCGCAGATATTAAATCGATCGAGGGTATCCTGTTGTTGCCCGAGGAGCGCCTCGATACTTTTTCGTGTCCCGGACCCCCTCTCACGAATGATAAATGGGAGGCTATGCAGCTCTTCCATGCTTATTGCGGCAGGCAACGGATTGGCGGCAGCCGCAGCAAGTATGAGCTCATCCTCGGTAAACCGCTGGAAGAGAAGTCCGGCGTTGGGAATGTTGGCGCCGACAACACCGATAAGCAGTTCATTCTCGGCGACCGCATCAACGATTTTTGCTGAATCGTTAATCCGTATTTCAAAGGAAAGTCCCGGGAATTCATTTTTAAAAGAAGCGGCAATAGCCGGCAGTATATAGGTGCCCGGAATAGTGCTGGCGCCGATTATCAGTTCCCCGGACATGACCTGCCGGGTGGTATTGATGTCCTCTTCCAGGCGACGCAGGTCATCGAGTATCGCTATGGCTCTCGGGTAGAGCATCTCTGCCTCGGTTGTCGGCAGGATCGATCGGCCGAGCCGATCAAACAGGCGACAGTTGAGTCGCGCCTCCAGGTTTTGAATGTGCTCACTTACCGTGGGTTGACTGGTGTAAAGTTGTTCAGCCGCTTTGGTGAAGCTTCTTTCCCGGTATACGGCAACGAAGATTTGCAGATGACGTGTTTCGATGGCCGGACACCTCGCTATGAGTTTCGTTTTTTGACTGGGTATATGTTAAGAACACGATTATATTAGGGGTGTTGCCGATTTACCAGAGAAAAGTTGTTGCAGCTTGAAATGGAGTAAGTGTGCGGAAAATTTTGGGGATATGTATTGGCAGCGGCCCCGATGAACTATGGCAAGATGCTGGAAACACTGAAATCTGTCCCATGATTGACCTGAAAGCACAAGAAATTTTCTCGAAGAGATCGGCAAGATGAAGTATGTTGACGACCTTACTTTCACCTGACGCCACCTTCTGCCAAAACCTGAGGAGGTAACAGGCTCAACCGTCAACTCGACTCATTCGATTCATTTTTCCACAACGATGGCAAACATAACAACCGAAGAATCGGTTCGACTCAGGCTTCTCAACTTTCCTCTCATTGTCGGCGTGGTATATATCCATGCCTTTTCCGCCACCATTGACCATGAGGGCGTAAGTCTCGGACCCGAGCAGCTCAATTATCTCACTGATTTTGTCCGGATCCTTATATCCCAAGGCTTAGCCAGGATTGCTGTACCCTTGTTTTTTCTTATGTCCGGCTATTTTTTCTTCCTCGGTTTCACCTGGTCATGGCAAGGGTTTGGGCAGAAGCTTGCCGCCAGAGCGAAAACCTTGCTACTCCCCTACCTATTCTGGACGATTCTCGTGCTTATCACCCGTTTTCTTGGCCAGGGCATTCCGGTGGTCAAGGCCTATTTTGCCGGAGGCGGGGGATTGGTGGCTGACTTGTCCGCTTATGATCTGGCCAATGCCGTGCTTGGTTTCTCCAGGGCACCGGAGGCCTACCATTTCTGGTTTATTCGCGATCTCATACTTCTGATGTTTCTCAGTCCCTTGATAATCCTGCTGCTGCGATATGTTGCCTGGCCGTTCTTGGGCGGTATATTTCTTGTCTGGATCACCGGCAAGTGGCCGATCTATATCCCCGATGTGGTGGGTGTACTGTTTTTTTCCCTCGGCAGCTATGCGGCCATAAAGGGGAAAAGTCTCTTTATCTTGGATAGATATGGGCAATGGTTTGTGCTTTGTTATATCCCGGTTCTGCTTGTCGATGTGATCTGGTACGACGCGCCCTTTAATCTCTGCCTGCACCGTTGTGGCATCGTCATCGGCCTGGTAGCAATGCTCTTTGGCAGCAAGTTGATACTTGCGAACAAGCGTGCGAAAAATGTCCTTCTCTGGCTCAGTGGTTCGAGCTTTTTCGTTTACGCCGCACACGAACCGTTCCTGGGAATAGCCCGAACCCTTGCCTTTCAGTTTCTGTCCTTCAATTGGCCATACACTTTGTTGCTCATCTATCTTCTCGTTCCGCTGGGTGTTGTTGTTGTTCTAGTGGCGGTACACTCCATTCTTCGGGCATATGTTCCAGGAGTCTTGAGGGTTGTTACCGGGGGGAGGTGAGGCGGGCAGGGAGTTTCAGGCAGGTGCTGTGGAGAAACAATGCCTTTTCCTCTGGAATGCTGCTCTCCAAGGGCGACTACTGCAAGTCGCTCGGGGCAATCTTTAAAAGATTTTCCAACTCGGGTTTCCCGAACATATAGTTTTGCCGGCAGAATTCACAGCGCACTTCAACGCCCCCCTCCTTTTCCATAAGGTGGCGGATGTCGTGTTCGCCCAAGGAGAAGAGAGCACTTTGCATCTTGCTGTGGTCGCAGCTGCACTGATAATAGAGGTTGCCACTGCCGGTTTTTCGGTGTGGGATATCTGCAAATACCAGAGAGAGGATATCACCCGGGCCTTTGCCCTCGCAGAGCAGGGTGGAGAGAGGGGGCAGTGCAGCTATTTTCTGTTCGATTTGCAGCAAGAGCTGTGTATCGGCCGGGGGCAGTGATTGAATAAGAAAGCCGCCGGCCGCCACGATGGTGCCGTCTTTGTCGAGACGGATGGCCAGGGCAATGGTTGAAGGCGTCTGCTCGGACTGAGCCAGATAGTAGGCCAGATCCTCGCCGATCTCACTGGTGTAGAGTTGGATGGTTCCCGGATATTTGGTGTTGCAGCCGATATCCTTGGTCACCGTCAGAAAGCCGGCCCTGCCGAGGCCTGCGGCAACATCGATGCGTCCCTTGTTGAGCGGAACATCGGCATGGGGATTGGCAACATAGCCGCGTACCCATCCTGCCGATCCCGCCTCGGTAATGATTTTTCGCAGTGGCCCGTTACCCTCGAATTTAAGTAGAACACTCTGGTCATCCTTAAGAATTGCAGCGAGCAGGGCAGCACCGGTCAGCGCCCGACCCAGTGCGGTGGCGGCGGTTGGTCCAACATCGTGCCGCCTGCAGGCCTCGGCCACGAGGGTGGTAGTGGTACAGGCAACACCATAGAAATTGCCTGCTTCGGAAATAACTCTTTCGATGTGGTCAGCCATGAAGATAATGAAGTGTTTAAGATTGACGGAAATGGGACGGGGACTTGCAGCGACACTATAGCATGTATACCGATGCAAAGGTATAATCGCAGCGTGAGAAACCAGTGAAACCCATGGGGAGCGAGAACCGGAAGGCCGTTTTTAAAATAACTTGCCCCAGGCAAGTCCAGAAATGACAGGGAAAACTTTACGTTTACGTTCCGGTTAGAAAAAGGTAGAATATGTCGCCAACAACCACCACTAACCCCGTCGCAGGGCCACCCTTCGGCGCCCCTGCTGGGGGAAAAATCAAACTAAGGAGTAAGATTATGCGAATATTTGTATTCTTCACTTTGTTATTGATTAGCCTGCCGTCATACGCCAAAGATATCGCCGGGGTGATGGTAAACGATACCCTGAAGACCGATGATGGAACGACACTGCAGTTGAATGGTGCCGGGATCCGGTCGAAATTGTTCATGGATATCTATATTGCTGAACTGTACATGGAAAAACCTTCCGCCATAGCCGCTGAGGTAATTGGCGACAAAGGTAAAAAGAGAATCGTCATGCACTTCCTGTATAGCGAAGTGAGTAAGGATAAGCTGGTCGAGGCGTGGAATGAAGGATTTAAGGAAAACAACAGCCCTGGCGATTTGACGAAATTGCAGGAAAGGATCAACCAGTTCAATGCCCTTTTTACCGACGTGAAAAAAAATGATGTCATTGTTCTTGATTATGCAGCAGCAACCGGCACCGTGGTGATTATTAAAGGGCAGACGAAGGGGGCCATCCCCGGGTCCGATTTTAACGACGCCCTCCTGAAGATTTGGCTCGGCGAAAAACCGGTGAACGGCGGCTTAAAGGAAAATTTGCTGAGTTATAAAAGATAGACATCGCAAATACGTGAACAAGGCAATCAATCCCTAGGGTCGGCTTTTTCCTGTGCACGGTTTTGTGCCACGCGATCAAGGGACAATGGCGGGGAAAATGTCCTTCAGCTCTTTTTTCTCCTGCAGTTGTGTCTAAAGCGGGCTGACGCCCGCAACCCAAAGGCTATAATCCCCTCCCACAACAGAGGGGATAAGTACCTTGAGACAGATTGATTTCTTGTAAAAAAACAAGAAACCAATCTGTAAGGTACTAAATCTCATCGACACCGGCAGGAATCAAACAAATGAAGACAAAGTCCTCGCCGCCGCCATTCATGAACTGGTGTTCCTCATTGCCGGGAATGAAGAGTACCGAGCCGCTGGTTACCTCCCGCCATTCACCGTTGTGATATGCCTTGCCTTTGCCGGAGTGGACAAAAATTTCGTGTTCCCAGGCGTGGGCATGTCGCGGCGTGAAGCCGCCGGGAGCCACGGTAAACACGCGCATGCAAAAGTTCTCGGCGTTGTCTGCTTTACCGATCACAACCCTGCCGGTGACGCCTTGTACTTTTTCGCTATCAAACCGCTGGGCGGGACAATCTTGGTAACTGGTAATTTTCATAGCATTTCCATCGGTGAGTATTGGGCTATTGCAGCTTCTAGACAACTATGATTTATACAATAGAGCGAAATGGGGAGAATGCAAGCCTCCTGGATAGCGGGAGATACCCGAGGTCTTGACTCATCTTGGGCGAATTGTTCAATACTGTGCGCATTGTCCGAGCATAGAATTTGTTGACCATGGTTAACGAAGAAACCACAGAAAAAATATAACTAGAAAATAAAATACTGATAACGGATAATTAGGGAAAAAACTGAAAATCGTAATAAAAATATTGTTGATTTTCTGTAAAAATTTTGTATTGGTGCAAGATTGATTATTTGCAATGCAAAGACTGTTCTTGTTGTTACGTGCACAAACTGCACATTGATATTACGCAGTGCTTCTTGGGCTGAACCTCAGGCAGACAATTTTCATGGAGACCACAGCGAACGATATGAATGATCTTTCGACCAAATATCTAGGACTCGAGCTGAAAAATCCGATTATTGTCGGCAGTTGCGGATTTACCAGCAGTGTTGCCAAGATAAAAGAACTGGCCGACAATCAGGCCGGGGCAATCGTTTTAAAGTCACTTTTCGAAGAACAGATTCAAGCCGAGTATTCCGCTAATCTGGAAAGTTATAATGCCGACTACCCGGGGGCCACGGACTACATTCGGGAATACACCCGAGGCAATGAGGTGGAAACTTACCTCAAACTTATTGCCGAGGCCAAAAAGGCCGTGGATATTCCAATTATCGCCAGTATCAACTGCGTTTCCTCAGCCGAATGGGTCTCTTTCGCCAAATCGGTTGAAAATGAAGGCGCGGATGCCATTGAGCTGAACGTCTCGCTGTTGCCGTCAAACCCCAAGTTGACCAGTGGTGATAACGAAAAGAAATATGTGGAAATCATTCACAGTGTCGGCGAGTTGGTTTCCATACCCATAGCCTTGAAAATGAGTCACTATTCCGCTGCACTTGCCGGTCTCATTCAAAAATTAAGCTGGATTGAGAAGATTGGCGGCTTTGTCCTTTTCAGCCGCTATTATACCCCGGATATCGACATTGAAAAAATGCTCGTCAAATCAGCGGATATGCTCAGCAGTCCCGGTGAAGCCGGTAACCCCCTGCGTTGGGTCGCCCTGATGTACGGGCAAATCGACAAGGATCTGGTGGCTGCAACCGGGGTCCATGATAGCGAGGGCCTCATCAAGCAATTGCTCGCTGGGGCAACGGCGGTGCAGGTTGTGTCGACCATCTATAAAAATGGCGCCGGGCGAATTCCGACAATGCTTGCCGGTCTCGAAGAGTGGATGACCCGCAAATCATACACCAGCCTTGCCGATTTTCGCGGCAAGCTCAGCTACGAGAAGGCAGCCGATGCCGCAGTTTTTGAGCGCACCCAGTTTATGAAATACTATGGCGGCATATCCTGATCGGGCTAAAAACTGCAAAGGTTGTTCACCCACATTACAGAAGATAAACAACTACCGCCGCACCCCATTATTGCTATTATCGGATATTTATGAAATCGTTGCTGACATTCCCGAAGGGCGGGGTTCATCCGCCTGAATTTAAAGCGCAGACCCAGGGGCTGGGCATTGAAGTTATGCCCGTACCCGATGAACTTGAACTGATCCTCGGCCAGCATATCGGCGCGCCGTGCCAGCCGACGGTTACCAAGCGCGAGGAGATCGGCGAGGGTGTCCTGATCGGCGAGGTGAAAAAAGGACTGGGCGTTCCGCTGCATTCCCCGGTGGCTGGAAAAATAAAGGATATCGGCAGTTCGGTGCATCCGGTGCGGGTCAGTGCACCGTCCATCACCCTGACCGTCAATCGCGAGGCAGAGGCGGTTGTCTATAAGAAAGAGGCGTGGCAGCATCTTGATGTTGCGGAGCTGCTTGCCATGGTTCACGATGCCGGGATTGTCGGCATCGGCGGCGCCGGCTTTCCGACCCATGTGAAGCTGAAACCACCGGCCAATTCACCGGTTGATACCCTTATTCTCAACGGCGCCGAATGTGAACCGTATATCACCGCCGATCACCGGGCAATGCTTGAATATTCGGCGGAGATCGTCGAGGGTGCAAAAATCATCCTGAAGATTCTCGGCATCAAAGAGTGTCATGTCGGCATCGAAAACAATAAAGCCGATGCGATCCTGGCAATGACCAAGGCGGCCGAACAGTCTTCCACCCCCGATGCCTTCGTTAAAATTCGTACCCTGCAGGTCAAATACCCGCAAGGCTCGGAAAAACAGCTGATCCAGGCGGTGACCGGGCGGAAAGTTCCGGCCATGGCCCTGCCTTCGGCGGTCGGTGTGGTCGTTCAGAATGTCTGTACCGCCAAGGCCATTTACGATGCGGTGGTGTTACGCAAACCTTTGTACGAAAAGGTCATTACCGTGGCCGGCAAAGGCATAGGCAGGCCGGCTAACCTTTTGGTGAAGGTCGGCACTAAACTGAAAGATATTGTCGAGTATCTCGGCGGGCTGCAACCGGGCCTTTCGAAGATCGTTCTTGGCGGCCCGATGATGGGCTTTGCCGTTTCAAGCCTTGAAGTGCCGGTAACGAAGACCACCTCGGCGGTGTTGTTTCTAACCAAAGATGAAATCGATACCAAACCCCACTCCCAGTGCATCAGATGTGGCTGGTGCCTCGATGCCTGCCCGATGGGCCTGGAACCAAAAGAAATTGCTCTCCATGTTGAGGCCGGTAGATCCGAACTCACCGAGCTGTTTGGGGTGTTTGATTGTTTCGAGTGCGGTTCCTGTGCCTATGTCTGTCCGGCGAAAAGGCCCTTGGTGCAATTTATTCGCCTGGCAAAGATGAAGGCCAAGCGGCCGCAATAGCGGTCTGAGAAGAACAGGCAGAGTTTCACAAGAATGATTGACCCGGGAAAGCAGGGTCTTGACGATAACGAGGAGGCTTTGAGGAGAGTCGTGAACAAACAGCAAGAGATAGACGACCAATCGGCTGCGCCGGCGGCGATGTGGAAGGTTTCCACTTCACCGCATTTAAAAAGCAGCGAGTCGGTCGAAAAAATTATGTGGACTGTCGTGGCCTGTCTGGTGCCGCCACTAGTTCTGTCGGTATTTGTATTTGGGATACAAACCCTCCTGATTACGGCAGTTTCGGTTATCAGTTGCGTGGTTGTCGAGTGGTTGAGTCAAAAGGCCCTCGGACGGCCGGTGACCATTAAAGACGGCAGTGCGGTGCTCACCGGGATGCTTCTGGCCTTTGTCATTCCGCCGGGGGTGTCGCCGCTTCTGCCTATCCTGGCCGCGGTTTTCGCTATCTATATCGGCAAGCATCTGCTTGGCGGTATCGGCTATAACTTCTTTAACCCCGCTTTGCTCGGCCGGGCATTTCTTCTGGCATCTTTCCCGGTGGCCATGACCTCCGCCTGGTTGCCGCCCGTAAAAAATCTGGCGATTTTCTCTTTCTTTGGTGGTGCGGTTGACGCAGTTTCTACGGCTACGCCTCTCGCGGTAATGAAAGAAAAAGGCATGGCAGCCTTTACCGAAGCCTTCGGCAGCGGTGCTGATCTTTACAGCAGTTTTTTCTTCGGCTGGCGGCCCGGCTGTATCGGTGAAACCTCCGGCTTCCTTTTGGTTCTCGGCGGTTTGTATCTGCTGTATCGAGGCTATATTACCTGGCATATTCCGGTTTCCCTCCTTGGTACCATCGGCGTACTCACCTGGGTATTCGGCGGGGAGGGGTATATGACCGGCGATCCCCTGCTGGGCCTGCTTTCCGGCGGGGCCATTCTCGGCGCCTTCTATATGGCCACCGATTATGTTACCAGCCCGAGCAACAAGACGGCGAAGATTGTCTTTGGTATGAGCATCGGAGCGCTGACTGTTTTGATTAGACTCAAGGGTGGCTACCCGGAAGGCATCTGTTACGCCATCCTGCTGATGAATCCCCTGAGCAGCGTTCTCGATGGGTGGTTCAAGCTGCAACGTTTTGCTCCACCACTTGGAGGTGCAAAATGAAGAATATCATTACCATAGTCATCCGTCTCACCATCTCCTGTCTCCTGGCAGCGAGTGTCATGGGACTCTGTTTCATCTTTACCAGCAACGCCAAAAAGCATAACGAGCATGTTCAGGAGCAGAAGGTTATCTACGAATTGCTTGGCTATAAAGGCGGAGCGAAGATTCCCGATTCCATGGCCCTGCACGAGGTGTATCGGTATGTTATAACCGGAGGAGATAAGCAATCCATTGGCTACCTTGTTCCGCAAGGACATGGCAAGGAGAAAGGGTTTCTCTTTGTCAATATCGATTTAACCGGTGGGCTATTGGCCAAAAAGGCGGTTACCCTCAGTGAAGCCGATGCCCTTGATTCGAAGGTTCGTGGTAAAGCTGTCGAGCAGGCGGCCGGACCCGGCTATACAGTGAAATTCGCCGATCAGACCATTGTCGTAACCAAAGATGGACAGCGTATCGCTTATCTTCTTGGGGGAAAATTCCAGGGATTCAAGACATTTATCAACGTCATGCTGGCGGTCGATCCGAAGTTCGCCATCCTTGGCCTGGAGGTGCTTGAGCACGAAGAAGATCCCGGTCTCGGTGCAGAAATCGACCAGGATTATTTCAAGAACCAGTTCAAGGGTAAACCTTTTGAGGCCTTAAAGGCGATTGATGTCGTCAAAGCGCCCCTCCCCGCCGACTATCTCGAAGCCTTGAATGGCAAGGTTGGTGAAGAGGACATCGCCAAATTCCGGGAACAGTATAAAGATAAGGCGGTTTATGCCCTGACCGGCGCCACCATCTCCAGCAAAGCCGTAACTGAAGGGGTAAAAGGGATTGTCACCAAGTTTGCCTATCGCCTTAATGTGTTGGATAAGATTCTGAAAGAACAGCAGATTGCTGTATCGTTTTAATTATTGTGAGAGGAAGTCGACGTGGCCAATGACAAATCTAGCATGCAGCTGATAACGCGCGGCATCTTAAGCGAAAACCCGATCTTTAAACTGGCTCTTTCCATGTGTCCGGCCGTCGGTATTTCCACCACGGTCATGAACGGGTTTATGCTCGGCGTTGCCGTGCTTTTCGTGCAGGTCTTTTCAAGTGTGACGATCTCAATCTTTAAAAATGTCATCCATCCGCGTATTCGTATACCTACCTATACTCTGACCATCGCCACCTGGGTTACGGTCATCGATCTGGTGCTAGCCGCCTACCTGCCGGAAGCATACGCCAAGATGGGAATTTTCGTAAAACTGATCGTTGCTTTTGCCATTATCACCATGCGCCTAGAGATGTTCGCCTGCAAAGAGCCGGTCAAGGATTCCTTCTGGGACGGCATGGGCATGGGCCTTGGCTTTATGATCGGCATGATGGTTATCGGCTTTGTTCGGGAGCTGCTCGGATCCGGCGCAATTTTAGGTTATGATGTTCTCGGTTTCAAACCCCTGCTTTTTTTCATTTTGCCGAGTGCCGGTTTCTTTGTGGTCGGCTTGATGATGGCCTTTTTCAATTGGATAGAAGTGTATTACAAACGTTCAAAAGGGTTAAAATGATGACGCTGGCAAAAATTAAAATTATCATCCTGGCGGCGCTGATATTTGCGGGCAGCCCCCTGTCGGCACTGGCGGAAGGACTCATTGTCGAGCAATCCTTTTCCGGGAAAAACCAAATCACCGTTAAATTTTCCGGCGCGGTTGATAAGAATATTGCTGAAAATATAGCCAATTACACGGTCTTTGAAGAAGCGGATCCGGATATTATCCTCGCTTTGGGCTCGGCCACTCTTGGCAGTGAGGCAAAAAGCGTTGCCTTGGCATTTAAGGCCAATCTCAATACGGTGAAAACCCATGTCGTTACCATTAAAGGTTTGGCCGGGATTGATAAGACGACCTTTAAAGTAAGCAAGTCGTATCTTGGCTATCTTTTTGGAATTTTCATTTCGGCTCTGCTCATCAATAACTTCGTTTTTACCAAATATCTTGGTCTTTGCGTGTTTTTTGGAACGTCGAAGAAAAAGAGCACCGCCAAGGGTATGGGCGTGGTCTTTACCATGGTTATGGTGGTGTCGGCGCTGATGAGCTGGTTTTTCTTTAATTATATCCTCACCCCATTCAACCTTAATTTTCTCCAGATAGTTGTCTTTATCGGCCTTGTCTCCCTGACAGTGCAGGCGGTTGATACGGTCCTTAGAAAGGTCAACCCGATTCTTTTTAATTCTTTCGGGGTATACCTGGTTTTGGTTATTGCCAACTGCGTCATCATTGCCGTGCCTCTGATTCTTGCCAATAACAATTACAATATTTTTGAAACCTTTATGCTGGCACTCGGGGCTGGCGGCGGCTTTCTGCTGGCCTTGTACCTGATGAGTTCGGTGAGTGAGCGTTTGCTGCTCGCAAAAATTCCACCGAGTTTTAAAGGGTTGCCCATTGCCTTTATTGTTGCCGGCCAGTTTGCCATGGCTTTTCTTGGCTTTTCGGGTCTGCAAATATTTTAGTCCCTTAGAAAAACCTTGGCCTTCTATTCGTTTAATCAGATTTTGTTTGAGAGTAAAAAGATATGGATCCGGAGTTAATTAAATTGGCCTTAGGTGGTCTGGTTTTGCTTGGTTGTATTGGCCTTTTTTTCGGTATCGGTCTGGCGATTGCCGCCCATAAATTTGCCGTTGAAGTCAATCCGCTGATTGAGCATGTGGTTGAGTCACTGCCTCTTGCCCAGTGCGGCGGCTGCGGATATCCCGGCTGCGAGGGCTATGCCATTGCCGTGGTCACCGATCCCGATGTCCCACCGAACCTCTGTTTTCCCGGCAAGGAAAAGGTGGCCAACCGGGTGGCGGAGTTGACCGGTAAGAAAATGGTGGCGGTTGAGGATCAGATTGCCGTCGTTCGTTGTTCGAGAATTGAAGGGCGGGTAAGCCATAAGCATGAATACTACGGTTTTGCCTCCTGCACTGCCGCCAACCTGAGCTTTGGTGGGCCATCCGCTTGTCAGTATGCCTGCATCGGTCTGGGCGAATGTGCTGAAGCCTGCCCCTTTGATGCTATTGACATGGTGGAGAATTTCCCTGTCATTAACCCGGATAAATGTGTGAGTTGCGGGGTGTGCGTTCGTACTTGTCCAAAGACCATTATCGAGATTCAGACGCTCAAGGCAAGGGTTTTCGTTCCCTGTTCGACTAAGGATCTCGGCAAAAATGTCAAAGCAGTCTGTAAGGTTGGGTGCATCGGCTGCAAGATGTGTGTCAAGGCATGCCCGGCAGGTGCGGTAGCCTATGAGAATAATCTGGTAAAAATTGATCAAAAGGCCTGTATCGCTTATGGGCCTGCCTGTGAGACCGCCTGTGTGACCAAGTGTCCGCGTGAGATATTCCGACACTATAAAGGTCGACAGGTGCTTGCCCGCAGTGGTGTTGATGGTCTGAAGATGGCAGGTTGAGGCCAGGCAAATAAACGACTAGGTCTTATCGCGCTGCGCCATTTATGTTTTGGCGACCAACGGGGAGAAATTCTTTATGAATTTGCTCCCCGTTGGCATTTCATCATCCTTGGCGTAAAGTACACCACATTGTTGCCGATGATGAAAAAATAGTACGGGGCCTATCGCTATCAGTTCTTGAAATCCGTCGAGTCGAGATTGTATTTTTTGCTCTTATACTGGATCGCCCGTCGGCTGATTCCCAGCAGGTCCGCCGCATCTTTTTTTATGCCTTTGGTTTGTTTCAGTGCTCGAATGATTGCCTCTTTCTCGCTTTGATCCATAGAAAAATCATCCTCGTTTACTTGTAAACCGGCAAGCGGGTTTGTATCCAGTTGCAGATCCTCGGGAAGGATCCGGTTGCTGTGGCAGAGGATGATTCCAGTGTGCAGGGCGTTTTTAAGTTCCCTGACATTGCCGGGCCAGGAAAGAGTCTGTAACCATTCCAGGGTCTTTTCCGGCAATTCGATGTCGGGCAGTCCATTTTCTCTGAGAAAACTCGTGATAAAAAGGTGCGCCAGTGCAGGGATATCCTCAAGCCTTTGGCGCAGTGGAGGAATCTGCAGAGTGACAACCTTGAGACGATAGTACAGATCCTGTCTGAATTTCCCCGCATCGACGGCATCCTTTAGATCAGCGTTGGTTGCGGCAATCACCCGGCAGTCGACGCTTTTCTCCTTGATGGCACCCACCTGGCGGATTGTTCTTTCTTCGAGAAAACGCAGCAGCCGGCTTTGCATTTCAGCTGAAATATTACCAATTTCATCGAGAAAAAGAGTGCCGCCGTGGGCAGCTTCAATGAGGCCTTTTTTGTCCTGAATGGCGTGGGTAAAGGAGCCTTTGACGTGCCCGAACAGTTCGCTCTCGAGAATTCCGGGTGGTGTAGAGCCGCAATCGACGACAATATAAGGATTGTCGAGCCGACCGCTTGCGCTGTGAAGAAGCTTGGCGATGCACTCCTTGCCAACGCCGCTTTCGCCGAGAATGAGCACGTTTGCATTACTTACTGCCACTTTTTGCAGCATCCCATGCAGTTCCTGCATGGCGGGACTTGTGCCCCAGACGAATCCATCACCCTTGATCTGATCCTGGGCAGGATATTGCGGACGGGCAAGAATCTCTTGAATTTTTTTCACCAGTTCCCGGCCGTCAAACGGTTTGGTCAAGTAGTCAACGGCACCAGCCTGCACCGCATGTACAGCGTCGGGGATAGTGCCGTAGGCGGTGAGAAAGATTACCGGTAAGCGGGGATGGCTTGTCCGGGCGTGGGCCAGCAATTCCATGCCGCTCATTTCCGGCATTTTCATGTCGGAGATGAGAATATCTATCTTCTGGTCTTTTAATACCTGCAGCGCCGTAGAACCATTCCCTGCCTCATGGACCACAAAGCCGGCGGCACATAGCCGAGCGTCGAGAACTTCGAGGATATTTGGATCGTCATCGACGATCAGAACATGCTTTTCCTCACTCATAACGGTCTTTTCTTCTCCTGCAAGGTTTCGTCAATTGCCTCAAGTTCTTCGAGCTGTTTCTGCAGATTGTCAACGGTATTGACCATTTGCGTGATTTTATTGCGTTGATTGGCGATGATGTTGTTTTTCCGTTTGGCCAGATGGCTCTGCTCCTGGCGTATTTTGAGGATACGTTGGCCCTGGACTTTTAGGGCAGTAACGAGAAGGTGGCGATTCTCAGTAAGGGCGATGTCGCCTTTTTCATCGTCCCATTTTGCCAAGTTGTCGATGGCTTCGGTCATCTGGTTGTCGGAATGAGCAAGTACCAGCTGGGTGCAGGCGAGACCATACAAAGCGTGGTTTCGGTCTTCCGGGGCAAGGGCGGTTTCATAATCATGTTCATATTCCAGGAGGGCATCGGCATAATTTTCATTGAGAAAAAGCTCGTCCCCCCGACTCTGGTAAGACGGCAGTTCCTCAGGTTCGGGAGTTTCCGGCGCGGGCGGCTGCGCGCATGAGCTGCAAAGCAGGGAAATGGCCACGAAAAATATGCCCACCCGGAGTTTCAGCGCGTTGAAAATGGGCACTGGCATATTCGTTAAGATCAGCATGGGTTTTTATTCAAGAAAGTATCTGATTTAAATCAGGGGTGCGTGGGCAAGGTAAAGGAAAAGGTACAACCCTGCCCTTTGTTGTTGGCGACTTCAATATGTCCGCGGTAACTTGTGACAATCCGGCGGCAGATGGCGAGGCCCAGACCGACTCCATCAAGGTGGCCACGGACATTTTTAGTCCGATAATATTTGGTAAAGATAAGCGTTTTTTCATCATCGGCAATTCCCGGACCGGAATTGGCAACATGAAAGAGAACGAATTTTTTTTCCTTGGCCCTCTCCCATGTGAGTATTACCTCGCCGCCTTCAGGTGAATATTTGACGGCATTGCCGATAATATTGACGAATACCTGTTGGATTTCCTCCCGCACCCCGAAAAGTTGTGGACAGTTGCTAAAATTGTCCGTTCTCATGCGCACCTTTTTCTTTTCAGCGGGTGCTGAAAAAAGGTCGGCGCAGGCAGCAACCACACTTGCGGTATCGAGTTGAAGAGCGTGGGTCTTGCGACCATCCATTTCGAGGACCCCTACGTTCAGTAAATAGTTGAGGAGTTTATTAATCCGTTTGATTTCGCTGCTGGCGATTCCCAAAAATTTTCGCTGTTTGTCATTGATACTCCCTAAGACCTCCTCGACAATCATATTCACCGATTCATGGACGGATGAAAGCGGGGTGCGAATCTCATGGCTGAGAGTGGCAATAAACTCCGTCCGGATAGTTTCCTCTGCATTGAGTTGACGACTCATGTCATTGAAGGCTGTGGCCAGTTCATTGAATTCATCGCCACCTCGGAGGCGGATCGGTTCTTGCGGTGTATCAAAAGATATCCCCCGCAACCTTCCCGTGAGGGTTTTGAGAGGCGAGAAAATGGCCCGGGAAATAAACCAGACACCGAGGCAGCCGACAAGAATGCTGACACAGAAACCAACGAGGCCGTTTCTCGCATTTATCCTACTTGCCTCGATCTGTTCCTGCAAGGCAAGTTCAATTTCCTGTTGATTCTGCTTTTTAGCCCTGCTGATTTCTTCCATCCACTCGGCCAGGATGTGGTCGGAAACCCATCTAAAGCTGTTCTCAGCAGCACTGTCGCTTGTGGCAACTTCGCTGCGGTGGCGCTGATAGCCGGTTGCCAACTGCCGCAAGGGAGACTGGCTGTCTTCCGATTGCCTTAAAAGGAGGACTGCCTGCTGCAGTGCACCTTCGAAGGTACTTCGAGACTTTTCGAAATACTCAAAATAGCGCTTTTTTTTGAGAAGGATAAATTTTTTGCTATTGGCATCCATGTCGACCATACTGGCCTGGAGGATTTCAGTCAGCTCGGCGAGCTTTTTGTTGGTACTGACAATACGTTCGGTAGTGATGACCATTTTCTGGACATTCGACAAGAGAACGAAGACCGTCCCTGAGAAGACCAGGAAAAACAGGAAGAAGATAAGAGCAAGTTTTTGTTTGATGCCAAGTTTAAAAGTCATTGTGCCATTCGTTGTATTCGAATCTCGTCTGTCCTAGAGGACATCTCCCAGATGCACGACAGTATGTGACTATGAAAACCGGAAAAGCCATCCGGCAGTTGAGCTATCATCGACAGCCAACCATGGTTACAAGCAAACCGTGTACCAACTGTCATCGTGAGAGTAATGTGCCCTGTCATTTACTTCAATCGATGTATATAGCAGATATTCCATGGAATGTATGGGGATTTAGGAGATGTCTGCAATCTTGCAAGCAAGATGGTGAAAGGGGGGAGTAATATTTGCACAAACTCAAAAGAGAAAAACCCCAATTTTGCTCTCGGAAGTATATCTTGCATTAGGCCAATGATGCGCAGATATTCCCAGCGTGATGTGTCGCTGATAATGCCTCGGCAGGCTCATCGAAAATTACCTGGAGGACAATGTCTCGGTCGGTGGCCTCGGGAGTAACCACCTTATCCCGCCAAGCAGTCAAATGGTATTCATATTGATTTTCGCAATTCCGTTGCTGTTTTTTGAATTGACCCAGTAGATATATTTGCCGTGTGTAAGGGTGCTGTTTATTTAATAAGAGGTGCAAGTTGTGAAGTCACAGTTTTGTTGTCGATAACCTGAAAAGAAGTATGCAGTGAGCGAAGAAGTTCTCGGCAAACAGCAACCTTTGGAGCCGGCGACATCAACTGTACCTCCAGGGTCTTGAGGTCAATGATGATCTCTTCCAGCCGGGTGTATTCCATTTTCATTTCGGAAAGACAGGTTTTCATGGTGTCGATGAGGCGACTAAGGATTTCCCGGTCAGCCTTATTGGCGGCGGGGCCGTCGCTGAATTTTTGGTTCACGCCTTCGGCAGGGGCGGCTGGTGCTGCTATACCCAAAGATGATAAGCCTTCACGGGTGATGCTGACGCTTCCGGACAGGGTGCGCAGTTCGACGAGTCCTGCGACCATAAGTTCTTCGGCTAGAGATCCCGCTTCACCTTTTGCCAAACCCATCGAGGCTCCCACTTCATACATCGACGCCTGGGATTGCAGATCTCCCTTGGTCTGTCGATAAAGCTCCTCGAGAAAACTTTTATTGCTCAGGTCATCGAGATGCATATCGGCTAATCCTTTCAAGTTATGGTGAGCGGGGGGAGTTGGTACGCTGCCGTCAATGTACCACCTCAACCGTCTGAGGTTTGGATGAAGCTTTTTACTTTAATACCTTTCAGATTGGTTTCTTGTTTTTTTACAAGAAATCAATCTGTCTCAAGGTACTTATCCCCTCTGTTGTGGGAGGGGATTATAGCCTTTGGGTTGCGGGCGTCAGCCCGCTTTAGATAATCGTCTTTCTCTAAAAAATAGGTACGCTCTCTGCCAAAGACCAGCAGGCGATAAAAGAAAACCTCCGACCGTTATTGTGCCTTTCCTAATGGCCATGGTCCGGCCAGCCATGTCCGGAACTCATCCTCGGATTGACCATTGTCGCAAATAATTCCCCGGTTATAAAAGGGGTCGCCACGATATAGCAAATCAAACCACTTGTGCTGGAACCCGCTCTTCTCCTCCTGAAGTGCGGTTGGCGGCCATTGCCGGCGGCGTGTCATGCCCTCGGCGGTGAGTGTTGCCTTACAGTAGGGAGTGAAAATATTCTTTCGGCCTTGTTGATGCAAACTGAGGGAAAAATCGGGAACGGCCAAGAGAAAAGGGGAGTGAGTCGGGTTAAAGCCGTCTGCGACGATCAAGAGATCTCTACGCATAAGAAAGAGGTCACCGCTTATGCCGATAACTTCCTGGGGGCAGTGGCGGCCGTTCATGAGCACTGAACAATCGGTGAGAAAGCGGACATAGTACAATGGTGAAGTGTTACTGAAGTCGGGAAGAGGGGTGACGGTATCACAGTATTCGCCGGGATATTCGATTTGTCCACCAACCATGCCGATTTCCGGAGATTGGCCGTACTCGACAAGAGCCGACAGCCAAGAGTCGCTTGCAATATCCAGATCGCCGCTGACAAAGGCGACAAGTTCGCCCTTGATATCGGCTACGATTGAATGGAATTTACCTGCCGGTCCCGGATTGTCAAACATAATTCTGCAGGTGGTATCGATTCCGGTTGCAGAGGAAAAAGTGTCAATGAGGGAAGGGGATGGTTGCTTGGCCATGAGTATGATCAATTGAGAAACCTTACACCGGGCGGCAGCAAGCAGATGGTTCAGCCACAGAAGGATATCGTCCTCTTGCCGCTCCCAGTTTATCACTAAGGTGACTGATATCTCCTGGTCAATGGTTCTTTTGGCGCGGTAAAAGAATTTCCAGTCGGCGAACAGTGCTTCACCCCCGACACCCATGCGGGCCAAGGCATTGACGACACTTTTCCGGCCGGCTTCGTCGGCGTAGTGCTTTTCGTCATGATTGATGCTGGTGGAGGTCTCGGAGGCCCGCCAATGATAAAGGATTTGGGGGATATGGATTATGGCATCGGCCAGTTCCGAGAGCTTCAGGAAAAGGTCGAGATCCTGGGCTCCGTCGAATTCTCCGGCACAGCCGCCGACCTTCTCATACAATGTCTTTTTGGTCACAACACAATGGGTGACATAGTTGTGGCAGAGCAGCAGTTCCCTGTTGAACCCCGGCTTGCGGAAGATGCTGAATTGCCGGCCGTCGGCGCCGATGAGATCTTCATCGCTGTAATACAGGTCGGCGGGGTCGCTGTTGATCCATTGGGCGAAGGTCTGCAGGGCCTCCTTGGCCAGTTCGTCGTCGTTGTCGAGGAAGGCCAGATAGCTGCCTGCGGCAAGATCCGCGGCGGCATTGGTGGCCGCTGAAATTCCCGAGTTCTCGGGCAGAAAGACAACTTTGATTCTTGGGTCGGACGAGGCCCAGCTTTCGAGCAGTGGGCGAATCTCCTCGTCGGTGCTGCAATCGTCGGCAAGACAAAGTTCCCAGTGCGGGTAGGATTGATAGACAACGGAACGGATGCAGGTGTTGAGGTGGGCAATCGCAACGTTATACACCGGCACCAGCACGGAGATGACCGGCTTGCTTGCAAGGTCATATATTTGCCGGTTCGGATACAGACCTTCCCGCAGGCCATTTTCCAGGAAATGTTGGAGCGGGGAGGTATCCTTGTATCCGCCGAGATAGGTCTGTCGGTAAAACACCGGATCAAACCAGGAGCAGGGTTGCCGGTCTTCGATCTTTTGTGTACGCAGGTAGTGGCCAAAGGGATCGATGCCTGCCACACCTCCGTAGGTTTTGGCATAGAAAACGGCATCGAACAGCGGCGACGGACTCTTTTTTTCGTGAAATCCGAACATAAAATAATGGCTGAGCGGGTTGAGGCCGAGTTCACGGAGCCCAGGGGCTTTGTCGAGGTAGAATTCAATGTCGAAATAAATACTTGGCTGTCTGTTCTCCGCAAGCCCAACTTTGAAGAAATGCTTGTAAGCTGCCCGTGGGTCGAGTGTGTACTGCGCTGCATCGGCGTATTTACGGCAATAAAAAGGAGGATCGAAAAAGGGAGTGGGGGAACAAGGAGGGCCGTGGTTACCTTCTTCCTGAAGAAAGTGGCTGAGTGGATCAAGTCCGGAGATTTCGAACGCCGGATTATTCAGTTGGTAATATGCCGGATCAACGAGATAGTTCGGTACAAGTCTTTGATACCTCCCTTTTTGTAGAAAATGGAGGAGGGGATTCTCTTCTTTTTCAATGAGGCTCGGGCACTGGTGGAGGTAAAATACGCGGTCAAAAAGTGGCCCGGGCCGGCGCAGTTCGGCAAAGCCCTTGGTGAGATAGTGGGTGAGAGGTTCCGCCCCCGAAGCGGCGACATCCGGGTTGTGCTCTAGATAATAGCAGGGGTCAAAGAAACCTGAACGTTGCAGCAGGCGGTAGGATGGGGAAGTCAGCCAATACCAGATGGTTGTCAGAAGCTGTCGAATTCGGGTGAGCATGGGGGATCTTGGAAGTTGTAAAGTATCGGTTACGGGGCGATTGGCCCTTATTGGCAGATGGCCATTGTACCATCATGCCGCATGAGCGTCGAGGCGGATTTGTTGCCTGAAAAAGGGGCGGTGTTCGTCCCGGCGGTGGCTGACGAAGAGAATGGTGGAAAGTTTCCGGGTGGCTATCTCCGCAAGAAGATGAAGAAGGTTGCTGCAATTGTCGTCATCCAGGCCCTGGGTCGGTTCGTCGAGGATGAGGAGCCTGGGGCGTTTGATCAGGGCCCGAGCGATGAGCACCTGGCGCTGCTCGGCAAAGCTTAAGCGCCGAAACGGCACGTCGGCTTTGGCGGAGAGATTGATCCAGGCCAGCCATTGCCGGGCGGTTTTGATCTCGGAAGTCGTTGCCTTGTGGTAAAGGCCGATCGAATCATAGAGCCCGGAAAGGACAACCTCGAGGGCATTTCCCGGGATGCGATGATCCCTGTGCAGGGTTGGGGAGACAATGCCCATGTGTTTTTTAATAGCCCAGATGGATTCGCCACTGCCTCTTTTTTTGCCGAAAATCCGCAGATCATTGGCATAACATTTAGGGCTGTCACCGGTGATGATGTCGAGAAGCGTCGACTTGCCGCAGCCGTTTGCTCCGGTAATAAGGGTATGGTCTCCGCTTTGAATCGTCAGGTTAAGGTGGCTGAAGAGTAATTTCTCGCCGTATCCGGCAAAGCCGTTGCGTAGAAATACCAGTTCTTCGTCACCCTCCATGCTTTTGGTCGACGACTGGAGAAAGGGGGCGTGGATAGGGGTACGACCGTTTTTGCCTGTGGGCATGAGGTCCTCCGTTTTCGGCAGTACCTGGTCTCTCGGCCCGGCGCACACAAGACGCCGGTCTTTGATAATCGCCAGGTGACTGGTCCAGGCAGGAACATCACTCCGGATATTGACGCACACCATTACCTCAATGCCGCGTTCAGGCAGGTGCATAAGGGCGTGGTTCAACTCATGACAACTCTGTTCGTCAAGACCGTCGTAAGGATTTTGCAGCACCAGGGTTGCGGTGCCAACGGTCAATTCGCACAGGAGTAAGAGTTTTCTTGCCTGCCCGGAGCTGAGCTGGCGGTAGCCGAGGTCAAGACAATCGGACATCCCAAAGGTTTGCAACAGATCGAGGTGAGCCTCGGGGTTCGGGAAAAAGTCGCGAACCAGGGTGCCGGGGTCGGTTTTATTGAGGAAGTTACTGTCGTCATTGCGAATTTCTTTTTCGAACAGCTCTTGCTGTGCGCGAAACGATAGGATGCCCGGATTTATGGGGAGATCAAGGACATCTGCCTGGCAATGCGACAGCTTCCCGGCGAGCAGGTCGATAAAGGAATCGATGCCGGAGTGGTTTTCTCCAAAAACACACCAGGATTGACCTGGAGTGGTGTTGAAAGAATTGATGTCCAATTCTTGGTGCCGAAAGTTTCGAATATTCATGCGATGAAGGTACCACGTCAGTGGAAAAATAGTAAGAAGGGATGCAGCCTCGTTCAACGACTAGGGGAATATTGTCGCTTATCGGGCTCGTTGACAGCGGTTACTTTTTCATGGTAATTCTTGCCAAAGGACTCAAAGTTGGTTGGGCAGAGAATATACTGTCGCGGATTTACCCATGAGCGGGAGCGCATGAAGATGAGCCTGGTTATTCAGATCTTGCTGTACCTCTTGATTTTCTACCTTTTTTGCGCTTTTTTTATGTATTTGCGCCAGGATTCTTTTATTTTCTATCCGACCGCAGCCAAACATGAGGATCAGAGTTTCGACAAGGTCGTCGATTACCATCTTCAGGGCGGCCCGGTTGAGCTCAGGGGTTGGCTGGTGAACCCCGGGTTTGTGCGTGACAAGCTGCTTATTTATTATGGCGGAAACGCCGAAGATGTCTTTCTCAATATTGAGGAATATCAGGGGATTCAGGCGGCGACCCTGTTTGTTGCCTATCGGGGCTACGGACCCAGCACCGGTAACCCCGGAGAGACGGAGTTTTATGCCGATGCATTGGCGGTGTTCGATGATATGGTTAATACCTACGCGCCCAAAGAAATCTATCTCATCGGTCGCAGCCTGGGCTCCGGGGTGGCATGCCACGTTGCCGGGCAGCGACCGGTCCACGGGGCAATTCTCGTTACCCCTTTTGACAGCATTGAAAATGTCGCCAAGTCGCATTATCCCTGGCTGCCGATAGGACTGCTTCTCAGGCATCGGTTTGTGTCGCTTGATGCTTTGCCGTTGATCCACTGCCCCCTGCTCGTCATTTACGCCGGCCGGGACAGGGTAATACCGGTCGAACGGACGGAAAATCTCATCCGACATATCCAGAGTGAAAAAGAAGTCGTTTTTATTGCCGAAGCGGACCACGGAACGATTGAAATGTACTCCGACTATTGGCAGGCCCTGCTCCGTTTCCTGAACCGGGGTGCTTCGCAAGGGCAATGAGGCTGGGCAGCACACAAATTTAAAATCAAAGAGGGACGTTTATTTTACAATTGCTCGACAATTTCAACAGCTATTGGGGTGCAAAGCCATGACAGCAGAAAAAAGGCGATTTAGCAGGATTATCTTCAATGTTCGGGCAAGGCTTGCTGCCGGCGAAACAGTCTACACGGTTGAACGAATAATCAATCTTAGCGTTGGTGGCTGTCAGCTGGAAATAGATGAACAGCTGTTGCCCGGGGAACCCTGTAAATTCACAATATTTTTGCCCAGAATGGGGCCGGGAGTTGATGTTTTCGGGGAGATAGTCCGTGCCGGCAGCGGCGAGGTAAGTCTCAAATTCACCAGGATTGATCCGGAAAATCTCATGCACCTCCAGAATATTATTCGCTACAATGCCGCAGACCCCGAGCTGATTGAAGAAGAAATTAAGGCACATCCAGGCCTTATCTGAGCGGGCACCGGGACTGCCTATAGAGCACTTCGTGACATCAAAGGATTATCCGGCGCACGATGATGTTGCCGACGGAATATCCGGCGCCGAACGAACAGATTACGCCAAGGTCATGTTCCTGCAGGTCCGCATGGTGTTTATGAAAACATATAATCGATCCGGCTGAGGCGGTGTTGGCGTAGGTGTCGAGGATGGTCGGGGTCACAGCATCGGTAATCTCTGTGCCGAGTAATTTTTTACATATCAGTTGGTTCATATTGAGATTGGCCTGATGCAGCCAGACCCTCCGGAGGTCAGTCGGTTCAATATTATGCTCTTTCAGATGATTACGGATGACCTCTGTGGCCAGGGGAATCACCTCTTTGAAAACTTTCCGACCTTCCTGGATGAACAGCCGCTCCTTTTCAGTGCCTTGATCCGGTCTGGTGCGATTGAGAAAGCCAAAGCCATTATAAATATTAGTGGAATATTGGGTTGCCAGTTTAGTACCGACAATCTCAAAGACATCTTTTTTGCAGCAATATTCCTCCTGCTCGATAATCACCGCAGTACACACGTCGCCAAAGATGAAGTGGCTGTCCCGATCACGAAAGTTCAAATGCCCCGAGCAGATCTCCGGGTTGACCATGAGGATTGCCCTGGCGTTGCCTCTATAAATAGAATCAACCGCTGTTTGAATGCCAAAGGTGGCGGACGAGCAGGCGATATTCATATCAAAGGCAAAGCCGGAAATGCCCAGCGCCTCCTGCACTTCGACGGCAATTGCCGGATAAGGACGTTCCATGTTGGAACATGAGACGATGACGGCATCTATGTCCTCAGGATTTTTGCCGGCCCTCTGCATGGCTTCTTTGGCAGCTGCAACACTCATTTCGCATTGGATCGATCGTTCTTCTGCCGATCGTTTCGGCAATCGCGGGCACATGACCTGTGGATCAAGCACACCCTCTCGGTCCATGACAAATCTGCTTTTTATTCCAGAGGCCCTTTCAATGAATTCAGCACTGGACTCAGCCAAAGGCTGACAGGTGCCGGCGGCGATTGCATCCCGGTGTTTGCTGTTAAAATTCTGTACAAAGGTATTAAAAGAGAGGACAAGTTCTTCGTTTGATATGGAAAATGGAGGTGTGTACACCCCAGTACCACTAATGACAATTCTGGCCATAACGCTCTCGATGGTGTATTGGAGAAAACAAAAAAATGATAAGACAGACGCTCTCTATGTGGACTTTGGATATTTGACCATTTCAATCGTTGGCCGTCCGACAAAGAGTTCCCCAAACTACTCTTTCAGGCTTTATTTTGCAAATTTTTCCCTGGACCATCCCTGAAACCGGAGTCTCCCTGTTAAAAAAGATGTCTTGTTTTTTCTTTTCTCTTCGAATATCTTATATATAGACAACCATCGGATTCCTTGTATCTAAGATACCTTTCGGAGATACTTATGCTTTCTTACATATATAACGGAATCCGCGAATGTCATGATAGTGAAACCTTGAGAAAGGTAGTTATGTTGAACTGCTTTCTCGTGTTGGGTTTTCTGCTACTTCTTGTTATGGGGGGCATTGCTTTTGCGCAGAATGCCTTGCTTCTTGGCATTGCTGACTTTCTCCTCGCTATCCTCTTTTTCACTCTCCTTCTCTATCTTCACAAAACTGGGGATGAGCCCACAGCATCTCGTCTCGGTGTAGGAATTACCCTCCTCTTTTTTTGTTATCTTTTTGTTATCGGCGGTGTCCACACCACAGCGTTCATGTGGCTCTACACCTTTCCTCTTTTCGCTCTTTATCTGCTTGGATTACGGCAAGGGATAGGGATCACCTGCTTCCTTTTCTGCTTTTGTGCGGTATTTCTTGTCATTGATATAGTGTCCAACAGCATAAATGTGTACAGCAAAGATTTCGCCATCCGTTTCATTCCCTCCTACCTGTGTGTCTGTATTTTGGCTTTTCTTGTGGAAAACTGCCGAGCTGATACCCGGGACGCCATGCTTGACAAACAGCGACTCCTGGCTGGAACCGTGAGCGAGTTGCGAGAGAAAGAGGTCGAACTGGAAGAGGCCAGGAACCAACTTGAACTGAGGGTAACACTCAGGACCGAGGAATTGGAGCAGGCCAATAAACAACTTCGCGTTGAAATTGAGGAACGGAAGTTGGCACAACAGGAACGCTTACGCCTGGAAGCAGAACTGCTCAGGGCAGAGAAAATGGAACTGCTTGGACGGCTGGCCGGTGGTGTGGCCCATGACTTGAACAACGTCCTGTCCGGTATCGTCAGTTATCCCGACCTGCTGCTTCTCTCTTTATCTCCGGAAAGTGAAATGCGCGGTCCCTTACAAAACATACGCCGTGCAGGAAAACGGGCGGCGGCGATTGTTCAGGACTTGTTGACATTGGCACGCCGGGGCGTGACTCTCAGGGAGAATGTGCAGCTTAATGATATCATCTTCGCCCATCTGCAGAGTCCTGAGTTTATTACTCTGCAGAAAAATTATCCCGGTGTGACGGTCGAGACACGCCTTGCCCCTGACCTGCAGAGCATTTCCGGATCTCCAGTGCACCTGGAAAAGGCGGTAATGAACCTTCTCATCAACAGTTTTGAGGCAATAGAGAAACAAGGCGCCGTTGTAGTGGTAAGCGAAAACAGATATGTAGATTCTCCCATTCAGGGATATGACACCACCATTCCCGGGAAGTACGTGGTACTGGTGATAAGTGACAGTGGCATGGGCATTTCCCCGGAAAATCTGGACAGGATTTTTGAACCGTTTTATTCCAGCAAGATTTTGGGCCGTAGCGGCACAGGACTAGGCATGACGGTGGTGTGGGGCACAGTAAAGGATCACGGCGGATACTTGGATGTGCGGAGTTCTCTGGGAAATGGCACGACCATTACCGTGTTTCTACCTGCTCACGAAGATAACAAAATTCCACGGGTTGAATCCAGGCTGCAGGCCATCGAGCGGGGAGATGGGGAAACAATACTGTTGGTCGATGATGATCTGGACCAACGATTACTTGGAAAGAGCATTCTGACGACGCTCGGGTATTCGGTAGAGACGGCTGCCAGTGGAGAGGAAGCCATTGATTTTCTCAAAGGCAGATCTGTAGGTCTTGTTCTTCTTGACATGATCATGGTAGGAGGCATGGATGGTCTGGATACCTATCGGAGTATGCTTGAAATTGAGCCACAGCAGAGGGTAATTATTGTCAGCGGCTATTCCGAAACCGAGAGGATAAAAAAAGCTATGGAACTGGGCGTACGCCGCTATCTTAAGAAACCTTACACCCTGGAAAGATTATCCTCAGCCATCCATGAAGAGCTTGCCGGGTAAATGTAATTTTACAATCTTCCTTCTAGCTCTTTAGGTCGCGTTATCTCTTGATAACACGGCCTTTTTTTATTCTGATCCATTCGCTAATGGTAGGCAAACTGAAACAACATAGGTATGGATTATTTATTGTCGTACGACCCTTTGCTTTCATAAAACCATAATTAAAACCGCCCGAATTGCCGATAGATAAAGATTCATGGGTTCTTAGTTAACATGGCCATTATAACCAATTACGTTTGAAAATCACAAAAGGAGAAAGCAATGGACAAGTACTTGCGGCAGCTTATTTTTCTGGTATATGCTCTCATACTGCGATGGCCGATCTGGCTGCTCATCTGGATTGTCGGTCGCAGCGGAATGTTTAAAACCCTGTTTCTCATATATCCGACAGACAGGTCGGAATGCCTTGATTTTTCTCCTGATATTAAATGGTTGAGAGATTTTTTTTCAGGCCGCCCGACACCGGCTGGTCTGATCCTGGACGGATGGCGACCGATGGGGATATATCTCGTTATTCCTAATCCGGCCCTGGAATTGATGCGAGGGAAAAATCGGCCCACCGTCGAGGCCATCATCAGGCGTTTGCTTTGGGTCCAGAAGCTCTCGGGAGCCCGAGCGATCGGCCTTGCCGGACAACTCGGCCCGATATTCGAGAAACGCCACGGTATCCCCATGGTACCGCCTTTTTACAGCAGTACCTATGGCAATATTTTCAGCATCCAGAAGGCGGTAAATCACCTGGTAGCCACCTCAAAGAGAAAAGTGTGGAAGGTGTCGGTGGCCATATTGGGTGGCGGGGAACTTGGTGAACAGCTGGTGCAGTATCTTGGCAACGATGGCTACCGCATGACTATGGTTGATGTCAGATATACCAGAAGTGGCGATGTCAGGTTGAGGGATGAAGATGAAGCGAACCATCAGCTGGAAAAGGTGGATTTCGTCATCAATCTTCTCCCTAGGGGTAAGGACTTTATGGAGTGCCATTTGCACCGGAGAATTCCCAAAACCGCTACCATTATTGATTTCTCTCGGCCACAGATTCCCAAGGAAGCTGTTCCTCAGAAAGTAGTTATGGGCAACAGGGTACAGCGCCACGGGATTCGTTTTTTCATGAAACTCCCAGGTGGCTGGAAACGGCATGAACTTCCCGCTTGTTCCATGCCATCTCTGTTAGCGTCCCTTGGGCGTTTACCTCTCGGGAGCATAGAGGAATTTCGCATAGCAGCCAGACAGTTTGAATTCAGCACTGCGTTGGCCGGTGCCCCGGCGCAGCACCATCAACCTTTGAGGGGCAGGTTGCATGGCCTTGTCGGTTTTCTTCCGGTCATCGCTCGTTTTACCCTGTTTATTCAGAGAAGCCGGCAAATTTTCAATCGATGGTAAGTCGCAATGTTCGGGCCATGGCATGGTCAGGTAAGTTTCAATGAAGGAGGTGGGGTATGATGTCAGATAAGGAAGGCAGAAACGGACGTGAAACGATGAAACGACCATTCCTTGGGGCATGTTTGACCATTACCGTCGTTATCATTGTCGCTTTCGCCCTGACTGTTCCGTTCGTTTTTGAATCCCAAACCCTCTGGTATAAGACGGGAATGGACAAGACCTTGCTGCGGGCGGGACAGCTCGTTGGTCTGCTCGCCCTGGTATCCCTCATTCTCCAGATTCTTCTTGGGGCACGGGGGAAGGTTTTAGAAGAAACATTTGGAGTTGCCGCGCTTATCGTTTGGCACAAAGCAAATGGGATTCTTCTTTGCTGCCTTGCCGCTTTGCACATTATCCTGGTACAGGTGCCGGAAGGGATTGCTAATCTGCCGATAGGTGCAAAACACTGGCCCGAGATGGCTGGAGGTGTTCTGTTCCTCATGATTTTTTCTCAGGTGATTTCCTCGTTCTTCCGGCAACAGCTTGGTTTCATCTATAAACAATGGCGGTGGATTCACAGAGTACTTGGATATCTCGCTCTGTGTTTGGCGGCGGTACATGTTTTGTTTGTCGCCGATTCTTTTGCCCAAGGTGTCCCGAGAATTGCATTGCTGGCTCTTCTGGCAATAGTGTTTGGGATTGTTCTCTTAATCAAGATTTCGATTTATCTTGGAAAAAAGTGAGAAAAAGACAGTTTGACATTAAACTTGATTTTTGACTCGGGGCTCACTACTGTTGAATGACAATTACGGGGTTCTTTGACAACTGCCTGGCACGGATTTGAGAATCTCATCCCTGAATCTATGACCTTCAAGAGGAGGATGTCATGAAAAAATTGAGTGTTGTTTGCCTTGCCCTGTTTTTTTTCATTGTCAATGCACAGCCATTATTGGCAGCAGCTCGCAGCTGGGAATTGGATAAAGCACATACCAACTTTTATTTTGCCGTCGATCACATTTATTCAAAAATTCGCGGCCATTTCAATGAATATAGCGGAGAGGTTAAGTTTGACACCAATAACCTTGCCGACAGCAGGTTTTCGTTCAAAATAGAGACAGCTTCCATTGACACCGGCATCGTCAAGCGTGATAAGCATCTGCAGTCGGCGGATTTCTTCGACGCCGACAAATTTCCGCTGATGACCTTCGAATCCACGAAGATTACCGCCGCCGGGAATGGGCTGTATGAGGTCCGCGGGAAATTCACAGTGAAAGGTGTAGAATATGATTTGCTGCTTCCCCTGACCCTTGCCGGGATAAAGGATCACCCGGCAGTCAAGGGGAAGGAGGTCGTCGGTTTCAACGGCAAAGTGACCATTGATCGGCTGGCCTACAAAGTCGGTGACGGCAAATTCTATAATCTTGGGCTGGTTGGCAAGGATGTTGAAATTCTTGTCAGTATTGAAGCCATGGCCGATAAATAGCCGCAGGTGTTACGCTTGTTCAGGCACCTCTGTCTGAATGCCGGGTGGCGGTGCCATTGACAATCAACAGAGGTTGCTTACGGTCTTAAACGGATATCCGGTATGTTGGGTACGACCCGGAATATGATTTCATTTGCAGGTTTCGGACTTTGTATAAGCCACTTGTCGGAATTATCCTCGTTGTAAACCGGAATGAATGTAAATATTAATCTGCGCCAAAATAAGGAGGCTTGTTATGGCTCATACCTGTAAAAATTGTGGAGCTGTGGCTGACGATCCCGGCCATCTTTGTAACCCTTCCGTTGAGGTCATTGCCTGTTCATTTTGCGGCGAGGCTGATGTTGCTGCAACTCATGTTTGTAAGGAGAAGCTTGCGGCGATGAAATTCTCCTGTCAGTCTTGTGGCAGGGTTGCTGCGGAGAGTGATGACTTGTGTAAACCGTTTGTTATTTCCTGAACAAGATAAGAACTCGATCTGCAACAATTTTTGAAAAAGGGTCGATTCGCCTGGCGGATCGACCCTTTTTTTATTGAATTTTGCTGAACGGCTAGGAGATTGTCCGAGAATGGCAATTTTCTCTCAGGTCGAGGCAAACTCGAAAAAATTCCCGGAGGCATATAGTTAATATTCCGAGGATAATTTTTTCGAATTTAACGAAGATATGGGGGAAAAGGGCATTCTCGGACAGCCTCCTAGTAATCGATTCCCGGCTGGGGTTCTATCCCCTTTCTGTAGGCATGTTTTATTTCTCGTACTTCACTCACCGTATCTGCGGCGTCGATGAGGTCCGGGTGGGCATCCCTGCCAGTGAGAATGACGTGCATATGCTCAGGTCGCAGGGCGAGAATTCTTTTGATCTGAGGAAGATCAACGAGATTCAGGTGCAAGGCATTGTTGATTTCATCAAGAATAAGGGTGTCACAATCGTTTGCGGAGAGGATGGTTTCCACCAGTCGTAGGGCATCTTGGGCGTTTTTTCGATGTTCCGCGTGAGGAAAGGGATTGCCCTCTATGCCACAGAAACCTTTGCCGGTATGGTAGAGTTTGACCAGAGGGGCGAGGTGTGTAACCCCGTCCCATTCGCCGGAATAAAGATCGCCTTTCATAAACTGGATAATTGTAGTTTTCATTTGATGGCCGCAGCCGCGGAGCGCCATCCCCATGGCTGAGGTGGTTTTGCCTTTGCCGTTACCGGTGATGACAACTACCAGGCCTTGTTTTTTTTGGGGTTGAAGCTTCTTAATGGCAACATCATCGTTCATGTCTGGGCTCCTGGAATGGATACAAATCTTTTGTGCCATGCTTATCTTTGCCCGCCTTGAGAGCGGCACCGGGTATGGCAAACCCCTCCCCTAGGTCATCATAGCTGCAACCGACGGCGGTAGGTGGTAACCGTAAAGGGCTCAGAGCTGTCTGGGTAGTGGGTGCTTTCCGCAACATAGAATTCTTTTTCGGAAAATTCAGGGAAAGTCACATCTCCAGGCACTTCCCTGTCGATAAGGGTGAGGATGATACACGTTGCCACGGCTATTGCCTGGGCAAAGATTTGTGCCCCACCAATAATAAAAACCTTGTCCGCTTGCTTACAAAGATTGAGGGCTGCGGCCAGAGATGGGGCGTATTCACCGCTCTCCGGCGCATAATCCCGGTTGCGGCTGAGAATGATGTGGCGCCTGCCGGGGAGTGGGGCGGGAAGCGAGTCAAAGGTCTTCCGGCCCATGATCATCGGATAGCCCATGGTCGTTTTTTTGAACAAACGAAGTTCTTCGGGGATGTGCCAGGGAAGCTTATTTTCACGACCTATTACCCGATTACGGGCCATTGCAGCGAGTATTATTATTTCCATAGGTGATTATTTACAAAGCGTGGTGGAAAAATGTATTGTATTTGCATCGGCGTCTATTTAATAATACGATAATTATACGCATTTTCAATCCGCTGTCGAGCCACCCATGACTTGCGCGGAAATTTGGCCAACGAAGTTGGAGGAATTCGATGAAAACACAATGTCCCCATTGTGGGGTGAAAGGTTCTGCAGACGATTCATATTGCGGACAGAAAGTCAAGTGCCCAAAATGTCAAGGAGTATTTGAAGCTGTTGCGGCCTTATCCAAGGTATCGCCGGAGGAGCCGGTGCAAACAGCAACCTATGGAGAGAAATCGGCCGAACCGAGTGCTCCGATAAGCCAAATACTCCCTGAAGACCAGCCACAGGCAGAGGCGAGTACTGAATCCCTTATATATGAAGAGGAGGATGTTCTTGATTGGCAGGATATCGTCTCGGAGATAGATAAAGAGATGGCCGAAGATTCCAAGCGTGAAAAAGAAGAGGAGGGATCTCGGGCGATTCTCCACGACTTTTTTGAGTCTGCCGTACCGGTCGTCGACGCCCTTGGCAGCCATGTCGTGGAACAAAAAGGTGATGAGTTGGTTGCGGCCGATCGCCCAGCCGGCGATGAACTCCAGGCCATTACTGAAAAACCGATTATCTCCGGCTTGATGGAAAGGGAAGGGGCGGAAAAAAATCTTCTGGATGGAGTTGAAAATCAACCCTACGGAATTGACAAGGAGCAATGCTGGCAATGCGGCAAAAAGGACAGTGTCGGTGTACCCTTTATTGCCAAGGATGGCCGACTCTATTGTCCTGACTGTCTTCCCCCCGAAGCGGCCGCGCACGATGATTTGGGTGCCATTCCTCAAGGTTTTGTCAGGGAAGGCGCAGACCATACGGATATCTCTCCAGAAGAAACGAGATACAGTTTCACCATCGGCGGACTTCTGAAAGAGGCCTGGGCGAAAACCAAAGGTGTCAAGGCAACGGTGTGGGCCGGCAGTTCGGTCATGTACCTGGCACTCATCATTCTCTTTGCCTGTGGCGCGTTTCTCTTGCCATCCGAAGGAAACCTCTCTGTTGGGATAAGCAAGGTGGGGATGCTGGGGAATGTTCTCTTCCAGATGGTTACCAACGCGGTATCGGTAATTTTTTCGGCAGGACTTATATATATCGGTATAAGAAAGGTGGCAGGTGAATCCATTAACTGGAAAATGGTCTTCGAGGGATTTTCCGTGGCCGGAAAGCTCATTGTCGCGACAATTCTTCAGGCCCTCCTGGTAGGTATCGGCTTTTTACTTCTCATCTTGCCGGGCATCTATCTGGCCATCGGCTATACGATGACCGTGCCGCTTATTGTTGACCGGAAGATGTCACCGTGGCAGGCCATGGAGGAGTCGAGAAAAGCTATACATGGGGAATGGTGGAAGATGTTCGGCCTCTTTGTCGTTATGGGCCTTATTTTTATGATTTCCTCGCTGCCATTTGGGCTCGGCCTTATCTGGACCTGGCCGATGTTTGTCGTCCTCGGCGGGGTGGTATATCGCTCTCTGTTTGGGATCGACAAAAGAGTCGGGTAGTTGATAGGTATCGATAGGCTCGGTTGCGGCAAGGAGAAACAATCGTTTATCTGTGTTCATCTCCTGATGGTCATCGCGGCAAGTCTTGTGTCCACATCCTTTACGGTCGGGGCGGCAATAACCAGTGAACTTGATCCGGCGATCTTGACTTTTGTTCGCTTTACCCTGGCGGCCGCAATTTTTGGTCCACTGGTCCATTTTCGCTACGGTCTACGCTTTTCCTTCTCCCTCTTTCTGCGATGCGCCATGATCAGCGGCTGTCTCGTCATATTTTTCGTTTGCATGTTTTTATCCCTTCGTTATACCAGTGCATTGAACACCAGTGTTATTTTCGCCTTGGTACCGTCCATTTCCGGGGGTTATGCCCTCCTGATCAATGGCGAGCGACTCGGGCGTGGGCAGTTGCTTGCCCTTTTTTGCGGCATAATCGGGGTGGTCTGGGTGATTTTTAGGGGTGATCCGGCTCAGCTTATGGCCATGGAGTGGAACAGGGGGGATGTCATTTTTCTGGGCGGCTGTTTTGCCATGGGCCTCTACACCCCTTTAGTGAAACTTCTCCATCGGGGCGAGTCAATGGCAGTCATGACCTTCTGGGTTTTGGCCACCGGCAGCCTCTGGTTATTTGTTTTTGCCGGCGGCAATCTATCGACCGTGGCCTGGTCCGGTGTGCCTCTCTTTGCCTGGCTTGGTGTCGCTTATCTGGCTGTTTTCACCACAATTATTACCTTTTTTTTAACCCAGTACGCCGTCCCGTATCTCGGGCCGACCAAGGTAATGGCCTATTCCTATTTGTATCCGGGCCTTGTTCTTTTAATCGATCTGGCGCTGGGGCACGGACTGCCGCCTCTTCGGGTTATTCCCGGAGTCTTGGTTGTTCTTGCCGCCATGTTTGTCCTACAGAGTTACAAATAGATGCATCAGCAGTGAAGGGGGCGACTCAGCGGTCTTTTTTCACCAGATGCAGATAAAGATCGCCTCTGCCTAATGGGCTGGTCCGCCCTTTGCCACGCAGGCGCAGTTTTTGCCCGCTATGGCTGCCGGCGGGTATTTTTACCTTGAGCGTTTGCTCACCTTTTTCACTGTAAACCAGAACCTGAATAGTTTTGCCATGGAGGAGTTCGGCTCCGGTCAGGGGTGTGCTGTAGGTAGTGTCCAAATCTTGGTAGCTTATCGAAGGTGAAGGGCTTTTTTTGCGGTTCTGGGTAATGGCTTTATAGCCGGAGTCAAGCAGGGAGCCAAAGGCACTGCCGACCGACTTGAGAAGAGAAGCTTTTCCAGACAAACCTTTTTTTGCGGCACCGGCAAGGAGCGGTCCGGCTAAAGAGCCGAGGAAGAAGATGCCGCCAAGGAAAACGCCTCCTTTGCCGCCGAAAAAACTCCGTTTGATAAACTTCGAACTATGACGGAGACCGGAGCGCTGGAACTCCCTCAATAATCCTGAGAACATCTGTTGGAAATGTGGGTCCTTAAAGAGATCTCGAAGAATATCCTCCTGGCTGTAGGTGAAATCGCCGCTTTGTCGGTTGTGTGTAGAGGCGTTGCCAACCGGGCGGCATGTGTCGTATTGTTGGCGTTTGATCGGGTCGGTGAGCACGCCGTAGGCTTCGGCTACTTCCTTGAACTTTTGTTCCGCCTTTGGATCGTTAGGGTTGCGGTCGGGGTGGTATCGCATTGCCAACCTTCGATAGTTTTTGCGAATCTCCTCGGCAGTGCAGGCTGCGGTCACGCCCAGTATTTGATAATAATCTTTCATTGCAATGCATGTTTTTTACTGGAGGCCGGCGAACGGGCCGTGCCATGATCGATGCCACTGCGAACCGTTTTTGGCACCATGTGTTCCGCGTTCTTACCCTTGCGAATATAGTAAAACTGTTTGGTGAAAATGACAAATAAATATAAATTTCTCTGGTGCCCGCAGGCGCAAAGAAGAACCGTCGCATTCCACGTATGAGAAGAGATGATTCTTTTTAATATCTATTTTAGGGAGCAAAATATATAATTGTACGGTGAAAATGTTGCTCTTTCATCCTGGGGAGAGGGTAATGCTCCAGAGTAAGACAAATGACAGTAACAACGATTTTCGAGGATTGATCGTGCATCGGCTGCTACGGCGACAATTAAAAGAACTTGAAAGGATGGGTGTAGCCACTGACTTTGAGCCCTTTACCGGGCTGGTGGAGCAGACCTATAGCGAATTCGATGCAACCATCGAGCGTTTGCAACATTCTCTCGACCTCAGTTCGAAAGAACTGCGCTGGCGCAACGATGACCTTCGGATGGTATTCCAGGCAGTTCCTGAAATTATCCTTTGGCTGGATGAGGCTGGACGGATTATCGATGTACGCGGAGGTGCAACGGGGAAATTTTCCACAATAAACGGCATGGATTTAGTTGGCAGATTGGTCTGGCAGTCGAGCCTGGTCGATGAACCCGATCCTTTCGCCGAGATGTTTTACAAAGGCGTTCAGGAAGTCAGGGAGTTTGTTCGAACCCAGGACGGAGAAGAAATATGCTGTGAGGTCCGCTTCGCGCCTTCCGACCGAAATACGACGGTTGTTGCTGTTCGGGATATTTCCAGTCTCAAAGAAAAAGCTTTTCAACTCGCGACGGCCGAAAAACAATATCGCTCAATCTTTGAAAATGCTACCGAAGGTATAATTGTCTCTAGTTTTGAAGGAGAAATCATTGCGGTCAATCCAGCCTTTGCCACGATGTTCGGTTATGATGGGCCTGAGCATCTTAAGGAAAGTGTTACCGATATATCCACCCAGCTGTACTATGATTCTACGGAGCGGCAAAAACTGCTTAAGGATCTGATGGTTGAAGGTCAGGTCAAAGAGTTTGAGCTACGCTTTCGCCACCGTGATGGGTCCATTGTCTGGATTGCCGCCAATGTTCGCCGGGTTTTTAAAGATGAACAGTATTATATTGAAGGATCAGTTCGCGACATCACCAAAAGAAGGGCTGCGGAAATCGCCCTGCAGGACGCCCATGATCGTCTCGAACAACGGGTGCTAGAGAGAACCGCCCAGCTGACCGAGGTGAATGAGGACCTGCGGAGAACGCATGAGGAGTTGCGACTTGCAAAAGAAAGGGCGGAATCGGCAAATCAGTTGAAAAGTGAGTTTCTTGCCAATATGAGTCACGAAATCCGTACGCCCATGAACGGCATTCTCGGACTCAGTCAGATGGCGCTTCGCTCGACCATCAACGAGGAACAGCGGGAAAACATTGAGGGGATCTATTCGTCCAGCTTAACACTCCTGCAAATCATCAACGATATATTGGATCTTTCAAAGATAGAAGCGGGGAAACTGAACATCAATATGGAGCCGACCAACCTGCATATTTTGGTGCAAGAAGTTGTCAGTATCACTGCCGTAAATGGTCGAGAAAGGGTCGAGATGCGCCTTGAGAAGGCCGAAGGACTGCCGAGATTTGTGCACACCGATCGGACAAGGCTCCATCAGGTCCTTGTGAATTTGGTGGGAAACGCCATTAAATTCACCAAACGGGGATATGTTCTGCTGGCCGTTGACTACGAGGGAAAGGCCGAGCCGGGTGACAGGGTTAATCTGCATTTTCGCATTGAAGATACTGGAACCGGGATAAAACCGGGAAAAAAAGAAGAGATCTTCAAATCCTTCATCCAAGGTGGCAGCGGAATCAGCCGGGAGTTCGGTGGCACCGGGCTGGGACTCTCGATTTCGCAGAGGATCGTGAAGCTCCTTGGCGGAGATGATATCAATTTGACCAGCAACGAGGGCTCTGGGTCGGTTTTTTCTTTTAGCCTGCCGGTGTTTGTAGCCGTGGGAGCCAGGGGGGATCAGCCGGCAAGCAATCAACGTGTCGATTTTTCAAAAAGAAAAGAAATTCGAATACTTGTCGCTGAGGATTGGGAATTGAACCGGCTGCTGCTCGACCGGATTCTCTCCGATATCGGGCTCTCCGATATAACTTTTGTGACCAATGGGCGGGAGGCTGTCGATGCTCTTAAAAACTGCGACCAACCCTATAGCCTCATCCTTATGGATGTGCAGATGCCGGTGATGGGCGGCATTGAAGCCACCCGGCAGATCAGAGTAACACACCCGGATATCCCGATTCTGGCAGTAACGGCCCATGCCATGCAAGAGGATCAACAACATTGTCTTGCGGCGGGGATGAACGACTATCTGGCTAAACCCTATAGAGTTGAAGAAATCGTTCAGGCTCTGAAAAGAGCGTTGGGGTAAAAAGCCATTTGTAGAAACAGCGTAAGAACTCATGAAAAAACTCATCATCATTGTTGCTGTTATAAGCGCCATCTTCGGATTTTTTGCTTTTGACCTGGACCAGTTGCTGACTCTTGCAAGTATCAAGGAACGGCAGGCGGAATTCCTCCTCTGGCGGGATAAGGCCCCGCTTACGGTGAGTTTTGCCTTTTTTGCCATCTACGTACTGATTACCGCCCTTTCTCTGCCGGGCGCGGTCATAATGACCCTGGCAGGAGGTGGCTTTTTCGGCCTTGCCTGGGGCTTTGTACTTATCTCCTTTGCCTCGTCCATCGGCGCAACACTCGCCTTTCTGGTGTCCCGTTATCTCCTTCGCGACTGGGTGCAGAAAAGGTTTGGCGACCGCCTGCAAGCGCTCAACAAAGGGGTGGAACGGGAGGGGCCCCTCTATCTCTTCAGCCTGCGCTTGGTACCCATCTTCCCCTTTTTTCTCATCAATATCCTCATGGGCTTGACTCCCATTAAGACCTTTACCTATTACTGGGTCAGTCAGGTCGGCATGCTTGCCGGTACCCTGGTGTATGTCAATGCCGGGACGCAACTGGCAAAAATTGACGGTCTCCAAGGCATTGTCTCGCCGGGCTTACTCCTCTCCTTTATCCTCTTGGGAATTTTTCCGATCATCGCCCAAAAAATCAACCAGTGGTTAAAGAAGCGGCGGGTTTACCGCAAGTGGTCGAAACCGAAGAAATTTGACCGGAATCTCGTGGTCATTGGCGCTGGAGCTGCCGGTCTGGTGAGTGCGTATATTGCCGCAGCAGTGAAGGCCAAGGTGACCCTCGTTGAAGCCAATAAGATGGGCGGCGATTGTCTTAACTTCGGTTGTGTCCCCAGCAAGGCCCTGATAAAAAGCGCCAAGGTGGTGCATCATATGCGAAACGCCGGATCCTACGGGCTCGAAGATACCCAGCCGCAATTCAGTTTTCGGAAGGTCATGGAACGAGTGCATCAGGTGATTGCCATGGTGCAGCCGCACGACAGCGTTGAGCGCTATACCGGACTTGGGGTGCAAGTGCTTCAAGGATACGCCAAGGTTGTCGATCCATGGACTGTTGAGGTCGCTCTTGCAAGTGGTGCCAAGCAGATTCTTACCACGTGTTCGATTATCATTGCCGCCGGTGCCCGGCCCTTTGTTCCGCCTTTGCCGGGCATCGAAGACTCAGGGTATCTGACCAGCGACACTCTGTGGGAGGCACTTCGTTCCCATGAGGAGGTACCGAAGCGGCTGGTTGTCCTCGGAGGTGGGCCGATCGGTTGCGAGTTGTCGCAATGTTTCGCAAGACTTGGCTCCCAGGTAACCCAGGTGGAGAAGGGGGATCGAATCATGGTCCGGGAAGATAAGGAGGTCTCGGCTTATGCCCGTGCGGCTCTTGAAAAAGACGGGGTGGCGGTTCTCACCGAGCATGGCGCCGTTCGCTGTGTCAAGGACGACCAAGGTCGTGCCATTATCGTTGTCCATCAAGGGGCGGAGAGACGTATCGATTATGATGTCCTGATCTGTGCCGTCGGCCGTAGCGCCCGTCTTACCGGCTATGGTCTTGAGGAACTGGGGATTGCCACGGATCGGACGGTGCCGACCGGGGATTATTTGGAGACCCTGTACCCCAACATCTATGCCGCCGGCGATGTGGCCGGACCCTATCAGTTCACCCATGTCGCCGCCCATCAGGCGTGGTACGCTGCGGTAAATGCCCTGTTTGGTGAATGGAAGAAATTCAAGGCCGATTATTCGGTTATCCCCTGGACCACCTTTATTGATCCTGAGATCGCCAGGGTAGGATTAAATGAACAGGAAGCCAAGGCCAAGTCTATCGCTTACGAGGTGACCCGCTATGGCATCGATGATCTTGATCGGGCCATAGCCGACGGTGCCGCCCATGGCTTTGTCAAGATCCTCACCGTGCCCGGCAAGGATAGGATTCTTGGGGTGACGATTGTCGGAGAACATGGCGGCGACCTGCTGACCGAGTTTGTCCTGGCCATGAAGCATAAGCTGGGCTTAAACAAGATTCTCGGCACCATTCATACCTACCCGACCCTGTCCGAGGCCAACAAATACGCGGCCGGAGAATGGAAGCGGGCACATGCACCGGCAAGGATACTCGCCTGGATGCAAAGGTATCATACTTGGAAAAGGGGGTGACAATGCTCCGGACATTTTTGCTGTTGTGCTTGTGGCTGGTGGCACAGGAGGTGCAGGCGGGGGCAATCTTTGATCATGGAGCCTGGGATGGCTTACTGAAAGCCCATGTTCGGGTTGTGGAGGAGGGCCGGGCCAGTCAGGTCGATTACGCAGGCCTTGCGGCCAGAAGAAACGAGCTTACAGGCTATCTGCAACGCTTGGCGACGGTAAAGGTTGCAGAATTTGATACTTGGGCAACTCCTGAGCAGTTGGCGTTTCTCCTCAACGCCTATAATGCTTGGACCGTAGAACTTGTTCTCAGCAAATACCCCGATCTGCAATCCATAAAAGATCTCGGCAATATCATCCAGTCGCCCTGGAAAAAGACATTTATTCCGATTCTCGGGGCAACCCGGTCGCTGGATGATATTGAGCACGGCCTGATCCGTGGCTCCGGCCGATATAACGACCCACGTATCCATTTTGCCGCCAATTGTGCCAGCATCGGTTGCCCGGCTCTGCGTGCCGAGGCCTACCGCGGTGCCGAGCTGGAAAGGCAGCTGAACGAAGCGACGGCTTTTTTCCTTGGTGATCGCAATCGAAACCGGTTGAGCGGGCGGGTGCTGGAGGTTTCCTCCATCTTCAAATGGTACGGGGACGATTTTTCCAAGGGATGGCGGTCCTATCACTCTCTAGCCGCATTTTTTTCTGGTTACGCTGGGGCTCTAGGCCTGGCAGAGAAGGACGTCTTTGCCCTTGCCGCGGGAGAGATCAAGATTGCATTTCTCGACTACGATTGGCGGCTAAACAACGTCAACTAGATGATATTTTGTGTTATTTTTGTTGTACCTGAGTAATTTCTCGTCCTCTTCGGTCTTTCGCTTCTCCTCCTTTTACCCTGGAAATCCCGGCCAGCACACAGTCAGTCGGGTGCCGCCCAGCGGTGAATCGCCGGCTGTTGCCCGGCCAGTATGCCACTTGAGAATCCTCGTTACGATGGCCAGCCCCAGGCCGTAGCCGCCGGAGATTCTGCTGCGGCTGACATCCAAACGGGTAAACGGTTCGAAGATTTTTTTCCGGTCCGCCGGGGGAATTCCCGGCCCGTCATCGTCAACATGGATGCAGCACTCCAGGCCGTTACGTTCAACAACCACCTGGATTTCGCTTTCGGCATAATTCATCGCATTCTGCAGGAGGTTTCCCAGGGCTCTGGACATGTATCTCGGATCAAAACGCACATAGCCGGATTCTCTGTCAAGGTGACACTGCAGTTGGCAGCGGATGGGAGAATCGTCAGGAATCGACTCGTCGATAACCTGGTGCAGGAAAGGTTCAAGGGAGTGGACATCGAACTGGAGATCAGGCTTTTCGCGATCGAAACGAGCTAAAGTCAGAAGTTCACTGACCAACTCTTCCAGCTCGGTGACATCTGCTTGCAAGCCCCTTGCATAGTCGGCTCTTACTCCGTGGTCCTCGGTGTTTTCGAGCATCTCCAGGCCAAATCGAAGCCGTGACAGCGGGGTTCGCAATTCGTGGGAAACCGCATTGGTGAGTTCCTTGTGTGAGCTGATCAACTGTCCTATACGTTCAGCCATGGTGTTAAAGGCCAGTGCCAGGGGGGCAAGGTTTGAAAATTTCGACATTGCGACCCGGGTGTTGAACTCGCCATTACCAAAGGCCAGCGCGGCTGCACTCATTTGCCGTAACTGGCGCCAATACGGAATGATGGCAATGAATGTCAGAAGACCGATAATGGCACTCACAGCCAACCACATAAGGAGGTTGAAGTAACCGGCCTGTGGTTCCAGAACGGAAAATGGGCCTTTTCTGAGGACCAGCTGACTCTCGCCGATTCTTCGGTAGAGCAGTTCGCCGTCGTCGACTACGGCAATTTTTCCGTTGCTCAATTGTTCCATCTGCTCTTTGGCGAGCGCCAGTTCAGAGATGGCCAGCAAGGCAATTTTATAGCCGAATTGGGGTTCCAGCTGGGAGATCCGATCCCTCCATTGATCACCTGGCAGACGCAGCAGGTCGACCTCCATCATATGGAAGGCACCCCTGGCAAGTTGCCTGTTATATTCCGATATTGAATCATGGAGATGGATCTTCGCGACCTTGTTGATCACCGGTCCAAGGATGAATTGTACAAAGAGCAGCGAGAGTATAAGAAAGAAATACGTGCCCCAAAATATCCTTTTCATCTTTGACCTCCGCTCCTGAGGTCGCCTGTATCCCAGGCATCTTTGACAAACAGGTATCCAAGCCCCCAGACCGTTTTGATACGCCAGGGTTTTGTCGGATTATCCCCCAGTTTTTTGCGCAACCGGGAGATAGCAATATCCACCGACCGGTCCAGGCCATCATAGGCAATTCCCCGGGTTTCACGGAAGAGCATGTCCCGGTCCAGGGTACGTCCACCGTTCATTGCCAGTATCCACAGAAGGGCAAATTCATTGCTGGTCAGATCGACAGAGAGGTCGCAAAGGGTTGCAGTCTGCGACGCTTGATTGATGCGAAGGTTACCGAAAACCAGTTCTTCAACCTTATCAGAATCGATCCGGCTGTTGTGCTGCGACTGGACGAACCGGCGCAGGAGGGCGCGGATGCGAGCTAAAAGAACCCGCGGTTCGACCGGTTTCTTCACATAATCGTCGGCGCCAAGTTCCAAGCCGATTATCTGGTCGGTATCGTCCTCGCGGGCGGTGAGCATGAGCACCGGACCGGAATATCCCCGGCGGACCGTGCGGCACACCTCCAGTCCATCCATTCCCGGCAGCATCAGATCAAGGATAACGAGATCGGGCTGTTCGGCGAGGATGCGGGCTGACCCGGTGTCACCTCGACCTTCTATGGCGACCAGAAAACCCTGGGCCACGAGATAGGCTTTGATCAGTTTCGCCAATCGTACATCATCCTCAATCAGCAGGATACGGGGTGTTTCAGGCATTGTTGCAAACTCCGATTCTTTGTTGCACGCCCGCAGGTTCCCGGATTCTCCGGGTACCCAGAAAGAACATGTGTTAAAGGCATTGCACCTTAGCATAGCCGGAACAAGCTAACTGTTGTTTTTTGTCGTCAAATGTAACAATTTGTAATTCGTATAGAGGTGGTTATGCTCTTTGATTACATGGGTGGCTCAAACGTCCCGGCCGGTTGCGTTAAACCACTACAAATTGATACAATTTACAACACTTTCGCTACAGATATTATGCCATTGGTCTGATAATAATCGCATCATATTGCAATTGGATTTGGATTCATCTTCTGCAAGATGATGCCGGGGGTACTCTTTAAAAACAATCGAAACACAATGAGGGAAAAAATGAATATGGGAAAAAAACATCTGGTAGGTCTTTTGGTTGCGGTGAACGTCGTGAGTCTCTGTATGGCCGGAAATGTCATGGCCGAAGAAAACTCCAAGAAAAGCAATTATGCCCAGCTGAAAGTTGGTATGTTCCAACCGACAGGCGATATGGAAGATGCCGATTATGATAATGGTGCTGCCGTTTCAGCTGTCTATGGTCGGTATCTTAATAAATACCTGGTGCTGGAGGCGGGATTCGATGTCTTTGGTTCCGATCAGACTGTTCGCGGTTCAAACTCGCAGGCGGGCAATTACATCCAGGATAATACCCTTGTCGGTACAGCAGGTCTGGTTACCCTTAAGGGAGAATATTCGGCAGGTCCGGTAGATCTTTTCTGTGGCATCGGCGGGGGGATCTATGCTGTTACCCTGGCAAGCGAAATAGATTCTTCGCGGCTTGGCGACCTGGACACCGATGATTCGGATGGGGTGTTTGGTGTCCACGTGGTGGCCGGCGCCAATTACAATATCAACGAGCGGTTCTTTGTCGGGGTGGAAGGAAAGTATCGCTGGACCGATGACGTGGATATTCTTGAGAGCGTAGCCTCGATTCCGGTTGAGTATACCGGCGATCTGAGCGGTTACATGGTGACTTTTAACGCTGGTTTTCGCTTTTAAAAAGTACAAAGAATCCCGTTTATCGGGTGTCAGCCGAAATGAGCCGGTTGCCCCATTCTGTGCTCTGCCTCTCAGGCCCGGACTCGCAACGTCACTGCGAGTCCGGGCCTTTCTCAAGCGGAGCATTGATGGGCGGTTGCTTTTAACTTCCTTCCTTTGCCCCTGTTGTCAACCCTCCTCCAAGCCCGGGCCTGCAAGATATCCGGTCGGTGAAAGATACCTTGTAACCGGAAGCCAATCGACTGCCAAGACAGCATTGGATGCCGAATTTCCTTGCGACCACCCCGTGTTGATGTTTACATAGCCACCTTTGAGAAGGCATACACTGTAAACATAGAGAACACAGCCTTGATGGTGGTGTTCTCCACAATAGCCAAAAAGTCGGTCGATTACCTATGCGCCGTCATCTCGTTATCTCTTGCCTTTTAGCCTATCTTGTTTTTGTTGCTGGTTGTGCCCAGCCGCAACACCCTGTTGAACCCTTAGTTGTTGCGCAGGACGAAGAAGGCTCAATGTGTGCTGAGCCGGAGGATAGCGCTCGGCAACAGGCGGAAAAAAAGGAAATGGAACAACAGTCATTGGTCCAGGATGGATCCGACCCACCGGTGTTATGGGGCACCGGGAAAGTCCCAGCCTTATGCTACAAGTTGCAGCCAAATGTGCAGATTCCCGGGATCAAGAAGAAAAAAGCCGCTAGAACGGTCACCTGCTGTCAGCCGCAAAGCCTGATTTACGTTCGATGCCGTTCCGGGATTGAAACATGCAGACTGGGCGATACCAGTCCCGTACAATGGTTTTCCTGTGCCAAAAAAATGGGCAATACCACCAATGTTCCGGCATCCGGCGCCATTCTGGTGCTGGATGGTAATGGCGGGCGGAAGATGCCTACCGGTCATCCGCTGTATGTCGAGTCAGCCAGAAAGAACAGCAATGGCACCTGGTTGCTGCGAATCAGCCACACCAATTACGATCGCCGGTGCAGCCTCGATCAGGATGCCGGTGTCCTTTTTGATCCCGCCAAAATGACCGTTGCCTTTCAATCCGGCCCTTGGAGCTGCTGGGCGCGTGATCTGAAAATTCTCGGATTAATTATTCGCTGAATTTCTGTCGGCCATGCCTCGTTTTCTCTTCCTTTTCGGCGCGGCCATCGGCTACGCCCTGATCGTCAATTTTTCACGAGCCACCGTCTTTTCCTTTGAATTCTGCTTGACCGAAAGCCTATAATGCGAAAGGCGATCCCGGATGGCAATTTTATGGAGAATGCAAAATGCAGGAAAAACTGCTGCAAGTATTACTCAAGATATCCAGTGACTTCATTCTCGTGCTGAATGCATCGGGCAGTGTGCTCCAAGTGGGAGAACATCTTCAGGCCGCCCTTTGGGAACAAGGACTTGACAGTGAAGATTTGGCCGCCATGGTGAAGGAACATGCTGCTCAGCTCATTGTTCAAGACACTGTCTCTCTGCCTCTTGATAAAAAAGGTGTGTGGTCTTCGCCATTTTCCCTCATGTTTCGCGACCATGAACGTATTGTTTTACTTGCCGCCGACCGCAAGCCCTTTCATGACCTGGAAAGAGAAATGTGTAATAGTCGGGCACGGGAGGAAGCCTTTCGGGAAAAAGATGAACGGGTGCATGTCCTCCTGGATGAATCGAGCGATCCTATCTTTAGTTTTGCCGCCGATGGAACCTATCTATATATCAACACCATATTTGCCAACACAATCGGGCGAAAGCCACAGGACGTTATCGGCAAGAAAATTTGGGATATCTTTACGCAGGATGAGGCTGATAAGCGTTTTGCCTTGGTCCACCAGGTTTTTCAAAGCGGTGAGACCGGGACCATTGAAGTGAAAGTGCCCCTGCCGGGCGGTGGCGAGAAATATTTTCTGACGACTGTGAAACCGATAAAAGATGGCCACGGTGCAGTGTCTTTTGTGATTTGTATCTCCAAAGACATAACCGAGTTACGCCAGGCCCGGGAAGAGATCGCCCTTCTGCGGGGGATCATCCCCATTTGTGCCTCGTGTAAAAATATTCGCGATGACGAAGGATATTGGCAAAGGATTGAGGATTATATCGCCAGCCATTCTGAGGCGGTATTTTCCCATGGTCTTTGTCCGGATTGCGCTGCTAAGCTCTACCCCGAATTCTTTAATGCTAAAGTTCTGCCGAAAGTTGGCTGACAGGCGGTCGTCAAGCTTAACCAAGATTTATTTGCACATTATGTGCTGTAACACATAATGTGCGTTAATAGCGCAAACACGGTTTGATTGATGAGGTGAGGTTGATGAACGAAGAACAGGTTTGGTGATACTTAGCAGCCGCGTGCGGCTAGGCGTCAATTAAAAGTCCAGGCTGTGATCGGTAAATCAGCTTCCTACTCTACCGATTGATTCCGATTGGTTGCAAGTTTTACGTAAGCGGTGCCAGATATCGAACCTGATATGGTAAGAACTGGATATGTATACTCAGGAACATCTTAACTTTCATACAAACCACTTTGGTTCTGACTGCCGATGGAAATATTAAAAATCCAAAGGACTCTTCGCCTCCTTTAATGTAACGCTTTTCACGGTGTGCGTGTAAATCATAGTAGTTTTCACATCGCTGTGACCGAGCAGCTCCTGGATGGTGCGAATGTCATAATTCGCTTGCAATAAATGGCTGGCAAAACTGTGGCGGAAGGTATGCGCCGAGGCCCGCTTGCAGAGCGTAGTTTTGCCAACCGCTTCTTTGATCGCCTTCTGTACTACGGTTTCATGCAGATGATACCGCTTATACTCCCCGGTCTCCGGCACACGGGTAAGATCCTGGGCCGGAAAAAGCCATTGCCAGACAAATTCTTTGCCAGCGTTTGGATATTTCTTGTCCAATGCAGTCACAAGAAAAACCCCAGCATATTTACTGGCAAGATCACGCAGGTGCAATTCCTTGACAGCGTCAAGCTGAGTTTTAAGTTCAGGAAGAAGAACCTTTGGAAGAGGCACTGTCCTATCCTTTTTCCCTTTCCCATCATGAATGGTGATTTTCCCGGCATCAAAATTCAAGCATTGGACACGAAGATTAAGACACTCGAACAAACGCAAGCCGCAACCATAGAGCAGCTTCACTACCAGATTAACTGGCGGTGCAAGATGCGAGAGAATCTCCTCTATTTCTTCACGGGAAAGGACAACAGGGATATATGGCCTGCGCTTTGCCCTTACCACCCCTTCAACCTTGCCAAATTCCTTTTGCAAAACGTGCCGATAAAAAAACAGTAAGGAATTGAATGCCTGATTCTGGGTTGAGGCTGCCACCGCCTTCTTAACAGCAAGCCAGGTCAGAAACTCCTTGACATCGGCAGTCGATAAAGATTCCGGCGGCTTGCTCCGGGTAAACGCTTGGAATCGCCGTAGCCACTGCCGATAGGTTTTCAGGGTTTTTGGGGAATAGTGCCGTACCTGGATTTCTTCAACAAGACGGGTAAACTGAACCACCCAAGACGCACCGGTAATTGGTTGATCATTGCCAGCGGAAACGGGGGCTGACAGGGGCATCCTCGTCGGTACCTGTGGTCGCTTCAAACCTTCATTGGGTGGTAGAGGGACTAGCGGAACTATGCTCGAAGGTGATCTGTTTGTGGCAGGATATTGAACAGGCACCGTAGCCTTGGATATTTCGGTTTTATTAAGGGTTGAAACAGGGGATGAAGCCGAAGGCTTATTAATCATACTCGATTGATCAATGTCGAGATAAAGGCAAACCGCATGTTCTGCCTGTTTCCGTTGCATTTCCGTTTGTCCTTTTTCCAGCAGCTTTTGCTGAAAATCGGCCAGACTCTCGGTTTTCTTGGCATCACGACGATACTTTGAACAATAATCAAGATAGAAGCGCAGCCACTTTTTATAATGGATGCGAAGACTTTTTGAAATATTTTTTGCCGCAAGGCATGCCTCGAAACGTGCCAACACTGCACCTGGGACTTGTATCATACGAAGTTCTCCAAAAACTGTTGATCTTTCCGTTTAGGAAGATATGCAGAAAAGCGAATATCTGATCATAACAATTTTTTCGAGAACATTTTACGAAATATTGGTACATTACAAAAATTTTCAGGGCAAATGAGGTAAAGAGCCTTGTTTGTCGGTAGTGAAAACATGCAACCACCCTGCACAAGCCGGGGAGATATACAGATCAGCAGAATAACTTGTTAAAAATTGGGATTTCTCTGGCTGTACTATCTTGTTGCGCGAACATTTTAAGACGTACAACCAGATAAATCCCTGGCGGGCCTGCAAACCCGTCATTAGGTGGCTAAGGAGACATGGAGTGACGCCATATTCGCGGATGAATATCGACTCCATATAACCAGTAACCACCAAAGCCAACCTGCAAAGTTGGCGTGCACGCCAGCGAAAATCATAGGAAAGGTCATGATTAAGCTGACGCTTACGCTACGGTTGAACTACAAGCAGATATTGCAGATCCTTGCGTTTCTGCTCATGTTCTCCCAGTAGATATTAAAACCGGTCCCGAAAGGGGCCGGAACTCCTAATAATGTTTAATTATTTTGATAATTGTATGACTAAACAACAAGTTATATTCATTCCCTAAAAAAATGAGGATCATTTATGTACGCCGAAATCAATGCTGCTGCTCAATCTGCGAGAGCACTTTTTGAGATAGTAAAAGCCAATAAGGGACTTACTGAATATAACGAAATTGTTGCAGCAGTTTCCGATGTCAACACAAAGCTCATGAGTGCCACCGCTGTTGCGCTCTCCAGTCAAAAGGAACAAATGTCTCTCGCCAATAGAGTACGCGATCTTGAACAAGAACTGGTGGAGTTGAAAAACTGGAATCATGATGCCGAACGCTATCAACTTACTGCGCTGTGTGGTGACACTACAGTGTTTTCTTTGAAGCCAGGAATGGAGAATGGCGAGCCATCTCATAAGCTCTGCACAGCTTGCTTCGGAAAAAGACAAAAGGGTTATCTGAACCAATTTAGATTTGACCATAACGGTGCCCACTATAAATGCAATCTTTGTGATAAAGAACTTCTTGACTCTTCTCAATAAACCATCATTTCATAACCACCGCATTAAGGCGGAAACCGAAAAGCACGGTTCCGCTTATGCGGGGCGTTAGCCATAGTGTTAACCTAAAATTATGGAGATAAAAAAATGGACATAGCAAGTATTACCGCCACAATTTCAGGACTGAAAACCATTGGTGATATTGTTAATAGTCTCCTTGACGCGAAGACGGGCAGCGCTATTGATACTGCTGTCAGAGAGCTCAATTCTCACCTGATCTCTGTACAGCGCGAGGCACTGGCCGCCAATTCTGCACAATTTGCGATGCTGGAGGAAATACGCAATCTTAAAAAAGAAATTGCTGATTTGAAAGATTGGGAAACTGATATGCAGAGATATCAGCTGACAAAGCTGTGGGATACTGGAGGAGTTGCCTACGCGGTGAAAAAATCTATGTGCAATGCCGAGCCACCGCATTTGATTTGTACAAAATGCTACACAGACAGGAGAAAATCTATCCTCAACCCACAACAAAACATGCATAGAGCGATGCTTGTTTGTCCGAAATGTAACAGTAAAATTCATACTGATTATTCCTCATTAGAGATAGGTTACGCTGAGTCTATGGGCTAACCGCTGGCAGATACCATACAACGCAAATATTTTTAGTATCACTCAAATAAATGGGAAAAATTAATAATAAAGGATCAATTGCGGGAATTATTGCTTGGTTAATTTTAATGTGGTTACAAGCATCACAAACCATGTGCATAAACACAAGATCCTGTAATGAAGTAGATCTTTTTGTATTCGCAATCATTGGTATTGGGGCGATTGCTCCTTCATGGATATTTGCCCATATTGTTTCTATATTTTTTGAATAAAACACATGAATTTGCTAACCACCGCATTAAGGCGGAAACCGAAAAGCACGGTTCCGCTTATGCGGGGCGTTAGGCCCATCATGAGAGGAGAACACAAAATGCAAAAGATGGAACGTTGGATTGCGATCTTGGCTTTGGTCGTCTCGGCGGCAACTGCCACAATCTACTTCTTTCAATTACAGGTTCTGAAAGAGCAGCTTGTTGTGATGCGCAGTCAAGTGAAATCTGTTAGCGATGAAGTATTCAAGCCCCGACTAGAGATACTGTCCCCCTATGCTGACCAAGGAGTTGCATATCCACTTGGAATGGTCTCTGGTAGAGTATCCGGTAACATTCCAGGCGGCTACGTAGTACTAGTAGGCCATAGAGAGCTGGCCGAAAACGGCATTGCCATTCGCCTGGATCGCAAAGCGACAGTCCTCGCCGATAATACTTTTAAGGCGGCTGATATATACCTTGGCGCTCCAGACTTAGGTGCAGGAGCCACCTTTGAGTTGTCGGCGATGATTGTCAGCAAGACAACTTATGATGGGCTCGATATTGGTGAAGGAGGAAAAGCCTTTCAGCAGCTCCCCCCCAGTATTGCCAACACCACTATTCTTGTAAAAAGAATATAGATAGCGGTCGAAGCTGCTTGAGCCGAGCCGATTTGCTGGCCTGTGATCTGAAATCCAAAAATTGGCCGGCCTAACGACTTTCTGCACTCGAACCCCGCAAACAGCGCCGGTCCGGTGACCAACACGTTAAAAAAATACAAATGACTGCATTAGATGATGTTTACAAAAAATTCGGCGAAACTGCAGAAGCCGCTCAACTATTAGAGACAGAGCTTGGGAATATACTGCTTTTCATTCAAACAGAAGAAAAAGATTTAGTCCAAGATAAAAACCCCGAAGTTGCCCAGAATATAGTCAATAAAATTAATAAAAGCACATTGGGCGGTTTATTAAGAGAGGTTGAGGAAAAAATCGGTGGTCAAGAAGAATTTATCACTACATTAGAACAGGCACTAAAAGCGAGAAATAAGCTATCTCATTCTTTCTACAGAGAGCATAACTTTAGACGCAATACAATCGCGGGAAGAAAACAAATGCTTCAAGATCTAGAGGAGATGCATGATAAGATTATTGAAGCTTATAAATTAACCCTTGCTCTTTCTGGAATTGACATCGAGAAATTTAAAATGCCGTTACAAGAAAAACATATCAAAATATAAAGCACATAAATCATTCCACGTTAGGCCGTAAAGAGATGAGAAGACCGGCGGACACGACAATACAGAAAACAGAGGCAGGCGTATGATCAGTCGCGGTTCGGAATGGCACCGATGGGAGCCGCATATCCATGCCCCCGGCACCATCCTCAATAATCAGTTCCGTGCCGCCGATCCATGGGGGCCATACCTTACGACGCTGGAAGGTCTGACGCCGAAGATCGAGGCAATCGCCGCCACCGACTATTATGTCACCGATACTTACGAGGCATTCCTCAAGCATAAGGCCGCTGGCCGTTTGCCCGGTGTGCTGCTGCTCTTCCCGAATATCGAGCTGCGCCTCGACGTAGCAGCGAAGTCTGGCTTCGTGAACGTCCATCTGCTGATCAGCCCCGAAGATCCCGACCACCTATCCGAGGTGAAGCGCGTCCTCAAACGCCTGCAGTTTCATGCATTCAACGACCGCTTCGACTGCACGCGCGAGGAGCTGATCAAGCTGGGCAAGCGTGCCGACCCTACCATCACCGATGACGGCGCGGCGCTTCGACACGGTGTGACGCAGTTCAAGGTCAACTTTGACCAACTGCGCAAGGTTATCGAAGAAATCGAATGGGCGAAGAACAACATCCTGATCGCCGTCGCCGGCGGCGCTGGAGATGGCACGTCTGGCGTTCGCGAGGCCGCCGACGCCACCGTCCGTCAGGAGATCGAGAAGTTTGCCCACATCATTTTCTCGAGCAGTCCGGCGCAGCGCGAATTCTGGATCGGCCAGCGTGGTGTGACGAGCGAGGATCTGTGTGCGCGGTATGACGGGTGCAAGCCCTGTCTCCATGGCAGCGACTCCCATGATCAGAAATCCGTGGGCCAGCCCGTCGATAATCGCTTCTCGTGGGTCAAGGGCGCCCTGGAGTTCGATGCCCTCCGTCAGGCCTGCATCGATCCAGAGGGCCGCGCTTATGTCGGCGAGCAGCCTCCACGCTCGGCCATGCCGTCCCAAGTTATCTCGTACGTCAGGATCGACAATGCGGATTGGGCCACCACACCCGATATCCCACTCAACCCCGGCCTTATCGCCATAATCGGCGCGCGTGGATCGGGAAAGACAGCCCTGGCCGACATGATCGCCGCAGGTTGCGATGCGATCACCCCCACCGGCTGGGATGCGGACGAGAACATTAGCCCATCTTTCCTGGCTCGGGCGCGCAAGCTCATCGGCGACGCGAAGACGACACTGACCTGGGGCGGCGGCGCCATGGTCACGCGCTCACTCGATGGAAACGATGCCAACGGTCATATGTCGTTTCCGCGTGCGCGGTATCTTTCCCAGCAGTTCGTCGAGGAGCTTTGCTCGGCGAAAGGTGTCTCCGATGGCCTGGTCGACGAGATAGAGCGCGTGATCTTTGAATCACATTCACAGGAAGATCGCGAATGGGCGCTCGATTTTGCAGAACTGCGCGACCAGAAGACCTCACGGTTCCAGCAGGCGCGCGAACGAGAAGCCGAGGCCATCTCCGACATCTCGGACCGCATCGCCATCGAGTTCGAAAAAGAAAGCCTTGTCGCGAGCCTGTCAAAACAGGTCGGGCAGAAGAAGAAGTTGGTCGCGGATTACACGGCCGACCGCGCGAAGCTCGTAGTCAAGGGCACCGAAGCACAGGTGGCCCGACACACACGGCTCAGCGAGGCGGCGCAGGAACTTAGAAATAAAATCCAGTCCTTCGGGAATCAGCGCCGCACCTTCGTCGCCATGCAGGACGAGGTTCGCAGCATGCGCGCTACGGGCGCCCCGGAGCTACTCCGCCAAGCCCAGGCACGACATGGCAACAGCGGCTTAAACGCTCAGCAGTGGGACGAATTCCTACTCATCTACAAGGGCGACGTCGACAAGAACCTGGCCGCCTACATCGCGTGGGCGGATGGCGAGGTCCGCAAGCTAAACGGCGTTCCACCGCTACCCGGTGATCCGAACGTCGCGCTGATAGCCGACAACGTTGATGTCTCTGCACTTCCGCTCACGCATATCGCTGCCGAAATGACTCGCCTCGGAGCGCTGTTCAGCGCCGACAAGATCGTCCGCAATCAATATGCAGCACTGACCGGCCGCATCGCGCAAGAGAATTCCGCGCTACAAACCCTAGAAATTCGGCTCACCGATGCGCAAGGCGCCGCCTCCCGTCGGAAGGACCTTCAGACAGAGCGCGATGACACCTATGGCCGTGTTTTCGAGGCGATCATCAACGAGCAGAACGCGCTGGCTGGTCTCTACGCGCCGCTGATGGCGCGGCTTTCATCATCGTCGGGCACGCTCAATAAGCTTGGCTTATCGGTTAGGAGAATAGCCGACGTTCAAACATGGGGCTCGTTTGCCGAGGAGGAACTTCTCGACCGTCGTAAAACTGGTCCCTTCTACGGCCGCGGCTCGCTGATCACCGCCGCGATTGAAGCGCTCAAACCCGCGTGGGAAATAGGATCGGCGGCCGAGGTTCAGGCCGCCATAACAGCCTTCATGGCCAAATACCTAAGGGATCTGCTGACGCATGCACCTTATGCACCAACGCAGCAGGCCGAATTTCGGGACTGGTCGAAGCAGTTCGCGCACTGGCTCTACGGCACCGACCACATCACCGTCCGATACGAGATCTCCTACGACGGCGTCGATATCCGCAAGCTATCGCCCGGCACTCGGGGCATCGTCCTGCTTCTGCTCTATCTTGCGCTGGACGATTTAGATGATCGGCCTCTGATCATCGACCAGCCCGAGGAAAACCTCGACCCGAAATCTGTCTTCGACGAGTTGGTCGCACTCTTCATCGCCGCGAAGGCGAAGCGCCAGGTGATCATTGTGACGCACAACGCCAATCTCGTCATTAACACCGACGCGGATCAGATCCTTGTGGCGGAAGCCGGCCCGCATCCGTCAGGCGGTCTGCCGTCGATCAGCTACGTAGCGGGCGGATTGGAAAACGCCGCGATCCGCAAGGCCGTCTGTGACATCCTTGAAGGTGGCGAAGCCGCCTTCCGCGAGCGCGCGCGGCGGCTTCGCGTACGGCTGGATAGATAAGCTGAAAACGATGGTCGGGTCCGGCCATAGCTATTACATCTCCGGAGCCGACCGATGCTGTCAGCGAAATCGGCTGCTCGGAGACATTCTCGGTACGCGAAAAAACAGGGGAAAGACTACGATTATCGCTTTCCCCAACAAGATAATACACCGGATGAACCGGTGATCATCACGTTATAAACTGCGAATATGAAACCTATAAAGCCTGTTATTTTCCCTTTTTTCATAGTCTTGATATTGATATTGGCAATTTCCACTTATTTTCTCGGTGAGGAATTAACCAGTAAGAACGTTAAACCAACAGACAAAAACAATAAGGAATATTCCCAAAGAAATCCAACCGCAAACCTGATAAGTCCTGATTTTGTCGGATTGACACCAAGTAGTCTCTTGGAGGCAAAACCCGCCAAGACATCCGAAGAAGAGCAAAGCAATAGTAAGGTAACCTATGAGCTTTATATCGCTGTATCCTCGGTTGCCCTCGCGGCGATAACCCTCGCCCTGGCTGTTTTCACATTTCTCCTTTGGCTTAGTACTCGGAGCTTGAGCAAGGAGGCCATAAAAACCAGCAGCAGGCAATATCGAGAGATGAAAGAATCTCTCGATATTGCCAAAGAATCGATTACCCTCACGCGCAACGGCTTTTTCGCTACCCACAGACCAAAGATTATAGCCCACGCCTTTGAGCATGACGTTGACGACCAAGGGGAAATCAGACCTATTCTCACTTACGTCAACACTGGTTCCTCCAGTGCTACTGTGACGATGATAAGCGCCACTATCATTTTGACCGACAAATTGAGGACTGGAACCCAAATGAGTGGAAAATGTCTTGATGTGGTAATTAATCCTGGGGAGTTTAAAACTTTCACCGTCCAATCCGGAATACCTAATAACTCCTTTGTTGTTGAGAACATCAAGAAAGGACGGAGCCAAGGTGATGTTTCTAATATCTATATATGCGTTGGGGAAATTTACTATAGAGATAATACCGGAACTAATAGAGTGACTGGGTTTTGCCGAAAATTCGACAATGCCGCCGGAAGCTGGGTTATATTTGAAGCAACAAACTATGAATATAGCTATTAGAAATAATGTTCTCATTATTATCCCCTCTTGGAAATACTTATAACCAAAAGTTTCACCAGACAAGCTGGTGAACTTGGCGTTATGGGTATGGTGAGATTTAGGGACAGGATGCAAACACTTTCTGCCCGATTCAGAGTTAAATATACAGACCGCTGAAATGCTGAAATGTCCCCCGGAATGTAAAATTGAAATGTTGTCGAATCTATTTTTATAGGAAATTTGCCAATGCTGCTATCGAAATATAAGGTTTTCCTACAAGAGATTACATCAGAAATAGGGACCAATCTTGGAGACGTAGAATCTATAGCGTTTTTTCGCAAGTGGAATGACACATGGTTCGATGGCGCCGAAGTTAAATTAAATGACAAAGTCTTGATAGCAGAACTTGAGGGAATTCCACCTAAACAAGAAATATGGCGTCGCCGAGGTAGCCGAACAATCTACTTCCAAATTCCCACATTTTTTTCAGTTGTCGTTGTAACCTTTCAACGTGCACCTAGAGCGGCGAAAAGGTCTACTTACGATAAAAAAGTCAAACTTTGTCTTGATCGGTCTCAGAAAGCATTTGATGCTGCTCACGACAAGTTAACTGGGCTTCTAAATGCTTCCTCCTTTAACGACCTGACTATAGCAGCATTAAATTCCATGACCACGCCAGAAGCAGCAGCAGAATTTGTAGAAGTTGGTCAGTCGCATAGTAAATCAGTAGCAATTATTGCTCTGGATATCGACCATTTCAAACAAGTAAACGATACCTATGGACACGTATATGGGGATAAAGTTCTAACTGCGCTTGGGCGCCGTCTAGAAACTTGCGCACAAGAAATAAGCGAAGATGTTTCCATTGTTATAGATCAAATACACGTTTCAAGGCCTAGCGGAGAAGAGTTCCTTATTCTTGTTTCGGGTGACCTTGATATAGACGGATTCAAGAAAATTGGTGAGATAATTAGAACATCAGTAAACCAGAGGCAGCTTCCTTCTGATGAAGAGTGGTCCTTAGTCAGTTCTGCCACAGACGGTAATGACACGCTTCAATTACCTCCATCTTCAGAACGAAACATTTCAGTAAGCATTGGTATAGCTTCAGTTGGTTCGAAGAAAAGTCTCCCACTATCAGATCCCGTCCAAGCACTCCGTAGCCGAGCCGATAAAGCTCTATACTGCGCAAAAGCTGGGGGACGCAATACTGTTCGACACTATGATGAAATTCTGAACGTTTATGGAAAAGTGCTTGAACATCAAGAAGTTGTTGACATCGTTATTATTGATATCGGCAAAGAAGTGAATGTGCAAAAAGGCCAAGAATTTATTGTGTATCACCCTAATTACACAGGAATTGTCCCATATATATTCGATGATGGGAGAACTCGCAGGGCGCTCGGGATGTGTCCACGCATATCGATAGGAAGAATAATAGCCTTTGAGATTGCACAAGAAATTTCATTTTGTAAGATCGAGGAAAAAAAATGCAATGGCCCCTTTTTATCTGGTTGCAATTTAGAAGCCGTACCATTGGGATCCATCTCACATTTATTCTCGGGAAATGATCTTCATGTTGAACACGAATACCACTTAAGTACGTTTGTAGAAGCTTCGAATCGATGCAAGGTGGCAGTGGATGGAGCAATACCAGTAATGGTAGCAGTATTCACTTTGGCAAACGAAGAAATATTGATTAGGGATCGAGGAAGCTCGTTTATCAACAAGTGCTTAGCCAAAATATACCAAGGGATCCAGGAAGAATTTCCAGACGATGTTTATGTTTTTAAGGTTAAAGAGACAGAATTTGGAGTGGTCCTAATCACAAGCAATTCGGAAATCATGCAAAATGCCTCGATAAACACGGTAAATTTATTCTAACCCTGAACCACTGAGGAGCAGTGGGTATTCGCTGAAATTCTCAAGTAATCGAAAACCATACGTGGAGAAAAGCTGAGCTGCCTCATTTTTTGAGCCACATTACTTACGCCCTTGCTTTTGA
>JANNQF010000094.1:0-20772 GCA_031441605.1 Deltaproteobacteria bacterium
ATAGCCATAAATTCCGAACCCATGGTACAATATGCTTGTGGACATGCTTCTACCTCCTTTATGAGTTGATTGGTCTCACCATAAAGAAAGGAGTATGTCCACATTCGTATTTGAAAAGTATGCTTAAACCGGATGAACCAATAATTTCACCAAGGTTGGATCATAGACATCGGCATTTTTGCAGAGCATGTCGGAGAAGAATCACCCTCGCAAAAAGTGATTGTATTTCCAAGCTAAAGAAATACAATCAAGCCGTCTAAGATTGCGTGCAATAAGGGCGCTGAATTGAAAAATAGGGCCGCTATTCTGCAATATCAATCAGTTATGCAATATTTTGCATACATTACTGCCAGGTGATGGCTTTTTCCAATAAGTGCCTTGAAATAAGGAAAACTCATGCAGGTAAAGAAGAAATTAACCGTTGATCGTTTATCGCTGACTCGTTTTGCATGGCTTTCGATTGCGGCAGCTTGCGTGACAATTTTCATGAAGGTGAGTGCCTACCTCCTGACTGATTCTGTTGGGTTGCTCTCGGATGCAATAGAATCGTTTGTCAATTTAGCCGGGGCATTGATGGCACTGCGCATGCTGATTCTTGCCGCCCAACCGGCTGATGAAAAACATCCGTACGGCCATAGCAAAGCTGAGTATTTTTCCAGTGTCGTCGAGGGGATACTTATCCTGGTTGCCGCCGCCGGGATTGCCTATGCCGCCATCGACAGAATAATCCATCCACGCCTTCTCGAACAAGTTGGTGTAGGTGTTATTGTATGCGCCGCTGCTTCGGTAATTAATTATGTAGTAGCTCGAGTTCTTATGAAAGCCGCTAAAGCAAACAACTCCATCACTCTGGAGGCAGATTCCCATCACCTCATGACCGATGTATGGACTTCGGCGGGAGTTATTGCCGGGGTTGGCCTGGTTGCACTCACCAAATGGAGCTTAATAGACCCTCTTGTTGCGCTGCTGGTAGCTGCAAATATCGTTTGGACCGGCGTGGCATTGGTACGCCGCTCCGTGGACGGATTAATGGATGTTGTTCTACCGGAAGGCGAACAAACATTGATTGAAAAAGTGATGGCTGAATTCCGGAAAAAGGGCATCGAATTCCATGAATTGCGCACGCGTCAGTCAGCATCGTATAGATATATATCCGTGCATATGCTCGTCCCCGGTTCCTGGTCCGTGCATGATGCGCATCATATGGCCGAAGATTTCGAAAGTGATATTCTTGCAATTCTCGGTGATGCGCTTATCACCACCCATGTGGAACCAATTGATGATGACAATTCATTCCATGAATCACCTGACGGGTAAATGCGCGGTTGCCGGCCTGCAAAACGGCATCTCTCCGCCTGTCTGTCGGATGAGTTCCACGTATCAAAGGGTAATATTTTTTGCAGCAAGAACTCAATGCAGTTAAGGTCATTTGAGGTGATCGCCAGAAACATTTTAAAGTTAGGCTCCCTAACCGGACTATATCTTTCGCTTTGTTCTCAGCATGTTATCTGAGTATGCTGGAACATGGTGCAGTATACTCAGATAAAGCCTTAAGAATGGAAAGCACCACAAGAGCGAATATCAATCAGCCTATTTAGAATACGCCTGACTGATCGATGGCGAAGGTAAGAAGTTTTTCACCAACACCGCCAATGAGGGGCATCTTCATACCAAGTGGCTCAATATGATATATCCACGGTTGTAACTGGCGATGAACTTGCTGCCTGATAATGGATTTGTCGTTGTCAGCATTGACAACAATGAAAATAAACAATCCTCGATTGCTGCTCAATGTGACGGCATTGATGAGATTCGGGAAGAATTTGAACGTCTTCGGAAGGTTCATGATGACAACTGGTCAGAAGTTGCGGTTGGCCTGAAAGAGCATCACACAACTTTTGAAGAGGACGACCCACATCTACCACTCGCTCGTTATACAAAAGTTGATAATCGGGGACCATACAGAACTGACGGAAATCCGAGTTGGCCAGGTGGGGGATGTCCTCGCAATAACGTACTGCTTCCTTCTACTGGCCGACCGTGTAAAGTGCCAAGTCGGGGTTGAGTGTGGCCCACTCACGAGCGTATGAACGAGTAAATAGATAAAGGTAATATTGTTTTTGGACCGGATGAAACAACAGGTGTTCGCATGGGATAGCATTCCTGTCAACCGGTGTATTTATGTCCTTAATCAAGCTCGAACGCCCAACGCAGAGACATAAGCCAACTAGGGAGACGGAATAGCATAAAAGAAAGGCTTCTCCTTTTATTTGCTCAGGAAAATCCCGAGATGGAGAAGTATTCAGAACTGGATGTGTCTGACGTGACGGATGGCTCCATTTGCTCGCCCTGGAAAATTCCCAGGCACCAGTGAGTAGTCAGATAGATCTTAGCTTCAACGAGAAGAATACTCAATTCCGAAATAGCTGCAATTTTTGCTTTCTGCGCCCAATCCCAGCCAAACCAACTAACCCCACACCGAAGAGAATCATGGTGGCTGGTTCCGGCACAGGTGCAATTGCAATGTTGTCAACCTCAAAGGAGTTGCTTCTACTTTGGAAAGTAACGCTGGTAATCGCATCTGAGAAATTGAAGTTTACATACTTATTCGTTCCAGGAGACTGCTGATTTCCATTTGCTGCAACAGGATTGGTTACATCAAAACCGGTGAAAGATAAATTTGTCTTGTTATCAAATGAAAATGCAATAGTGTTGTAAAGATCCATCGATCCCCAATATAGACCAAAGTAATAATTATTGGGATTTGACAAGGTAATAGTGGTCTGACCGCCACCTTTAATTGACAAATATTTTGACACATCACCAGCAGGCTCAGCGCCGTCGCCATTTGAGACATTTGAAATTATCGAGTTGCTTGTATTCGTGACACTACCCAAAAGGCCCAAAGTATAAGATCCTGATAACGGACCCACAATATTGGTTTCGAAATCGTAAACGATCGCATCCGACAATGGTGTTGACGGTCCAGAGCTGTATTGAATTGTAGTACTAAAAACAGTTGAAGCAAATGCAGCGCTCACAAATAGCAATGATGCTGCCAAAATTGTCTTTTTCATATTCCCTTTCTCTTGTTTTGTATATAAAATTATCTCCCACGTTCCTAACGTAGCAAAATCACCGCCATTCCCACCAATATTATTAATTTTCTAAAATTCAGGCAGGTATCGTAACAGCTGAGGATGTAACTCTCGGGTATATTGAGGCCGCTTTCGCGGCAATACTTGTACGTAATTTCAGGACTATGAGGTTTTTTTCTCGAACTAAGGAAAATCCCTTCAAAGAAAAATATCCAACGTAGAAGGTGTTTTTGGGATCTCAGTTACTCCCAAACCGCCAAGGTGGGTAAACACTACTTACGCCCATAATGGCGATGAACCGGGCACTAATAACCAATTCGTAATCCATGAGATTACGAAAATGAAACCAAGTAATATACGGAATAACTCTTACAAGTCTTAACACTCAGAGTGACAAATGTGACCCAGGTGCAAATTCACAACTTTGATTTGCGAGGATAAGGAAATGAAGAAATGCATACTTTTGGTTTTTGTGTTGTTGACTCTTCTTATATCTATTGGAGGGTGTATACTCCCGCCACCCTGGCCGGATAGAGACGAACGGTACGATAACGACAGAGAACGAGAAGGCCATGACCACGATAGGAACCGAGATGACCGTTATCACGAAAGAGGCCATGACCGCGAGAAAGATCATGATAATGATAGAGATCGAGGAGATCACGACCGAGACGGAGGCCGTAAATACGAAAGAGCGCGCGGAGACAACGATCACAATAGAGCTCGTGATAACAACTGAGGCATCACCCCGAACCGGTTAGTAAGCGAGAGTTTGGCAGCGGCTTGTTTGTTGAGCAGGTCAGTTTTCGGCTATTCGATGTAAAGGTTGTACGGGGTTGCAGAAACTACCTTAAATGCAAAAAGGGGTTAAGTCATTTCTGACTTAACCCCTTATCGTTTACTTGGTGCCGGGACCAGGAATTGAACCAGGGACACACGGATTTTCAGTCCGTTGCTCTACCGACTGAGCTATCCCGGCATTTGTTTTGGAGAGGCATATTTACCCGACTTCGGTTTGAGTGTCAATAATTTTTCTCCGGCATTTTTCCGTTTCTCAAGGCTCCTTACCCAACATCCGGCGCATGCCATATTTACCAAGAATTGGTTGCCGGAAAAGCCCCCACATTCAATGCTAAGGCACTAAATATCCTTATGAAGGGAAAGTCCCCCGAGGTCAAGGTCAAAGTTTAAATCCTCATCCATGTCGGCCCCGCTCGGTCTCCCGGATGGTTTTGCGCGGCTCTTGGTAAGGGTTTCGGAGAAGTCGATGTCATCAAGCGCAAGCATTGTCTCCTTGGCAGGATCGGAACCGCCGTCGGCAAGATCAGTGCCAAGATCTCCCAAACCTAAGTCGAAATCCAAATCATCCATACCAGAACTGGCGGCAGCTCCTTTAGCAACGGCCATTGACTGTGGTTTTTCAACCTGCATTCCCCGACTCGGGGGAGCCAGGTCGGAAAGATCGTCGAGTTCGGTCGGCAAATCCAGCGACAAGGGTTGGGCAGCTTGCTGTTTCTGAAAATCTTTTGTTTTTGCCGGATCCCCTTTGTGCTCTTCGGCGTCTTCAAATTGGCTCAAATCAATTTCAATCTCCCGATCTTCCGACTCCTCGTCATCGAGCAGGGCCTCTCGACCTCGTCGAGGGATTGCATCGACTCCAGCATCAGCCTCTGCCGATGGTTCATCTTCAACCAGGACCTCGAGATCTTCATCGATGAACTCGTCGTCAGACCCAAGATCGTCGACAAAGGCATCACTGATTTGGGAATCTTCATCCCGTTTTGGGCTCAGCCGCAGAAAAGACGGTGCCGCGACATTAAAGACGGTGCCATGCATAGTGTCTGAGACCGCACTGATATCCTTCTTGCATTTCAAACATTGTTCCAGGTGATCGAAGGAAATGAATCCACATTTTGGGCAACGCATTATTTGATACCTCTTTAAATGAACTGCGCGTTAGGATTAACCTAAAACGTAAGCTGTTTTTCTAACATAGCACCAAGTATCTCATACTTCCACTCCATAAATCAAGGATTATTCGCTAAATGCTGCTCTTAACCCCGTGTATCAACATCATGTTTCTAGAAAGACCAATCCATCCCTATGTCGCATGAGGGTGCGGAATGGGTAAGCGCACCAATGGAAATGATATCTACGCCGCTCCCGGCAATAGCCTCGACTGTCTCAAGGCTGACTCCACCCGAGGCCTCAACCAGAGCTCGACCATTGATAATTTGCACTGCTCCGGTCATCATTTCCACATTCATATTGTCGAGCATGATGATATCTACAGCACACTCCAGGCACTCCTGCACCTGCTGCAGGGTATCGGTCTCCACCTCAATACGGATGGTGTGCGGGATCTGTTCCCGCACCCTGGCGACCGCCTCCCTGATCGAGCCGCAGGCGGCGATATGGTTGTCTTTGATCAACACGCCATCCGCCAGATTAAAGCGGTGATTGGTGCCGCCACCGACCCGAACCGCATATTTCTCCAAGACTCGCAGGCCGGGGGTAGTCTTTCGCGTGTCGGTAATACGCACGGGATATCCCTGCACCTTGGCGACAAAGGAGGCGGTCAAGGTGGCAATTCCCGACAAGCGCTGCAGCAGGTTGAGGGCCACCCTTTCAGCCTTGAGGAGATCGACAACCGGGCCGCTGACCGTCAAAAGTACCGAATTCGGACTGGTAAGGGTTCCGTCCGCCACCGGGTCGATAATTTTGATCGCCGGATTCTGCACCTTGAACACCTCGGCCGCCACCCTTTCGGCCCCGGCAGCGACAAAAGCGCCACGGGCCACCAAGCGGGCACTACCCATTTGCTGGTCGGCGAAAATCGATTCACTGGTGAGGTCGCCGCGGCCGATATCCTCGCGGAGAAACTCACGGATCATTGTATGCAGCAGGTTCTTATCCATGGCCACCCTACACCATCTGTCGAAGGCGTTCTTCGGCCTCGACTATTTTGCCTATCGTGGCATCGAGAAGGATCTTTTTTTCCTGCTCTTTGGCGACAACGTCCGCCTTGGCGTTGGCCAAAAATTTTTCGTTGCATAACTTGCCGTTGACCTGTGCCAGCTTAGCCTCAACCTTTTCCCGCTCCCGCTTGAGTTTGGCAAGTTCACCGGCTACGTCGACCAAACCTTTGAGCGGCACAAAAATCTCCAGATCGCAGCCGATATAGGTGGCGGCGTCGGCGGGTTTTTCCATCTGCCGGTTTACGCTAAAGGCGCTCAACCGCGTCATATCACTGATAGCAGCCGCAAAAGATGTAAGAAACGCAGCTTTCTTTTGGTCGGTGCAAACAACAAAGGCCTCGATCTTTGTTGATGGATGCACCTCGGCCTCGGAGCGGATGTTACGGATGCCGGTGATAACACCCATCAGCAGTTCCATCTTCTCGACCGCCTGTAGGCTCTTCCAGACTTCCTGCCTTTCCGGGAAGAGAGTAATCGCCAGCAAGGGCCTTTCTCCCGGCAAAACCGACCAAATTTCCTCGGAAACAAATGGCGTGATCGGATGAATCAGCTTCAGAATTGTTTCGAGAACCACAAGCAGGACACCTCTGGCCTGCCTTTGGGCCTGCAGGTCGCTGGCGAACAGATCAGCCTTGATCCATTCCAGGTACCAGTCGCAGAATTCCCGCCAGATAAACTGGTATAGGGTTGAGGCAACATCGTTAAAACGGTACTCATCAAGCCCCAGCCTGACCTCATCGATCACCGCCGCGGTGCGGCTGAGAATCCATTGATGCACCAGCGGCAGCTCGTCCGGGGCATCGACCACGTTCTTTATCGATTCCGAGCAATCGGCCACGTGCATCATGGCAAAGCGCGCGGCATTCCAGATCTTGTTGATGAAATGGCGATACCCTTCTATGCGCTCCTCATCGAGCCTGATTTCCCGGCCCTGGGCGGCAAAGGCGGTGAGGGTAAACCGCATGGCGTCGGTGCCGTACTCTTTCATGACCACCAGCGGATCGATGACATTACCGGTCGATTTCGACATCTTTTTGCCATATTTATCACGGACCAGGGCGTGCAGATAAACATCCTTAAAGGGCACCTCGTCCATGAAATGCAGACCCATCATCATCATCCGGGCGACCCAGAAGAAGAGAATGTCAAAACTCGTTATCAGCACCGAGGTCGGGTAAAAGGTTGCCAATTCCTTGGTCTTATCCGGCCAGCCCATGGTCGAAAAAGGCCACAGGGCCGAGGAAAACCAGGTGTCGAGCACGTCGGTTTCCCGGACAATGGCAAGAGAGGCGCATTTCGGACAGGCGGTCGGATCTTCCGAGGCGACGATCAGTTCGCCGCAATCGCTGCAGGTCCAGGCGGGGATGCGATGCCCCCACCAGATCTGCCGGGAGATACACCAGTCGCGGATATTGTCCATCCAGCTGTAGAAGGTGTTATACCAGGATTTCGGATAGATATTGATCCGCCCGTCGCGGACTGCCGCCACCGCCCTGTCGGCCAGGGGTCTGACCGAAACGAACCACTGCACGGAGGTGGTCGGTTCGATCACCGTCTTGCAGCGGTAGCATTGACCGACGGCATGCTCATAGTCATCAATTTTTTCGAGAAATCCTAGGCGTTCGAGATCTTCTACGACCTTTTTCCGACAGGCGAAGCGGTCGAGACCACAATACTCGCCGGCAGCTGCATTCATAACGCCTTTGTCGTCCATGACCTTCAGGTGCGGTAGGGAATGGCGGCCGGCAATTTCATAGTCGTTGCGATCATGGGACGGTGTCACCTTCAGGGCACCGGTGCCGAATTCCCGGTCGACATGGTCGTCGAGCACCACCGGTATGACCCGGGCGGTCAGCGGCAACTTGATGCCGACGTCGGCCAGGTGCGCATAGCGCAGGTCCTCGGGATGCACGGCAACACCGGTATCGCCGAGCATGGTCTCCGGCCTGGTGGTGGCGACGACCACATGACCGGAACCATCGGCGTAGGGGTAGCGTATATGGTACAGCTTGCCCTTGGTTTCTTCGTGCTCGACCTCGTCGTCGGCCAAGGCGGTGTGACAGCGTGGGCACCAGTTGACGATATAGTTCCCTTTATAGATGAGCCCCTCATGGTACAGTCGCACAAATACCTCACGGACCGCCTTCGATAAACCCTCGTCCATGGTGAAACGTTCCCGCTGCCAATCGCAGGACGCGCCCAGTTTCTGCAATTGGTTGATAATCGTCCCCCCTTTTTCCGCACGCCAGGCCCAAACCCGTTCAATAAAGGCGTCGCGACCAAGGTCGTCGCGGGTCTTGCCTTCGGAGGCAAGCTGCCGCTCAACGACGTTTTGCGTGGCGATTCCGGCATGGTCGGTCCCCGGAACCCACAGGGTGTTGTCGCCGCACATGCGGTGATAACGGGTAAGAATGTCCTGCAGAGTGTTGTTCAAGGCGTGTCCGACGTGCAGGACGCCGGTAACGTTAGGTGGCGGAATAACTATTGAAAAAGAAGGCTTGCCGGGTTCCATGGTGGCCGAAAAGCACTCTGCTTCCCGCCAGCGCCCCAGCCATTTATCTTCCACTTCGGCAAACTCGTATCCCTTGCTCAACAGGTTTTCATCTTTCATGTTCATAGCTTACAAATAATTATTAGGAATCGTTATGGCTCTCGGCACCCGGACGCACCTCTTTTGAAGGTAACTGTGACATTGACTTAATTCAACTGTTTTCGACGTGTGGGGTAAAAAAGCCGAATCAACTATGCAATGCAGAGTCCTATCTCTGCTCTATTTTACATTCCCTGGTAAATCCCTAGAACTCTTCGCTGACTATCAAGTAATTGCTGCATTTTCCTCCTCTATTCTTTTTCCCTATTTGCATCCCGGCTCTGTTTCGGCTATATTTCGTCGTCGTCGAATCCCTATTCCTGCCCTTTATCTCTTAAATATACTTTTCTGAAGGAAACACATGAACAAATATACCCGCATCTTCCCCCTTCTTGCCTTCTTCTTTCTGCTCTGGTGTCTTTGTGCACCCGGCAACGCTACGGCGAAAGCCGCCGCCACCGACAGCGGCAAAGCCGTCTGGGCCTGGGCCGAACAATCGGGCGGCGAAAATGCTATTTTTATCAGTCGCCAGGTTGGCGAGGCCTGGGAAAAACCACAAAAGATATCCGTCAAGGAAGGTGTCAATGTCGTTCCCACGGTTGCCAACACCTCCGGAGAAAATCTCATGGTCGTCTGGACCAATTTTACCGGCAACCAGGCGCAACTTCGCTATCGCCAGCTGCAAGACGGTCGCTGGTCCGAGGAGAAGGAATACTACACCGGACTTACCTCCAACACCTCTCCCTCTGTCTCTGTTGATAGGACTGGGAAAATCTGGGTTGCATGGGCAGGCTTCAACGGCATCAGCGACGAGATCTATTATTCCTCCTGGAATGGAACCTCCTTTGCCACCGCCACTGCAATCACCGCCAATGACATACCCGATATCCAGCCTGTCCTCGGCATCGATGAAGGAACCGGACGCCCCTTTCTACAGTGGCTGCAATTCTCGCAAAAAGGCTATATGAAATATGAATCAACCTGGAACGGCTCGGCATGGAGTAAGCCAATCCTGGTACCCGTTGTCGATGCCTCCTCCACCGCCGGAGAAACAACCACAGGAACAGCAAAGACTGTCGTCATGAAAAAAGCGAGTGCCGCCACCAAGACCGCAAACAGTGCGAATCAAAGCTCAAAAACCGCAGCGGCGGCGAACCAGCTGGAGATCGAGATTCCGGAATTTATCACCGTCCCGGAATCGGCGTCGATCCATATCCCCGGATACACCGTCCACTCATTGCCGGTGCGCAGTGTTGTTGATCGAAAGTAAGCTAAACCTGCTTTCTTATTGCCAAATAATCTCCATGAATCTATGAGAAAAAACCTGGAAACAAGGAAATAATTCGCGAGCGCCAGCGATGCAACGATCGATCATACTGCTGAGCCCGCCACCTTCCCAAAATACAATTTATTGGAACCAAATGACAACCAAACCTCTCATCCCATTGACCAGGGCAGGACTTGCCGCCCTCGTACTGTATACCATCTCCGTTGGCCTTTACACCACCGCCCACGCAGTCAACATAACCGCCTTCGGCGACAGCATCACCAGCGGGCAAGGTAGCAATACCGGGGGTTATCCACAGAAACTTTCCGACCTGTTGAATGCTAACAGCAAACCCGCGGTGGTCGCCAACTTTGGAATCGGCGGTGAAAACACCTATGAAGGGATATTTCGCTTCGACTCGGTGCTCGCTGCCTTTCCGGCCAGCATAATTCTCATCATGGAAGGCACCAACGATATAGTCGTCGGCCTTTCGGCCGAGGCGACTAAATACAATCTCCAGATAATGATTGATAAAGCCAAAGCCGCCAAGGTGACACCGCTGCTCTCGACACTGACGCCCAGTGACCGAAACGGCTCCGCAACCCTCATCCCCGAAGTCTGGAATCCGATGATCGCGACCCTAGCCGGCAGCAACAGCATCCATCTGGTCGACAACTATGCCGCCACATCTCCTACGTGGGGTGCCCTGAACAATGGCGGCCTACACCCGAACGACAGCGGCTATCAGGTCATTGCCGGCACCTGGTACGCCACCCTTGCCGGGATGATAACTTCAACCGGTACAGTCAGCAGCGATAGCACCGACAGCACCGGCGGAGGTGGTGGCGGCGGATGTTTTATCGCCACAGCCGCCTTTGGTTCCCCGGCTGAGAAGCACGTCATGCTTCTCAAAGAATTCCGCGACACCCTTCTTCTGAGCAACTCCCTTGGGCGGCAGTTTGTCGACGCCTATTACCAGTATTCACCGGCTGTGGCGGACTTCATCAGCCAGCATGAGAATCTGAAGTTGCTGGTCAGGGTCTTTCTCTACCCCCTTATCACCATAAGCTATCTGCTGCTCAAGTTGTCGCTGCCGATGCAATTTGCCCTGGCGACCCTGATCGTCGCTTCGTGCCTGGCACTCTCCACCACCGTCGTCCGCCGCCGTCGCAAAGCATAAGCCGTCGTCCAGAAATAACTTGGCCAATGGAGTCTCTGGAACGGCATAAGGAGCCGTAAGGAAATGGTTGTAAATGGTCTAGTTATTTCCTAACGGCTCCTAAACATTTACAACCGACAACCCTGGATGGCAAATAAGATTATTTAACGCTCCAGGGTTCCGGCAAAAAGATGTGTTTGTAGATGGACAGGGCATAACGATCGGTCATCCCGGCGATGTAGTCGCAGACCTTGCGGTGTGCGTCTTTCTCGTCGCTCCATTTTTCCTTATCGACCCCGCACTGCCATTGATCACCCCGTAAACGGACAATGCCGTTTGCGAGGAAATGGCTATAAAGATCAGAGATTATTCTCTGGGCTTTGACGAACTCGTTATGCACCTTGTAGTACGTATATACGTTGTCGTAAAGAAATCCCCGCAGCTCAGTAATCGCCTCAAGCATACCGTTGCTGATATGCAGATTGCCATCGTTGGCGGTCAGCGTTTCGACAATCAGATCCCGAACCATGGCGCCGATCCGTTTGGAATGTCTCTCCCCCACGGCCTTTTTGATTTTTGCGGGAAGATCCGTCTCTTGTAAAATTCCGGCCCGCAGGGCATCGTCGAGGTCATGATTGACATAGGCAATAATGTCCGCCAACCGGACCACCTGGCCCTCCAGGGTTACGGCAATTTCCGATTTATCCTTCGGCAGGATGTCGGCGCGCCCCTTGGAATGACGGACGATGCCATTGCGCACCTCAAAGGTCAGATTGAGACCCTTGCCGTCATTTTCAAGAAAATCAACAACCCGCAGACTGTGCACATAGTGCCTGAAACCGCTCGGGTGCAGCTCATTGAGAGTAGCTTCCCCGGCATGGCCAAATGGGGTGTGGCCAAGGTCATGGCCGAGGGCAATGGCCTCGACAAGAGGCTCGTTCAGACACAGCGCCGAGGCGATAGTCCTGGCGATCTGTGAAACCTCGAGGACATGGGTCAAGCGGGTACGGTAATGATCCCCGGCCGGGGCCAGGAAGACCTGGGTCTTGTGCTTCAGCCTGCGGAAGGTTTTCGAGTGGGTTATCCGGTCACGATCCCGTTGAAACGGCAGACGGATATCGGACAAATCTTCCTCTTCTTCGACATGGCGACCGGAGGAGTTTTTATTGAGGGCTGCAAAGGGTGAGAGGATTTTTTCCTCCCGCTCCTCAAGTTGCTTCTTGATCGATTGGCCGATAACCGGTACAAAAGACATAATAACACTCTCTTGCCTCATACCGACAAACGAGGCTTGTTGCAGTACCCGCGAAGGGGTGAATACATGCAGGAAATCTATCCATGGGACGCACCTGCTTGCCTCACCAACCTGTCGGCCCATCCCCATCACCATTACCAGCAGAAGTCACTCCCCTATAAACCATGCCCTGCTCCTGATTTCAATAGCTTGCCCAATATTTTCCACATCACATGCGACAATTGCCGGGAAAGAGCTACGGCAGACCGGTGGATACTCAAGCAAAGCCCTTGCCGGCAATCATTTTGACCGCAAAAACACTTTCGGAAACTTGACAAGTACACAAAAAGTAAGAACTACTATCATGTGGCGCAGCACCGTCCCATCGGCCAGAAAAGGTCAGCCAAAATCCACGGATGTTCAAACAGGCTATTCACTTAAAAAGGAGAAACACATGACGAAAATCACCCTCAAAGGCAACGAAATAGCAACCATCGGCAATCTTCCTCCGGTCGGTTCCCAGGCCCCCGACTTCAGTTTGGTAAAGACCGATCTTGGCACGGCGACGCTCAAGGATTACCAGGGCAAAACGGTGGTTCTGAACATCTTCCCCTCCATCGACACCGGGGTCTGTGCGGCCTCCACCCGCCGCTTCAACAGCGAGGCAGGTAGCCGCAGCGAAACCGTGGTGTTGTGCGTTTCCGCCGACCTACCTTTTGCCCACAAACGTTTCTGTGAGGCTGAAGGTCTGAAAAATGTCGTTCCCGCATCGGTGTTCCGGTCCGCCGATTTCGGAAAAAACTACGGCCAGACCATCACCACCGGGGTACTCGCCGGCCTCCTGGCGAGAGCTGTTGTTGTTATTGGTCCGGACGGCAAGGTGAAATACACCGAACAAGTTCCGGAAATCGGCCAGGAACCCAATTATCAGGCAGCCCTTGACACCATATAGGGATGCACCATGACGGAGAAGAGGGGGAAAAGTGACAAGGCCCGGCAAAAGAACAAGGAGGTGTTATGAAACACTATTGTTATTGTGACAGCCCCATCGGTAGAATGCTGCTGGTCGGAGTGAACGGGGTGCTGGAGGAACTGCATTTTCCCAACTCGACAAAGCGACTGGAGATACCGACGGAATGGCAAGAAGCTGAGGCCTCTTTCAAGGAGACCCTCCAGCAACTCCGGCAATACTTTGCCGGTAAGCGGCAGCAGTTTGATCTGCTGATATCGCCGCAAGGCACCCCTTTCCAGGAGAGGGTATGGCAAGAACTGCGGAAGATCCCCTACGGCGAAACCGCCAGTTACGGAACCATCGCCCAGCGAATCGGCAAGCCGAAGGCCTGTCGGGCGGTGGGCATGGCCAACAGTAAGAATCCGATCCCGATCATCATTCCCTGCCACCGCATCATCGGCAAGGATGGCTCCCTTACCGGCTTCGGGGGCGGTCTGCCGGTAAAGAAGCAGCTTCTTGAGTTGGAGCGTCAGTCGCTTGGCGGTTAGGAGCCGCTGGTCTCTTGCAGGGGCTTAAGGGGCAACAGGGATTTTTTTCCAGCCGTCGGTGCCGGTGAACTCTCTTGCGGCAAAACACCAAACGAGAGCCTTTTTGCCTGCCAGATACCCGGCATCCTGCTTGGCCCGCTGAAACAACTTGATGCGCGCCGGAATCACCCCGGAACCGCGCACCCCGAGAAGATCGACGGCAAAACCGAGTTCAGCCGAGAGGTGGTCAAAAAGTCCGGCACCCTTGGCATAAAGATCGCCACCTGCCTGAAACACCAGGGTATGGCTGTCGCCAAGGAGAATAACCGGGCTTTTCATATCACTCTCTATCTGTTTGCCGTCGTCTTTGCCGGTGACCACCGCCAGTTCCACTTCCTCTTCAGGCCCGGTTCCCCCTGCCATCTGATTGAGATCGCCATGGATCGTCACTACCCGCTTGGATTTGGTATAGTTTTTCTTCTCCGTTGCCGCGTACCATTCTTCCTTTTTTATCGCCTCCGCTGCGGCCTTGGCAAAAAGAGCCAGACCGGCGCCGGAGTAATGGGTGTCGGTGCGACAATACAGCGCTGCTTTATCGCGATTTTCAAGCAACTTCGGCAGAAGGTCGATAACTTTGACGCCGCGTGCCGCCAACTGCTGGTAAAATTCATGGTAAAGCGCCTGCTCTTCGGCAGCGGCCGTTCGATCTATTGTTACCGCCAGTTTATCGGGATAGACCAAGGCCTTGGGCGGTACCGGCATCAGATAGAGGGTTATCCCTCGTTCGGCCAACAGCTTACTATATTCCTCTATAGCCGGCAGCGGATCGGCAATGCTTTTATCTTTTGCGCCGGAGGCCATCGCCGCGGCATCACCCCAGAATTTTCCGGCTCCGAGATGCTGCAAATCATCTTTAAAAAACAGCCAGCCGTCAACCCCGTTGATTACGCTGCCTGCGCCGATTTTTTCGACATATTCTCGGCAGATATCCCGGAAACCGGGTTTTGCCGCAAAAGACAAAGTGGCCAAAGCCACCGCCAGCAACACCAATAAGCTAACGCATTTTTTCATCTATAAATACTCCCCAATGTGCTGATTCCAACTCCATCATTTGATCATCAAGGGGAGTGCGGCGGTAGCTGCCGAATTCCCCCTCAACCGCTTCCCAGGGAGTAAGACTCAGGGAAACGCTGTCGCCCGGTCGAAGCGCCGCAAGCTTGGTGAGCTGGTTATCGCGCATCCCCCAGCTGTAAACCAGGGCCTGATCGGCTGGGAGTTGCCGGTCAAGACCTTGCAGGTCAACCAGGTGCAAGGTCAGAATATTATCCCGGTAAGGTACGGAGCCAGGACTTGCCGAACGCGAGATCGCCGCAACGACGCCGGTGACCCGGGTGCTTTCGCCGGAAGCTGCGACAAAAAAACCGGCATCTTGGGGTTTCCCCAGTTGCATGGCAAGACGCCGCCAGTCACCAGAGGCCAGTTCCCGTTCGGCAAACTGCCAAATCACCAGCTTTTTACCGGCCAGTCGGTCTCGACCGCGGGCCAACTCCCCGGCGAGCATTTCCCTGGTAACATAGGCACCGCTGTCGTTTCTGGCAAGAAGGTCGAGAGGACTCTTAAGAATATAGCTGAGCTGCTCGGCAAAACCGGCCCCCATGCCCCAACCAAGGCCCTCGGTTGAATAAATATTGGTAAAAGAATCGCCGAGCAATAAAACCTCGGCGCCCCTGTCCGGCTGCCAGAACTCCTGCTGGCCACTGAGAATCTGGCGGACTTGCACCTCCTGCCCGGAATAAAGACCGGCATCCTCAGGCAGGGTCAGCATTCGGGCGATATCGCCGTCCCCAAACACCTTTTGCGGCTGGGCATGCAGGCCTTGTGCACGAGACAAGCCGGGAAATTGCTTGGCAATAGATGCGGCCAGTTCTTCGGCCACCGCCTGCATTGCCCCGGGTTGCCAATGGGTGTCGGTACGCAGATAGGCATCGCCGTGCTGCTCAACATAGCGGGTCAGCACTACTCCCGCGTCAAAGAACTGTACGCCGTTTTCCTGCAAGGCCCGGACAAAGGGTTGCCACGATCTGTTGGCGAGGGGACGGGCAACCGTCCGGGCAGAAATCTTATCCGGCTGGATGGCCGCCTTTACCGGTACCGGTAGGACGATCAGGGTAATTCCCCGGGCCGCCAACTGCTTGTGAAAATCGATGATTGCCACCAATGGATCCGGCTGAAGAGGCTTTTCCCAGAGTTTATGCGCTGCCTCTCGTATCCTCAACTGGTCGGGATGGAGGAACGGTGGACCGACGAGATAATCAAGGGCCGGGGCAAAGTGCAGCCAGCCGTCGCGCCCGGGAATTGCCTTATCATTACCCTTGTCGAAGAAACGCAGAAGAACATACTGCAAGGGCGGCAGAAAGATCTTGCGCAAGAGACTGCCCTCCTCAAGACCGTTTTCCAGCCGGTGGATACTCTCCATGATGGCAGTATTATGCCGATCAATCATGGCAAAAACCCCTTCCTCCCGGCTGCCTGTCCCGCCGCTTGTCAGAACAAAAGACACGCCTGTGCCGTGCTGAAGGTCAAAAGCATATTGACCAAGGGGCACAAAAAAAACGGTGATCAGAAAAAAAATCGACAAGCCGACAGCCAGCTTACGACCGATGACCGTGGTGCCGATTTCCTTCCAGGCAATCGCCTCTCTGCTTGGTTTCATCCCGCCCATGGCTTAAAAATTGAAATAGATGAAAGGGTTATAGGACTGCATACTGAGAACCGCGACAGCACCGATAAAAACCCCGATGACCACTGTGAATTTCCCCGGCCCCATCTGCCGCGTCCAGTCCCAGGTCTGCGGCGCCCGCCAGACGATAGCCGCAGCAAGGACCATGGCCATGAGAGAATACGGGGTATACAGGAGTCCGTCGAGGAGCAGGGAGGCATCGGGAACTGCTGTCAATCCAAACATCGAGCCAAGATACTCTAGTGCCCCGCCAAAGGTGGTTGCCCGAAAAAATACCCAGGCGATAAGGACTAGAATGAAGGTGGCGGCGATTCGAAGACTCCGTGGCAACATGGCATAAAACGGCTTTTTTCCCAGCAGCCGCTCACTTGCCAAAAGAATGCCGTGCATCGCCCCCCAGACCACAAAATTCCACGAGGCCCCGTGCCACAAACCGCCAAGCAACATGACAATGGCCAGGTTTACTGCTGCACGAGCCGGCCCCCGGCGATTACCGCCAAGGGGAATATACAAATTCTCCCGCAACCAGGTGGAAAGGGAGATATGCCAGCGTTGCCAGAATTCGGTAATTGAAGCAGAACGATAGGGCGAGTCGAAGTTTTTGGCAAAAACGAAACCGAACATCAAGCCAAGACCGACGGCCATATCCGAGTAACCGCTGAAATCAAAATAAATCTGGAAGCTGTAGGCGACAGCGCCGAACCAGCTGTCGAGCCAGTGCAGGGAACCGGCGGCAAAGGCGGTATCGGCGATCTTGCCGCAGGAATTGGCGATCAGCACCTTCTTAGCCATACCGAGGCTGAAAAAGGCCACCCCCCTGGCGAATTTCTCAAAGGAATGGACGCGGTTCGCCAGTTGGTCGGCAACCTCTTGAAACCGGATGATCGGTCCGGCGACCAGCTGGGGAAACATCGCGACAAAACAGGCAAAGTCGATAAAATTACGAATACAGACGGCGTCTCTTCGATACACGTCGATGGCGTAGCTCATCGACTGAAAGGTGTAAAAACTGATGCCGAGCGGCAGGAGAAAATGCAGCACCGGCACCGGACTGAAACCGCTTATGCCGAGAAAGGTGAAAAGCTGGTTGTAACTCTCCATGGCAAAGCCGGTATACTTGAAAAATCCAAGCAGAGACAGGTTGCTGATAATCGATACCAGCAGCCCCGCCTTCCTCCGCCATTGTTTATCCGCCGGGGCAAGACCGATGATCAGGCCACCACAGTAGTCGATCAAGGTGGAAATAAACATCAGCAGGGTGAAAAGCGGGTTGGACCAGCCATAGAAGATATAGCTAACGGCCGTCATGAAGATATTCTTTCCCCGTCTTGGCATACAATAGTAGCCGAGCAGGCTGAGCGGCAGGAAATAAAAGAGAAATATATGGGAAGAAAAAACCATTGAGGAGGCAATCCGGGTAAAAAAATCATGACTGTGACAGCAGGCGGCAAACGGCCCCTAGCCTAAACTTTTTCCGGGGCTCATACAAGAAAATTTCACTTTTACCCTGCTCTTCCTTTTGTAGCTTGCTTTGACACCCTTGATGCCACCAAAAGAAATCACGCTTTTCCCTTGACCGGGAAATGGCCTCTGTACTACCATTTGAGAAGTAGCTTCAGAGGATTTTGCCGGGGTCAGGATTCGATGTTTTTATCTCTCTGTCAGCATTGAAAAGGAGCTTGCCATGTCCGGAAAAAATGAAGTGCATATTTCCCTTGGGATGCAGAAGTATATCGACAAGAATATTGCTTACCTGGCGAAGAGGGCTAAATACATTAAGAACACGGTGCGAAAATGGAAATTCGACACCATCGCCGTACACGGTCTCTATTCGGTAACCGATGCCCTGAAAGACTATCAGGGCTCGATCATTGAACCGATCTTCATGAGTACCTCCCAGGCCTACAGCGACTCGGACGAGATGGCCGCAGCCCTCGCCTATAAGATCCCCACCTGGTGTTATTCGCGCATCGCCAACCCCTCGACCTATTACTACGAGTGGACCCTGGCTCTCCTTGAGGGCTACGGCTATGACGGCGAGACTTCATGCTGCTCCACCTCGTCCGGAATGGCCGCCATCATGACTGCCGTGCAACCCTTTCTGCGGGCAGTAAAAGATGCCGGCGAACCGCGCAATTTCGTGGCCACGGCCCAATGCTACGGCGGCACCTTTCAGCTGTTCACCGTCCGACTCATGCAGGAACGTAATATCGAATGTCGCTGGGTAAGGGACGCCACCAACCTTGATGAATGGGCTGCCAAGATCGACCGCAACACCCGCTTTCTCTACGGCGAGCTACCGAGCAACCCGCAGCTCGGCTTTTTCGACATCCAAGCGGTCGCAGATCTCGCTCACAGCCACAACCTGCCGCTCATCTGCGACTCCACCGTCGCCACCCCGGCCCTTCTCCGTCCCATCTGCCACGGTGCCGACATCGTCGTCCAGTCGGTGACCAAGAGCCTGACCAGCAGCGGTTTCGGCATCTGCGGTGCGGTCATCGCCCGCAAAAATCTGGTCACGAATATCGACGACGACCAACTCAAGGAAGATTTTTCCCTGTCGGTGAAATACCTGCAGAATCGCGATCTCGGCCCTAATCTCCACCCCCTGCAGGCCGTCATGTCCTTGAACGATATGCGTACCCTCCGCTCGAAGATGGATCTGATGAGCCGCAACTGCGAGAAGGTCGCCGCCTACCTGGCTGGTCACGCAGGCGTTGAGAGTGTCCAGTATCTTGGCCTGAAAAACCACCCGCTGCATGATCTGGCCTCCCGCTACCTGTGGCTGGTTGACGCCGAATACGACGACCAGTATAACCGACCGATCAACCGCTACGGCCATCTCCTGTCTTTCTGCGTTAAAGGCGGGGTGGAAAAAACCCGAAAGGTGTTTGACAAACTACAGCGCATCTGGCGGGCCACCGATCTCGGTCGCATCAAGAGTGTTGCCACCATTCCGGCGATCTCTACGCACCAGCAGCAGGGCGAGGAAGGGAGGGCGCTGGCCGGCATCCCTGGCAACATGATCCGCCTCTCGGTTGGCGCCGAACATCCTGCCGACATCATCGCCGACCTGGATCAGGCCTTCCATGCGGCAAAAAGCAAAAGAACACGATAATGCAACTCATCCTCAACCAATTATTGTGGTCCCCGTTTCTAAATGATATCGAGCCAACAGCCAACAGCATGATTCGCTTGATTTCTTCATCATCATCCACTAATTTGGCTAAGCAACGATGGTTGGCCCTTAGCTAAACGAGTTTTTGCTATTATTTAGCAATTGTAACAAACCATTGCCCTCCGGGGAAGCCAACCGGAGCATATTTCACCGGAGACAGTATCTTGGTACAAAAAAGAGAACATACAGAGGTAAGACAACAACAGATCATTGATGCTGCCGCGATCTTGATTTTCAAATACGGCAGCGAACACCTGACTGTAAAAAGGATCGCTGGAGAAGTCGGTATTTCCGAAGCTGCCATCTATCGCCACTTCAAGAGCAAAAGGAGCATCATCTCTTTTCTGCTCACCCATATTGAAGAAGTCCTCCTCAGAGACATCTCGTCGAAAAACGTAGCCGACGAACCGGTCACTCTCGAAATCATAGAGAAAATCATCGGGACTCACTTTTCCATGATCAGCATGCGTAAAGGAATCTCATTTCAGGTCATTGCCGAAATTATCAGCCTCGGTGATAAAAAACTCAACAAGCAAGCTTCTATGACGATTGACAAATACATCTCCCGTTTGAAGGAACTCCTCACTGAAGGGGTCCGAGATGGTGCTGTCCGTCCTGACATAGATGTAGAGGCCTCCGCGACATTGCTCTTTGCCCTTATCCAAGGGCTTGTGAACATCTGGTCCCTCAGTGAAGGAAAATTTCCACTGATTGAAAAGTACGCCTCCCTCTGGCAGGTCTACCGCCAAGCCGTTGCCAGCCGCTAAAACCCCTCCCGGATTCGTCTAAAAATGCATACCCCAGCAGTATATGCATTGCTTCTCCCAAGCCTGGGTTTCTCCTAGAAGTTATAATGTTGTATTGATGGCATCCATAAGTTACTGCGCATGCAATTGTTTTGCATAAAATATGGTTCATCCGGTTTAAGCATACTTTTCAAATACGAATGTGGACATACTCCTTTCTTTATGGTGAGACCAATCAACTCATAAAGGAGGTAGAAGCATGTCCACAAGCATATTGTACCATGGGTTCGGAATTTATGGCTA
>JANNQF010000095.1:0-3756 GCA_031441605.1 Deltaproteobacteria bacterium
TCAAAAACACCAATATTTTTATGGTGTTCGACATGGCAACCTTGCTTTTTCTGGAGGGTCTTACAGGCCTGAGTGGTGTAACGTATTGATGTTAAAGAGAATTTATAGGCGGGAGGAGTTTATCTCTGAAACTCCTGATCAAGTTCAACCTCCGATTCAATACTTTTCAGTACTTCGGTTGATATGAAATCGTCACAAGCATTTCTGAAAGCCAGGGGGGTTTTCTGCTCACCGACTCCAAAAACATAGATTTGAGATTCTTTGAGCCGTGATGCTAATCTGGTAAAATCACTGTCGCTAGATATAAGTGCAAATGCATCGAATTTACCAGAATAAAGCAAGTCCATTGCGTCGATAATCATTGCAGCATCGGAAGAGTTTTTCCCTTGAGTGTAGGAGAATTGTTGAACAGGATTGATTGCTAATTCGTTCAACGGTTGCCTCCAGTTTCGCAAATGAGTTGAACTCCAATCTCCATAAGCTTTTTTTACAATTATATGGCCATGTTTTGAGAGTTCCGAAAGTACAGCGCTTAAAACTGTAAACTGAGCATTTTCTGCATCAATTAGTACCGCAATCTTTTTCGCTGCATCAATGTAAGCGCCAAAAGAACCGCATCTTTCAGTACCAGGGCGAGCATGTCATAATCGGGCAACCTTAAAATATTACGGAGGTAGCCCATGACAACCCAGAACAACAAGCAAAGCCAAACAGGAGACAACAAGAAATGGCAGGCCCACTTTGCCGCGCAAGCAAAGAGCGGGCTGAGTCTCCCCGAATATTGCCGCCGTCAGCAGATCTCCTACCATGCTTTTGGGTATTGGCGGAGAAAGCTCAGCAAAACGGCTGGAAATAATGTAGCACTGGTGCCGATCACCATGAATGCAGAGCCGGTTCGGTCCATCGACTTTGGCGGTGCTGCCGATCTCACCCTCATTCTGCCGGGAAATATGTCGATTGCCGTGGGCGATAACTTTTCCGGTATAACACTGAACAGACTCTTGAATGTGCTTTCGGCTCGCTGATGTTTTTCCCCGGCAAGTCTGTGCAAGTATATCTTGCCACCGGTGCAACCGATATGCGTAAGTCGATCGACAGCTTGTCGATTTTGGTGAGCGATCTGCTCGACCTGGACCCGTTCTCCGGTTATCTGTTGTGTTTTTGCAACCGGAAGAAGGATATGGTGAAGATCCTCTACTGGGATCGCAACGGTTTTTGCCTTTGGCATAAACGACTGGAGAAGGATCGGTTTCGGTGGCCGCAATCGGAGCGGGAGGTGGTGACTACGGATGGTCGACAACTGTCCTGGTTGCTGGAGGGTTTGTCGCTTACTCAAGGCACAAGTCATAGGCAATTATCCTATGCAACGGCGGCATAAAAAAGCACATAATAATTCATTATTATCTTGCAATATCAATATATTATACTATGCATACAGCCATGACTATTGATATTGCCAAACTGCCCGATGATAAGCTGCAACTGAAACAGATGCTGGTCGATTTCCAGGGTCGATTCGACAAGGAAACCGGTATTCTGTTGGAGCAAATTCGTCTTTTGCGATCCCAACTGTATGGGCGTAAAAGTGAGAAGACCATGCCGGAAGGTGGCCCTCAGCCATTGCCGCTCTTTGATATGCCCGAACCCAGCGGCGACGAGGAGAAGGACGAGGAGGAGGTTGTCGTTCCTGCTCATACCCGTAAGAAAAAGGGCAGGAAACCGCTGCCGGAGAATCTGCCGCGGGTTGAACGGGTGCATGACATTGATCCTGCTGAAAAAATCTGCGCTTGTGGTACTGAACTCAGCCGAATCGGTGAGGAAGTTTCCGAACAGTTGGAGATTATCCCGGCAAAGATCCAGGTTATCCGCAATATCCGGCCGAAATATGCCTGTCGCAACTGCGAGGGGGTGGAGGATAACGGCCCCACCGTCAAGATTGCCCCGGTCCCGGCGCAGATTATTCCGAAATCGATTGCCACTCCCGGCTTATTGGCGCATATTTTGACCGGGAAATTCATTGACCACACACCTTTTTATCGCCAGGAGAAACAGTTTCTCCGCCTTGGCGTCGAATTATCCCGGACCACCATGTGCAAATGGGCGATGCAAGCTGCGGTTGTCTGCCAACCCTTGCTGAATCTCTTTATCGACGAGGTTCTGGCCGGTTTCTATATGAATATAGACGAGACGACCTTGCAGGTTCTCCAGGAACCCGGCCGGGATCCGACGACCAAGTCCTATATGTGGGTCTTCCGACGAGGAGATTCCGAAAGACCGGTTCTTATCTACCAATATCATGCGACTCGGAGCGGCGATGTCGTCCGCAAATTCCTTTGTGATTTCGAGGGTTATGTCCAGACCGACGGCTACAGCGGCTATGACTTTCTTGCCCATCTGAAAAAAATCCGTCATATTGGTTGTTGGGCACATGTCCGACGCAAGTTTACCGATGTGGTCAAGGCTCGGGGAGCAAACGGCAAAACCGGCAGTGCCGATGTGGCATTGAACTACATCAGAAGGCTGTATGCCTTGGAAAAGGAAGCCCAGGAGAAATCGTTTACTTTTGACGAGATCCGCCTGATGCGCGAGGAGAGGGCAAAACCAATTCTTGAGGAGTTCAAGGCATGGCTGAGCAAGAAGTCTCTCCAGACCCCGCCGAAAGGGCTGCTCGGCAAGGCCGTATCCTATGCCTTGAACCAGTGGGAAAAACTCGTCGGCTATCTTGAGGATGGCCGCCTTACTCTGGATAACAATATGGCTGAAAACAGCATTCGCCCGTTTGTTATAGGCCGGAAAAACTGGCTGTTCAGCGGCACGCCTGAAGGCGCCGAAGCCAGCGCTCTGCTCTACAGCCTGATCGAAACAGCCAAGGCCAACAACCTGGAACCCTACGCCTACTTGCGATACATCTTCGACAGATTACCCATGGCATCAATGCTTGAGGATTACGAGGCGCTCTTGCCCTGGAATATTACACCTGGAATGATGGGAATTGCTGCGACGTCAAGGTGTGGTTGATATGGCGCTTACGCATCAATATCTTTCACTTTTCCTCCAAGTGTGATGCTGTACCTACAAGGGTGTCGTACCTGAAATCCGTCTAAGCTTGAATTTTAAGCAATGGCATAAGGTTTTTATTCCTGTTGGCGGTCTGATTTTGAAACTTTGCTTCTCCCATCACGCAACTCTGTAATTACCTCGATTGTGATTTCTGAGCAAGATAAACCTGACCATTTATTCGTCCATCTGTGTGTGTTGTAGAGGGTGTCCATATAGTGTTCACAAGAAAGACTGAGGTAGGTTGAAATAATGGAGACCATGCTCTTCCCTGCTCAAACCACGTTCGGTCGTTGGTCGCCAATCGTCGAGACACAATATAATGGGAGGAATTGAAGTTTCTGGTCAGATAATTTATTGCTTGTACCGCTATAAAGTACCAATCCTTGCGGGCAATTCTGATATTTTTCAAGCATAAGGTGCAGACTTCGCAAACTCCCACTTGCTCCCGATTTAACCTCTACCGGGTAAATATTTCCTTGCCGAACAACGAGAAAATCTACCTCGGCACTACTGCCACGACTCTCCCGTGCCCAATAAAATAACTCTGAGCTATGCCAGGCCAGGAGTTCCTGGGCAACAAATTGTTCCGCAAGTTTTCCACGGTACATCGCCAAAAGATTTTCCTGCTGCAATTCCAGTTCAACCGGCACCTGGCAGAGTCTCTGCATAAGCCCTATGTCGAGCATGGATGCCTTG
>JANNQF010000096.1:0-101501 GCA_031441605.1 Deltaproteobacteria bacterium
CGCGTTCAATATGCTGAATTATTTGATAAAAATATGATTTATACTTAAACCAAGACCGCTATTCCAGAAACTGAGCTATGATGTTGCTAGGCAATTGCTCAAAGCTGACGCATGCTGCTCATTTTGCAATAGGCTCATAAGAAAGATAAATAGCGGGTCGGCTGCCTGTCAATACCACCGATGATGAGATCCGACAGACGGACAGCAATATTCACAGATCTTTAAATTGCAGCAATCATGTCTCCCGCTGTGTCGCAGTCTGGGGCAATCTATTAGTGACATTCAAGACATAAGTATAACGCATCTCTATTGATTTCATGATGAATTTCTGACATAATTATGACAATTTCTCTGCTAGGGTAGATTTGACTTTGACCTCATAGGTACATCAACCTCAATCCTTACGAAGGAGATCCCATGAAAAACACCTATCTTGCAACCTTGGTATTGTCGCTTCTTTTGAGCGGGTCGGCGCTCAGCTCGGTCATTGCCGCTGAAAACGTTCAACTCGGGCCGCGTCCCTTCTACCTTGTAGACGAAATGCGGCAAAGCCCTCTGAAAACCGAGCTGCAGCAATGCAGCAAGGGTCCCTTCACCGCAAGCGAATTTTCCATCGGCCATCGTGGTGCCTGCATGCAATTTCCAGAGCACACTAAAGAATCGTATATGGCTGCTGCAAGAATGGGCGCAGGCATAGTCGAGTGCGACGTTACCTTTACTCAAGATCGTTCCCTTGTTTGCCGTCATTCGCAATGCGATTTGCATACCACCACCAATATTCTGGCAATTCCCGATCTCGCCGCTAAATGTTCCGAGCCGTTCGCACCGGCACAAATTGACAAACAGACCGGAAAGGTTGTCAAGAAGGCCTCCGCTAAATGCTGTACCAGCGATATAAGCCTTGCCGACTTCAAACGTTTGAAGGGTAAAATGGATGGTGCCAACTCCGACGCCGTAACCGTTGAAGAATACATGAAGGGCACACCTGCGTGGAGAACGGAATTGTATTCCGCGACCGGGACGGTGATGACCCACGCCGAGTCCATTCAACTGTTCAAGTCCCTGGGTGTCAAGATGACCCCGGAATTGAAGGCACCGGAGGTTAAGATGCCGTTCGGCGGCGATTACACCCAAGAGGCCTATGCCCAGCAGATGATCGACGAATATAAGACGGCGGGCATTGCTCCGTCCCAGGTATTTCCACAGTCTTTTAATCTACAGGACATCCTGTATTGGTTGAAAAATAATGGAGAATTCGCTCAACAGGCTGTTTTTCTTGACGAACGCGACCAAGAAAAAACCTTCAACCACAATAAACCTGAGACCTGGTCGCCCAGCATGAAGGATCTGGCGGCAAAAGGGGTGAAAATAATCGCTCCGCCGATGTGGATGCTTTTAACTGTTGACGACAGCGGCAAGATTATCCCCTCCGCTTACGCGAAAGAGGCTAAAGCCGCAGGGCTTGATATCATAACCTGGACCCTTGAACGTTCGGGTTTGCTCACCGACGGCGGCGGCTGGTATTATCAATCCATTGCCAAAGTGACCGATAACCCGGGAGATATGCTTGAGGTTCTGCATATCCTTGCCAAGGATGTGGGGATTCGCGGTATCTTCTCCGACTGGCCGGCTACCGTTACCTACTATGCCAACTGCAAAGGGCTGAAGTAGACTGGCCCGAGCTCATCGATTGGGAGAATCGAGCAGTCTACCCAATCGGTGAGCTATATTGAGCTGTAAAGTGGAGCTGCAGCCGGAGCCAGCTATGTGACTCCTCACCTCTTCATTTGGCCAGCACATGATTCGTCGTCACATCGGCAATTAATCTATCATTTTCTCCGAGTACGGTTGTCCGGACGACACTCACTGTCCTGCCTCTCTTAACAAAGGAGGATACCGCCTTGATTGTCCCATCAGACTGATTACCGGCAAAATTGCCATTAAGATTGATGGCCAGAGGAAACCCCTTCTGTCCCTCGGCGGCATGGGGAGATCCCAGCACAAGAACGGTCGCGCAAACATCCGCTAACCATAACAGAGCTCCGACATGAACGACGCCATAAGGGTTTTTTATCCCCGGGTGAATTGGCATCTCGCCAATAACCCTCTCTTTGCTCTGTTCCACAATTGAAAATTTTATTGAACCTTCAAAATCCATTTCTTCTCCTTTTTAAGGGGCAGTGTGGCAACTGTGGCATGGCTGATCACCATATATTCTTCATTCTATGAGAATTAATCCGTAACAGTTTTCAATCTCATCTTTTGATTTCAGTACATAAATAGGAAAACCATTGTTTCTCGCGGTGGAATAGACATCAATGCCGCAAGCCTCCATTGACGGCCTAGCAAGTTTTGGGACTTTGCATTCTGACAAGCTACATTTTTTACAAAGTTTGCAAGGACCTGCACCGAAACTAATTACCTTGTGATAATTTTTAAGAAATATTTCTCTCTCGATTGTTGCTACTGTTTTGCTTATTCGCACATCACCACCAAAATGCATGAGTAAGCCGACATTATAGTCAGAAATAATTTTCTTTGTTTCATCTGCTGTTGGAGTATGCGGCGGGCAACACAAATTTGTGCCATATCCGCCACAACCATATTGGCATTTATATCGTGGCCAATAGCCGACAACGATGCTTTTAGGGTCAATAAATTTGGTACCAAGAGCTTTATGTTGACGGCAGAATATTTCTATTTCTTCTTTATCTGATTGATTCATGATTTTCATTTTCTTGTTGCTAAAGATTGCAGTTGAGCAGAAGGTGATGTGTCATTTTATAACCGGAAAAAAGAAGTGTGGTACGAAATAATAGTACATTATGTTAAGCTGTACCGTATGGAAAAAATTCACGGGGCTGTCTTGTAAGGGTTTTGCCCCGGTATTTGTGATCCTTGACTGGTATATGGCGGCAGGGGAATGGTTCTGAAGGCATGCATTGAAGAACGGCAGCAAAAAATCATGATCGAGTTAACCGATATCTGCCGGACCTTTGCCGTTGGCGGGCAGGAGGTTCGGGCCATGGACCACGTGTCTTTGACCATAGGGGCGGGCGAATATCTGTCGATTATGGGGCCGTCCGGTTCTGGGAAATCGACCCTTCTCAACATTATCGGCCTCCTTGACACCCCGAACAGCGGCACCTATCTGCTCAATGGCCGGGATGTTACCAATCTTAGTGACGAACAGCTGGCGGCAATGCGCAGCCTGAAGATCGGCTTTATCTTCCAATTTTTCCATCTCATCCCGAGGCTCACCGCCACGCAAAACATTGAGCTGCCGCTGGTGCTGGCCGGGGTTCCGGCGCGGCAGCGGCGCGAGAGCAGTGCGGCCCTCATTGACAGTTTTGGTCTTGGCAATCGGCGGCATCACCGGCCGGAAGAATTGTCCGGCGGCCAGCGGCAGCGGGTGGCGATTGCCAGGGCGGTGATCAACCAACCTGCGGTCCTTTTGGCCGATGAGCCGACCGGCAATCTTGACCGTAGTTCCGGGACGGAGATCATCGAACTGCTTGAAGAACTCAACCGCGGCGGCCAAACCCTGGTGATCGTTACCCACGATCCGGAGATCGGCGAACGGGCCAGGCGCCGCGTCCGGGTGGTGGACGGCCGACTCGCCGCCGACAGCGGCGGCTGACCATGCGCCCCCTTGACACCATACTCTTCGGACTCGGCAGCCTCGGCAGCAACCGGGTGCGCACAGCCCTGATGCTTCTGGCCATGAGCATCGGCGTTGCGGCGGTGGTGCTGCTCACCGGCATCGGCAACGGCGCTCGGCTGTATATTGTCGATAAGTTTGCCGCACTCGGCACCAATCTGGTCATCGTTATCCCCGGTCGCTCGGAAACTGCCAACAATACCCCGGCGACCCTGGTCGGCGAGACACCGCGCGACCTGACTCTGGAAGACGCCCTGGCGGTCATGCGCAGCGAGTTGGTGAGTCGCGTTGCCCCTTTGAATATCGGCGAACTGAATGCGGTACGCCAGGGCCGGGAACGGCAGGTGCCGGTCCTCGGCACCACCGCCGCCTTTCTCGACATCCATCACCTGAACATCACCCGTGGCACCACCCTTCCCGAGGAGGATTGGGACATAGCCCGGCCGGTCTGCGTTCTCGGGTCAAAGGTTTACCAGGAATTGTTCGGCCGGGAGGCGGCGCTTGGGGAACTGATCCGCCTGGGCGGGTATCGCTGCCGGGTAGTGGGCATACTTTCCTCGGAGGGGCGGTCGCTGGGCTTCGACACCCAGGAACTGGTGATCGTGCCGGTGGCCTTTGCCCAGATGCTCTTCAACACCAGCGGCCTGTTCCGCATTCTTGTCGAGGGCAAGGATCTGCAGACCCTTGTCCGCCTGAAACAGCATATCACCGAGACCATCGCCAAGCGTCACTACGGGGAAAAGGATGTGACGATCATCACCCAGGACTCGATCTTGGCCACCTTTGACAAGATTCTCAAGTCGCTGACCCTGACGGTTGCCGGGATTGCCGCCATCAGCCTGGTGGTGGCCGGGATACTTATCATGAATGTCATGCTCATGTCGGTGGCCCAGCGCACCGCAGAAATTGGATTATGCAAGGCCCTGGGTGGAACTCGCCGGCAGATCATGGCGATGCTGGTATGCGAGGCCCTCCTGCTGTCAAGCATCGGCGGGATTTGCGGGCTGCTCATCGGCTATGCCGGGGCCTGGGGGATAGCCCGGGTTTATCCGGAACTCAGCACTGCCCCGCCGCTTTGGGCGGTGGTTGCCGCCATGGCGACCGCCCTTGGCACCGGCCTGATCTTTTCTCTGCTGCCCGCCGGCAGGGCAGCCCGGCTCGACCCGATTCGCGCCCTGGCAGGGCGCTGACGGAGGGGGCATGCGGCTCGGCGATCAACTCCACTTTATCACCACCTCCATTCGCGCCAAACCCTTGCAATCCTTTCTCACCGGTCTAGGCATTGCCGTCGGTATTGCTGCAGTAATCCTTCTTACCTCCATGGGTGAAGGCTTGCAGCGTTTTGTGGTCGCCGAATTCACCCAGTTCGGTGCCAATCTGATTTCGGTCAACCCCGGTAAGGTCACCACCATGGGCACTCCGCTCGGCGTTCTCGGATCCGAACGGCTGTTGACTCTTGAGGATACCGAGGCCCTGCGCCGCCTGCCCCAGGCCGAGGCGGTTGTGCCCATGGTGCAGGGCAATGTCGAGGTGCGGGCCGAAGGTCGAACGAGGAGGATTACTCTTTATGGCGTTGGCGCCGAGATGGATCGGGCCTTTCGCATGCAGGTGGGCAGCGGCCGCTTTCTGCCGCCGGACGATCCGCGCCTGGCCCGGCCCTTTGTGGTGCTTGGCGACAAGGTTGCCCGCGAGCTTTTCCCCGGGCAAAATCCCCTCGGCAGGCGGGTGCAGATCGGCAACCAGCCGGGGCGGGTGCTCGGGGTCATGGAGCATAAGGGGCAGATTCTCGGCTTTGATATGGATGATACCGTGTATATCCCGGCGGTCAGGGCTCTTGATCTTTTCGACCGGGAGGGGCTGATGGAGATCGATGTCCTGTATCGCGACGGTTATCAGGCCGAAGAGGTGGTTGCCGCTATTCGGCGCATTCTTGTCAATCGCCATGGCCAGGAGGATTTCACCATCACCACCCAGCAGCAGATGCTCGATGTCCTCGGTTCGGTGCTGTCGATGCTGACGGTTGCCGTCGGCGCCCTGGGCGGGATTTCCCTGCTGGTCGGCAGTGTCGGTATCTTTACCATCATGACCATCGCCGTGCGCGAGCGCACAGCCGAGATCGGCCTGCTCCGCGCCGTCGGCGCTTCTCGTCAACAGATTCTTAAGCTTTTTCTCCTTGAAGGTGCCCTTCTCGCCGGCCTTGGCGGTGCTGCCGGCCTGGCTGTCGGATTCTGCTTTGCCTCGCTGATCCATGCTCTGGTGCCGCTTCTGCCGGTGCATACCCCCTGGAGTTTCGTCTTTTTTGCCGAATGCCTGTCGATGATTATAGGCATTTTCGCCGGGATCATCCCCGCCCGTCAGGCGGCACGGCTCGATCCGGTCGAGGCATTGCGGTCCGAGTAAGGGAGAGGCCTCGATGAAACAGCAATCATCTCCCTTTCATCTTGCCTTTGGTAATACACAAACTTGGCCGCGGATCGGGTCATGACCACACCATTAAGGGTTGTTTCCGCTCTGATAGTCCCGACGGCCGAGATCCTGCGCCGTTTTCTCGCCAACCTCGTCCTGCCAGCCATTGCGGGTCTTTTCCACCCGGTCGAATCGAGTGCTGTAAGGCTTGATGTCGAGGAGGGGCGTGCCATCCAGGATATCCACCCCGTCGAGCAGAAGGACATTGCCGTCGCGACCGATGAGTTCAACAACACTCAAGCCGATGCCATTCGGACGACAGGGGGCCCGGGTTGAGAAGACACCCCTGGCGATATTCTGAAGAAACGGCTTGACAATCAGTTGTACCGCTCCGGCCCGGTTGAAGTGGAAGATCAAGTAAATGTGTGAAAATCCCTGGAGATCGCGCAGGCCTTCGGCGAACTCGGGAAATATCTCCACCCGCCCTTTACACCCTTTGGCATAAATAGGTTGAATAGGGGTACGCCGTGCCTCCACATGCTCGCTGCGAATCACCCCGATGGGCTTGAAGGTAATGCTTTCCCTGATCATATTGTTTTTCCTTCACTTACTTTTTGCGTGGATACGGCCAGGCCATGAGGCCGCCTTCCATGACCGAGACATTGGTGTAGCCGTAGGCCCGGAGGATAGTTTCCGTCTCATAGCCGCGGAGGGATATTTTGCAGAAGCAAATAATCTCGGCGTTCTTCTCGGTCGGAAGTTCCGCCAGGCGGCTGCGCAGGGCGCCAAGGGGAAAGAGGTGCTCGCCGATACCGAGATGCATCTCCTCGTATTCGTTCGGGTTACGGCCATCAAGGAAATAGGGTTGCTCGCCGCGCTGAATTTTCTCCCACACCGCCGTGGTTGAGATGCCGGTCATTCGGCCCTTCAGCTTGTTCTGCATGATATGGGCCGAGGTAATGAAGTGGTCGATGGCCAGGGAAAAGGGTGGGGCGTAGGGGAGATCGGCATTTACCAGGTCTTCCACGGTTAACTTGCCGAGGATGGCCATGGCGGCGGTGGCGACCTGTTTGCTGACATCGCCGGGTCCGACGCATTGATAGCCGAGCAGGCGTTGGTCGATGGTGCTAACCAGCATCTTTGACACGAGGAGTTTGGCACCCATAAATCCCGGCTTGTCAGAGCCGGCATTGACCACAGTTACGAAGTCGGGCATGCCCATCCGTTCGGCGGCTTTTCTGGAAAGGCCGGTGGAGCCGGCGGAAAAATCAAAGATCTTGCAGATACCGGTATGAAAAGTGCCGGGAAAGGTAACGTTGTTGCCGCTGGCGGCATTTTCTCCAGCTACTCGACCTTCGAGGTTGGCAAGATCGCCCATCGGTGTAAAGACAGACTCTCCGCTGATCCGACTGGGAATCTCGACACAATCGCCGGCTGCATAGATATCCGGATCGGAGGTCTGCATATACTGGTTGACCCTAATCCCGCCGAATCTGCCGATCGTTAATCCGGCGGCTACCGCAAGGTCGCTGTTGGGGCGGACACCGATCGCCATGACCGCAAGTTCACAGTCAATGACCGTGTCATCCGCAAGTTTGACCCCGGCGAGTTTTCCGTTCTTGCCGAGGAATTCCTTAACGCCCTTTGAGGTTAAAACCTGCGCCCCTTTGCTGTGCATATGGTTCTCAACCAGCTTGGCCAGGTCCCAGTCGAGGAAGGTCAATATCTGGTCCAGTGCTTCGACAATCGTGACCGTGACGCCGGAGAGCTGCAGAGCTTCACAGGTCTCGACCCCGATCAGGCCGCCACCGATGACTACCGCCTGCTTAATCTTTTTTTCGTCACAGATGCGCCGCAGGTAGTCGCTGTCAGCCATGGTCAGGAGAGTAGTGATACCGTCGAGGCCGATACCCGGGAGAGGTGGCATGCTGGCTTTCGCCCCGGTGCTGATGACCAGTTTGTCGTAGGGGAGGAGTTGCTCGCTGCCGGTTTTCAGATCGCGGCAAAGCACCTGTTTTCCTTGGCGATCAATTGCCGTCACCTCGGTCTCTACCAAGGCTTTGATGGCCTTGGCCTTTTCGAAAAAGACCGGGTTGCGGGTTACACCTGCCGGAGTGCAAAGCAAGAGGTTGCGGTCGTTAAAAAGTCCGCCGACATAATAAGGATAACCGCACGAAGCCATGGAAAGATCGGGCGCTTTCTGGATAAGGGTAATCTTGGCGAATTCATCAAGTCGCCTGGCCTTGGCGGCTGCTTTAGCGCCCGCGGCCGAGCCGCCGATGACAATTATTTTTTTTGATTCCACTATTTATCTCCTTATGGTTAGGTCAAAAATAAAAAGACAGGCCACCTGAGCGGCCTGTCTTCCCGGGAAGCATTCCGGCTGTCGGCTAGTATGGCAGGATTACCAATGCGCCTCTTTATTAGCTCCAGCGGCATAGATTACCTTGCCTTCCTTAATGGTTTTGATTGCATCCCGGACTTTACCGGTGATATCGTCGACCACTTTTACACCGGCGGCTTCCAAGGTGGCAAAGGCCTTGGGACCGCAATAGCCGGTCATCAGTACCTCGGCACCCTTGTCGCTGACCATGGTGGCGGCTTGAATGCCGGCGCCTTTAAAGGCGTTGACATTGCAGCTGTTATCCACCACTTCAAAGTCAAGGGTGTCGGTATCGACAATGAGAATATACGGCGCTCGGCCAAAGCGCGGGTCGATGTCACTGTCGAGCGATGTTCCTTTTGCTGTTACTGCAACTTTCATTTTTTCTCCTTGATTTCGGTTCTCAATGACCGCCGCAGACCTGATCGTCGCTGATCCTTTGCAGTTTGCCGGCGACGAAATCTTCAACCACCGGACGAATGTCCATCCGTTCGCCGTCATGGTACACCTCGATGCCGACCTGCTTGAATCCCATGAGGGGCCGCATGCCGATGCCGCCGACCACCAGGGCGTTGACCCCGGCCTCAGCCAGAAGATTCACCGGCACCATGCAGCCGCCTTGGACATGTTCCTTGTTGGCGAGAATGGTAATCTCTTTGATCTGTCCGTCCTCAACATCAAAACAGGTGAACACATCACAGTGACCGAAATGTCCAGCCCGTTTACCGTCTAAACCGCCGTTACCCTCGGAAGGGATTGCTACCCGTACCATGGTCATATTCTTCTTGCTCCGTGATTATTGAATTGTTGATTTGAGATCCACGATACCCAGGGTATTCATGGAAGGTGAGTTGATGATTTGGTTCCAGATGTCGCGCACCTGCTGCCGGGTTGCGGTCGGTTCGCCGTATTCGAACAGGGTTTTGCCTTCAACCATGGATCGGGTGAAGGCCGGGTCAAAGGCAACCCGGCCAAGCACTGCGACTTTATGCCGGATAGCCAGTTGCTCAATGGCCAGGGTCATCTCGACGTTCAGGTCGAATTTATTGACACAGACCATACCCGGAACCTTGAAATGGGCGGCAAGCTCAACCACCCGCTGCATATCATGGATGCCGGAAACCGTAGGTTCGACGACGATCACCAAGGCCGTGGCCCCGCCGATAGAGGCTATGACCGGGCAGCCGATCCCCGGGGGACCGTCGGTGATGATCAGGTCGGCACCCCGCTTTTCCGCAAGTTGTCGGGCTTCTTTGCGAACCACGCTGACCAGCTTGCCGGAATTTTCTTCGGCAATACCCAGTCGGGCATGGACCATGGGGCCGAATCTGGTGTCCGAGATATACCAATGGCCGCAGCGCTGCACCGGAAAATCAATGGCCGTAGCCGGACAGAAATCGACACAGACGCCACAGCCTTCGCAGCTGATGGCATCAACTTGAAACTGATTGCTGATGGCGCCGAAGCGGCAGAGATCGATGCAGGTACCACAGCTGGTGCAAAGATCCGGATTGATAAGAGCTTTGCAGCCACCCATAAAATCGGTCCGCCGCCGCACCTCGGGGTGCATTAACAGGTGGAGGTCGGCTGCATCAACGTCTGCATCGCACAGAACACTGTTTTTCGCCAGGGCGGCAAAAGCTGCGGTCAGGCTGGTTTTGCCGGTCCCGCCCTTGCCGCTGATAATGACTATTTCGCGCATGAAATTGCCTCGCCTTTGTCGTCGATGATTGCTTCGATTTTGTCGAAGAGTTCCCTGAATCGCTCGCGCCATTCGGGGAATTCCTCAACGATGTTCTTGCCCCGGGAGTAGGCTTCGGCAATGCGACGGTCAAAAGGAATAGTCAACAACACCGGCAAATTTTCACTCATTGCATAGTAAAAAACCTTGCGGTCGCCGATATCTGCTCGATTGACCACCAGACCGCAGGGGATGCCGAGCATTCGTACCGCCTCCACTGCCAGTTTCAGGTCGTGCAGGCCAAAAGGGGTCGGTTCGGTGACCATGAGGACAAAATCTGCGCCGTTCATGGCAGCTATCACCGGGCAGGAGGTTCCCGGTGGAGCATCGATGATGGTGATGCGTTTTGGATCCGCGGCCGCCCGCACCCGCTTGATCAGCGGTGGCGACATCGCCTCACCGACCCGCAGTTGGCCGTTGATGAAGCGGATGTCTGCCCGTGCGCCGAAGTTGAGCGTTCCCAGCTCCCGGCCGATCTCGGTGATCGCCCCTTCGGGGCAGACCGCCATGCAGCCGCCGCAGCTGTGACAGAGCTCCTGGAAGACGAGCACCTTTTTTTTGACCACCGCCAAGGCATTAAAGCGACAGATTTCCGAGCATTTGCGACAGAAGGTACATTTTTGCAAATCGATCAAAGGGACCGGCGCCTCGACCTTCTCGCTTCGTTCGATGATCGGTTTGAGGAAAAGGTGGGCATTGGGTTCTTCGACGTCGCAATCCAACAATTCAACCCCCCTGCCCAAAGCCAGTGCCATGTTCACGGAGATAGTGGTCTTGCCGGTGCCGCCCTTGCCGCTGGCTACGCTGATGATCATGATTTACCCACTTTTTGTGGTTGCGGTGCCATGGGTTGTAAGAGAACACCAATTTTTTCGAGGATGGTCAGCAAGGTATCACCGTCTTTTTCTTGCGGTTCTTCGGGCAGTTGCATTAGTACCCCGAGGCCTTCGGTGGCTTCGTGAAAGTCCTCTGCCGAAAGGGTACTGACAATCGCCGTATTAATCAGCGGATTGATCTTAACGAGTTGTTTGACAAAGGTAATACCATCAATGTCGCCAATCTGTTGATCGACAATCACCAGGTTTATTTTTCTGTCCTTTAGCAACAGAAAACCATCGACCCCGGTTGCCGCCGACACTATTTCAAGCTCCCGGCGGTGCTGCAATCCAGTCACTAAAGCAGAAAACCGCGCCATTTCTTTCGCTAATAATAAGACTATCAAGAATACCCTCTCGGTTAAAATCCGGCTGCCGTTGTTGCGACAACCGGTTATTGTTGCACTACTTTAGTACCTTACAGATTGGTTTCTTGTTTTTTTCCAAGAAATCAATCTGTCTCAAGGTACTTATCCCCTCTGTTGTGGGAGGCGATTATAGCCTTTGGGTTGCGGGCGTCAGCCCGCTTTAGTTGACATCAGGCGGTGAACCAATTCCCGGTCAGCGGGTACCAGATCTACCCTGGCCTCTGCCTTGACCTTTTCCTGCACCTCGGCCTGCACCACCCTGACATCGGCCCAACCCGCGACCTTGCCCCGGTACGACATCCACTGGGGCACCTTGCGGTTGATCAGTCTTGTTTGTTTCAGTCTGGTTGCAGACACCACGTTGTCCGCCGCTCAACGGGCCCTTTCCTGTAGGACCTTTCTCTTTCATTCCAGGCATATGCATACCCTCTCTTGGGTAAAATGTTTTTTGGCAGAGTTCAGGATTTTCCCGACAATCGCACAGACATTTCCGTGGAAGTTGCACTGTCATTGTTGTTAGCACCTGATTCAGTTGCAACCGGTGGACATTTTCGCTCTTGACCCCTTCCCCGAAGGCTATTTTCATTCAACCTATTAATTTCACGGCCACGACGAATCTTACCCCTGCAGCAGATGTTCTTGCCGCAACCCGGCATTTTGAAATCTTCAGCGAGGGAAGCGCCCTTGATAAAAGATTCCAGCACCTGGCGTGCATCACCCGCGATAAAAGAAATCATTTCAAAACCTTCGGCCAGAAGCATGTTGGCCGGTTCCTCGGAAATCGCACCGCAGATGATGATTCTGACTTTCTCGGCATGCAACATTTGCAACAGCTCTAAGGGTCGGTCAAAATCATAGGTCAAATATGAAGTACTCACCAAAGTATTGTTTTTGATCTCTGCTACAAGCAGAGTGTGTCCCGAGTCAAAGACCGGAGATATCCGATGTTCCCAGACAGTTATCGCAATTTTCCCCTCTCTTTTTTTCTGTTTCATAACAATCATTAAGCAAATGTAGTGCCAAGATGATATTAATTATTGGAATGATCTTTATTGTTGAATTTGTTCATATATTTTTGTGAGGTATGCCTGGAAAGCATGCCATGCTTGGCAACACAGTCGCACGAGTGCGATTGTGCGCTACTGTATACAGTCGCATTCGTGCGACTCATTTAAGATAGGGTGAGAGAAGAGGTGATTGATTTTAACTATCTGGGGAGAGCCGACGAGAATGATCATTCTCATCACAGCCAATTGTTCGAGAGTAATCAAGGGGTAGAAAGTGGAAAATTTCGCAAAAAAAAAGCCTCCTGGTAACTGAGTTACCAGGAGGCTTTCCATCGTAAAAATTTGCTTGTTCGTTATTTCTTCTTGATCATGTTCATTCGCTTGCCGGCGGTCTGCATTGCCGGGGGGCCAAGCCATGTCCCTGCCAGCAGCAGGTTATAGTATGCCCATTTGAAGAGGAGTTTGGAGATATGGTTCATTTCCGTATCCTTCAAGAGGCCCAAGGGACCTATGGAGGGGAACGGATAATCTCCGACTACCGGTTCGACGTCGTAGTTGAAGTCAATGATGTAGGCTTTCCCGAAGCCTGATTCGATGAATCAGAGTGCGTGCCCATCGGAGCGTGCGTGCTGGGCCTCCCCATTGATGAAGGCCATAATGTTTTCTTCCAGGATATCGGCCTGGAAATGTGCTACCGCACCGGCCTTGGAGGTCGGGACGTTGGTGCCGTCGCCGAGAACCCAGACATTGGGACGATCTTTCGGTTGCAGGGTATGTTTGTCGACCGGGATATAGCCCATCGGATCAGAGATACCGGAGTCGATCATAACCTGGGAACCGAAGTTTGGTGGGATAGAGACCAACATATCGTAGTTGACCTCGGTGCCGTCGTAGGAAGAAATCACCTTTCTTTCGCCGTCTACACCACCAAGAGCAAAGTTTGGAGTGATTTTAATATTCTTCTGCTCGCAGGCAGCAGCCAGAACCCCTGTGGCAACAGGCTTCGTGAAAGCGCCGGTCAGAGGAGTGACAAATTCAATTTCGACCTTGTCACGGATACCGCGTTCGTGGAAATGCCAGTCGGCAAGAAAAGCAAATTCCAGAGGTGCTACCGGACATTTGATCGGCATCTCGGCGATATTGATCACCAGTTTGCCGCCTTGGAACTGGGCCAGGGCTTTTTTCAGATCGATACAATGATCGTAGCGATAATACCCGTAGACATCTTTGCCCCACGTTTCTGCAAGACCTTCCACCTCTTCGGGCCGCACATCACAGCCGGTGGACATAATGAGAATATCATACTGGAATTTACCCTTTGTATTGGTGGTAACTTCCTGTTTGTCCCAGTCTACATTGACCAATTCAGAGATGACAAAATCGATTCCCGGCTTAATGAATTCTCTCTTGGTTTTTCGGATTTCTTTTTCTGTATTCATTCCGAAGGGAACAAAGAGATATCCAGGCTGATAATCATGGATATTGTCTTTATCGATGATCGTAATGTTCCATTCATTGCGATCAAGGTGCTTTCTCATCTTATTGGCCATCATTGTGCCACCACATCCGGCACCAAGGATGACAAGCTTTTTCATAGCGTATTCTCCCTCCTGTCTAATAGATTCTTACAACTTTGGTCTGAGAGATTATCTCTTAGATTGTGATAACCTTCTTAAATTATAATTACTTAGCGTTCCTGTGGGCTTGCACCATGGAACCCATCGCTTCCAATATCATGAATACAACGCCCAAGGCGTCCTGGATCTTCGGGTCATAGAGTTTTTTAACCATTCCGACCGGACCGATCCTGTTTGGTTGAGACAGATCAATGGAGCGAATGACATTGCTCATTGCCTCCGCCTGTTCCGGGGAAAACTTGCAACCCTTCAAAGATTCCAGGGCGGTGCCGGCAACCGTCAGCATTCCGCCCATCTCGCCAATAAAATCGATGATTTTCGGCAGGGTCAGCTTGGCGATGGGTTCAATCTCGTCCTTCAGCTCCATGCCCGATTTGAGCAGGCCGATGGCGGTATTGAAGTGATGCATGTTGCTCAGGGTGTTGCGGATCAGGGTGGCAAACTCTTCTACGTCAACCTGACCGTCCATTTCTGCGAAGAGCTCGATGATCCTCGGCAGCAGAAGTTTGGCCATGGGTTCGATATCGTCTTTCAGCTCCATGCCTGCCTTGAGCATGGTCATGGCGGTATTGAGATGCTGGACGTTACTGAGGGTACTGCGCAGTAGCGCAGCAATCTCATCGAGATCATATTGCCCCTCCATGTCCGCAAAAAGTTCGGTGATTCTGGGGAGGACCTGTTTGGCGACGGGTTCCATTTCGTTTTTGAGCTCCATGGCACCCTTGACCGTGGAGAGGAGGGAATTTAAGGTCTCAACGTTGAGGACTAAATTCCTGACAAAATGAACGAGGTCTTCTCGCCGGTGTTCTTGGTCAAGCTCGGAGAGACAGTCGGCAACCAGTGGACCCGTTTGTTGGCTTATCGGCAGCATGTCTTTTCTCAGCTCCGCTACCATACCGGTCTTCAACGATTGAATCTCATTGGAAAGGGCGTCCAGTTTTTGTAATATTAGGGCTTCATCCATTGCTTTAGTTCTCTTTTTTATTAAATTGCCGTCGCAATTTCGTTTTCATGAAAAACAACTCTGCCATTATCGAAAAACCCTCAGCTGCTTCGCACAAGTCTGATACACTGGTACCACAAACCGCTTTTACGCGGCGATAATCTCCACAAATGCCTAGATCATGCTACCACGTAGTAGAAAACATCGACAATTATATACTACCAAGTAATAGTAGTGTCCAGCTGAAAATATACAATGGGAGCTACAAAATTTGGCAAGCGATGGTTTTGGGCAATGCCTTAAAGTGCTGCACAATTAAAAGCATATTGCTACGGAGATCTTCATGGCAAACCAAGAACACCTGAAAATTCTCCGCAATGGCGGGGTCGATGCATGGAGGGAATTCGTCCAGGGACAAAAATATATGTTCAGAGCGCAACTGGAAGGAGCGGATCTTTCGGCAATGGACCTGCAATGGGTCGACCTGCACGGCGGAAATCTCCAAGGTGCGGACCTGCAAGGAGCTGATCTTGTCGGAGCTAACCTTGAAGGGGCAAATCTTAAGACGGCCAACTTTGCCCGCGCCAACATCTTTGCAGGATATTGCATGGATGCCGATTTTCAGGGAGCAAATCTTATGTCAGCGAATCTGCGTAGAGCCGATCTTCGCGAAGCAAACCTCCATGAAGCCAACCTCTTTGAAGCCGATCTTCGAGGCGCAAACCTGTGGGGTGCCAACCTCCAAGGAGCGAATTTTCGGAGAGCAAACCTGCAGAGAACAAACCTGCAGAGGGCTAATCTTGTGAATGCCAATCTTTGGGATGCCAACTTGCAGCGAGCCCTTCTCCTCGGCACGATTTTCTCGGACACATATTTCAGAAACACCAATTTTGCCAGTGCCGGTTTTGGTGGGACAATTTTTTCCGACTGTGATCTCAGCCAAGTAATCGGTTTGTCGGAAGTTGTTCACCACGGCCCATCGACCATGGGGGTTGACACCATCTTTCAGTCGCGTGGAAACATTCCGGACCATTTTCTCCGTCAAGCTGGTGTGCCCAATAATCTCATTGAAGCAATCCCGACATTATGTGGCAATCCTTTGGAGTATTATTCATGCTTCATCTCATATTCTGCAAAAAACCAGAATTTTGCCGACCGTCTAAAAGAGGATCTGCAGCAACAAGGTATACGCTGCTGGCTCGCCAGTGAAAACATTAAAAGTGGCAGAAAAGTTAGGCATGAAATCGATAAAACGGTAAAAATGCAGGATATGCTGCTTCTTATTCTGTCGGAGGCTGCCATTGACAGTTTCTGGGTGGAAAATGAAGTGGGGGCGGCATTCGAAAGAGAACGAGTGCGAAAAAGCTCTGGCAACGACACGCAGGTCTTATTTCCTGTTACCATTGATAATTGCATCTTCACAACCAAAAAAGCCTGGGGGAAAATGCTACGTACCACTCGAAATATCAGTGATTTTCGGGCATGGCAAGAACCCTTGCTGTATAGAGTAGCTTTGGCGAGCTTTATAAAAGATCTGCAAAATAGTATGCAACAGGATTTTGAATTGGGCGACAAAAACACCAATCTCCAGATTTAGGGGCCGTTAAGAAATTGCTCATGCTGATTTTCAACATTTCTTTACGGCCCCTGGTGTCGTTGACGGGGGGACTAAAACGAGTAGCGTATCGGGGAACCTTTTGGTTATGTTGTTATTATTTGGCAACGGTCTGCCCAGGAATTTTAATTTCCCCCACCGGCTAGAGTGTCATCATAGAGCTTTTCAAAGGTGAGTTTGTGCTTGGACTCTTCTTGTGCTAACAGCTTGAAGAGTTTGACGGACTCGTCATCTACCGAACCCATGGCCATCTGGGTGTAGAGTTTGACAGCCATCTCTTCCCGTTTCATTGCGAGCACAAGAATATCCTGCATGACCATGCCTTCAGAATATTCCATTTCCACCAGGTAATCGCTGATTTTCAAATTAGGAACTTTTTTTAGCTCATAAGAGTTGATTGCGCTTTTGTTTTTTGAGATATTCGTCAGCAACTTGACGTGTTTTGCTTCCTCCTGCGCCAGTTCTCTAAAGGTCAGGTGCAAGGCGTCGGCCGTTTGTTTTTTGCTGAGTTCGGTGTAAAAGGCCACTGCCTCTTTTTCTTTTTCTATCGCAAAACCGAGTATGTCATCGATCGATTTAAAATTCATTATGTGTACCTCCTGATGAAGGGAATAGGTGATGGAGTCAGCTCATACGGTCGCAGTTTCATCAACAGGTTTACGATCTCGCCGAAGCGGCCCTTTGTATTCACCGGGATTCACGGGTACCAGGCGACTGAGGACGGAGTCCCTCGGGACATTGCAGATTGATGCGACCTCTTTTGCTTCAAATCCCAAACAGAGGGCGAGGAGTTGATTATAGTCGAAGACCGGAATCTTATATCGTTCTTCACCAACCCGTTTGTTCAATGTGTTTTGAACGTTTTCCATATGCATCAGACAGGTGATGCAGGACACGGCGATGAAGTCGGTTTGGGTCTCAGCGAGGATCGCATCAAACTTTGATTGAGCGAATTCGATGGCCTGCTCCGGGGTGCTTTTCATAAAACCGCCGGCACCGCCGCAACATTGCAGCTCACGGCTGTAACTGTTGACGTTAGCACCCAGGGCCTCGACCAGCTGCCGCATACCCTTCGGCGCCCGGGCCGACTCTTCAAAACCAACGACTTCGCTGGGAAAGAGCGTATGACAGGGGTACTGCACTACGCCATTCATGCCCTTGAGACTCTTTTTCAACAGTCCGGCAATAGTCTCCGGTCCAACCTCTTTAAAGAGGACTTCAGACACATGACGAACCTTTGAGGCTCCGTCGACCCTGCGGCCGGTGGGTTCAAGCAGTTCATTGACGCGGGCTTTTTTGTCGGGATGATGCATTATATGCTCACGGCCCATGCGCAGGGAGCTATAGCAGGAGCCGCACTGCACGACTATATCGCAGCCCTTTTCCTCGGCGATGGAAAGATTCCAGCCACTTGTCGCCAGCCAGGAATCAACGTCGGTAGAGGGAAACGCACCAAAGGCCGGACAACAGACATAATTGTCGGCATCCACCAGATCAATACCCAGAACAGGCATCGTTGCCCGTATCGCCCGCTCTACATCCGGTCGGATGGCTGGGGTGTTGCAACCAAGAAAAAGACATAATTCCATTTCTCATTCCTCTCTAATATGGAAAGAATCGTACCCAGGGATGAACCGTCTGCTTCTTCCCCTTATTTGTGTTTGGCAAAGGACACAGACGGTTCTATCATAACTGGCTAGCCATTCTGCCGTTTTGTATCATCCACCGAACATATAGTCGTTGGCGCTGACCACCGGTGTCTTCATAAGCATATCGCGAAACATTTGGAGTTGCTCGGGGTTTTTGGTTATCGTCTTCAGCTCCGGCAAGCCAAGCGCATCCCGCAGTTCGGTATTCACCCCGACCGCCTGGGTGTAGCCTCTTTTGTAGATTTCAACAATCGATGGCGGCACCCGGGTTTCGTCATTGGCACTTTGCCATTGGCGGATGGACAAGATCATTTCGAAGGGTTTGACATCCATCGGACACATCTCCTCGCATTTCGAGCAGGAGACACAGGCCCATGGGGTGTCATCGTTGAGAAGTTCTTCCTCAAGCCCGAGAATCACCTTGCGCGCCAGGTTTCTGACCAACAGGGGCGGATCGCCGAAACTGGCAGGGCAACCCGAGATACAAGTGCTGCAATTAAAGCAGTGATGGAGATCGCCGGTGTTGTAAATGGCTTTCCATAAATCCGGTATTGATCCTTTTAAATCCATAGTAACACCTCTTATTCCACAGGAGACAGGAGCAGCTCATCCATAAGTTTGGCGTCAATGACAGACAGCAATTGTCTGTCGCTCCAGCCGGTCACCTCCGCTGCATTATTCTGACATTCCACGGCGCACATCCCGCACGCCTGGCAGGCAGCGGGGTCGACATTGATGCATTTTTCCATGTCATCATACGACCGTGCCCCATAGGGACAGATATTGACACAGCGCTGGCAGCGGATACAGAGGGCATCTTTCACCTTGGAGATGACGCCGGCAGTATGAACCTCTCGGCCGGACAGATAGGCATAGGCCTTCTGCGCCGCCGCCTCGGCCTGCATGATGACGCTTTTCAGAGGCATGGGAGAATGCGCTGTGCCCGCCAGATACAAACCGACCTGCTGGAATTCGATCGGCCGCCATTTCGAATCGGCCTCGGCAAAGAAACCATCGTCGTTCAAGGATACCTTAAAGGCTTTTGCGAGCTTGCTGTTGCTGTCTTCAGGGTCAACGCCGGTTGACAGGACAAGCAGATCGGCTGCCAACTCGATTTCTTCGTTCAGGATACTGTCCATGAATTTAACAACCGGTTTACCTTCGACCATTTCCATCTGCGGTTTATTGTCCAGGCTGTAATTCATGAAAATAATCCCGGCCGTCCGGGCCTTGGAGTAATACTGTTCGTAGAAACCGTAGGTCATTACATCACGGTAGAGGATGAAGACCCGTGCGTCCGGGTTTTTTTCCTTTATCTTCAGGGCATTGGCGATAGCCCACATGCAGCAGATACGGCTGCAGTAATGCCGTCCTTCCTTTTGCCGCGAACCGACACACTGGATCATGACGATATTCTCGATCCCACTGACATCAATGTCGCCGCTCGCCAGACCCTTTTTTAATTGTCCTTGGGTTATCACCAGATCGCTTGTGCCATACCCGTATTCAGCCGTCGCACCTTCATGTCCACCGGTAGCCATGATGACCGCCCCGTGATGCAGGTAGGTTTTTTCGCTGTTGTCTTTGTAAACCAGTTTTGATTCAAAGGAGCCAAGGGTGCCGACGGTGCCTTCCACCTCGCAGTTCAGGTGAACGGTAATGTTCTTATTTTGGTACACCTTCAGCTGCATGTCCTTGGCCTTAGCCATTGGGGCAAGACCGTCGACGGTAGCTTCGACATTATTGCCGAGATAGCCGCCCAATTGCCCATCTTTTTCCACAAGGTGCACCGGTACTCCACGGATGGCAAGCGACAGGGCGGACTGCATGCCGCCGAAGCCGCCACCGACGACGAGAGCGGTCTGATTGATCGGCAGGGTGCCTACATGGAGAGCCGGTTTGAATTTCAGCTTTTCGATATCGGACTTTACCTCATGTGCCGCTCGCATGGTCCACTCTTTGTTCGACGGCAGAGTCATGCCTTTACGGGCAATGCCGAAAAGGTCAAAAACCTCGACGAGGGACGAGTTGAACCCGGCCTTGCGGGCGACATTCTTCAGATTTTGCCGATACATGAACGGTTGGCAGGCACCGATCAACAAGCGGTTACATTTGGTTTTGCCGAGGATGTCGAGGGTCGCTGTTTCACCATTTTCCTTGCACATCGAGTCGATGACATGTACTTCCCCGACCCCGCGATAACGCTGAAGTTCAGCGCTGAGGAGTTCATAGTCGATGCCGTTTGCACCGGTTTTTTCGCCGCATTTACAAATGGCGACGGAGACCAGAGACAGCTCCCTTTCGTGGGCGGTGGGCTCCGCAACTTCCTCTTCTATGACGGTATCGGCACCTATACCGGTGAGGAACTTGGTGGCCTCGCCGGCGGCAGCAATACCGCTGGACATCGCCTCACTGACATCGGTGAGCCCCATCAGCGAGCCGCAGATAAACAGGCCCGGTTTACCGGCCAGCCGTATCTTACTGTATTCTTCCGTTGCCAAAAGACCACGGGAATCCAATTTGACGTTTAAGAGATCCGCCCACTTTTTATGGGTCTCAAAGGGGATTTGGCCGGTTGACAGGACTACGAGGTCGTAATCCTTGATGAAGAACTCGTTGGTGTCCGGATCGAAATAGCGGATCTGCAGACTGCCGTCGGGGTTGCGCATAACACCCTGCACCCGACAACGGATGAGATTGACGCCGTGTTTCTCGACCGCATCATCACGGTATTGCTGAAAACCTTTGCCGAAGGTGCGCATATCCATATAGAAGATGGTCGACTCGACACCCGGGCCTCCTTTTTCCTTGGCCAGCACCGCTTCTTTCAGGGCGAACATGCAGCAGATGGAGGAGCAATAATCCCTCTTTTGCCGTCGGTTACGAGAACCCATGCACTGGATCCAGGCAATGTTTTTCGCCGGTTCGCCGTCGGAAGGTCGCTTGATCTCCCCATCGCGATATGATCCGGAACTGCTCATCATTCGCTCAAAGGCAAGAGACGAAACGACATCCGGAGACACCGCATAGGACTTGGCATCTTCGAATTCGGTGGTGTTGTAGAGCTTAACTCCCGAGGCAAGAATAATCGAGTGCACCTCACGGGTGACCATCTCGTCCTGAGCATCAAGATTGATGGCACCCGGAGTACAGACTTTGACGCACTCGCCGCAGTTGGTGCAGGCCTGTTTGTCGATAGCCAACAGTTTCGGGGTGTTGTGCGGGATCGCCTGGTAGATTGCGCGACGCTTGGTGAGCCCGTGGTTGAATTCATCGGCGACCTCAACCGGACAGACGGCGATACACTCCTCCAGCTCGTTACAAAGCAAGGGGTCAACGTAGCGGGCCCGCTTCAGCAGGTCGACCTTGTAATTTCCCGCATCGCCATGCACCGCCTGGATTTCGGCGAAGGGCATGATTTCAATGTTTTCATGAAACAGACTTTTTCGCATGCAATACTGCGAAGAGTATTCGCGGCCCACCATGGGCAGCATGCGGCACATGCCGCAATGATCCGTCGGAAACTGGTAATCAAGTTTGGCCAAAATACCGCCAATCTGGGTAGAAGCATCGGTCAGCAGAACCTTATACCCCACTTCAGCGAGCTCAATGGCCGCCTTGATTCCAGAGATACCGGCGCCAGCCACGAGGACTGTACCGGTAGGCTTTTTTTCTGCCATGATATTGCTCCTATTTAGCTTGACCAGTCACTTCAAACAATTCATCGGACGCAAAGCCAGCCATCGGCTGCTCTTCCTCGACCGAACGACCTGCCTGATAGCTGAACTTGGCCTGAGTTTTATCGGCTGATGTTCTGAATAAAGGCATCAGATCAATATCATTGGGACAGGCACTGGTACACTGCCCGCAACCGACACAGAAAAGACTCATATGGGTGATCCTGGTCAGATGATAAAAGATCGTGTCGTTGGGCATCTTCAGCATGCCGCCTTTATCCGCCCACATCATAAACTGATCGCCGGTATGCCGGAAGGTATCGGTAACAAAGACGCATTCCTTGCAATAACAAACCGGACACGCTACCCGGCAGTTATAGCAATTGATACAGTCGGATAGCTTTTCGCCCAACGCCTGGAAGGTATTGGTTGCAGCCCGATATTCGGCAAATTTTACATCCTTTGCAGCGCTGCGGGCAGCAACCAGTTTCTTCACTGCGTCATCGCGACCGGCAGGATTGTCACCAACTTTCAGGCCCGATTTAGAAAGAGCAGCCTGACCTTTTTCGGTGACCGCCTCGATATGCACAGTGCCGCTGCCGGAGCCTATGGCACAGAGGCGAAGGTCAACGTTATCCGCTGCCGGAAATTCGCAGATCTTGCAGGCGCCGGCGACATCGAAATCACCGCCGGCGGTATTTCCTGTCTGGGCCTTTTCCAAGAAGGCTTCGGAGGTGCCGCCCTGTTCCTGGAATTTGGCAAAATCGGTGTTTTCATAGCGGCCAAGGCAATCCATGCCGATCATCAGCACGTCATCGAGATTAACCTGCTTCAGTTTCACCAGTTCCACGACGGCGCGGATTTCGCAAGGGCGCAGTACCATGGCCACTTTGCGGCCGGAGGGCCGGGCGGTAAGTGACGAGGCGATCTTTGCGCCGCTGACTGCGGCAACCGGGGCAAAGGGGTCTACCGCGCCAGCATTGGCGGCTGAGGTGATGAGGGACAAGCGCACCCCTTTTTTGCCTTGGGCCATCGGCGCAAGGACGGCATCAACTGCACCGTTTTCAAGGATGCCTTTGAAAAAACCAGACAGTTCTTTATTCAGTTCGTCTTTACTAAAAGACAATTTCGCGAATGTAGCCATTTTTAGTCGTCTCCGTGTCTCAACCAACCATTTGTCCCATTTGTTGCAGGGGGCTCGGGCCAAGTTCCTTTAATTTTACCGTCATCAGGTCTGCAACTTCCTTAAGCATATTGCCTTCGCTTGCTGCAATCCATCGCAGCCAGAAACGTTGTTCGTCAATTCCGTACTGTTTAAGAACCTCGGTCAGGAGTGCCACCCGGCGGCGGGCTTTAAAATTGCCATTGATATAATGACAATCACCAGGCCAGCAACCGCCGACCAGCACGCCGTCGGCCCCATTGAGGAAGGCTTTCAGGACAAATTTGGGGTCGACCATGCCACTGCACATCACCCGGATGATCTTGATATTCGGCGGGTACGAAAGGCGGGAAGTACCGGCAAGATCTGCTGCGGTGAATGTGCACCAGTTACAAAAAAAAGCCACTATTTTGGGTTCAAACTCGCTCATCACATAGCTCCTTAGTGCCTTAGAAATTCTTTTCTTGGTTTTTAAGAAAGAATTTCGTGAAGGACCTTATCCCGTTTTTGACGGGGTTAGTTAAGTAAAATCCCATCGATTTCCGCAAAGATCTGTTTATCGGTAAAATGCCGCACCTTGGCTGCCCCGCTGGGACATGCACCGGCACAACTGCCGCATCCTTTACATATTGCACTGTTGACTTCACTGATACCGGCGTATGGATTGAACTCAATGGCCGTGTAGGCGCAGAGTCCAATGCAGAGTTGGCAACCGACGCAGATATCCTTGTCAATGGACGATATCATCGGCGGAACTTCAACGACGCCGGCTGAACTGAGCGCCAGACACTCGGCCGCGGCGCCCTTGGCCTGGGCGACGGTGTCAGGGATATCCTTTGGTCCCTGGCAGGCCCCGGCGAGGAAGATGCCGCTGGTCGGGGTCGAAACCGGTGCCAGTTTCGGATGCTCTTCCTGGAAGAAGCCGTCCGAGCCGATGCCGATACCGAATTTCCGCATAACGTCAGGGGCATCCGGTCGAGCTTCCATGGCCGTGCAGAGAATGACCATCTCCACCTGGATCTCGATGAGCCGGTTAGACAGGGTGTCTTCTCCCTTGACGGTGAGGATGCCATTGGCGTCTTCGGTGATCAGACCGACTTTGCCGCGGATCATCTTCACCCCTTCGGATTGGACCTTTTTGTAGAACTCTTCATAGCCCTTACCAAAGCAGCGCATATCAATATAGAAGTTATAAATTTCCGTATCGTGTCCGCATTTGTCCTTCAGCAGATGGGCGTATTTCAAGGCGTACATACAGCAGGTACGCGAACAGTATTCATGATGATTTTGATCACGGCTGCCGATGCAGTGGAGAATCGCCACACTCTTCGGGGCGTTGGTGAACTTGAGCGGGTCTTTGAGATCGCGTAAACGCAACTTGCCGGAGGTTGGTCCGGTGGCATTGGAGAGGCGCTCAAATTCGATGTTGGTGAAGACGTTGCGGTATTTGCCGTAACCGTACTGGCTCATCTTCGACGGATTCATCGGGTCAAAGCCGGTGGCGATAATGATCGAACCGACATCAATAGTCTCTTTTTTGTCGGTCATGTCGTGATCGATGGCCCCGGCCTTGCACTGGTCGAGGCAGAGCTTGCATTCACAGCAACCGCCGCAATCGACACACCGCGATGCCTCGGTTTGCGCCTGTTCTACGCTGAAGCCGGTTTCGATTTCGTTGTAATTATTGATACGGGCGGTAACCGGCAGGGTCGGCATTTTTGCTCTTGCGGCAACGAAGGGTTTTGCAGGAATGGGTTTCCAGTCTTTGCCGCTCGGTTTGACCGGCCGGTTTTCAGTGAGCACTTCACCAAGGAGAAACTTCTCGATGGAGATCGCTGCCTGCTGGCCGGCAGCCACAGCCTCAACGGCGATGGATGGACCGGTAAACATGTCACCACCGGCAAAGATGCCGGGAATACTGGTTTGGTAGGTGAGGGCATTGGCTGCGACGGTTCCCCAGCGGGTCATCTCCACACCGGTCGTTCCTTCCAAAAAGGCCGGGTTGACCTGCTGGCCAATTGCCGGGATCATCATGTCGCAGGGGATGTCGAACTCTGAACCCTCAACCGGGACAGGGCGTCTTCTCCCCGATTCATCCGGTTCGCCAAGGGCCATCTTGATGCAGCGGAGACCGGTAAGCTTGCCGCCTTCGGCAAGGACCGCAATCGGATTGACCAGCAGGTCGATTTTGATACCCTCATCCTCGGCCGACTGGATTTCATGTTTGACGGCGGGCATCTCGTCCCGAGAGCGACGATAGACCATCTTCACCTCGGAAGCGCCTTGGCGCACTGCCTCGCGGGCCGCGTCAATGGCTACATCGCCGCCGCCGACCACCACCACCCTTTTGCCGGTTTTTACCGGTTTCTTCAGGTTAAGGAGGTTGAGGTAGTCGATACCGTGCATGACGCCTTCAGCATCTTCTCCGGGGATATTCATCTTGCGACTCTTCCAGGCACCGGCTGCCAGATACACCGCTTTGAAGCCTTCATTCAACAGGCTTCCAACCGGGCGATCCTTGCCGATGCTGGTTCCCAGCTGAATATCGACACCAAGACGTTTAATATAGTTGATCTCTTGTTCGAGGATAGCAGGTGGCAGCCGATAGTCGGGGATACCGAAACGCAGCATACCGCCGGCAAACGGCGCCTTTTCGAAAATGGTCGGGTGATAGCCTCTGAGGGCCAGGAAGTAGGCGGCCGACAGTCCAGCAGGACCGGCACCGATGATCGCCACTTTTTCACTCTCAGGTTTAACCTCAATGGTCGGCAGTGACAGGGTCGCCCAATCGACCGAATCAGCGGCAAAGCGTTTCAGCTGACAGATGGCCAGGGGATTATCGACCTCTTTGCGCCGACACTCTGTTTCGCAGGGGGCGGGACAAATCCTGCCAAGGCTGCCGGGAAGCGGCATCTTTTCCATGATCAGTTTCAGTGCTTCGGCCGGTTTGCCGACCTTGATCAGGGCAACAAAGCCTTGAATGTTGATGCCCGCAGGACAAGTCTGGACGCAGGGACCGCGATCCTTTTTGTCAATGGCGTAGCGCACCGGAACCGCCTGGGGGAAGGAAATATAGATGGCCTTGCGCATCTTGGTGCCGACATCCCATTCGTTCGGGGTCTCGACCGGGCAAACCTTGGCGCAATCGCTGCAACCAGTGCAGTTGCTCTTGACGTAACGGGAGCGCTGATTGATATCGACCTTGAAGTTGCCGATAAAACCGTTGACACTCTCCACCTCGGTATTGGTCATGAGGATGACGTTCTTTTCCTGGCCGACGGCCACCATCTTCGGGGTTCCGATACAGGCGGCGCAGTCAAGGGTCGGGAAGGTCTTGTCATACTGGAGCATATGGCCACCGACGGTCGGTTGCCGTTCCACCAGATAGGCCTTGTTGCCGGAGCTGGCGATATCGAGGGCCGCCTGCATGCCGGCAATGCCGCCACCGACTATCAAGGTGTTCGGATTGACCGAGAATTTGCTCGGAATCAGGGCATGCTGGTTGGTGACCCGCATCAGGCCGGCGCGAACGATGGTGATGGCCTTGGCGGTTGCCTGATCCTCGTTCTCGGTGACCCAGGAACTGTGCTCGCGGACGCTGACCATATGAAAGGCGTGATAAGGATTGAGTCCCGCCCTCTGGCATGCCGCCCGAAAGGTCTTTTCATGCATACGCGGCGAGCAGGATGCGACAACGACGCGGGTCAGATCGAAATTTTTGACATCCTTTTCAATCAGATCCTGTCCCGGATCGGAACACATAAAAAGATAGTCTTTGGAAACCACTACGCCCGGGAAGGTGGCGGCATATTCTGCTACCTCCTTAACTCTGACCCGATAGGCAATATTTATTCCGCAGTGGCAGATGAAAAAACCGATTCGCTCAGACATGAGGGCCCTCCTGAGAAAAGCTCATATGGTTGATTCCAGGTTTGCCGGAGGTATCCGACAAGTCCACCGACTGCAGCAGCAGTTCCGATATGTCCTGGACCTTTATCTTATTTCCGACAGCGAGTTTGACGATTGCCTCATTCAGGGTCCGAATGCAGTAGGGGCAGGCTGTGGCGATGACTTCAGCACCGGTATCCATTGCTTCTTTGACCCTGATTTCGCTGAGACTTAAACCCTTTGTTCCTTCCTTCCAGGAGCCGCCGGCACCGCCGCCGCAGCAGAGGCTGCGGTCCTTGCTGTTCTGCATCTCTATCACCGTAAGGCCTGGGATGGATGCAAGCACCCGGCGCGGTGGCTCGTAAAGACTGTTGTGACGGCCGAGGTAGCAGGGATCGTGATAGGTAACGGTGAGATTGAGGCTTTTAACCGGTTTCAGCTGGCCACCGGCGACAAGTTTGTCGAGGAGTTCGACGGCATGTTCGACGTTGATCTTTTTCAGCCCGGGATAATCATGGTTGAAGGAGTTCAGGCAGTGGGGTGAGGTTGTTAAAATCTTTTTAACCCCGGCCCCAAGGAACATCTCAGTATTTTTCTTGGTCAGTTCGGCTGCCACATCGGCGGCGCCGACCTTGTCGACCATGTCGCCACAGCAGTTTTCCTTGGTGCCGAGGCTTCCATAGGACACTCCGGCGTGGGACATGAGGCTGAGGAGGGCCAGGCCGGCTCTTTGGCCGGGCTTGTCGCTGGCATTGTCGTAAGCCGTTGTGCAGCAAGTAAACAGGCAATATTCATGTTCAGCAGAATAGGTCGGAAGTTTTGTCCCTTTCGCCCAGTCAAGGCGATTTTCCTTCTTGCCGTCCCAGGGATTGCCGTTTTTCCTAAGGCTGGTAATCGGGGTCTGAAAACTCTTCGGCAAGAGACCTGCCGCAACCACCTGGCGCCGAACCGACTTGATAAGATCAAGGATGCCGATGCCGCGGGGACAATGTTCGACACAGCTGTTGCAGGTGACACAACCCCATGCGGCGTTATCGACCGAAACATTTGAACCGCGGTCGAGAGAGATGTTGCGCAGTACCAGACGCGGGTTGAAGGCGGCAACTTCAGCTCCGGCGCAGACTGCAGAACATGTACCGCACTGCATGCAGCTTTGAAAGGTGTCGCCCACCTCTTGTCGGATGGTCGCAAATTTTGCTTCCGACTCCTTCTGCGCCTTTTCCTTAATTGAGCACAGGAAGATAGCCAATGGCCGGTACATGAGATGCGAGAGCTTGCCGAAGGGCAGCATCAGGACGAGCATGCCGACGCAGATTCCCACATGAATGACATAGATGGTGTAGGTGAGGATGGGTAAGCCGGCCAGCCTGAAGAAATGCACCATGATGCCGGTAACGGCAATGGCAATTATTAAAACCAGGAAGAACAGATCCGTGAAATCCGAATACCGATGGAGATTCTGCTTTTTTGTGAACCAGCGACTGTACAGCATGGTAGTGGCACCGAACATCAGTGCGATGGTAGCGTAGTAGCCGAAAATGCGGGTCGGATGCCAGAAGGGATGAACGATATCCGTCTGAAATGCCGAAAGGGTTATCATGACCAGGACTTCCATCGTTACCCAGCCGGAGAACAGGAAGAAGTGCCGCCACCAGGCGCTGCCCGGTCCGGTACCGCATTTTCTCCACCGTTTCTGGGTAAAATAGTTGACGATGAAGACCGGCGCCTGGGTGAGATAAAGATGGAGCGGCACCTTGGTGCCCTGCATGATACCGAAATACATTTTGGCGGCATTGGCAAACAGCAGGGCAAAGACGATGAGGATCATGATTTGGTCGCCGATATGCACCCAGTGGACCGGTGCAAAGGTGTTGAGCTCGACACGGTCGGTGACGACCGGGCCATGGAAGAGCACGAACAGCGAAATAACAAAGAGCGCGATGGCCAGGAAGGCGCCGACCTCGGCCTTCGGCGAGGTGTAGAATTTCGCGGCAAGCCCCGTCCAGTCGTACTGGGTTATCAGCCAACGACGGGCCGCCATCATCGTTTCGGCAGGTTCCGCACCGCGCGGACAATCGGTGTTGCAATCACCGCAGTAATAGCAGAGCCAAGGCTCCGGTGATGCCAGCAGTTTATCTCGCAGGCCGAGCTGGAGATAGCGGTAGATTTTTCGGGGAAAGGTGTTTTCCCCAGCAGACAGGGGACATGCCGATGCACAGTTGCCGCACTGCATGCAGGCTTCCATGTCCTTGGCCCCAAGCCTCTTGACCTCGCCGTACAAATTTGGGTTGATACTGTTTTTCTTCACATCTTTCCCCTTGAAAGACCACAAAATGCGTGGGCGGAAGGAAATCGCTTCTCAGACTGCCCGAAAAGCTTGTTATCAAAACTCAAACACCTCTTAGCTCAGATGAAAGCATCTATATATTTCGTACTGCGACAATGTGGCGATTTTGACCTCCGCATAGAGTCAAGCTGCATTGCCGATTTTCATTTTCTCTGACAATGTATTACAGACCCCTAAACCCTAGTGCGACAATGTCGTATTTCTTGCTTATGCACACAATGAAAATTTGCCGGTCCCTGAAAAAATTTTATCACCACAATGTATCACATTGATCATTGCTGAATACTACAATGTAGTGTTTTTAGCTTATGCACATAATTCACACAAACCAATGTTTGCTGGATACTATCACCACAAAGTATTACAACAATAATTGCTGATTACGACAATGTAGTATTATTATCTTATGCACATAATGTTAACAAAAAAAAGCTGATCTGTAAAGTCCCACATTGTAACCATCAGTATGCAAGAGGTTGCTACAAAGTAGTATTTCTAGCTTATGCACATAAATACTATTTAAAACAAGTCGCGGGAAATAGCAAGGGTAAATCAATAAATAATGCAAAAATGAACTGGACGACTGTAGCATCAACCCTCTTCCCGAGTCATTGATGGTCTGTTGGGCGAGATGGGCAGGTTTTATCTGAAAAAAAGAAGTCCGATAAATGTCGGCTAGGAGAGTCATGTATCCATAATTGCGACAGTATATGCCAAGTAATCTGACGTTTCTTGTGCCGGTCACAGGTTTTACCAGGGTTGGATTGTCTCCTCTAGCCTGATCTTAGCGTTTGGAGATGGTGTAAATGCTAGTCGTTGTGCAACTGGCCATTGATTGATTTTTCCAACTTCTAGCAAATAAGACATGGCAAAAGAGGGTGGTAGTGCTCGTTTGTATCACACGTTTGCAAAAACAATGGGCATGACCGCAGTTGCTGTAGCACAAATGTCCGACATCCGCATGTCAGTAAAAGAATGCTGTGCTTAGGTGAGACAATGAGTGCTGGGAGAAAATAATCATACCCCAACGGACATGATATAGAACAACATTCATTATAAAAACAGTAAGCTGTCAATGCATATTGCGCAAGAAACCATCCTTGCCGACAAGACTTGAGGCGATCAAAGCGAATTATATTTAGCAATTCCTCTTGCTTTTTTTGTCGGCATGCTATACGTATGTCGTATATGGTTATGTACATATGCCAGAAATACGACTCTGTAGTAGTGGCAGGAAAAATTAATACTACAGCGTCGTAATAGAAGTAAAAAATTCGCTGAATGCCTATTCAGTAAGGAAAAAGTAAAAAACATACTACTCTGTGGTGAAGGAATATAAGTTTTTCGTTGCGGCAATATAATGTGCATATGCCTGAAATACCACTTTGTCGCACAAGGCAAGAATAAGACATTTTGCAAATTAACATTTTTTCCGATTCAAGTATGGGGCGAGTAGACAACCGATGTCCTCAGATCTTTTCGACAGAATCGCCAAAAAAGACCAGCGGGGACACAATCTCAAGCGTGGAGGTAGAAAAATGAAAAAAATTGAAGCTTTAAACGAAGTAATGAAAATGTGGACATGGCTCTACAAGCATCCGGCACATGACCAAACATACTACGTCACACATGTCGCCAAACTGAGCAAGCCGTGGAAGAACAACTGTCCGGTCTGCGATCTGGCCGAGGATACATGTACCAACTGCCTGATGACTTTGGAGAACCAAAAAGGGACGTTCTGTACTGATCCCGAATCTCCTTTCCGAAAATGGCAAGAGACAACTTTAGATAACCCGGACTATCGGATGTTGTATGCCGGCGATATCATCGCCACGGCCAAGACGATAAGCGGGAGGCTAGGATCTTGTGTTTGAAAGAACCTTTTTCGCAGGTATTCACGTAAGCTGATGAAGTTAATGCAATCTCAAACGAGGAGGTAGAAAAATGAAAGTGGCCAAAATGTCAAAAGAAATGGTGAAAATGTGGACATGGCTTTATAAACACCCAGCCCATGACAGAGAGTATTATGTCACCCATGTGGCTAAGTTGAGCAAACCGTGGAAAAACCTCTGCCCACTCTGTGATCTGGAATTGACAGGTGACAAGTGTTCCAAATGTTTGATGGCAGAGGCGGATCAAAAAGTGACCTTCTGCTCCGACCCAGAGTCACCGTTAAATAAATGGAAAACCACTAGTACCGACAATCCCGATAACCGAACCTATTTTGCAGGGGAAGTTGTTGCAGTTGCCCAGAGACTCATGGGGAAGGTGGGTGGTTCTGCTTGAGCTTGAGCCATCAGGTGGATAGATTCGATCCCGGTCTCTCTTCCGGGATCGATCCACGGGGATTCAAAGGAGTTTGAATGTCCAATCAAACGATGGTCCAGCCAATGGCTCAATACAAGTGCATTGATCCGGCGATTGTTTGTTGTCGCTGTTTTGCAAATGCAGCTTGTGAGACCTTATGATTGTGCGTGATTTTTACAGAGTGTGACGAGAGGAACTTTTATGAACAAAGATGAATTCGTTCCGGCAAGAAGAAAACTCAATAAAACACAGCAAAAGCTGGCAGAACTCCTTGGGGTATCGGTTAAAACGATACACAGCTACGAGCAAGGACGCAGGGCGATTCCGTCGCATATCGAAAGGCAAATTTTCTTTCTTCTCAGTAATCAGCGAAGCAGAAAACAGAACCTGATCCCTTGCTGGGAAAAAAAACAATGCACAAATAAGGAAAAATGCCCCGCCTGGGAATTTCAAAGCGGGCATTTGTGCTGGTTTCTCTGTGGAACGAAATGCGATTGCACTGCTGAGTCTTCACGCCAGGATAAATTACAGAATTGCCGAAGTTGCAGAATATTCACTTCCCTGCTTGAGTAGAAAGCGAAGGGCGGAGGGCATGGTTTTCAGGCGTTCTTGGCTATTTTAACAACGCCTTGAAGATGTCACACTCTTTACAGAGTTCCAATTTTACTTTGTGGCAGGCATCCTGGGCACAGTTGCACAGTGTGCCGCAAAGGAACCAGCACAAATGCCCGCTTTGAAATTCCCAGGCCGGACACTGCTCTTTGACATCGCACATTTTTTTTTCCCAGCAGGGTGTCAAGGCATCGTTTCGGCCTCTCTGATTGATCAATAAAAAATACAGGTGTCGCTCAATGTGCATGGGGATCACACGCCAACCTTGTTCGTAGCTGTGAATGGTCTTGAGCGACATCCCGAGGATTTCCGCCAATTGTATTTGGGTTTTGCCAAGTTTTTTTCGTAGAATCTTAAAATCTTCTTTGTTCAAAGCGAAACCTCAAGCCTTGGTGGAAATGTGAAATATAAGCGACAATGATAACCAGTACTGAGGACAATAAGCACAGTTCATAAAAATACCAGATCTTGCAAAAATAGGCCGTCAGTTTCCTAGCGCAGAAGATCTTTAATGATCACACAGGAACGGCATTTCTCACTCTTTTCTTCGAGCGTGCAACCTTTGGTACATTCACACATGGTGCCACAAATAAACCAGCACATATGTCCGGTTTGAAATTCCCAGGCAGGACATTGCTCTTTCACCCCACACTCGACAATATCCCAGCACATCTCACCGTTTGTGAGACTGCCTCTTTGATTACTGAGAAGAAACCACAGCTCGCGTTCGATATACGCCGGAATATTTCTTGAACCTTGCTCATACGCTTGCACCGTCTTTAAAGCGAGTCCGAGAAGCTCGGCAATTTCTTTTTGGGTCTTTCCGAGCTTTTTCCTGGCGTTATAAAAGTCTTCAATTTCCAAGTGGACCTCCTTACAGTCAGAGATGATCAGTATGGCCAAATCTACTACAAATGACCAGATCTCTCAAGCGTCATTCGCGGCGGTGAACGAAAGGAGTACTCCTTAATTAGGTTTATGAGCTATGAAAGGAAGCGCGAGTATGCCATGATTAAAGGCTGGGCAGAGCATTGACCTGGCATTCCCGAGAATCCGAGCATTCACCGGATTCCCAGGGATGTGTCGGGTGGCAAGGTGTTTTTAGCGAAAAGATTCGGCAACCTGATGAATTACCGATTCAAGTTTAATCTTGCCCATTGCCAGATTGGCATCCTTGCTCAGCAGCATGATGAGGTGAATATGCGCCTTGCCAGCCTGGGTCTCGGAAAAATCATCGGCTTCGTTGAGGCAACGGGCAATGACGTGCGCTTTCGGTGCCTCAATGTGGACGATTTGACCCCGGCCGACATTCATGACGTCGGTTGCTTTTTGGGCCTTGAGCAGTACATCGTTGGCAAGCGACCCGATCTCGGCCAACTTCAGGTTGGCGGTATTGACCTGGGCGGCCATTTCGCCGTTCGGCGTGAATACTCCGACTGCCATAAACCCTTCAATATCTCGTAGTTTGTTAAGGATGTCTTCTAATTGACCCATGATTTCTCCTCCATTTTTTGGTTGATTTACATCATCTATCGCATCGGTAATAGGTGTGTGGAGTGGCTGCTGATCGTCAGCAACCGGGTGGCTTGTGGCTATCCTGTGGTTTTCTTCATCCATTCGGCGCATGCCCTCCATAAGCAGGGACATGAGGGGTTTGGTGATGACCTTGGCGATTTTTTTTTGCGGCAATTTTTTGAAGATGATACGGACATTTTCGCAGGCGAGGAGCAAAAACAGCGCTTCTTCGCCCTTTTCGGGGCCGGCGATCGCCGCGGCAATTTCACCCTGTTCCAGATAAATGTAGCCGTCTATTCGCTCATTTCTGACGTTGAGGAGGCAGGTCTTTTCCTCAAGAGACAGGAGCTGCAGGAAGTTTGCCAGAGAAAATCCGGCAACCGCTCCTTCCTTGCCTTCCTGTTGTAGTCCCTCAAGGATCGCCTCCGCCAAACGTTCAAATTCAACTGGCTTTTCAAGCAGTTTAGCGGTGCCGGTGATATTGATTTTCTCCTCGATCTCCGGAGTGGCAAAGGCAGTCATAACAATAGCAGGCATGAACGGATAGGTCACCGAGACGTGGGCGAGCAGGGTGAAACCATCCATCTCCGGCATCCTCAGATCGGTCACCAGGAGGTCGATCTTTTCCTGCTTGAGGATTTCCAAAGCTGAACGACCGTTGATCGCGGTGCGGACATGGAATCGATCATTGTAGCTTGCCAGACCGGCTTCAATGCTTTGTAGAAACCTGACTTCATCGTCGACAATGAGAACCTTGTTCATGCGTCGTCCATCCAGAGGCTGAGGGGCACATTGAATCTGTTTCACTTTACTAAAGCATATGTCATGCCAGGGCAGTGGCCGTCGGTCAGGTTTTTAAGAAAGTCTTATGAATTCAGGATGCAGAAGGGCGGTAGAAAACGACTTGTCGAGAACTTGAGGCGGCCGGCAGGTGCCCCATTTTGCGTCACTGTCCTATTTTGCAACACCCGGTTTGAGGCGGTGCTGGTCAAGTTTGCGGAGGAGTGTCGAGCGGGCAATGCCGAGGGCCTCGGCAGTCCGGGTGTGGTTGCCCGCGAAAGCGGCAAGGGCTTTTTTAATTTGGGATTTTTCCAGGTCGATGAGCGGCTGAATCGCAGGCGCGCCGGGATGTGGGGCCGAGACGGCGAGGCTCGATCCTTCCTGCAGACCCTGCGCGGCAAGGAGGCGGGCAGGATGTACTGCCTTCCCCTCTCGGAGAATTATGGCTCTCTCCAAAATGTTACGCAACTCCCTGACGTTGCCGGGCCAGGGATAATGTGTGAGCGCTTCAAGCTCCGGTGCGGGCAGGATGAGGTCCTGGTCGGGAGCGCTTTCCTTCAGAAAAAACCGGCTGAGTTCTTCTATGTCTTCCCGCCGTTCGCGCAGGGGCGGCAGGTGGATTCGCATGACACTTAAGCGGTAGTACAGGTCCTCGCGGAAGGTTTTGCGGGCGACCGCCTGTTCCAGTTGAATATTGGTTGCGGCGATAATTCGCACGTCGATTTTTCGCGTGTTTTGGCCGCCAAGGCGTCGGAGGGCACCGTCATCTAAAATGCCGAGCAACTTTGCTTGGAGGTGCAGGGGAATCTCACCAATTTCATCAAGGAAGAGGGTGCCGCCCTCGGCCATTTCAAAGAGCCCTTTGCGGAGAGTTAGGGCGCCGGTAAACGATCCCCGTTCATGGCCGAAGAGTTCCGATTCTATGAGATTTTCCGGCAGTGCGGCGCAGTTGGCATCGACAAAAGACGGGGCATGGTCATTATGCAGATAGTGGATGGCCTTGGCGACAACGTTTTTGCCGGTACCGGTTTCCCCGGTGATGAGAACCGGTGCCCGATTGGCGGCGGCAAGCTCAACAAGGTGATAGATGGCGCGCAGACCGCCATGGCAGCCGATCAATTTGTTTTGTTGGGATTCCCTTTGGACGTGCAGCTTTTGCAGCTGTTCAGCCCTTTCCAGTTCGAGGGTGCGAAAGGCTCGGTCCACGGCGAGTTGCAGTTCCAGAAGCTCCATCGGCTTTGACAGGTAATCGTGCGCCCCATTGCGCAGTGCCTGTACAGCATGATCAAAACTTGGATAGGCGGTAATAAAGATGATCTTGGCCTGTTCACAACTCTCGAGAATTGCCGTGCATAGCTGCAAGCCCTCGCTGTCGGGAAGCTTCTGGTCAAGGAGAATGACATCGGTCCGGTTGTTGCCGCACCAAGCAAGCCCGTCCCGGCCGGTATGTCTTGCGACCGTCGAGAAGGCCGCATCCTTGAAAAAAGCAATCACTGTATCGCAGAAAAATCGATCATCATCAATGATAATAAGGGTTTTGCCCCCTGGCCCAGTCATCTTGCCGCTCCGGGCAGGGTGAGGGTAACGGTTGTCCCCATGCCCTGATAACTTTCAATGGAAATCCTGCCATTCATAGCCAGGAGCATCTTTTTGACGATGACCAGGCCGAGTCCGGTGCCGGTGGTCTTCGAGGTGAAAAACGGTTTGAATAAATTCTGCTGGTCCGACTCGGTGATCCCTTGACCGTTATCGTCAACCTTGATTTCTACCTGGTCCCGTGATTCTCCGGCACTGACGATGATCTGCGGGTTCTCGCAGTTGCCAAGCGCGTCGGCGGCGTTGGTGATCAGATTGAGCATGATATGGTGCAGTGCCCGGCTGTCGGCCATAACCAGCAGGCCGTCCTCGGGAAGAATGCGGTGGATCTTGATATGGTGTTTTTCAAAGTCGTTTCTGATGAGAGCGATAAAATCGATGAGAAAATCGGCAACCGGCAGCTTCTGCATAACCGGTCGTTCAAACAGGCTGTAGTTTTTTAAGGCCTTGAGCAGATACTCAAGGCGGGTAACTTCCTGCAGCGAGCGATCAACAAACAAGGCGATGGTTTCCCGGTCATACTCGGCAAGATTTCTCTGCAAAACGCTTAAGGCCATTTTGATGGAGTTGACCGGATTGCCAATCTCGTGCCTGATTCCGGAAAACACGTAGCCAAGGTTCTTGGTGAGATTGGCCGCCTCAATGACCGCCTCCATCTGCCGCCTTTCGGTGATATCGGAGAGCATGAGTATGGTGCTGGGGGGATTGCCCGCTATGATGAGTTGTTCCAGGAGTACCTGGTGGTGGTTGAGCTGCATCGGTGCAGGATTGGCCTGGGGTTCGGCAAGGCCTGCGCCGATGGCTTCCAGGAGCGGTTGAGGGCACGAGTCAGAGATGTGCCGGCCGAGAAGCTTTTCCCGCGGGCAGCCGAGAAACTTCTCGGCCTGGGGATTGACATAGGCAATACGCTGGTCGAACAATTCAATAATGCCTTGAGACATACTCTCAAGGATGATTTTCAGATGATGGTTGTTCTGCAGCAGCTCGCGGGAAATTTGGCGGAAGTGCAAATTTTCGGCGCCTTGCAGGGTCGGGACGATGAAATCGTCCCGAGGTTTCTCAGCATCCAGCAGGGCTTGGAGGATGTGCAGACGCATCTCGCTGAAGGGGCCTTTGGCAATGAGGGCGTCTGCACCCAGTTGCCGGTAGTCGAGTTGCTGCTCCAGGGCAACACCTGAGACAATGGCCAGGTAACAATTTTTGAATTTCTCCATGTTGCGGAGAATGCGGCACAGATCGTCGCCGCCGACCCTCGGCATAACGAGGTCGATGAAGATGACGTCTGGCGTCATCGCAACCAGTGCGTCGAGGCAGTCGAAGGCATCATTTACACAGGTCGTGTCATGGCCGCTTCTCGTCAGAAATTCATACATGAGCTTGAGGATGACCGGGTTGTTGTCTACCACAAGGATTTTTTTCTTTTTTATATCCACGGCTGCACGGTGCGGGTGGTGGTCATTGCCTTACGCTGGTCGACAGCGATGAAGTCAGCCTCGGTCGCTGGGGAAGAATATTCTTCCGCTGCGCAATGCTTTCGCCGGAGGCAGAGAAAAAACCGATATCCCATTGTATGGAAGGAAAAGCAGCCTGTCAAATTTCCACCGGAAAAATTTCTGCTGTTTTTGCTGAAAACAACAGAGAGGAGGTAGTCTATGTATGCCGTCATAGTAGACTCTCTCTGTTGCAACGACGCCTGACAGTTATGGACCTTCGAGAAGGGCTTTTGCCACCGCTAAAAAACTCATCCATTCACGGTAAAGCCTGTGCGCTTCCTCAAGGCTGATCTGCACAAAGTGCACCCTGTCACCGGGCTTTACCTGCCCTATACGCCAGATATCTATGGAAATTACCGTGGCGATAGTGGTGTAGCCGCCGATGGTCTGTTCCTTGAGGAGGATTATCGGCTGGCCACCCGCCGGAATCTGCACATTTCCCGGTGTTATCGGTTCGGAGAGGATACTCTCCGGTGCAGCTGCATCGCGGTCGATTAGCGGCCCGGCGAGTCGAACGCCCATGCGATTGCATTGGGCGGTGACCTCGAAGGGGGTGGAGAAAAAACGCTCCCGTTGGTTGTGAAAATAGCAGTCATGCGGCCCGGCGATTGCTCGAAGAAAGATATCCTCACGGTAAAGCGGAAACCATGGCAGATTTTTTGGGGAACGGAGAAGCGGTCCCGTACCGCGCTCAAGAATGTCTCCGGTGGCAAGCATCCGTCCCTTAAAACCACCGAGCAAGCCACCCAGATAGGTTGAGCGACTCCCCAAAACCTGCGGTACTGCAACTCCGCCGCTAATAGCTAAGTAAGCGCGACAGCCGTTATCGGCGGCACCGAGATCGAGTATATCGCCCGACTGTACGCGAAGACTGGTCCATTGCCGACAGGGCCGGCCGTTGATCTGCGGGTGCATGGCGGCGCCGGTAATGGCAATGTCGGCTGGAGAAAGGATTTCCATGCGGGCGCCGGTCATCGTCATCTCCAATGTCGCGCACTCTGAGGGATTGCCGACCAGCCAGTTGGCCACTTGCCCGGCATAGTCATCGAGAGTCCCGGAAACCGGAACACCCATATGATAGGCGTGAAACCGCCCAAGATCCTGAACAGTCGTGCAGAGACCAGGAGAAAGGATGTGCAGGGCGTCGGTCATGGGTTCTCCAGATGGTGGAGGTGCAGGAATTCATCCTCCGATACCTGCCGGAATCGGATGCTGTCGCCGGCTTGATACAAGAGCGGCTGCTGCCGCTCCGGGGCAAAAAGACGCAGCGGCGTGCGGCCGATGAGGCGCCAGCCACCGGGACTAGCCAGGGGATAGACACCGGTCTGGCTGCCGGCAATACCCACCGAACCAGCCATCACATTCCGGCGCGGGGTAGTCAGGCGGGGGGCGTGCAGCCGCGGATCAAGGCCTCCCAGGTAGCAGAATCCGGGCGCAAAACCAATGGCGTAAATGTAGTAGTCGGCCGCACTGTGCAGGGCTATGACCTCTTCCATGCTTATTCCGTTGTGCTGCGCGACAAAGGCAATGTCCGGACCGAACTCACCACCGTAACATACCGGGATATCGACGATTCGAGTCTTGGCAATGGCGGCTCGGCCGAGGGTCTTTTCAAGGCTCAGGAGCAGGGCGGACAACTCCTGGAAACCGACCTTCAGCGGATCATAGTGGAGGAGGAGGGTGCAATACGAGTCGACGACCGCTACAATGCCGGGGTTCGGATGGTCGGCGAGAAGAGCAGCCATGCGCTGCACCTTTTCATTTACCGCCTGGTCGATGCCGGTCCCGTAAACCGCCAGAAGAGAGCGATCGCCGCATATGCGAAACTCGGTTTTCATAGTCACCCCTGCCATTATTGCTGGAGAGGTTCGGTCATTGGCGCGACGGCGACACCAGCCGCCTCCAGGCGACCACGAATGGCTGCAGCAAGAGCTACGCCATTTGGGTTGTCGCCATGCACGCACAGGGTATGTGCCTTGAGTGGAACCCTCGTGCCATCGGCGGCAATGACCACCCCTTCGACCGCCATGCGCAGTGCTCGACCGGCGGCTTCCTCGGAATCATGGATGACCGCGCCGGGTAAACGCCTGGAAACCAAGGTACCCTCGGCAGTATAGGCCCGATCCGGGAAGGCCTCGAACAAGGTGCTTATCCCCTCTTCTCCGGCGACGTCGGCCATTTGCTCGGCATTGCCGCCGGCCAGAGCCACCATGAAGAGGCTGCGGTCGACCCGGGCAATGGCCCGGGCAATGGCCCGGACCAGGGATTCGTTGCCGACCGCCATGTTATAGAGGGCGCCGTGCGGTTTGACATGGCCCAGTCGAGTCCCGTGCGCTGTGCAAAAGGCCTGCAGCGCCCCTATCTGGTAGATGAGATAGGCCTCGATTTCTTCGCCGCTGCAATCCATATTGCGTCTGCCGAAGCCCATGAGGTCAGGGAATCCCGGATGCGCGCCGATGGCTACCCCATGTTCGAACGCCAGTTTGACCGTCCGGCCCATGACCTGGGGATCGCCGGCGTGGAAGCCGCAGGCAATATTGGCGGAAGAGATGGAGGCGATTATAGCCCTATCCATCCCCAAGGTATAAGCGCCAAAACTTTCCCCCATGTCACAATTGATATCGATCTTCATCGCACCCCTCCTTGCAAAAATATTATATTCTGCATTATTTCATAAGGTTCGGTAAAAACAGAACGATCTGCGGGAAAACCGTTACTATTGCTGTGGCCAGGAGCATCAGGAAAAAAAACGGCAGGGCATCTCGGGCAATCGTCAGGAGATCGTCGTTATTGATGGAACTGATGACAAAGAGGTTGAAGCCGACCGGCGGCGTCACCTGCGCCAGTTCGATCATCAACACCAGATAGATACCGAACCACACGGTGTCAAAACCAGCGGCGGTTATGAGCGGCAGGACGATGGGGGTGGTCATGACGATCATCGAAAAGCCGTCAACCAGACAGCCGAGAATGATATACAGCACGCTGAGAATGACAATGAGCATGAACGGCGACAGGCCCATTTCCGTGACAAACATGGTCAGCTTGCGGGTAATGCCGAGATAGCCGACGACCACCGAGAGATAGGAGGCGCCAAGGACAATGAGCATGATCATCGAGGTCGTTTTGATCGAACCCATGAGGCTTTTGCGAAACACCTGCACATTCATGTCGCCGGTGGTAAAGGCGAAGACCATCGAGCCGACGACGCCCACCGCCCCGGCCTCGGTCGGTGTGGCCCAACCGGCATACAGGCTGCCGAGAACCGCCAGGATGAGAACGAGGACCGGGAGGATCTCCGGAATGGCCTGAAACCTCTGCCGCCAAGTGTGGCGCTCGGCACCTGCCGGGGCCATGCTCGGGGTGATCAGACAACGAACCATGATGTACAGACTGAAAATTCCCGCCAGCATAAAGCCGGGAATGATGCCGGCAATGAACAGCTTGCCGATACTGACATCGCCGATAATACCGTAGACCAGCATCATCATGCTTGGCGGTATGAGAATACCGAGGGTTCCGGCGCCGGCCAGCGACCCGACTGTCAGGCTTTTGTTATAGCCGCGTTTCGACAGTTCGGGGACGGTGATTTTGCCGACGGTTGCGGTGGTTGCCGCCGAAGAACCGCTGACCGCTGCAAAAAAGGTGCAGGCGAGGATATTGACGTGCAGCAATCGACCGGGGATGCGGTCCATCCACGGGGTCAATCCCTTAAAAAGATTCTCGGAAATCCGGCTGCGGAAAAGGATTTCGCCCATCCACACGAACATCGGCAGGGCCATCATTGCCGAGCCGCTGGTGTTGTTCCAGCCGGTGGTGGCAAGTATCGAACCGAAGGGCAGCTCGGTAAAGATGATAAAGCCGCCGAAGCCGACGAGAAAAAGAGAAATGCCGACCCAAAGAGTGCCGCCCATGAAAACCACCAGCAGGGCGCAGAGGGTAAGAGAAATACTTGCAAGTTCCACTGTGAGGCTCCTTAGTATCTTAGAAATTCGTTTCTTGTTTTTTATTAACGAATTTCGTGAAGGTACGTATCCCGTTTATTGGGGGTTTGCTGTTATCTTCCCAGATCTTGAGTTTCTTCAACAAGAATCAACCCGGCGGTATCCCCCTTGAGGACGAGGATGCTTTTCAGAAATTCGCTGAAAAACTGCAGGGTCATGATGAAAGCGCCAAACGGCATGAAAAATTGTGGAATTGCCAGGTAGGTAGACGACAGTTGCATCGATTGCGAGCCGGTGGCGATGGAATCCCGGAATAACTCCCAGGTATAGAGCGTGATGAAGAGCGAGAAGAGGCAACCGAGAGCAAAGCAGAGTGCATCCAGGTATTCACGTTTCCGGTCCTTGATTATTCCGTGAATAATGGTCATGCGGATATGGCCTTTTTCCTTCAGGGTATACCCGAGGGCGCAAAAGGTCAGGCCGCACATCAGATAGCCGGAATATTCGTCGGTGATATACAGGGTCCGGTCGAAGGCGGTACGCAGCAGGATCTCGCCGCAGGTGAGCAGCAAACCGACGCAGAGCATGGCCCCGGCCAGGCCACCGGCAAATGTTGAGATTCCATCTATGATTTTGATCAGTTGTTTCATGGACCCCTCCCGGGCCTAAGGGAGCCGTTCGCCCGGAAGGAGCGAACGGCGGGCAATACAGATTACGAGTCACAGCCTACAATCAGCGTTTAACCTTGGCCATGAACTCGGCATACAGGGCTTTCGCCTCGGGGGAGGCGTCCTGCAACCAGTCGGTACGGATCTTTTCGGTAATGACGGCCAGGGCCTTCATGAACTCTGCCGAAGGAACAACCGTTTCCATACCGTTCTTGGTGCAGATGTCGATCTTTTCCTGGTCAATCGAGGCCTGCTTTTTCCACATCGCCTCCTCCATTTCCTTGCCGGCCTGGACCACGGCGTCCTGGATTTTCTTGTCGAGTTTTTCGAAGGCCTTGAGGTTCACATTGATCATGTCGGTGGCGATGGTGATATTCATCGGTTGATGGTACTTCAAGACCTCCCAGAATTTGGCGTCGACGGCGGTCGGAGAGGAGGTGATGACCGAGTCGATAACCCCGGTGGCTAAAGAGGAATACACCTCACTGAAGGCCAGGGTATAGGGGGTGCCGCCGGCTGCTTCGACGACCAGCGAGCCGTTTTTATCGTAGGTACGGGTTTTCAGGCCCTTCATCTCTGCAACTGAGGCTATCGGCCGCTTGGTCCAAAGGCCTGCACCCGGCCAAGGGGAAATGAAGAGGATTTTCTGGCCCCATTTGGCAGCGGTTTTATCAAAATAGGGGCGGGCGGTTTCATTCAGCAGTTTTGATTCCTGGAAATTGAGCGCCAAAAACGGCAGGGTGACGACCTGGAAGATTTTATCCTCACCGGCGACGCCGCTGATCAGCATGTCGGAGACCTGCACCATGCCGTCACGGACAACTTTCAAGAGTTCCGGGCCTTTGTAGCCAAGGGCGCCGCCGCTTGAGACGGTGATTTCCAGCTCACCTGCGGTAAGGGTCTTGACCTTGGCGGCAAATTCATCCAGCGCCATGGTTTGGTGATTGTTGGGCGGCCACACCGAGTTGGCGGTCCAGGCCGTTTTCGCCTGCGCGCTGCCGGCGATCATGCCGATTCCGAGGGTCAGGGCTAAAACCAGATGTGTCAGTTTTTTCATGGTGTTTTCTTCCTTTTTGGTGATGGGTTGATCTTGAGGGGCCGTTATAGCTGAGTTGAGCAGCTTGCCTGCTCAAACGAAACTTATGCCCTTGCGGTATAAGAAATAACTCATATTTAAAAATTCAAGAACTCATATAGGCAAGAATTCTTCCCTGAAAAGCGTTGATATGTTGGACAATGATATCTTTTAAATGGGCTTCGTCTTTGTTGAGCAAACAGGTGATGATGGTTTCATGTTCACTGACCACGGCCTCATGGTGTTTTTGTAACGAGCGGTTCATGCCGAAGTCGTTGGCATAGGATAAATAGGCCAGGCGCTTGGCCTGATTGCGAACCTCCAGGCAGGCACGGACGAGAAATTCGTTTTTGGCGCATTCTGCATATGCCAGGTGAAACAGATGATTGGCGTCGACCAGGAGGAGAATGTCATTGCTGGTGATGGTTTTTTTGACCAGATGGCTGGCCGCGCGCATGGCGGCCAATTGTTCGTTTATATTCTGGTTGACGGCAAGGCCCGCAACGCCCAGTTCAAGGATTCGCATCGCCTCGAAAACCGCCTTGGTGCCCTGGATGGTAATGGGCGGGACCATGGCGCCGCGGTTGGGCTGGGTCTCGATCCAGCCCTCGCCGGCCAGGCGGAGGATAGCTTCGCGGATCGGCGTCCGGCCAAACTCCAGATCGGCCATCAACTGTTTTTCATCGAGAATCGCCCCGGGCTTGTAGGCAAGGGTGATGATCTTGCGACAGATCTGTTCATAGGCCGCCACCCCCAAGGGTTGCCGAGTCTCTTTGGGGATTTTGGTTCGGCTGTTTTTTACGGTGTCAGCGGGCAATGGTCGTCACCTTCGCCGGTAAACGTTCGGCGCATCAGATTTTGATAAGCATCATAGGCCGCAAGAACCGCGGCCGTTTGCACGTCGTGTCCGGCGATGAAAGGGGCGCCATGGCAGGTCTCGTCGGGATATTCAGTCGTCAATGCCAGAGGGACATCCTGCTCGTCGTCGGCGGTAAGCATACAGGGAAAACCCCCGATGATGTGAAAGCCGTTGCTGCCTGAGTGCAGCTTGTAGAGGTTTATCTGCTGCTGGTTAAAGGCGAGCAGGCCGGGGACTTCGGCGAGTTTTTTGGTCAGTTCCTTCAGGAAAGCCTCTGCCCTCTCCGTCCAGGAATGGTGGTAATTCATAATCAGGAAAAATCCCTTGGGCAGGGTCCACATGGCAAAGCCACGCGGCACGTAGCCGGACAGCGGGCGGGTCCATTCATGGGAGGGGTAGCCATGCAGATTAATGTGCAGATGTGCCCGTGAGAGCTGCAATGCCTGGCAGCGGATCGCCCGCTCGTAGAGAGTGTTGCGACGATGCCCAAGATCATCGCCCAGCGCCGTGTAGCGTGCCGCATGGTGCATATGGCTGGGGTTGTCGTGGATCAAGCGCTGGTGCAGGGCGTAGCCATCGGGATTTTCCAAGGGGGCGACGGTAAAATGGCTGCCCGCCCTTGTGGCGAGGATTCCGGCGGCTCGCAGGGCGCCGACCACACCGCTGGTCTCGTTGGCATGCTGGCCGCCGCTGATCATCACCGGGAAATCGCTGCCGGGGTGGTAGCGGGCCACGACTATTCGTCCGGCTCGGGAGGTGGCGGTAAAGGGTTCCCCAGCTATTTTCCCGAGTTCCGCATGTATTTGCGCGCTGGTAAGAGGGTTTGCGGCATTGGCCAATTCCTGGTCTTTGCCGGGAATTTCTTCTTGGCTAAGCGGGCGAATTTCAGCCACAACTTGTGCCGGGCCGTCGCCGTGGCGAATTTCCGGGACAATTTGCCCAGGCTGCAGGCCACGGTCACCAAGGGGACGACCGGACCGTCGTTGGAAAATTTCCAGTAAAGAGAAATACAGATCCTCGTGCAGGGCCTCATGCAGGCTGAGGACTTCCTGGCCGTAGCCAAGGGCGGTATCAAGTCCCGGCAGGCTGACGGCGAGATGCAGTTCCTCGAAGTAGGGTTCCTTGTCGCCCCAGGGATGGGCAGCGAGGGTTTGCAGGGTATCGGTGAACAGGGCTTCGAAGTCGGTTTCCAGACGATCGTCGTGCAGGATTGTGCCGCTTGAATCGCGCACCCGCAGCCAGCCGGTGGGCGACAGATGGCTTTCGCCGATGCTGTCCAGATGCACCCGGTTAGGGGCAAATACCTGGTGCGTGCTTTCTTCGCCAGCTGCGTTGCGAAGGACGAGGTCGTAGACGCATTCATTTTGCCGACCGGCGGCGAAGGTAAAGCGGATATCCCCAAACAGTGCGGCGAGCGGATAGGTCTCAAGAAGAAAACGGTTTTCCGGTGCATTGCTGCTGATCGGATACAGCACCTTCACCTCGGTAATGTTCGTGGAAGCGAGGTCAAGGTCTTCCAGGAAAAAATGGAGAAGCGGTTTATAGGCGCTGCGCAGGCGAGCCTTGATGCCGCGTGCGGCAAACTCGGCCTCTGCTTTGCGACGACCGGTAGCATCGTCAAACAGCCACGCCTCGACGGTGATTCCCCGGTCGGGCGAACTTGCGTAGCGCTGCAAAAGGGTCGTCAGGGTTCGTGGATAGGTCTTTTCGAAAAGTATGGTCATCGCGATGTCCTGCCGGTTGGATCGAGGCTGTCGCGCAGCCAGTCACCGAGAAGATTGAGGCCGAGAACGGTGAGCAAAATGGCGAGTCCGGGGAAGACGCTGACCCACCAGGCATTTTGCAGATAGGTGCGGCCGTCGGAAAGCATGCCGCCCCAGCTGGGAATGAGCGGGTCAACGCCCAGGCCCAAAAAAGTCAGGCTGCTTTCCAGGAGGATGTTGTTGGCGACATTGAGGGTCATGAGGACGATGACCGGGCCGATCAGGTTAGGCAACAGGTGGCGGAAGAGGATATTCGCATCGCTGACACCTATGGCCTGAGCCGATTGGATAAACTCTCGGTCGCGCAGGGAAAGGACCGAACCCCGAACGAGACGGGCATACTGCACCCATTGCGAGATAATGAGCAGCAGGATCATATTGCGCAGGCCACCGCCGACAATGGCGATAAAGGTAATGGCAAGGAGAATGAAGGGCAGGGCCAGCTGGACATCGGCAAAACGCATGACGATCATGTCCCAGAAGCCTCTGTAATATCCGGAGATAAGTCCCATTATGACACCGATGACCACCGCTCCGGCAACCGACAGCAGGCCGACCTGCAGGGAGATCTTGCCGCCGGCGATGACGCGGGCCAGCACATCACGCCCCAGCGGATCAGTGCCGAAGGGATGACTCATTTTCATAAAGGGATGCAAAAGACGGGCAGAGAGATCAATTTTATCGGCACCAGGAAACAGCACGTCGGAGAGCAGGACCAAGAGGCAGATACTGCCGGTGAGGGTCGTGCCGAGGATGAATTCAAGGTTCTTATAGCGTCCCGAGCCGCTTGGCGTGGCAGTTGTGGTCATATCTTACTCCCTGCCTTCCATGCGGATGCGCGGATCAATCAGGCCGTAGGCGATATCGACCAGCAGATTGACTCCGACAATGAGCATCGACAGCACGGTAATGACTGCCTGCAGCACCGGATAATCACGGCCGGCGACGGCGTCGAGGGCCAAAGTGCCGAGGCCGGGCCAGTTGAAGACCCGTTCGATAACGACAATGCCGCCGAGGAGTCCGCCGAACTGCAGGCCGAAATAGGTGATGAGGGGGATGGCGCAGTTGCGCAGGGCGTGCTTGTAGAGGACGACATTTTCGCTGAGGCCCTTGGCGCGGGCCACCATGATATATTGTAATTGCATGGTTTCAAGCATCGAGGCGCGAACGAGGCGCACGTTGTAGGCGGTGAGAATGATACCGATGGTCGTCGCCGGCATGATAAAGCTGGCAAAGCCGTCCATGCCGCTCGGCGGCAGCCAGCGCAGGAAGATGGAGAAGAGCAGCACCAGCATGATCGCCAGCCAAAAGTTGGGAAAGGATAAACCGACGAGCGACAGGATACGAATGGTCTGATCGGCCCATTTGCCCCGCGAGATGGCGGCCTTGATACCGAGAGGAATGGACAGGGCGATGGAAACCAGCATCGAGGCAAAGGCCAGCATAAGGGTGGCCGGCAGGGCGGTGCGTATCAGCTGGATAACCGGGGTGCCGCCCAAAAAACTCCGACCGAAGTCGAGACGGAGGATACCGAGCAAAAAGTTGCCGTATTGCACGAGAAAGGGTTGGTTCAGGCCAAGGGCCTCGCGAATCCGGGCAAGATCCTCCTCGGTGACGCTGCCGGCGCCCTGGCTGAGCATCAGGGCCGGATCGCCGGTCAGGCGAATGGCGAAGGCGACGATCAGGGTAACGGCGAGGACGACGAAAATCGCCTGGAGCAAGCGTCTCAGAAGAAAACCGGCCATAAAATATCTCTTTGTACGTGGCGGTGCCGCCCGACCGTGTCGAGCGGCACCAGGTTCCTGTTACTGAACCGTGACTTCCGTCAAACGCAGACGGCTGTCCGGTACCGGAGTGAAATTTTTCACCCTTTTGTTTACGCCGAAGATGGCATTGAAATTGTAGAGCGGCATCTCCAGCGCCCGTTTGGCGGCATAGCGGGCAATCGATTGGAGGATTTTCTCCCGCTCGGCTCGATCGGTGATACCGCGCTGCGATTCGAGCATGGCATCGAGTTCCTTGTCGCTGTCATAGGGGTTCCACTTCTCGGCGGTGTGGTACATCAGGTAGGCGGTGTTGTCGTAATCAAGGGTCCAGCCGCCCCAGGATTGCTGGAACATCTCGCCGGTTTTACCCGCCGGGATGATGTCGTTCAAGAGCACATTGGTTTCATAGGGTTTAATGGTGGCGTTGAGACCAACCGCCTGCAGATAACTGGCGACCGCCTGGACGACTTCGTTAAAGGTCGCATCGTTGCCGCGAATATCGATCTGGGCACTGGCCCCCGGGGCAATTCCGGCCTCTTTCAAGAGCGCCTTGGCCTTCTTCGGGTCGTAGGGCAGGGGTTCCATCCTTGGATCGTTGCCGAAGGACAGTTTGCCCTGGAAGCTGGCGATGGGTGCCGCCTGGCCGCCGAGGACCGAGTTGATGATCGCCTGACGGTCGACGGCCAGGATCATTGCGGTCCGCACCTTCTCATCGGCGGTGATACCCTTGGCAGTATTGAAACGCAGGGCATACACGGTCGGGCTGGCGGTGGTCACGACGTCAAGCTTTGGATCATTTTTGATGGTGGAAACCATGGCGATGGGGATGGTCGGCGGGATGACCAGATCGACCCGTCCGGCCTGCAATTCGGCAACGGCGGTGGACGGCTCGGTGATGAAACGGTATTCGAGCTTGTCAAGTTTTGGCGGCCCGCCCCAATGACCGGCAAAGGCCTCAAGCTTGATGCCGAGTTTCGGCTCATAGGAAACGAACTTGAAGGGGCCGGTGCCGACCGGATTGGCGTTAAAGAAGGCGTCGCCCTTTTCTGTGATGTATTTCGGTGGGACAATCATCGCCCCGTAGCAGGCCAGTTTGGTGAGGAGAACAGGATCGGGCTGGGTCAGCTGCAGATCGACGGTCTTGGCGTCGATGATATCGACACTTTTTATCGCCGCATAATTCGAGCGTTGCGGGCCTTTCTTGCCCTCTTCGCCAAGGAGGCGGTCAAAGGTGAATTTCACCGCTTCGGCGTTAAAGGGCTCGCCGTTGTGGAAGACCACCCCTTCCCTGAGGTGAAAACGCAGGCGCAACCCCTTGTCGAGTTCCTCCCAGGAGGTGGCAAGCCCCGGCACCAATTTGGTGTCCGGGCCGCGATAGGTCAGGCCGTCATAGATGTTGGTGGCCACCGAGGCCCAGTTGACGAGGAAGGTGTCGATCGGATCCCAGCTGCCGGGGTCCTGGGGTGAGGAAACCGTCAAGGTGCCGGCGGCCTGGGCCGGAACGGTGGTCAGTGGCCCGCCCGCAAGGGCAGCCACCATCAGAGCTGTGTATATTCCCTTTTTTAACAGCATTTTTCTCTCCATTGGTTAGTGGCTATGGCGTAATGCCGGTCAAACCGCATCGGCCACCAGGTGACCGGCTGCGATCTCTTTATACGACGAAATGGTTGGCTCATCGCCAACCCGGCGCACGGGGCTGGGTATCTCGCCTTCCAGGAGTCTTTTGTTGCGCACCCGTGTCGGGTCGGCCACCGGCACGGCGCTGAGCAATCGTTTGGTGTAGGGATGGCTCGGGGTTTCAAAAACCTGCCGGCGGCTGCCAAGCTCGGCGAATTGGCCGAGGTACAAAACGGCCACCCGGTGGCTGACCTTCTCGACCACCGCCATGTCGTGGCTGATGAAGAGATAGGCAAGTCCGAATTCTTCCTGCAATTCCATGAAAAGATTGATGATCTGCGCCTGGATCGACACATCAAGGGCGGACAGGGCCTCGTCGGCAATGATCAGCTTTGGCCTTGAGGCGAGAGCCCTGGCAATACAGATGCGCTGGCGTTGGCCGCCGGAAAATTCGTGGGGATAGCGATCGGCATGGGCGGCGGAAAGGCCGACGCGTTCAAGAAGCTGATGGACACGGGCCTGGATCTCTTTTTTGCCATGCAGCAACCCGTGGGTTATGATCGGCTCGGCGATGGAGTAGCCGATTTTTTGCCGCGGATCAAGAGAGGCGTACGGGTCCTGAAAGATGTACTGAATCTCCTGCCTGAGCCGCTTCTGCTCAGTTCTTTTCATGGCGGCAAAAGAGTGATCGGCAAAACTGAGAGTGCCGCTCGTCGCCCTTTGCAGTTGTTGAATGGCGCGGCCGATGGTTGATTTGCCGGAGCCGGATTCACCTACGAGGGCCAGGGTCTCGCCCTTATAAATATCAAAGCTCACCCCTTCGACTGCGTGGACGCGGTGGGTGACCTTACCGTACAGGGTTTTTTTGATGTTGAAGCGGACCACCAGATCGCGCACCGACAGCAAGGGCGCCTCGTCATAACGGGCAGTGTCCTGCAGATGTTCGTCGCCGATCAGGCGCGGCCGGCCTTCCTCCATAACGGTTACCGGCAGCCGTTTCGGGAATTTTTCGCCGGTCAAACTGCCGAGTTTCGGCACGGCGGCAAGAAGGGTTTGGGTATAGGCGTGCTGCGGTGCGGCAAAGATCGGTTTCACCCGGCCCTCTTCGACCTTTCTGCCCTGCCACATAACGACGACTTCGTCGGCAATTTCGGCAACCACTCCCATGTCGTGGGTAATGAAGATCACCGCCATGCCCAATTCTTTTTGCAGCTCGCCGATGATGGTGAGAATCTGCGCCTGGATGGTGACATCGAGGGCGGTGGTTGGCTCGTCGGCGATGAGGATCTTCGGCCGACAGGCAAGGGCCATGGCAATCATCACCCGCTGGCGCATGCCGCCGGACAATTGGTGCGGGTAGCGTCCGAGCATCTCCAGGGCGTCGGGGAGGCGGACCATATCGAGGAGTCGCCGACTTTCAGCGAGGGCCTGAGCCTTATCCATTTTTTCATGGAGCATCAGGGATTCGGCGATCTGATCGCCGACGCTGAAGACCGGGTTCAGCGAGGTCATCGGTTCCTGAAAGATCATGGCGATCTCTTTGCCGCGGATGGTGCGCATGCGGTCCTGCGATGCGGCCAGGAGATCGGTGTCGCCGGCGGCGGTATGCAGGCGAACAGTGCCGGAGGGGTAATTGGCCCCCATGATATCGGCCAGGCGAATGATCGATAGGGCAGTCACCGACTTGCCTGATCCGGATTCGCCGACTATTGCCAGCGTTTGGCCGGGGGTCACGGAAAAGCTGAGGTTTTCAACAACGCGATTGGCGGCAAAGGCCACCGTCAGATCCTCGACGGTGAGTATTGGGGGAGGTAAAGCAGGAATCATACAATTTACCCTTGACGATCAGCTATAATACCGAGCGGTGGCTGCTGCCTACCGAGTGGTGTCAAACCGAAGAGGTGGTTCCAGGGTGTGCGATGAATCGAATCCTTTTTGAATATGGGCTATTGCCAGCAACGGTGTGTTCTTCACCAGCGGGAAGGGGCTAAGGGATAAGAGCCGTTGCTTGCCAAAGGAGCCTTGAACATACCCTAGATGGAAAATATATGTCAAATATATTTCCGATATTTTTTAGTGGAAAGTTGCATTTCGCACACTACGATTGTCTCGACAACGAGAGCTCAAGCCGATATATACTTTGCTTTGCAATGAGCAAAGTCAGGCCGATGATGCCGTTTTTGCATCTCTGTTCCAGGGTATGCATGCGAAATTTCTGATATCAAAACAATATTCAAAAACAGAAGGAGCTATTATGGAAAAGCCGGAGCTGGCCGTGGCACAGTTTTTTAATGGGTTCAGGTGTTCTCAGGCGGTGCTTGAAGTATTCGCCGCCGAGGTCGGTCTGGATGTCGATCTGGCCAGAAAAATCTCCATCGGCCTCGCCGGTGGCGCCGGATGTGATGGGGAATGCGGGGCGGTCGAGGCAGCTTATCTGGTAAACGGCTTGCGATTCGGTTTTTCTCATCCCGGTGATTCCGAGCGTTTCCGGAAGGTAATTGAAAAAAATGTCGAATTCGCTGCTCGCTTTAAAAAGTTACATGTCAGCCTCAACTGCCGGGAACTGATCGGCGTCAACCCCTTTACGGAGGAAGGTCTGCGCTTCTTTCAGGAAAACGATCTGAAAACCAAAATCTGTTTGCACCTCGTCGGCGATGCGGTGCGGATTCTTGAAGAAATCGGAGAACCACCGGCATGACGCAGTGTTGCCTGAGGGGAGTTCAGGATTGCGGCTGTCGGAGCGATCCCCTGCCGTCCTTGTACATTTTTTTACAAATTGTTACAAAAAGCCGACAGCTTGGGAAGAGGTGGAGCGTCTATAGTGGCTGCAAAACGAGGATAATACATCTACCAAGGAACAGGAGACTTTATTGATGGCCATTCCCACTTCCCGAACCCATGAGGCCGCCAAGCTGCATTTTTCGCCGGAGCATTGCAACGGTTGCGGTCTGTGCGTGCAGGTTTGCAAGGATTTCAGCATCGTCATTGTCGATGGCAAGGCACAGGACGCTGCGACTTCGATTTTCGGCTGTATCGGTTGCGGCCACTGCATGGCTATCTGTCCGCAAGAGGCAATCACCGTTACCGGTCGCTGCCTGTCGGCGGACGATCTCACAGAACTGCCGGGCCGGGGTAATGGTGGCGACTACCCGTCACTCATGAAACTCCTGCAGCGGCGCCGTTCGATCCGTGAGTTCAAAGATAAGGTCGTTGAAGCGGAATTGATCGACAAGGTTCTTGAGGCGGTGCGCACGGCACCTATGGGGCTGCCGCCCTCGGATGTCCATATCCTGGTGTTTGACAGTAGGGAAAAAGTCCGAAAATTTTCCCAGGACTTCTGCACCTATCTTGAGGGCCTCAAGTGGCTGGTATCGGGATGGTTTCTTGCTTGTATGCGGCCCTTCTGGGGCAAGGCCAACGACGCCCTTTTTCGCGATTTCGTTCGCCCCCTGGTGTATTCCTATACCGGAGCCATGGCCCGCGGCGAGGATCTGGTCACCTACGATGCCCCTGTGGCCCTCTATTTTTACGGCAGTCCCCTCTGTGATCCGGCCGACCCCATAGTTGCTGCAACCTACGCCATGCTCGCCGCCGAATCCCTGGGCCTTGGCACCTGTATGCTGGGCGGCATGCATCCCCTTATCCAGAACGGCAGGGCGGCTCGCAAGTTCAGAGAGCAACAGGGGATTCGTCATGCCAGCCGTGAAGGACTGATGGTTATAATGGGACATCCCCGGGTGGTGTATCACAAGGGCATACGCCGCAGCCTGGCGGCGGTCGATAATTATATTGTTGTATGAAGGTCACTCTTCTTGGTTCAACACCTGGCTGACTCTCCATTTGCGATAAAAGTTGACTGGAGTCGAAAATAATCCTTGACGAATTTTTTTGTCAGGTTATATTTCCGACTCCAGTCAACTTTTACCCTAAAGGAACACAATGGCAGGCGTTAGAGAAACGAAAAAAAAGGAAACTCGCCAGGCGATCATGCAGGCGGCAATGACTCTTTTCAGTGAAAAAGGTTTTGAACAAACGAGCATTGAAGCATTGGCTAAGGCGGCCGGCATCGGCAAAGGCACGATCTATGGCTATTTTCAAACCAAGAGTGACATTCTTTATGCCTTTTGTGAGGATGAATTGGAATGTCTGCACCAGGAACTCACCAGCAACGCCGACCAGGATATTCCCATTCTGCAACAGATGGTCAGTATCTATATGGCTGAATTTAATAAAATTACTGAAAATAGAGAGTTCGCTCGCCTCTTCATGCAACAGACTGCCTTTCCCCGTGACGTCGATCTTGACCGGCATCTGGAGCACGAAAACAACTATTTCAAACTGCTCTTCCCCCTTCTTGAGAAGGCCCAGGGTCGGGGGGAGTTGCGAATAGATATTGATCTCCTCTATATGACTGGACATTTTTACGGTTTGTATCTCCTGCTGGTGTCTGCCTGGTTCAGCGGCAGAGTGAAGACCGAAGGGGCCGAAATGGCCCTCCATACCCTATTCCGTCAGGCTATTGAAGGGTTATATCCCCGGCCTGAACCTCTTTCAAATGAAGGGAATAAACATGCATAGCCAAAGTAACGCCCCCCAGACCGCTCGGGCAAAAGTCGTCTTTTTCATCTGGAATAATCTGCCGCGTTTTCTGCTGCTTGCCCTGGTAGTGCTGATTATTATCCTGGCCGGGGCAATCAAAAAGGAAAGCGCGTCAATAGCCTCGGTGAAGGCCGCGGGCAGCAAGCAGGAACGTCCGCCGGTCAATACGGTGACGCTTGCCCTCAAACCGGAAGCCATCAATGATCGGATCAATCTGCCCGGGAGTATCGAGCCTTGGACCACGCTCGCCCTGCTTTCGAAACTGAATGGTACCATTGACGAGGTCTTGGTACGAGAGGGGCAGAAGGTCAAAAAGGGGGATGTGATCGTCCGCATTAATGAGGAAGATTACCGCATTGGGGTTGATCGGGCGAAAGCGGCCTTTGAGCTCGCCAAAGCGGAGTACGAGCGCGATAAAGCCATCTACGCCAAGGGGGTCATTCCCACGGCCATGCTCGATGCCAATAAGACCCAGATGGAAACCGCCAAGGCCGATTACGACAATGCCAAACTCCAGTATTCCCGTTGCCTGGTGATCGCCCCAATGAATGGCGTGATCAAGAAGGTCGATGCCAAGGTGGGTCTGCAGCTGGCGGTGGGCGATCCGATGGTCGAGATCATGGAAATCGAGCGCTTGAAGGCGGTGGTCGGCATCCCTGAGTCCGATGTCACGGCGGTGCGGGGTCTGAAAACCATCGATATCAAACTGCAGGCATTAAAAGACCGGATTATTACCGGCAAGGTTCATTTTCTCTCTTCTTCCCCTGAGACGGTGGCGCGGATTTTTCGTTTGGAACTGGCCATCGACAACAGCGACGGCGAGGTGCTGCCGGGGATGTTTGTCCGCGCCGATGTAGTGAAAAAGACCGTTTCCGACGCCATCGTCATACCCTTTTACAGCGTCATCTCCAGAAACAACGAACAGTACGTCTATGTTGAAGAAGACTCCATTGTCCACAAAAAGAAGGTTCGCCTCGGCATCATGGAAAAATGGTATGTCGAGGTGGTCGAAGGGCTGCAAGGCGGGGAACGCCTGGTGGTCGAGGGACATCGCGATGTTGAGGACAATCAGAAGGTGAAGGTGGTCAAGGCCGCCCTTGATGTAAAGGAACTGACATTATGATTATCTCCGATACTTCGGTAAAAAATAGTACCACCGTCTTTGTCCTGTCGGTGCTGTTTATCATCTTCGGGGTCTATTGCTATCAGGCTCTGCCGCGCGAGAGTGAGCCGGACATCACTATTCCCATTGTTTTTGTCTCGACCGAATATAAAGGTGTCTCGCCCACCGACATGGAGACGGCGATCACCATCGAAATTGAGAAAAAGCTGAAAGGCATCAAGGGATTGAAGAAATTGTCGTCGGTCAGTTCCGAAGGCAAGTCGATCATCAACGTCGAGTTCGTCACCGGCACCGATATCAGCAAGGCCCTGCAGGATGTTAAGGATAAGGTTGATGAGGCTAAAGGCGATCTTCCCAACGATCTCGAAGATGATCCATCGGTTTTCGAGGTCAACCTCTCGGAGATGCCGATCATTGTCTTCTCGCTTTCCGGCAGCTGCGGCCTGGCATGCCTGAAAGACATCGCCGATGATTTGCAGGACGAGATTGAGGCGATTCCCGGGGTTATGGAGGTGGAGGTGAATGGCGGGCTGACGCGGGAAATCCGCGTCGAGGTTGCTCCGGAAAAGCTGGGTTATTACGGCCTGACCATAAACAGTCTGCAAAATGCCGTAAAGAGTGAGAACCTGAACACCTCCGGCGGCGCCATTCGCCTTGGCGACGGCCGTTTCCAGCTGCGGGTGCCGGGTGAATTCAAGACCCCGGAAGAGATCTACGGCCTGGTCATCGGCACCCACAAGGGCGAGCCGGTCTACCTGAAGGATGTCGCCAAGGTCATTGACGGTTTCAAGGAGGAAACCAGCATCTCAAGGCTGAATGGCCAGGACGCCGTCAATCTGTCGGTGAAGAAACGCTCCGGCGAGAATATCATCGCCATCAGCGATAAGGTTGGCAAGATTATCGAGGAGGCACAAGCCAAGTGGCCGCAGGGCACCAAGATCACCAAGGTCCTTGATAAATCCCGCGATATCGAGGTGATGATCGCCGACCTTGAGAACAATATCTACTCCGGCCTGGTGCTGGTGTTGGCGGTAATTTTCCTTTCCATGGGCATGCGCAACGCCATCCTGGTGAGCCTGTCCATCCCCTTTTCGATGTTTATTGCCTTTATCGTTCTTTATATGATGGGCATCACCCTCAACATGGTTGTGCTTTTCAGTTTGACGCTGGCCCTCGGCATGCTGGTCGATAACGCCATCGTCATCGTCGAAAACAGCTACCGCTTCATGCAGCAGGGGGCAACTAAGGTGCAGGCCTGCATGCGGGCGACGGGGGAGGTGGCCTGGCCGGTTATCGGTTCGACCGTCACCACCCTCGTGGCCTTTTATCCGATGCTTTACTGGCCGGGGATCATGGGCGAATTCATGCGTTTTCTACCGATCACCCTGATCGTCACCCTGACCGCCAGCCTCTTTGTTGCCCTGGTTATCAATCCAGCCATGGGCTCGATCTTTATGAAGATCAAAGGTCGCGCCGAGCACAGCGGCATGAGTATCGAGGAGATGTCGGCGGCGGTTGATAAGCCGATGGAAATCAAGGGATTCTGGACCACCCTGTATAGCCGGACGCTGCGAGCCTGCCTGGCAAAACCGTGGTCTATTCTCGGCCTCAGTTTCGGTGGACTTATTCTCATGTTCGAGATTTGGCTTCTGGTCATCGGTCTGCAAAAACCGGTGGAATTCTTTCCGGAGATCGATCCCAAAGGCTTTTATGTCAATATTGACACCCCGGAAGGGGCGGATCTCGACTATATCAATCGTATAATCCAGCGGGTCGAATTGGCCATTGCCGGTGTCGTTAAGGGCGGTGCAACACAAGCTTCCGGCCTGGAAAAATCGGTGTTGGCGGCTCTTGCGCCAAAAGAATACACCAAGCCGAAAGGGGAGAAATATTTTGGCCCGAGCGACCTGAAAAACGTCAAGGACGTCTACATCCAGGGCGTGGCCAGTGCGGCGGGTGGCTCGGCCTTCAGTTCCAATACCCCAAACCATGTCGGCGTACGCTTTCTTGAGCTGGAGGAACGCAGTGAATCAACGCACGTCACGGTCAACACCATTCGCGAGCGGGTAAAAGATATCCCCGGGGGCAAGATCACCATCGCCAAAGAGGAAGAGGGGCCGCCGACCGGGGCGCCGATTAATCTGGAGATTTCCGGGCCCGACTTTGAGGTGCTGGGTAAGATTGCCAAGCAGGTCAAGGATGTGCTCAGTGTGATGCCCTTTGTCGAGGATGTGCGCGATAATTTTGTCGAGGGCATTCCTTCAGTGCAGGTGGTGGTAGACCGGCAAAAGGCGGCACTCTTCGGCTTGACCACCGATATGATCGGCTTTGCCCTGAAAAGTGCCTACAACGGCCTGAATGTTTCCTCTTTTAGGCAGGGTAATGACGATTTCGACATCACCCTGCAGCTGAAGGATTCCGACCGCCGGGTGGTGGATGTCCTGCATGAACTGATGCTGCCGACCCCGTCAGGTGAGATGGTCCCTCTGTCCACCGTGGCGAGTTTTGCTTTCGCCGGTTCCATCGGCGACATCAACCGGATCAACAACAAACGGGTGGTGACGGTCAAGGCGGGTATCGAAGAAACCAAGACCACTGGTCCGGTAATCAGGGCTGAGGCCATGAAATACATCGATAAATTCGTGCTGCCGGCGGGCTATACCATGAAATTTACCGGCGAACAGGATGAGCAGAAGGAGTCCGAGGACTTTCTTACCAAGGCCTTTCTCGTCGCCCTGCTCCTCATTTTCCTGACCTTGGTGGCGATGTTCAACTCGGTAATCCAGCCCTTCATCATCATGACCTCGGTCATTCTGTCGCTGGGTGGCGCCTTCCTTGGTATGGCCATTTTCCAGGCACCTTTCGGCATTATCATGACCGGGGTTGGGGTTATTTCCCTTGCCGGAGTCGTCGTCAATAACGCCATCGTTCTTCTCGATTATACCAATAAGCTACGGGAACGCGGCCATGACCTGGCGGATGCGGTGGTTTTTGCCGGTGCCACTCGATTGCGGCCGGTGCTGCTCACCGCGGTTACCACCATTCTTGGGCTGATTCCCATGGTCACCGGCATTTCCTATGATTTTCATACCTGGTCGATGGCCTGGGTCAGTGAATCGAGCCTGTGGTGGAAGTCGATGGCCAACGTCGTCATCTTTGGTCTTTTGATCGCCACTGTTCTGACGCTGATTGTCGTCCCGACACTTTATTATCTCACCGCCCGGTTCGATGAGTTCCGGCAAAAGACCACGGAGCGCATCAAAAGCCTGTACTGGCGGCCCTATGCCCTGCTGGCCGGTGAGCAACGACCAAATGAGGAAAAATAATGCGTATCTTGAAATATTGTATTATCAGCCTGCTGTTCTTGCCGGGTTTTCCCAGCACCGTTATGGCCGGAAATGAGCCGGGCACTGGTGTCACCTTGACACTTGCCGAGGCGGTACAACTGGCTCTTGCCAATAATATCGGTTTGCAGCTGCAACAGGACGATGTCAATTCGGCAGAAGGGGCCAAGGAGGCCGCCGAGGGCGAGTTTGATATTATCGCCAAGGGTGAGGGCGGTGCGGAAAGCCTGGAGAAGACGCCCCTCATCCCCGGCGATTCGGAAGAGGAGCGGACCGCCCAGTGGGCCGTGGGTTTGCAGAAAAAGTATACCACCGGCACCGAGGTCAGTGTGAACTGGAAAAACAGTCGGTTTGCCGGCACACCGGTAACGACCCTTATCGATCCTGTGTATAACTCCGGCTTGAGCCTTGGGGTGCGCCAACCGCTGCTTCAGGGCTTTGGCACCGATCGGCAGACCGCGAGCATGCGGGCCACCGAGAAAAACCTCGCCGCCGCCACCTTTTTGGTCAGTGCCGAGGCCGCTAATCTGGCCGCCAAGATTAAGGGAGCCTACTGGAAGCTGGTCTATGCCTGGCAGGATAAGTCGGTGAAGGAACTGTCGCTGAAACTTGCCGTAAAACTCCTCGACGAGACTGAGGAGAAAATCCGCGCCGGAAAACTTGCCTCGGTTGACATCTATCAACCCCAGTCGGAGATTGCCCGGCGGGAGGAGAGCCTTATCTCCGCCGACCGTGCCATCGGTCTGCATGAAGATGAACTGAAGCTGCTTCTGAACAGCCGCGATTGGCAGGTGCCGTTTATCCCGACCGACCTGCCGCCTACCGTTCAGATGGTGCCTGATCTCCAGGTGATTGAGGAGAACGCTCTGCGGAGCAGACCCGATCTAAAGGCCGCCGAACTAGCAATTGATGCGGCAAAGATTCAGGAGGAAGTTGCCTTCGACAACACCCGGCCCTCCCTGGCCCTGGTTGGCCTGGTGGGACAGGGCGGAACGGACAAGGCCTACGATGATTCCATGAGCGATGCTGCTAATGACCCGAAAACCCAGTGGCAGGCCGGGCTGGCCTTTTCCATGCCTCTGCAGAACAGCGGCGCAAAAGGCTTGTATCGCCAGGCAGGCGCCGCCCACAACAAGGCGAAAAACAGCGCGCAGCTCCTGCGTCTGCAGGTGCGGCAGAGCGTCCGGACGACGGTTCGCGACGTACAGCTGGCACAAAAGGCGATGGAGGCAACCAAAAAGACCACGCTCGCCACCGGCAAGCGGCTTGAGGCCGAACAGGCGAAATTCTCTGTCGGCCGGGCCACTACCTTTGATGTCCTCACCGCCCAGGATGCGTATTCCCAAACCCTCAGTCAGGAGAAACAGAGCGAGGTCGGGTATGCCCTGGCCCTCGCCGAACTTGACCGTATCCAGGGGCAGGTCGGTTTAGGTGTCGAGGTTCGGTAATAATACCCTACGAAGCTGAGGTGGTTAAAGATTGTATGTATCCCGGCAATCTTGCCGTTTGCCGGGATATGGATGTCAGCTGAAGGTGTGGCAAGTTGAGCATTGGACTTTCTTTTCTATATGCTTTTTATGGGTCTCAGCCCCCTGCCATGATTTGTTGCTATGGCAGCTCTTACACAGAACGCTTTTATCTTTGACGAGACCGGTCGGTTCGGTGGTGTGGCAGCTCGCACATGAAATTTTACTTCGGTGTTGCTGGTGGCTTGCCGACCAGGTCAGACTTTTACGTTCATGGCAAAGGGTGCAGGAATTTACCGCACTGGGGACGGTGTGATAGCCAAGCGATGAAAAAGGAACTATGCCGGTACCATCAGGGGTAGTTCCTGAATTGTTGTGACATTCAGTACACGTTGGTGCCTTGGATTTGGGTTCCACGCCATGGGTGATCAGCATCTCGGCATCGCTTTCCACCAGGGTGTAATTACCGATCATGCCCTGTTCTTGCATACCTTTTTTCACAGCAATATCAAAATCTCCGGTCATGAACATCCACATAATTGCCGGAGGGATAATCTTGCCGCTTTCGTGGAGTGGCATGACTGAGGCGTGTCTTTTTATCGGGACGATTAATGATTTGCCGTCAAAGGGTGCTCCATTGGCCGTTGCCATATGATATACACCGTTGGTATCGGCTTTGATGGTTTCACCAACATTGTAAACATATGATGTCCCGTTAAACCACACATACTCAGGCTTGACAAAGGACTGCTTGATCTCCTCTCCTACAAACCCGCCCTGGCCGGAACAAAAGGCCTGATTCCACACCGGTTTTCTCCAGTCTCTCGATATTTCTGTCGCGCCCCCTTTTGCAAATTCACGGATATGACAAACCTGACAGCTCACCTGTCCGGCGGCATGCCTGTTGAGGGTGGAGTCGCTATGCGGAGCCGATGTATGGCAAGTCTTGCAGGTTGGGGCTGCCGCTTCCGTCTCCCGTAAATCAATACCCCTGCCGCCAATTTTATGATTCAAGGCAGAATGGCAATCGACACAGGTCAATTTGGCGCCACTCTGTGACAGATGCACATCCTGATTAATAGTTGGATTGGCTGAGTTGAGACCCATATCACCGCGCTTTGTCCAATCCCCGCCGCCTGCAGTCGCATGGCATCGAAGACACGATTTGTTGGTCGGCAGGTGGACGGTTCTTGCCAAATTGGCCATGAGGGTACCCGCCGGCATCTTGCTGTAATCGGGTTCAATAGTGTAGTTACCCTGACTATCGACTTTGTCAAAGACATAGGTTTGGGTTTTACCCAAAACATTTGTCACCGTTTGTGTGTTGGTGGCGTCCGTGATAAATTTTCGCTGGTAGGTGTCGCTATGGCACATCAAGCAGTCGACATCTTTTGCTTCAGCCGGGTGTGGGGCATTGCCATCCGACCTGACATGACAGGAAAAGCAGGCATTTTTCGAGGACATTGCATAAGTGCAAAAGGTGTTTATGCCGCCTTTTGCTTTGCCAAGCTCTTCTCCTTTCGTGTTGGTGAGCTGCGTCGAAGGGGCCTTCCACTTGGTGTGGAGGCTGTTCACCATATCTGTTGCCTCCTTGGCATGACAACCAATACAGGTAATCGACCCCTGATAGCTGTTTATCGTATTGTGGGCAGGGATAGGTCCAGTGATCAGGGCGGGTGTTTTACTGACGGTGAAGGTGCTCGAACTTATAGCTTTCGTCCCCTTTCCTCCGATGATTTCACAAGTGTAACTCCAAGTACCAAAAGGCCCTGCAGCTGGAACAGCATAATCGTAACTGGCAACAGACCCGCTGATCTGCATCGATTGGGAGGAAACGAGGCTGGAACCGCTAGAGCTCTTGACGGTAATTTTTGCACTTGTCAGGGGGACAAGCGAGCTTAAAATTGCGCTGCACTGCAGGCGTAGAGTCGCTCCAGTGGCGATTTCACGGGGCATAGCGACCATTGACATTGACCGGCTTGCCGCATGACTACTGCCGGCTGACAGGATGATAAATAGTAGTCCAAGAATGATCTTTCTCATAGGTTTTTCCCCATTTGTAGGCCAGGCAAAGAAAAAATGGATTTCGACAGCCACACTGTGGTAGCAAAATCCGGGCCATTTTGTGTGCCGATTTGTAGCCGGACGTGTAAAGAGGGACACTACCCCATTAATAGAAAAACACCAAAAGACACCCTGCTGCGCAGGCCTCCGCCTCCCTTGCCGGGGAGCAGGGGACAGTGGAAGCCGTGCGCGGATTGCCAAGTCCGGAATTATCTTCGGTTCGCCCAGAGGTTTGGCAAGGCCGCTGCTGTTGCGCACCTCCGCCAAAGCAGCGAGATTTTTTTCAAAAAAAGTCTTTGGTTCCAAAGTCCAGCCGGCTGCAAATCACTTATCCTCTTGTTTCATTGCCCAGGAGATACTTCAACCAACAAAGTCTCCCCTTTTGCCCGTCGGAATATGTGGACCCAAGAAATACCCAGCTTGACGAGTTGTTCAATGCGATATGAACATAGTCCCTTTGCCGAGCTGAAGACAAAGAGGGCCCAGCTCTTTTTATGTTCCTGCATCTGATTGCTATCATGGTCCTGTCGATTCTGGTCGGTATCATTCTCATTGGCATCTTCATGATTTTCGTTTACATCAGCCAAAGAGAAGATGTTATTATTGCACGATAAACCATGCCCCCCCTCTTTCACCTACTGCTGATGAACCTGTTGACCAATACGTTCAGACACAATGAGAACAAATCCCCAATATTTTAAAACCAGACGCCCTCTGGGGTATGTGTTTGATAATGATACCGAGTTCAAATTTAATGAAGTGAGGAGGAAGAACCGCCATGGCATCGAGTAAAAGCTTTGTCGATTTCGCCATTGAGCAAATGGTCGAAGCAGGGGAAATCACCTGCAAAAAAATGTTCGGCGAATACGGTGTGTATTGCAATGGCAAGATTGTTGCCCTGATCTGCGACAACCAGCTCTATATAAAGCCGACGGCTGCCGGTGTGGCCTTTGCCGGTGATACTCCTCTTGCGCCACCCTATCCCGGGGCCAAGAATTATCTGCTGATCGAAGAGCAGCTGGAGGACCGCGTATGGCTGGGCCATCTGGTGCGGATCACCTTTGAAGAGCTGCCGCCGAGTACGCCGAAAAAGAAGAGGATTAAAGGAAACCGAAAGGACTAGCATTGGCGACATACTTTTTGCCGAGTGGGTCATGAATGAGAAAATGGGCGCTTGAGAGTTTTTTCAAGGCCACTATTATCACTCAATACCATAAACCCGATGCGGTTAAACAGGCTTTGCTTACGGCTTTGTAAATGGCTTATGGGTGGCGGAAAAAGAATTAATTGCCATATCTCCAGAACAGCAAACTAGTGGCCGGGAATTTTCTTCTATCCGATTTCCGCTCCTTCGGGTAAACTCTTTTGGCAACTGTTTTCCTCTAAAGCGGGCTGACGCCCGCAACCCAAGGGCTATAATCCCCTCCCACAGCAGAGGGGATAAGTACCTTGAGACAGATTGATTTCTTGTAAAAAAACAAGAAACCACTCTGTAAGGTAAAAAGCAGTCAATTTGTTTGGGAAAAACTTGTTTCAGGTTATGATGTTTTAGAAAGTTGTGGAATTTAGGGAAGCAGGTTTAGAGGCATTGATGAACGGCAATGAACCGTAAAGATATAACAATTGCCCTTCTCGTGGTAACAATCTGGGGAGCAAACTTCACGGTAATCCGGCTTGGCCTTGACGGAATTCCCCCGATGCTTCTGGTATCACTTCGTTTTCTTCTGGCTGCATTTCCAGCTGTTTTTTTCGTGAAAATGCCGGCGATAAGCTTCCGTTACTTGTTGGCTTATGGCATGTCCGTGGGGGTTGGACAGTTTGGTTGTCTTTTTTACGCGATGCACATCGGCATGCCTGCGGGGATAGCCTCAGTTGTTCTGCAGGCACAGGCTTTTTTCACCCTTCTCTTTGCAGTTACACTGCTGAATGAATCCGTTACCATCAGGCAGCTCGCCGGACTTGGACTTGCAGCAGCCGGCCTGTATCTGGTGGGAGGTGTCTCCGGCAAGGCAAGCGTAATAACTCCAGCGGCACTCATGCTGACACTTGCAGCTGCCGCATGCTGGGGGATGTCAAATATCATTGTAAGGAAAGCATCGGCATTTTCCACCTCTCAAGGTAAGAAACTCGATATGTTGAGTCTGGTGGTTTGGTCGGCGCTGATACCGCCGGCCCCCCTCCTTCTCCTTTCATACCTGATCGAAACCCCGGACAGAATTGTTGGCGCTGTTACCCATCTGAATGGTGTTTCACTGTTTTCAGTGGCCTATCTTGCCTTCGGCGCCACGATCTTTGGCTACGGCGCATGGAGTTACCTGCTTTCCCGGCATCCGGCCAATCGCGTTGCACCCTGGTCGCTCCTGGTGCCTGTGGCTGGGTTGATCACCGCCCGTATAGTCCTTGATGAACGATTATCGGCAATACAATGGACCGGCTGTCTACTGGTTGTAGCCGGTTTGTTGGTGGCCTTCTCCAGTTTTGTTCCATGGAAGCCTGCTGCCCGCTCGCTCTAAGTGAAAAATATAACTCCTTAAAAGAAGGGGACGAATGTATTTTAAGAATAATAAGGACATCCTGGAATTTTTTGCTCAATACCATAAACCCGGTGCAGAATAAACAGGATTTACTTTCCCCTTTATTAAGGGCGGGCAGAGTGGCGCGGAAGCGATTGATTGTCATGCTTCCAGAACAAGAAATTAGTGGTCAGGAAATTTCTTCTATCTGATTTCCGCTCCTTGGGGTAAGCTCTTTTCCGAACTGTTTTTCTCTGGAAAGCAGTCAATTTCTTTGGGAAAAACCCGTTTCTCCTGCTTTTTCGGTGGGCGGACTGCCGATCAATTTTGTTCTGTCTTTTGAGGTACCCATGACGCCTGCAAGTAAGTTGGCACTCATTGAACAGTTTCACCATCTGTCGCATGCCTACGATGATACCCTTGGCCTTGCGCCGGAGGTTGTCTTGTTCCGGCCTTTCAGTGATGCATGGTCGATCATCGAGCAGGTTGTGCACTGCGTTGATTTTGATATCGCCAACTTTCATCGATATCGTTGGGGGGTAGTATCTCCCGGAACCACCGTTCTTTCCTTTGATGTTACCTGGACCTCGGTCTTGGATTATCAAGCCTCCGAACTGTCTTCAGCCATAGAGGCGATCAAAGCTACCAGGCACTTCATGGCCTCGCATCTCAAGCGCATAGTTGATTCCGACTGGTCGATATACGGCTACACCTTCGGTGACGGTAAGGCCTTTACCCTTGAACAAGCCTTGCAGCATTTTATCGGCCATGTTGCTTTTCATCGGGAATTGATTGATAGAAATATCAAGCTGTTTTCGCAAAGATAGTTGCGGGCTCGCGGTAGGATAAGGCAGGGAGAGGGAGCTTGTGTCAATAATTGCACAAAGTGCTTTATATAGCTCAGGAAATGCCTGTCTCAGGTTATGATAATTGGGAATGTTGATCTTGGAAGAACCTCAGCAAAGTTCTCTAAAATGATGTCAGCATTCTGTGTATCATCCCAAACAGGGGAGATCTACAGGTCAGCTGAATAACTTGTTAAATATAATGATTGAAATTGATAGATTCTTAGCAAAGTACCAGAAGAGATCTGGCATATTCTTGAAAGAACTGAAGAAACATCCAGATATTGAAATAAGAATCAAATTGGAGCGCAATTTATTAGTATCCAACTTGGTTCAAGAGAAACTTTTGTCGCTTTACAAAGCAGTTTCTGAAGCAATTCAATTTGCCCAACAAATAGCATTAAGGTGTAACTCCAATTTAAAGAAACTCGCTAATAATGAAAGATATATGCATATCCTTCGTCAATTGCAGAACCCTTCCTCAATATCAGATAATGAATTGGTTTCAACCAAAAGAGAATTGCTAGATTTTAACAGCTACGTGAAAACACTTGAGTCTCAAAATGCTCAAAATGAGAAGTATCTTGAAAGCATTATAAGATGCTTTTCAGACTCAATAAACTCTGCAACAAAAATTTATGATTGCAATGATGTTTCAGAACTTAAAAATGTGGTACTCGATTCAATAAAATATATTATATCTAGCTTATTACCTTTTGTGTCTGGTATCGAATCTATTCATCAGATTTTAAATTCACGATCTATAAAATTTTCAAATACAACCTCGTATTTTGAAGAAATGAACGAATATTACAATTCATGTTTTAAACATGCTGTAATGTCACAATATCTTGAATTCCTGTTGAGGCAGAGTTTCTCAGATCAAAAAGTTAAGGCCTTTGACATAAATACATGTATAGATTTGGTTAAAGATAAACAGTTAGCAATGGCGAAAGAAATTTATTCTGAAGTATATACTGAACTGAAACAAATGTTTTTTGAGAAATAATAGAAATGAAATTTTCGTTCGAAAGTCAACATATCTCCTCTCTGTCGGCCAATAACGTTTGAAAACATGTCGACCTTGGTGAAAAACGATACGATTCCATCGTTCGTATATTCTTTGTTAACCACTAGGCGCAACCGTGGAAATTTGCATGGTCGCGAGCACTGAGCGACGAGAAAATTCACGCTATTATGGGCGATCCGCCGCTCGTATGGCGCGTGGTTTCACCGGAGGATGTCGATTTTTATTTCAAGGAAACAGGGCAAACAAAGCCGCCAGGGTTTTTCGAAAGAATTCTTGGCGTAAAGCGGCAATGGCCGCTCAGAGTACCGAGCTTTGAATTCACCGGGAATGAGCTGGTAGAAGTGGACTTGGATAAGTCTAGGGATGGAATCAATTTCTGCATTAAAAGGATAGCGAGGAGTGCAGGTTGTCCGAACCTCTTTGCCGATGGTAAAGAGGCTGGAAAGGTCGAAGTCGGTTATGGTCCCGCCATGTGTTTTATGACCCATGATGTTGTAAAAATCGAGGAATTCTAATCGTCAATCACTGAGGTGGAACTGCTGGCTCAGTACGTGCCAGCCGAAATGCAAGGAGTCTACCTCGATGGTCTATGGCAAAGGGGTGGCGATGATTGTCGAGAGTACTTGACCGAAAACTTCACCACCCTCAAAGCGTTTCTCAGTAACGTAAAGGAAAATCACCTTGGTATCCTCATCCAATACACGTAGCCAGGCTAGCAAAAGGTATCACTGGAAACCGCAGAATGAAATCTGTTCTGTCTAAAATATTCGCCGCAAAAGTATCTCATGACAAAACAAGGGCGCTATTCTACTTCTGGTTTGGTTGAGGATCAGTATATGCCTGGATCTAAAGGCATGGTCTTGCGAAATCTTCTCGGTATCACTACCAAAAAGGAGATTGATCGTGTCGAAACCGAATTGCTTTTTGAACTTACAGATCAGCTCATTGACGAATTTCACCAGAGCTGGCGATGCTCCACGGAAGATATTATGAAAATTCATCGCAGATGGCTTGGCTCGGTGTACGAGTGGGCTGGCACATATCGCCAGGTTATGATGAGCAAAGGAAATTTTATGTTTGCAGCGCCGGCATATCTCCCACAGTTGATGGCTGATTTCGAAAAAGAAATCTTAGTGAAGTATACACCTTGCACCTTCAAATCAAGACAGGATGTTGTTTCTGCTTTGGCAATCGTTCATGCCGAACTTATCCTCATTCATCCTTTTCGGGAAGGAAATGGTAGAATAGCACGTCTTCTTGCGATAATAATGGCTCTGCAGGCGGGTTTGCCTCTTCTTGATTTCAGTGGATTAGAAAAAGAACGTCAAAGAGAATATTTTGCGGCAGTTCAGCATGGAATGGACCGGAATTACGAGCCGATGAGGAAGGTTTTTACTGACGTTATTGCTCGTTCGCTCCAGATTTATGAGGAGTAGCTTGGTTACCCTTTTTCAACAAATACTCTTTCATCACTGTGTTCGCTGCGATTCCTTCAATAGCCGAGGATGAGCATACTGAAACGACAAGCCCGGATAATCGCTTGGCTTTGTCACGCAAATAGGGATTCGTTTGGCTGAGGAGTCCTTTTTTCATATTGTCATTATAGCATAATGAGTCTGTAGTTTCTTTGTTTTTTCTCTGATGGGTAAGAGGTGTTGCTCCCGACATTAAAAGTCAATATACCTCTTACCTACCTAACCACAAGGATAAAAAAATGATCAAACATATTGTCTGCTGGAAGTTACTTAACAGAACTCAACCATTGGAAGAGAATGCAGATGCGATGCTGATAAAGGCGGCATTGGAGGATCTTCGGGGTAAAATTCCCGGCCTTCTGCATCTCGAATTGGGATTCGATTTCAGCGGCAAGGATTCTGCCGGCGATATAGTCCTTTATTCTGAGTTTGCATCGAAGGAGGCTTTGCTTGCCTACCAGGAGCACCCTGCCCATGTGGAAGTCGGCAAAATCGTCAGGCCAAGAACCTGCGAGCGCCGCATGATAGATTACCAGATCTGAGGCAATTGCTAAAAAGCAGAAGGTCGGGGGCTGTTCTAGAAGAGTGCAAAATTCATGGTATTCCCACCCTTTCAGCAAAAGGACATGTATATGAGTAGTTTGAGTGAATCAGAATCAAAACAGCTGCTGGCTGGATTTGGCGTTCCGGTAGTACAGGAAATTGTCGCCAAGGATATTGAAGATGCTGTTCGAGCGGCAATCGAGCTGAAGTTTCCCGTGGTATTAAAGGGCCATGGAGAAAAGCTGACGCATAAAAGTGATCGGGGCTTAGTGCGTCTGGGACTCTCCGATGCCAACCAGGTCCGGGAAGCAGCGCAGGGGATCCTTCAGTCGGCAGGTGAGGATCTGCAAGGGTATTTAGTCCAGCCCATGCTCAGCGGCAGGCGTGAGTTCGTCGCCGGTTTGATGCGTGACCCGATGTTCGGTCCGATTGTTATGTTCGGCCTTGGCGGAGTGTTTACCGAGGCCTTGGATGATGTGGTCTTTCGAGCGGTACCCATCGACGAGATAGAAGCCGAAAGCATGCTTGACGAGATAAAAGCTGCTCAACTTTTAGGCCCGTTTCGCGGTGAGCAGGCGGCGGATAGAAAGGCCCTGGTCAATTGTCTTTTGGGGCTTTCAAGGCTTGCCATTGAGCGACCGGATGTGGCGGAGGTTGATATCAATCCCCTGCTGATCGGCCCGGAAGGTCAGGTTAGTGCCGTCGATGCGCTGGTGGTGTTGCAAGCGGAGACGCCTAAGATTCCACGGCCGGTTATATCCCCCGCTGCCATTGGTGAGATATTCCATCCCGGATCCATTGCCTTTATCGGCGCATCGAAGGTATTTGGCAAATGGGGGCAGTCATTGCCTGCCAATCTTTTGGCCCATGGCTACCAGGGCGATGTGTATCTGATTAACGTTAAAGGCGGAACGCAGTGGGGAAGGCCTGTTTATAAAAGCATATCGGCGGTACCGGGTCCCGTCGATCTGGCCGTTGTGACTATCCCTGCCGCCCTGGTACGAGGTTTGATAAAGGATTTACAACAAAAGGGAGTAAAGTCCGTGTTGCTGATATCTTCCGGCTTTTCCGAGACCGGAGAACAAGGCAAAATTTTAGAGAATCAACTGCTCGAGGATGCCCGCGACGCGGGAATCGTTTTCCTGGGACCGAATACCATGGGTATCCAGAATCCCCATGCGCACCTCATCTTAACCGGCGTCCATGTAGGACCAAAGCCGGGCAGTACTGCGCTTATATCGCAATCCGGCAATATGGGCGTGCAGTTGCTCAGTTTCGCCGATTCGCAGGGCTTGGGAATCAGGGCCTTCGGCGGCAGCGGCAATGAGGCGATGGTTGCCATAGAGGATTTTATGGAAGCCTTTGAGGTGGATGAACTGACCAAGACGGTTCTTCTCTATCTTGAGAGCGTCAAAGACGGCAAAAGATTTTTCGAATCGGCGCGCAGAGTCGGCAAGAAGAAACCGGTAATTGTCCTCAAGGGAGGGAGAACCGAGGCCGGAGAACGGGCAGCGGCCAGCCATACCGGGGCAATGGCCGCGGACTTCAGGTTGTTCGAGGCCCTTTGCCGGCAAACCGGGGTGGTGAGTGTCCACCAACCGGCGGATATGCTCGATGCCTCGATGGCGTTTTCTTCGCTGCCGATGCCGCAAGGCCGCAGGGTTGCCATAATGACCCTTGGCGGCGGCTGGGGCGTGGTCACCAGTGATTTGTGCAGCGATCAGAAGTTGCGTGTCGAGCCGCTCAGCGATGCAATCATTGCCGTGCTCGACACCATGCTCCCAGCGTACTGGAGCCGCACCAACCCGGTCGATCTGGTTGGTGAAAACAACCTGGAGCTGCCCATGAAAGCCATTGAAGTGTTGGCGGCCTGGGATGGTTGTGATGCTATAATACATCTGGGCATTTCCGGCCGGGAATATCTTTTAGAGACCTTGCTGGAATCCGTTAATGCGGTAGACCCCGGGGCTGATGCGCAAGGTTCCGAGAAAATCCTGCAAGGACTGCATGCCTGGGGGCATCAGTATATCAGACATACGGTTGCCTTAATGGAGCGATTCGGCAAACCGATTCTTGGGGTAACCCTGACTTCCGATCCGAAAAAACGTTCGATTTATGAAGTGGAAGATTCAAAATACAATGGTGTGTTCTTCAACAGTCCCGAACGTGCGGTGAAGGCGCTGGGACATATGTGCGAATATCGCGATTTTCTTGCAAGGGAGGCGGCACGAGAGGGGCTGTAACCGGCACGACTTGGAACCTGAATTCCTGAAGTTCGATTTGTTTTTAGCCATAAACGTTCCGGACTGCAAATCCGGGGCGGCAATCCCTTGCCGACCAACCGATTTGCAGTTCAGAACGCTTTGTGAAGTCCTCAAGGATTTTTTCACTGCCCTCAGGCGGCGAGGTCGAAGCGATCAAGGTTCATTACCTTGTTCCAAGCCGCGATAAAGTCGTGCACAAACTTCTCCCTGGCATCTTCACTTGCATAGACTTCCGCCAAGGCTCGGAGCTGGGAGTTCGAACCGAAGATAAGGTCGACCCGGGTGCCGGTCCACCTCAGTTCACCGGTTGTCCGGTCACGCCCCTCGAACACCTCTTTGTTGTCCGAGGTTGCCTGCCAGGTGGTGCCCATGTCGAGAAGATTGACGAAGAAGTCATTGGTGAGCGTCCCCGGTCGCTTGGTGAAGACGCCGTGTGGCGATTGTCCGAAGTTAGTATTCAAGACGCGCATGCCGCCGATGAGAACCGTCAGCTCAGGTGGGGTCAGCGTCAGCAATTGTGCCCGATCTACCAGCATCTCCTCAGCCGATACGCTGTATTTGGCCTTCCGGTAATTGCGGAAACCGTCTGCTTCCGGCTCCAGGGCGGCAAAGGATACAACATCGGTTTGCGCCTGCGAGGCGTCCATGCGGCCCGGCGTGAAGGGAACCGTCACATTCCGACCACCATTCTTTGCCGCTTGCTCAATACCCGCACAACCTGCCAAGACGATCAGGTCAGCCATGGATACCTTTTTGCCGAACTCGCTTTGGATACTTGCCAGTGTCTTCAACACCTTCGCCAATTGTTCCGGCTGATTGACCTGCCAATCCTTCTGCGGGGCCAGACGCAGGCGGGCACCGTTGGCACCCCCACGCAGGTCGGAACCACGGAAGGTCGAAGCTGAGGCCCAGGCGCTTGCAACCAGTTCGGAGACAGACAGGCCGGAGGCAAGGATTTTGCCTTTAAGGGCGGCAATTTCCTGAGCATTGATCAATGCATGATCGACCTTGGGGATCGGATCTTGCCAGATCAGTTCTTCGCCGGGTACTTCCGGGCCGAGATAGCGGGCGCGGGGGCCCATGTCTCGGTGCGTCAACTTGAACCAGGCGCGGGCGAAAGCATCCGCGAACTCTTCCGGGTTTTTATGGAAGCGCCGGGCAATCGGTTCATAGATCGGGTCCATGCGCATCGCCATATCAGCGGTGGTCATTATGATCGGCACCCGCTTCGACGGATCATGCGCGGCCGGAGCCAGATTTTTGTCAGTCGCCTCCTTTGGTGTCCATTGCTTTGCGCCCGCCGGGCTTTTGCTCAGTACCCATTCGTTGCCGAACAGCATGTCCAGATAGTTCATGTCCCATCGGGTCGGGGTTGGGTTCCACGCGCCTTCCAAGCCGCTGCCGATCTGATCACCACCTTTGCCGCTGCCATGCCTCGACTTCCAGCCGAATCCCTGTTCTTCGATGCCGGCTGCCTCGGGTTCAGGGCCAACCAGCGCCGCATCGCCGGCGCCGTGGCATTTGCCGAAGGTGTGGCCGCCGGCGGTGAGGGCAACTGTTTCTTCATCGTTCATTGCCATGCGCTCAAACGTCTCGCGAACGTCCCGCCCGGACGCCAGCGGGTCCGGCTCGCCGTTCGGCCCTTCGGGATTGACGTAAATCAGACCCATTTGCACCGCTGCGAGGGGATCTTCCAGATCGCGCTCGCCGGAATAGCGCTCGTCGCCCAGCCACGTTTCCTCCGCCCCCCAATAGATATCTTTCTCCGGCTCCCAGATGTCCTCACGCCCGCCGGCGAAACCGAAGGTCTTGAAGCCCATCGATTCCAGAGCAACGTTGCCGGTGAGAATCATCAGGTCGGCCCAGGAGATTTTCCGGCCATACTTTTGCTTGATCGGCCAAAGCAGTCGGCGCGCCTTATCGAGGTTTACATTGTCGGGCCAACTGTTGACGGGCGCAAAGCGTTGGTTGCCGGTCCCGGCGCCGCCGCGGCCGTCGCCGGTGCGGTAGGTACCGGCACTGTGCCAGGCCATGCGAATAAAAAAAGGTCCGTAATGACCGTAATCGGCCGGCCACCAATCCTGCGAGTCGGTCATCAGGTGGTGGAGGTCCTTTTTCACCGCGTCGAGGTCCAGGCTCTTAAATTCTTCAGCATAGTTAAAATCCTTGCCCATTGGATCGGACTTGGTAGAATGTTGACGCAGAATATCGAGATTCAGCTGGCTTGGCCACCAGTCGCGATTCGATCTGCCACCCACTAGGTGTTTGTTCGTTTTTCCCGTTACCGGGCATTTTATTTCATCACTCATAAGGTCCCCTCCCATTTTCAATGAATTTTTATTGCTGCGCTGCTATGAATACTCGATGTTTATGGACATGAGTTATTCATATTTCGGCTATAGAAATCACGCCGTTTGGCATTCAGGGCAAATACCCTAAAGCGGGCTGACACCCGCAACCCAAGGGCTATAATCCCCTCCCACAGAAGAGGGACTCTTTTTAGTACCCCCTTGAGGGGTATAAGTACCTTGAGACAGATTGATTTCTTGTAAAAACAAGAAACCAATCTGTAAGTTACTAAAAATCGAGTCTGTGGCTGCTGACTGTAAATCCTGTTTCTTGCATCATTGTAGTTTTAAATTTCTCAAAATCAAGCTTAGGTGCATCCACTATTTTCCAACACTCACCGTTTCACTGGGTTTTATAGCCAAAGACGGCGAAAAGTTGCATGCTTCGGGAATGAAGGTGGTCGAGAACCCGGGAATATATACCCGGAAGAAGTGGCATGCTCCAAAAAGTTAGGGAGGGTAATATGGCATCGATGAGCTGCAAAGAGTGTGGTCGGAAAGTGAGCAGAAATGCCAAGAAATGCCCGCAATGCGGGATAGCGATTAAAGGGAAAATACCACTCTTCGCCTGGCTGGCAATCCCTGTCGTTTTTCTTGCGGCTATTGGCTATTTATACATTTCTACCAAGAGTTCGACTCCATCGAACACAAAGCAACCAGCGCTCCCGGTTGCCGACATCCGACCACTCGAACTCATTTCGCGGAAATGCGGAAAAGAAAATATCAATGTTTATATTGTTGGCGAAGTGAAAAATATTTCACCTGAAAGCATGGAAAAGGTTATGGCGGTTGCAATGTTTCGGACAAAAGATGGAACCCTGGTGAAATCCGAGGAGGCCATCATTCATTCCAACCCGATACTGCCGGGTCAGACGTCGCCTTTCAAGGTAGGCGGCACCGATGATCCCGCCATCACCGACTGTTACCTTTCATTCAAAAACCCATCCGGTCAACCGTTGACCTATATAACGGCCAAAGACCGACAGAAAGAAGAGCAACAAATTCGAGAAGCGCAAAGCCTATTATCCGCTCTTGGTTACCAAGTCGGGGACATAGATGGGATACTCGGCACCCAAACCATCACATCCATCAAGGAGTTCCAGGCAAAGCTTGGTTTGCCACAAGACGGCGCGGTTTCCAATCAACTTATCGCTGATTTGCACAAATCAAAAAAATGATATCCGGCATTGGAAAATTTCCGGGGCAATACCACTTTAAAACCGCTCAATCAAGCTAAGAGGTGAAACCAATGATAAAAGAAGAATTGAATAAACTTTCCAGCGACAAGGCTCCTGCAAAAGACTGGTTTCTGCAATTTTTGGTGAATTTAGCCAACAGGAACCAATTCGAACTGGGAATAACTCTGAATATTGGTGGATTCTTGATCGCCGGAACGCTTGTAGGCGCAAAACGCTACTTTGAAGAGTTTGGCGAAGATTTTGCCGCTTCCTTCGAGGCTGGCAAAAACCCAATAGACATAAAGTCATTTTTTAAAAAGATTGGCGAGGAATGTGCCTGCGTTTCCAATAGGGAACATACCGAATCCCCTTCCTATATCCACCTGAAAAATGCCATGTTTTATACATTGCAAGGAAATCCAATGCAAGCAAATGGCGGTGTTTGGTGGCGGGGCAGAATTTCCGAGGTCCAAGGATTCGTTCCTGGAAACCTCTTCAGACCTCCTCCCTCTTCTGCCTTCGATAAAAGCCAATAAAGAGCATATGGGGGCGGGTGTTTTTACCTGTATCTGCAATTTTTTGGAGAATAAGGGAAATACCACGTTTGACAATCGAAACGCTCTCGGCAAAAAATAGTCATAAGATACACATTCGCGGCGCGGCGTAAGAGCCACGCCATAGATTATAAAACCAGGTGGAGGAAAACCGATGCTCAAACATATTCGCTCCAACGTAGTGGCAATGACAATTGCATTCTTCCTAACAGCCTGCGCAATACAACAAGCTCCTCTTGCTATCGACTCGACCAGTGTTGCTCCGGGCACCCAAGTGCGCAAACAAGGCGAGGTCTTGGCTCTGATGGGGACCGGCATCCAAGTCGGACAAAAATTTCCGGACACGGCTCTGGTTGATGCGGCAACAATGAAGGCCGTCAACCTCAATGACCTCCTTGGGCAGGTCCTGTTCGTCAGCATCGTGCCATCTATTGACACAAAGGTCTGTGAGGAACAGACCCACTATCTCGGCGAACAAGGCGACAAACTGCCGGCAGCAGTCAAACGGATTACCGTAAGCCGTGACACTCCTTTTGCCCAGAGCCGATTTGCAAAAGAGGCAAAGCTTGAAGATGTGCAATATCTCTCGGACTATAAAGAGGGGAGTTTTGGACGGTCAACCGGCTTGCTCATTGAGAAATCACGGCTGTTGGCACGATCGGTACTCCTGGTCGATAAACAAGGGGTAGTTCAATATATCCAGGTAGTCCCGGATATCACCCATTTGCCGGATATGGAAAAAGCCTTTTCCAGGGCAACTGAATTGGCAAATCTGCCCTGAGCCTGGCAACTGTCCTTACAAATGCAACCAACTTCCTCTTTGCCAATTTTCTTCAATCTGAAGGTACTGTTTGAGGAATTCGAGGAGCTTGGTTTTGCTGAAACATCCTGGATATCTACGATAGAATTCAGAGAAAATGGCTTTTTGCTGTCGTTGTGAGTAAAGAGATAACTCGCCAAGGATGACTTGAAAGGTATTTTGGGACATGACAAGAACCTTTTCAGAATGAGGTTGAGAGTCTTTTGACCAGGAATTGCCATCGGTTTGGTCTATTCACACCGATGGCATCACCTGGTTCCGGCATCGACATTCCAGCGGAGGGAAACCCACTCTTTTAATTTCCCAAAGAGATAAAAGTGTCTGCCGATTTGCCCCCATCCTACATTCCAGATCTTAAATATTTCTCACAAGAGTCGCAAGCTGGAGGCTGAATACTGTAATTTCGCTTATTGATAAGAAAAGCACCTGGAATATTTTGACAACTTCAAATATTCTGAAAACAGTAACCGATCTTTCATAGGCTATGGGTTAACATAAAAAAACTGAGAAGTTCAATTTAGATGGTGTAATGAAGAAGATCCTTTTTTTGATCGTGTTCGTCGGGCTGGCCTACACATTTCAAGGTGATATTGGGCAGGTGCTGCAGAACATGTCAGCTGAGCCTGTCAGTACTCTGGCGGGTATCGGCGCCCCGCAATCGGAACTCGACGCAACGCTTTCACTTATCAAACGGGGTGGCCCCTTCCCCCACAGCCGGGATGGCATAGTCTTTGAAAACCGGGAAAAGCTCCTGCCTGGCAGAGTACGCGGTTACTACCGGGAGTATACTGTGCCGACACCGGGAGCAAGCCATCGTGGTGCCAGACGGGTTGTCTCCGGTGGCAATCCACCGGAAGTCTTTTATTACACTGAGGATCACTATCAATCCTTCCGGGAGATCAAGGGAAAGTGAAAATGGATATCGTTTGGCAAGATCTGAGAACCGCAGCGCTGGCAAGCGGAGCTTATCGCATGAAAAACCGACTGCCGTGCACGCATAAAACCGAAACCAACTGCTCTCTATACCGCTACTCTTTTCCCAACCTTGAGAACTTGCAACGGGAGACCTTGCTGTATGCCCTGGCAAAAACTCTGAGCTTTCCCGACTATTTCGGTGTCAACTGGGATGCCGCCTACGATTGCCTTACTGACCGCGATTGGCAGGCTGGAGCGGTCGTGGTCGTTGAGATGAACATTACGGCCGACGCTACCGTTGACGAGGATGCCCTGAACACCTTGATTGATGTAATGAGGGATGCCTGTCGATTTTGGAATGATCAGCAGGTAACCCTCTATTTCCTGCTTGTGTGCTCGCGCGATGACCTGGCATCCTTGAACGCTGTTCCGATTTTACCATTTGCTTGAATCAATAGTTTTCCGGCGTGCTCTTTATACAACATCGACAATCTCTGAGACATGACAGAGAAAAATAGATATGTTTATTTTAACAGCAGGCTGGCCAGGGGTAACATAAAATCAGCGGTTTTCCATCGTGGCCTTTACCGTATTGACAATCTCAGCGGCATCGGGGCTTTTCACCACCACGGAATCCACCCCTGCTTCCAATGCTTTTTTCCTTATTTCCACATCATCATTGCCGGTAAAGAGCACCAGTTTCATATGCTGCAGATCGACATTTGCCCTGATTTTTGTGCAGATCGAAAGGCCGGTCATATCCGGGAGAAAGTAATCAATGACTGCGGCTTGCGGCCGTTCGCGTAAAATTAGCTCATATCCTTCCTTGCCATTCTCCGCCGTAAAGATATGATAACCGGCCTTTTGGAATAATCTGGTATACAAGCGGCGGATAACCGGGTTGTCATCGATGAGTACCATTTTTTCAACTTTCCGGGGTGCGGGTGCAACCTCCACGTCGGAGCCCAGTGGAGCGTAAGGCGCAAGCAGCAACTGGTCGCCGAGCTGTATCTCCATATCCGCTCCCGGTGCGAGGTAATCTCTTTCTCCCCTTCTCAGCCCGAGGATTGTCCCCTTGAGGAAGGTGTTGGCGGTTTCCACCACATGTTTCGCTAAATCCGATTCTTCAGTAACCTGCTGCCATTCCGGTTGATTTTGCGTATTCACCAGGTAGCGATTGCCGGGGCTCTCGCCTTTGGTCGCTTTGAGTATCTTGTCGGCTACTCTTCTTCCTGCGGATGCATAGGGTGAGATGATGGAATCGGCTCCGGCCCGCAGCATTCTCGACTCTGAGGAGGTAGTTTCGGTGCGGGCGATGATATGCAGGGTAGGGTTGAGTTCTCTTGCGGTAAGGACGGTGAAGAGATTTTCCGGATCGTCATTGAGCAGGGCCATCAAGGCCGTGGCATGTTTTATTCCCGCGGCGAGCAGCACCTCTTCTTTGGTGGCATCGCCCTCCAGATACGGATACTTTTGTTCCTGCAGAATCTTAATTTGCTCTTGGCCGGATTCGAGCACTACAAAGGGTGCTCCGGCCTTTTGAAAATGCTCGGCGGCGGCGATGCCGACTCGTCCGAAACCACAAATGATATAATGTTTTCTCAGTTGATCGATTCGTTTCTGCATGGTTTTTCTTTTGAGAAGGGGATTTGAGGCTTGTTCGATAATGGCTTCGGTAAAGGCGGCAGCTAAAAACCCCATACTGCCGACACCGAAGACTATGAGAAACATAGTGAATATTCTTCCGGTGCTGGAAAGGGGGTGTATCTCGCCGAAACCAACCGTGGCTATGGTAATGAGTGTCATATACAGGGCGTCGAGCAGAGGGAACTCCTCAAACACCATATAACCGATCGTCCCGATGATCAAAAAGGTGATGGTGGCTAAAACGCCAATGACTATTTTTTTATTGTGCAGCATGGGATTCGCGGTGATTTTCGCCGAGTTAAGGTATTTTCTTTGACACTTTAGCAGAAGCATGCGGGAATGAAAAGAGACGCTCAGTGATTTTCTTTTTCTGCAATTTTCAATACGCTCAAAACAACATTTGCGTAGCCTTACCACACGAACTTGACGTTTTCGTAAAATCTGCTTGGCTAAACGGGCGGAAAAACCGTCTCCGCCCTCCTGTATTTCATTGATATTATATTAATGTTTCGATATTCCCCGGACTGGCTCAATCTTTGCTATTCCCCCATACAAAGCCATAGAGGTTTCGACCGATCCGCTTGCCGCGGGAAACGGTCAACATATCGGCGGTAACTTCGCTCGGTACCGGTATCGACCCGCCAGGACGACTGCCAAGGTCCGACAAGTACGCCCAACTTTTCTAATGGATTTTCTCAAGGGAGCAAAGAAGAGACATGAAACACACTCTAAAAAGGTATCTCACTATCGCCACACTTGCCATTCTCGTGGGTCATACACCCGTCCAGGCTGAGGAGGCCGAAAAACCAACAGCCGGCCTCGATGTCGGTGTCTTCAGCCAGTATATCTGGCGGGGGCTCGAATTGAGCAAAGACAGTGTGGTCATCCAGCCGTCGGCGACCGTCGGCTACAAAGGGGTAAGTCTGAATGTCTGGGGCAATCTCGACACCGACAACGATGCCTACGGCGGCGGCAAGTATAACGAGACCGACCTGACCCTGTCCTATTCCAAGACCCTGGGGCTGGTAAAACTCACCGGCGGCTATCTTTACTACGGCCTGGACGCCTTGACCGATTCCCAGGAGGTCTTCGGCTCGGTAACCCTCAATACCATTCTCAGTCCGACTCTTTCTGTGTATCGAGAAATTGCCCATCTACCGGCCTGGTATGTGAGCGTCGGGGTGTCGCATTCGCAGGAGCTGATCGACAAGATCACCCTGGATCTGGCTGCATCTGCCGGTTTTTATTCTTCCGATGACAGCAGCTTTGCCGAGGCCAACAACCCGAACGAGAAATATCAGCAGATTCATAACGGCTTGGTATCTGTAGGTTTTACCATCCCCTTTGCCGACTATTTCGCAGTGAAGCCGACCATTGCCTACTCCTTCCCGCTCTCCGACAAGGCGGAAGAATATATCGAATCCGTCAGTCTGAGTGATGAATCAAGCTTCATCTACGGTGGGGTTACGGTTTCTATGGCATTTTAGAACCTTAGAAATTCATTTCTTGTATTTGAAGAATGTATTTCGTGAAGGTACTTATCCCCCCTTGTGGGGGCTAGAAGGTCAGTTCACCGACTATGGCCGTGGCCATGGTCGGTGAACAAGGCGAGGCAGCTATTCCCTGCCGGCAACAACGGTAAGCAGCATAAAGCAATGGGAAAAGCGGCCGGATTCGGGGATGAAGCACAAAACCCTGTCACCGTCCGTCAACCGACCCGACTGTAGCAGGCCCTGCATCAGCAGGTAAATGGAGGCACTGCCGACATTGCCGACCTCGGCCAGGTTGGTAAACCACTTTTCGTAGGGGATTTCAAAACCGGACCGCTTCATGCCCTGGTAAAATTTATCGCGGAAATAGGCGGAGGAATAATGCGGCAGATACCAGTGGATATCCTCCGGCCGCAGGCTGCGTTTGCCGGCGATTTCCGGCAATGCCCGGGCCATGGCGGTGGTGACGATATGTTCGTCGAGGAGTTTCACATCCTGCCTTACGGCAAAGTAGTTGTCTTCCGCCGCCTGGCTGCTGTCAAGCTGACGCCATCCCCGCATCCGTCCGTTGCTCATCTTTCTGCCGCCGGCGTACATGCAGGTGGCAAGCTCGCCGGCATAGGAGCGGTTTTCAATCCATTCCACCCGATAACAGAGGCCGACCCGGTTGTTCTGCCCTGAAACATAGGCCGCCCCGGCACCATCGGAGAGCATCCAGCGGAGGAAATCGGCGTCAAAGCCCAGCACCGGCTTTTTTTTCAGATCGGCCTCCGGGTTCGCCTCGGAGGAAAAAAAGTTGGCCTTCATAAAGGATGAGGCCAGCTCCGAGCCGGTCGCCACCGCATTGGTAACGGTGCCGGAGGCAACATTCATGCAGGCATATTTCAAGGCAGTCATCCCTGCCAAGCAGATGCCCGCCGTGGTCACCACATCGCAGGGCGGGAGTGCCAGTTCCCCGGCAACCATCACCCCATGCCCCGGCATGAGAAGATCGGGGCTCGATGTACCGCAACACAGGCATTCGATGGTTGCCGGTGAAAAACCGTCGGTCGGCCGCAGCCGCCGCACCGCCTCGGCGGTCAGCTCGGCATTGGTATGCGTGCCCTGGCCGGTTGCCGGATCAAGGGCATAGTGCCTGGTGTTGATCTTGTTATTGGCGAGTATCCGCCGCTTGGTCCGCGACGGAATGTCGCCTATCCGCCCCAGTACGTCTTCGATGTGCTCATTATCCACCGGCGCATTGGGGAGAAACGAGGCAATGTCGTTGATATAGATAGCCATGCTCAGCTCTTCATTAGGTGTTGATGCAGATGCTTCATGAGCTCCGAATACAGGGTATAGAACTCCTTCTTGGCAAGCCTGGTCGGCAACACCGCGTTGGAGAAGGTATAATAATCAAGATCGGTGATTTCCAATTCCCCTGCCAGCTGCCTGTGCAGGGGCGTTCCGGGAATCGGCGTGAGAATCGACGGAATCGGCAGGGCGATGGGTGAATTGTCGATGAAACGACCCAGCCTATCGAAATCGGCATGGTCGTAGTCGGGAGAGATGATGAAATCGCCGACCACCCGGATGCCTATTTCAGCGAGAATGTGCATGGCGGCACGGTTCTTGTCGAGGCTGCTGCGCTTATTCATTCGCGCAAGACGGATATCGTCTATCTCCTCAAAGCCGATGACCACGGCAACCAGGCCCGCCTCATGCCACAGCCGCATAAGCGCCGGATTGGCAACCACGGTATCGGCTCGGACATCGGCAACGATCTTTTTTCGTACGCTTAAGCGGAGAATTTCCTCGGCCAGAAGTCTTGCGACCTCCGGGTCGCCGAAGGTATTGGCATCGACAAAGCGGATCAGCGGAATATCCGGCAACAGCCCGATGTCGCGAATGATTGCCCCGACACTGTGACTGAGGTAACGTCCCCCGGTCATGGCGGGAATGGAACAGAAAGAGCAGCAATGGGTGCAGCCGAAGGCGGTGGCAACAAAGCCGACCTTGCCCCCGACCCCGCTCATGACGTATTTGTCGCGATGCGCCTGCACAAGATCGTAGCGGGGCGGTTGATCGTCGACCAGATCCTCGAATCCGTATTTTCTCCGAACCGGGACAAGCGGCCCACCCGGCCGCATCCGGAGAACCCCGGGGATATCCGCCGGGGTTCCCCCCTCGGCAAGGGCGTCGACCAGCAACCTAAAGGTCAGTTTCCCCAGGCCGACAATCACATAATCGATGGCAGTGCGGTGAAAATAGGCGGGATCGGAGGAGGCGTGGTGGCCGCCGACGACGATGACCGGCGGCGTGGTATATGCCCCCTTGATCTTTTCCGCGAGTTTAATCACCGTATTGGCCTCGCAGGTAACGGCGGTGAAGCCGACAATATCCGGACCGCTCCCCTCGGCCAGCAGGGCGTCCAAACTATCCGGATCCGCCTTCAGGTCGATAATCCGCACTGCATGGCCGGGCAGATTCCCGGCAAGAACCTCAAGGGCCAGGGGCTCACCGCGGAAGATCATCTTCAGCGAGGTAATGCCGAACTCTTCCTCGGGAATGGAGCGGCCGCAATTGGGCGGATTGATCAGCACTATTTGCATAGGTATGACAACACCTCTTGGTAATCCCGCCTCAATACTTTAACCGGGGAATTGTTCATGGGCGTCCTTTTTTGTCGGTGGAAAACAGATACGCCGCCATTGTCGTGACAAAGCCAAAGGCCAGAAGAGCTGCGGCTTCCGGGAGAATCGATCGCAGGCCGCCACCACGGAGAAGGAGGTCGTAAAAACCGCTTTGTCCCCAGTAGAGGGGGGAAAAGAGACAGATCGGTCGCATGAAATCGGGCAGGGCATAGATCGGCACCATAATGCCGCCGAGGGCCGCACCGATGACAATCGACACCGGGCCGAAGACGGCGATCTGTTCATAGGTCCGACCGATCGTTCCGAGAAGTATGCCGTAGCCGCAGGCAGCACCAATGACGCTGAGCATCATGAAGGCAAAGAGCAGCGGCTGAGTTCCCGGCTCAAAGGCCGCCAGGCCGAACAGAGGCAGGACAAAAATGCCGGCCACAAGAATCACCGCAAACTGGATGCAACAGACAACCGCATAGGCCAGAATTTTCCCGGAGATAATCGTCAAATAGCTCACCGGCAGAACCTTCAGCCGCAGCAGGGTTCCCGACTCCCGTTCTTTGATAAGCGAGCCGGCCAGTGGCACGACAATAAAGAAAATGCCGAAAATCGCCCAGGCGGGGATATTTTGCTGCACGGCGGTAGGCTGCATGATAAAGCCCATCGCCGTGCTGAACTGCTCCCGCACCGGCATGAGAAGGTTGTCTTGAAACAGTTGCGGCAGCACATTCTTGGCCCCCAAATCGGCAAGCGGCAGTGCCTGCAACATTGCCGGCGGCAGATCTGCACCGATCTTTTCGGGAAGTAAGGCCAGGCTTTTTTCAACCAGCAGCCGCGTCGAAAGTCCCGTGACCACCTGGCCGAGGGCCGACCGCACCGCCGCCCGAAAACTGCCGTGCACCGTTGGATCAAACCATACCAGGATCTCCGGCACCGTTGGCAGGGCAGGTAATGGGCGCTCGGGAAAGAGATTTCTTGTAGCTGTCAGCCGAACAGCCTCGTCCGTTGCCTCGCTGAGCCCCTGCGGCAAAACGATGGCAAATTGAAATTTGGAGGCGGCGACAAGGGCCTGGGCCTGGTCCGCCGACAATTGCTCATCATCCAAGGTTTCCACCAGATGGATGGATTCTATGCGGTTGAAAAGACCGCGAATCTCGCTCCCCACCGCGCCCCGGTCGATATCGACAAAAAGAACCTCAACGCTGGTGGTTGTCACCTTGTCCTGGATAAGGGTGATGACGATCACCAAAAAGGCTGGCATGACGAAGAGCAGCGCCATCCCGGCCCGGTCACGGACCAGCAGGAGCAATTCCTTGCCGATGGATACAAAGAGTTTGCCGCCGATCATCACCGTCACTCCCGCAGATGTTCGCCGGTCTTTTGCAGAAAGAGTTCGGCGAGGCTGCCGCAGCCTTCGGTCTGGGCAATGAGATTTTTCGGGGTATCCTCGGCGATGATCCGACCCTCGTCGATAATCACCACCCGGCGACAAAGGGACTGGACCTCTTCGAGGTAGTGGGAGGTGTAGATCATGGCCATCTGCCCGTGGTTGAGGGCCGCCAGTTTTTCCAGGATCATATGCCGCGACTGGGCATCGATCCCCACCGTCGGCTCGTCGAGGAACAGCAGTTCGGGATCGTGGATAATACCGATAATCAGGTTGATTCGCCGTTTCATGCCGCCGGAATAGGTGGCCACCAGTCGGTCCCGCTTTTCGTAAAGGCCGAACATTTCCAGATAATACTTGGCCTTTTCCGCCAGCTTCTGTCCCTTTAAACCGCACATCCTGCCAAAAAAATAGATATTTTCGAGGCCGGAAAGACGGTCGTAGAGGGCCAGATCCTGGGGCACGAAACCGATCTTGCCGCGCACTCCGGCAGGACTTTCGAGGGCATCGATCCCGGCAATGTGCAGCGACCCGCGTTGCGGACGCAGAAGCGTGGTAAAGATCGACAACAGGGTGGTCTTCCCGGCGCCGTTGGCGCCGATCAGGCCGCACAGTTCGCCGCGGCCAAGGGACAGGAAAATGCCGTTTAAGGCCGGATCAGCGCTGCCCGCATAGGTAAGAAAGAGGTCCCGGCCGACCAGAAGCGGCAGCTTAGCGCTCATGTTGCGACTCCACCGAAGCGCCGATCATTGCACAAGTGCCAGGATATCGCCATAGATGGCCCGCTCGCTTTGCCCGCATTGCCGCAATATTGCCGCGAGTCCGCCATAGGTGTCGTCGGCCTTGGCCCGCCCTTTGCATATTCGAGCTCCGGAAACGGCAAAACGTCGCCAGGTATCGCCCACCAGGGTCATCCGCTCGGAAAGCTGAAGGAGGAGCGGCAGCCCCAAAAGTTCGGCCGCTTCCTGCAAAAAGGCGGCGTACATAAAACGGAAGCCGCCGCCGCCGGTGCCGATCTCCTCCTGCATCCTGATGAGCTGCCCGAGATACAGCAGGGCCCGCTCTTCACCGAGTTTCTTCGGCCATTTCTCCAGCCGGTCGGCGAGAAAATGTATGCCGCGGACCCCAAGGAAAGGCACCGGGGTGCGCAGCATGGTTTTGCAGACCCTGACTATACCCTGCCGAGCAGCTCCGGCCATGTCCGGATTTTGCGGCACCGCTTCGAGGTAGTACATTGCCCCCTTTGGTGCCAGTGTTCCCTTGGCGAAGCGGGCGCGCTGCAGGTCATCTCTCCTACAATGCACCACCTTTTCAAAGACCGGGTCGCTGATCAGGTAATGGTCGCCGTCGCGGCCGATGACCACCAGATTATGCATGTTGAAATGAAAACGAAAGGCCGGCGGGAAGTAGGGCAACCAGTAGGCACCGGTCTGGCAACCAACGGGAATGCCCTCCGCAAGTTTTGCATCAAGGTCATCCATGGCCTGTGTTTCCGAGCGGAACTTCTTGCGTCGAACCTTTACCCCGAGACGTTTATTGACATTGCTGAAGATACTGCCGACGCTGCCGCGAAAGGTGGTAAGGGGCAGGTTACTGATCTTGATAAACGGCAGATAGCCGAAGAACAACCCTTCGCCGATGCCGAAGGCCAGGGCCTCGGAGCATTCTATATGGTGAAAGCGCAGCAGGTTGGCGGTCACCCCGCTTTCGCAGTGCGCCGACTGGCTATGCGGAAAGTCAATGATGCAATTCATTGGCGATGTCGGATGAGTTCGGGGCTAAAGGTCTTCGGCACGGTTTTCAGGTCTGCCGTCGACACCCCGAAGACCATGGCGTATTTTTGCAGAATCCGCTCCGGCAGCCGCTGAAAGATCTCCGGCCGACGATGTCTTTTCACCCGCCACTTGGCCATAGCGACATAATGTGCCAGGAGACCGATATCCATCTGGTGTTTCGCCTGATAGTAGGCAATCGGGCTGAGCTTGCCGCTTTGCACCAGTGCATGCATCCGCCGGGTTTCTTCGGCAATGACCGTCCAGGCCTGGTCATTCACGACGTTCTTGGCCTCCCAGCCGAGACTGGGTGACAAGGTGTACCGGCCATTCTCGCCGACTGCGTAACAGACCTCATGGCCATATTCGCCGATCATGCCTTTATCCTGTGGAACTTCCGCGACTTTCATTGATACTTCCCTGCTCTTCCTGGCAAACGAAATGAAAAATCGATGATTGATGGCCGAGAAACCGCGCTTTGCCACAAACTGCGCCGAGTTGAGGGCTCATTGAGATTGACTATCAAACTAGATAGCGTTAGCTGTGTCAATTTCTATTTCCGCATGGGAATAGAGAAGCGTTTTCCCTACTGCGCGAGTTGGCTGATATCCCTCTGCATCTCTTCAATAATTTTTATCGGGTCGACGGCCCTGCTGATCGGCCGTCCAACCACCACATGATCGGCCCCGCCGGCTATAGCCCTGCCGGCGGTGACGATGCGCTGCTGATCATCACCGGGATCGCAGGTATTAGCGCCCGGCCGGATACCCGGGGTGATGATCAACAGTTTTTCGCCGAGATCCCGGCGGAGTTTCTCGGCCTCAAGCCCGGACGAGACCACCCCGTCACAGCCCAATTCCAGCGCCCTTTTTGCCCTAAAATACACGAGGTCGGCAACCGTCCCGGTCATCCCCATGGCCCGCATATCCTCTTCGCCAAAACTGGTGAGGACGGTGACCGCCAGGAGCTGCAGGTCGCCTCGGGCGGAAACGGCAGCGCGGATGATCGGATCGTTGCCGTGGATGGTGGCAAAGGTCACCCCCCGGTTATTGACCTGCTCCACCGCCAGTTTAACGGTTTCCGGGATATCGAAAAACTTCAGGTCGAGCATGACCTTATGGCCGCGATCAACCAACCAGTCGACCGTCTCAAACCAGGAGGCCATAAATAGCTGCAACCCGACCTTATAAAAACTTACGTGCGATTCGCATTTTTTCACCAGGGCTTTGGCCTGCTGCGGCGTATCGACATCGAGGGCGACAATGATCCTCTCTTGGAGGGGAATGATAGTATTGCGCATGGGTATCCTTTGGTTTTCTCGGCTTGTCATTGGTTGCGGCTCTTTTTTGCGTTCTTTGACCATCCGGGCAAGGCAAATGGTCGCCTTCTTATTACCTGCTTCCGCTTTCATTAGCAAGTTCAGCAAGGATCAATCGACACTGCTGCGGTGCCGTACCGGGCCCGCTTATCCCCTGCATCAAGGCGAGAACTGTCGCCATATTTGCTCCTGCTACCCCTGGCGGAATACCCGTCTGCGATCTTTGCAGCCGCATCCCCCGAACCGCCATATCCCGCCAGAATTGGGCTTCGTCTTTGCCGGACAGACAGGCCGCGTGCAGCTGTTCCAGCCAGTCGCCGATATTCTCCTCCGCCGGGGCGGCGGCAGGGGTACCGGCGCTCTCGGCCACAGACTGTGATGAATCCGCGCTCAGGTCTTTTGCTGCCTTTCTTTCTGCAGACATGGGGAGCGCGGTAGGTTTTTGCCTTTCTTCCTGCGGTTTGGCAACACTCTGCCTGGGTGCCGGTGGCACTTCAAACCTGCCCTTGGCGGTCCCGCCACCGATAGCCTGCGGGGCAGGCATGGGTGCAGCGGGCAATACCGCCTGGGTCTGATTAACCAATGGTGCCGAACTACCTTTTTCTTCTTTGTCCGTAGGCGACAGGGGTGGCACGGCAAGCTTTTGGTCCGGCAGATGCATGGTTTGCGGGACCACCGCTTGTTCCACGCCCTTGTCCTCCATCTTGACGACATTCAAATACACGGCAATGCTCGCAGCCGCGGCGAGAGCGGTGCCAAGGTAACGAAGTTTTCTCCACCGGCTCAGATGATACAACCGGCCGCGGGGCGCTTCCTGCAGCACTTTTTTCCTTAAAAACAGCCATTCCGCATAACATCGGTCGCAAGTGCTGAGATGGGCCAAAATCGCAGACAATGCAGTCCCGCCGCAGCGGCCATCAACCAGGGCGGCCATCTCTTCATCCTTCAGACACGAGCCATGTACTTTCCCTTGGTCGGCAGCGAGAGTCAAAAGCGCTGTCGCTTTTTCCGCACTTTTTTCGAAGTTGTCGTCGGGATCAGTTGCCATGGGTATCAGTCATAAATAAGAGTGGGGCAAAAATTATTTGCTTCCATATTTCTGTTGACGGACAAGGCCGGTGTTTTTGTCGCAAGTACCGATGCATTTTTCATGCATCCAGCATGGGCCTGAGAATCTCGGCCAAGCCGCAGCGCTGAAACTCTTCCTGCAAGCGCGCAAGGAGGCGACGCATGCGCCCGTGCGCCTGAAACCGGGTCATGCCGAGCATCGCCCCGGCCTCGGTAACGCACAGCCCGTCCTGATAACAAAGCTTCAGAAGAAGTTTCTCTTCAGGCACCAGGTTCGTCTGCACCATCCGGTATTTTTGCAGCAAATCATCGCCGTCGGCGCCCAGTTCTTGTCCCAAGACCAAGTGAAAAACAGCCTGAAACAGCTCTTTTTGTTCCCGGCTTTCAAACATGCCGGCCGGACCCGCTGCCCCGCCGTTACCCTCGGTCGCTGCCTCTTCCTCGTAGGCAACCTCCAGGCCCCGCGCTATTCCGCAGTCGGGAATCCTTGCCAACAGCTCATAAGCCGCCGCCTCGATTGCCGTTTTTTCGGCTGCAACCTGCCGCTGGTGGACACTTTCCACCGCATCGTTTACCGGCAGTCGCTCAAGACACAGCGCCTGAAAGAGTCTTTGCCAGATTCCGCCGAAGGCCTGCACCCAGAGCGGCGGACGAACCCGGCCAAAGCGCTTTCTGGCAAAATCTTCAAAAAGTCTGGCGCTTATGGTCAGGATAAAGGAAGAAAAGGAGGCCTGGCCGGAAAAAGCCCGGACCCTTTGCCAGTCTTCCGCCGCAAGACCGTCGATAACCGCCAGGGCCGCCTCTTCGGCAAGCGGGCTGCGACCAAAGCGACGCACCGCCAAGGCGTTTATCTTGTCCCAGTGCGACAGCGTTCTTTCTTTCCAGTCCACTACCTTTTCCCCATTGCCGGATATAATTGCCATATCCTAGAATTAAAAGTCAGCATACTCCAGAAAAAATCATTTTTCTCCGACACATTTTCCCGGACCGTCCGTCAAGAGGGCTGTAAGTGATGGACAATCGGAAGTAACATCTAAAGCCTATAAAGGAGACCCTATGAAAGTACCCACGTATCAACGCACTCGGATGTTCACCATCGCGGCCCTGATCTTTCTTTGCGGCTGCAGCAATTCCCCCTTGTCCGACAGAGAAAAAGACAAAGGCCCGTCCACCCCGAACCTCGCTGCAACCATACCACTTGCCGAACAGGAGGTGAGCGGCGAACAAAAGGGCAAGGCGCAACTGCCGATCGGTATTCCCGCCCCGCTTGCGGCAACACCACCGCCAATGCAAAACAGCCGAGCACTGACCAAGGGCCAAGCCGCCTCGGCGACCATGCGGGCACAAGCCCCTGGCCTTACAGCCCCGATGCCGATGCGGGAAACGGTCAGCGACAGCGCTGTGCACAGAGTCGGACCCCCGATATTGGCGAGCGAGTCCTATAACGCCCAGAACGAAAACCCGCTGGTCGCCACCGCCAACGATCCGCTTTCCACCTTTTCCATCGATGTCGACACCGCATCCTACAGCAATGTCCGGCGTCTCTTGACCGGCGGCACCCTGCCTCCTCCAGGTGCGGTGCGGATCGAGGAGATGATCAATTATTTTTCGTACTCATACCCGCAACCAAGCGACGGGCCGATAGCCATCGTCACGGAACTCGGACCCTGCCCGTGGCGGCCGGAAAACAAGCTGATCCGCATCGGCCTGAAGGCCAAGGATCTGCAACCGGAGAAAATCCCGCCCGCGAATCTGGTTTTTCTCGTCGATGTCTCGGGATCGATGAATCAAGCCAACAAACTGCCGCTGCTGCAACAATCGATGTCCATGCTCGTCGATCAGATGACCGCCCGTGATCGGATCGCCATCGTTGTTTATGCTGGTGCCGACCGGGTAGCCCTGTCGCCGACCGCCGGTGATAAAACTGCGGAAATCAAGGCAGCCATTGCCTCTCTGACCGCCGGCGGCTCGACCCATGCATCGAGCGGCATCAAAACCGCCTACAACCTGGCCCGACAATCCTTCATGCCGGGGGCCAACAACCGCATCATCCTTGCCTCGGACGGCGACTTCAATGTCGGCGTCACCAGCCGCGACGAACTGGAACGGATGATCACCAAGGAGCGGGAATCGGGTGTGTATTTAACCGTCCTCGGCTTCGGCATGGGCAATTACCATGACGATACCATGGAGATACTCGCCGACAAGGGCAACGGCAATTACTCATATATCGATTCCCTCCTGGAAGCCAGGAAGGTCTTGGTCAAGGAGCGAACCAGCACCCTTTTCACCCTGGCCAAAGACGTCAAATTGCAGGTTGAGTTCAACCCGGCCCTGGTTGGTGCCTACCGCTTGATCGGCTACGAAAACCGCATCCTTGCCGACGAGGATTTTCAGGATGACAAAAAAGACGCCGGGGAAATCGGAGTCGGCCATACGGTAACCGCCCTCTACGAGATTTACCCGGTCGGCTCCCCGGCAATTCCTCAAGTCGACAGCCTGAAATACCAAGCCCTGACGCCTGCGCCCGGCACCGCCACGGAACTGTTGACGGTAAAGTTACGCTATAAACCTCTTGAGGCAAAAGATTCGCTCCTTATCAGCCAAGCGGTTATGGCCGCTGACCTGACCCTGGCCGGCACCAGTGATGATTTTCGCTTTGCCGCCTGCGTCGCCGGATTCGGCATGCTTCTTCGCCACGCCGAGCCGCCGCAGGCACTCACCTATCCGCTGCTTCTGGAGCTGGCGAAAAACAGCCGCGGCAAAGATCCTGAAGGGTATCGCGGCGAATTCCTGCGCCTCCTGGAAACAGCCGAGATGTTAAGCAAATACGCACAAAAAAGGCCGGCAAACGATTGATTCCAGCCCTTTTCAAGCGGGCCCTTGGCGGTTTTTTTCTTGTAACTGTCCTGGCCCGCTTGCCTTTACAATAAATTTTATGCATACTATAAGGAGTTAATGCTGAAAATTTTCCGCCTTTCCCTGTTTTGTCACTCTTTTTCAGAGGCTTGCAACGCTATCAAAAGCCAGGAACATCAACAAAGGAGATGCCAATGACTGTTAAAATTTTCATCAAAAGAAAAGTATCCCCGACCAATGCTCCCGACCTCACCGTTCTCCTGAAAAAACTTCGCAGCCTTACCCTCAGTCAGGCCGGCTATATCTATGGAGAAACCCTGAAAAGGGTCGACCGGCCGGATGAGTCCATGGTCATCAGCACCTGGCGCTCACTTGACGATTGGAACGCCTGGGTCAATAACCGGGAACGTATGGCCATCCAAGACGAGATCGACCGTCTCCTTGGTGAAATAACCGAGTACTCGGTTTATGAGGTATAGCCATATCTTCTTTGTTCTCCGGCCCTGGTCGACTCATTAACAAAAAAGGGGCTAGGCATCGAAAGGCTACCCCCTTTTTGCTCTGCTCTGCCCACGCATAATCTACTCACCCCACGCTTTTACTGACGATTTCCTTATCAAAATAGTTCACCGCCATGCCGGCGTCGACAACGATGGTTTGACAGTTTATCCCCGACGCCCTGGGTGACAGGAGGAAGGCTGCGGTATCGGCAGCCTCTTTAGTGGTTAAGGCCTGCTTCCTGAGAATCGCCTTTTCGGCGAAGAGATAGCTGTCGATATAGCCTGGAATACCAGCGGATGCGGAGGTCTTTAGGAGTCCGGGAGCAACGGCGTTAAAACGGACGTGCGAGAATTCGGAAAAACTTTTGGCGAGAAAACAAAGCGACGAATCGAGTGCCGCCTTGATCGGTGCCATATAGCCATAGTTTTCCGCCGCCATCCTGGTCGTGGAGATGGTGATGGTTACTACCGCAGCATCCACGGCGAGAAGCTCCTTGAAGTGGTTGGCAATGCTAATAAGTGAGAAACAGGAGATATTCACTGCCTGGAGAAAATCGTCCTTGCGGGTCAGATGAAACGGTTTCATTCCATCGGAATAGTTGGCAAAGGCAATGGAATGGACGATGCCGTCGATCCGTCCCCCCTCTTCAGCCCCAATCAAGCCGGCAATTTCATCACGGACCCGGATGATATTCGCCTCATCCTCGACATCGCAGATCAAGGCCGGGGAACCCGGAAAAAGCTTCCGGGCATTGTTCACCCTTTCCGGCGAACGAACCACATGGATGACCTCGGCCCCCTCTTCAACCAGACACCTGCCGATGGCGCAGGCCACCGATTTTTTATTGGCCAGGCCGAAGATTACGAATCTCTTGTTCCTTATCCCTAGAAAGCTCATAATTCCCTATAATTGATTGAGGAAAACAGCATATCGATGAACGGCACAACAGGAAGGTTTTCCGGAACCTCAACCGGCGGAAAACCGACACTTCCGGGTAGTATTTCCCTGCTCTTTACGGTATATGGATTCTATAATCGACAACAGCCTTACTTTCACGAGAATCCATGATAATCATGCAAAAATATATAATAGGCATCGACACCGGCGGCACCTATACCGATGCAATCCTCCTTGAAAGCCGGACCGGGACGATTGTCGCGGCAACCAAGGTCGCCACTACCCACTTCGATCTGGCCCAGGGTACCGGGATGGCGCTGACACAGCTTCTCACGAACAGCGGCATTGCTGCAAACGATATCGGCTCCGTGTGTATTTCTTCCACCTTGGCCACCAACAGTGTTGTGGAAAATAAGGGGGCAAGGGTGGCGGTTATCGTCATTGGCTATGTCCGCCATTTTAAGCTGCCGGTCAAAGCCGTAGTCTTCGTCAAGGGTGGCCACACAATCGACGGCAAGGAAGAGGAACCCCTCGACATCGACTATCTGGTGACTCTGGTCCAGGGCTTGAAAAACGAGGTGGACGCCTACGCGGTCTGCTCGGCGATGTCGATGAAAAACCCGACGCATGAGTTGGTGACGGAAAAGGCTATTGCCATGCTTGACCCCAAGCCGGTGTTCTGCTCGCATCGCATCAGTAAGCTTACCGGCATGCATGAGCGCGCCGCCACCGCCGGTCTGCATGCTAAACTGATGCCGGTTATGGACGCCTTTATTCACGGCGTGGAAACAGCCATGACGAAACTCGGCCTGAGCTGCCAGGCGCTGGTTATCGGCGGCAATGGACGGACCCTCGATGCCCGGCGGGCAGTGGCCGAAGCGGGCATGACCGTCGCCAGCGGCCCGGCCTGCACCGCCCATTTCGGCGCCGCCCAAACAAGCGGAAATGCACTGGTCATCGATGTCGGCGGTACCACCACCGATATTGCCATGGTTGAAAACGGCCATCCCCTCCTGGCGGTCGACGGCTGCCGGATCGGCCTGTGGCAGACCCATGTCGAGGCGGTCGATATGCATACCGGGGGCATCGGCGGCGACAGCCATGTGCATGTCGGGGAAAGGGGCGAGCTGAGCATCGGTCCGGGGCGGGTAACTCCCCTTGCCATGGCCGGTGACCTGCACTCTCCGCCATCCGAATGGCTGGGGGTGGACAGCAAATCGCGGCTCATCGTTCTTCGCCCCGAGGCCATAGACCTGGTTCCGGATAGCGAACTGGCTACCATTCTTCGTGAAACCGGCCGGGCAACCCCAGCGACCATCAGGGAGCGCACCGGCCTCGGCGGCATCCCCCTTGACGTGCAGCTCGAACACCTGACCCGCAGGCATTGGATCTTCGAATGCGGCTTCACCCCGACCGATGCCCTGCATGTCCTTGGTAAGATTGATCTCGGTGCCAAAGATGCGGCCCTTGCCGGTGCCGAGATCCTCGGCCGGGCCCTTGGCCTCGGCGCTGTCGATTTTGCCAATCTCGTCCTGCAACACACCGAGGAGCTGATCGAAAATATGATCATCGATTATGTCATCCAGCGCTCCTGGAAAAACTCGCTTACCGGGTTTATCAGCAGTCGCAAGAACCACCCGGTATTAGGCGTCGAGTTTTCCATTAAGATCCCGATCATCGGCATCGGCGCCGCCGCCCGCTTCCTTCTTCCGGGAGTCGCCGAGCGACTGCGCACGACGGTGAGCTTTCCGGACAACTGCGAGGTCGGCAATGCCATCGGTGCGGCGATGATCGGCCTGGCCGGTACTTCCGTAACATGAAAATCCTCAGCGTTGCCGATACGGTGGTAAAAGACCTGCTTGAACCGGTGGGCGGCGGTCCGGCCATAAGCGGCATCGAGCTGCTCATCTCCTGCGGCGACCTGCCCCCGGAATATCTCACGGCTCTGCGCAACCGCTACGATGTGCCGCTGCTCTACGTCCTCGGCAATCACGATATCCGCTACGGTTCATCGCCGCCGGTGCGCTGCTCGCACATCGACCGCAAGATCGTCCATGTCGGCAAGACAAAGATCATCGGTTTCTCCGGCTCCCGGTGGTACAATGGCAATATGAACCAGTACACGGAAGAGCAGATGACCGGGTTCATAAAAAGATTGCGTTTTGCCCTGTGGCGCAGCAAGGGTATCCACCTGGTCGTGACCCATGCACCGCCCCGCTTTATCCATGACGCCGAAGATCTGTGCCATCGCGGCTTTCGCAGCTTTAACCGCTTTATCGATAAATATCAGCCGCAACACTTCCTGCATGGTCATATCCACGCCCATTTCACCAGCCATGAGGAGCGAATAACCAAGGTCAATTCAACCTCTGTGATCAATTGCTATGGTTACCATGTTCTCGAAATATAATCCTTTCTCGGCGCTTAAAAGGGTAATCTCCGGCCAGGAAAAATGCGACGAAAACGATCCCAATTCTACCTGTTTCAACACCCGTCAGGAACAGGAAGAGGCCTATGAGGCAATTGAAAGAGGCACCTTGATGGTGCCGCTGGAAAAGATCGTCGGCAGTGTCGGCAGATACCATGACTTCGACAACCAGTTCCGAACCCACTCGCATGCGGTCGACGAACGGCTCAAGGGCATTATCACCGCCATGAAAGAGGGCAAGAATATGCCGCCGATCTCCCTGTATCAGATCAAGGATGACTATTTTATCCTCGACGGCCATCACCGCTTCCGGGCGGCGCGGGAACTTGAGCGTTCGCATATCCGCTCGCGCATAGTCGAACTGCTGCCCTCCAAGAATACCCTGGAAAACAAGCTCTATATCGAACGAATCGGCTTTCGCGACAAGGCCGGCCTGGCCGACAGCATCGAGCTCACCGAACTCGGGCAGATTGACCACCTGGAGTGGCAGGTGGAGCAGCACCGCAGCCACCTGAGCCGGGAAAAAGACCAAGAGGTCAGCTTCCAGGAGGCGGCCGTCGACTGGTACCGCACCATCTATCGGCCGCTGGCGACCATTATCGCCAATAGCCGTTTGGTTAAATCCTTTCCCGGACGAACGGTTGACGATCTTTATCTGTATATTTCCGTGCATCAATGGGAACAGGGCCAGAAGCGCAAATACGGAATCGGTGTCGACAAACTCATCCCCAAAGATATGGAGGCCTTCCGAAAGAAAATGGCGGAACATACCGAACAAGAATACCCGGAGATGAAGCGCGAGATCACCGTCTTTATACTCCTCAACGTCGATGGCAAACATGAGCAGCAGATCTTCGATAAACTCCTGGCCTTAAAAGAGGTGACCGAGGTGCACACGGTGCATGGATCGATCGACATGATCGCCAAGGTCACCCTGATGCGCGACCTGCTCTCCTCAGACGCCGAGCTGCTGTCCCAGTTCATCCTGTCGACGATCCGCCAGTGGAGGGGGGTACTATCAACCCAGACCCTTATCCCCGGCATGTCGAGAATCAAGGATAAGGATCGCTGCCTGCTCTGAGAAAAAACGGCAACAGGGCCGCAGTTTCAGACCGCCGACTTTTCCTGTTGTGCCGGTGGCAGAAGTTGAATCATCAGCACCCGGCCGGTGGCGCACAGGGTTGTCCCGGCAAAAAGGCTGAGGGCTACCGTTACCTTTCGTCCTTTGATCTCCGTTACCTTGCCGCGGATTTCCAGCTCTACCCCGAGGGGCGTGGGCTTGGCAAAATCAACGGTAAGAGAAGCGGTGACGAATCGTCCCACCGCTTCACCGCTTTCCCGCGCCTTGGCTGCTGCGGCGGTCGCGGCACCGTGGCAATCAATGAGCGAGGCCACCATCCCACCGTAGAGAAATCCGGGAACGCCGCCGGTATAATGCGATTGCGGCGTATGGTGACAAACACATTCCTCGCCCTGCCAATAGCTTTTCAGTTGCAACCCGTGCGGATTATTGCGTCCGCAGCCGTAGCAGTGGGAATAATCATCCTGGTACAGATCCTGAATTGCCGCTTCGTGCATCGTTCCCTCGTTTAATAAAATTTCCTTCTTGCGTCGCCACTGCCCCCGCAGCCCGTACGTCACGGGGGATTCTCAGTCTATTTTGCGGCAGGTGCAGCCTTTTCGACCGCCGGGGCGGCAGTCTTCTGATCGCTCACCGTGCTCTTAAGTTGCTTGCTCCACTCTGCAATATAGCCTTGGTTCCAGGCAAAACCGAGCGCCATGAGAAGGACCAGGAGAAACACCCAGCGTTTCCAGGGGGTTTTTTTCTCGGCGAAGGGGTCGACAAGGGTCCTTTCCGAGCCCTTCGGCAGCATCGCCATTTTCGTCAAGGTCGAACCAAAGGGGATGTTAATGCGGGCCTTGGTATTGACCGCCCAGCCGTTGGCATCGAGCATCGGCCCGAGGTTACGCTGCCGCAGTTTGAGAAAGGCAATGAGCATGGACGGCCCTGATACCAGCAGTATCGACCCGCCAACCGCCAGGGGCATCTGCCACATCGGCAGACCAAGGAAGAGTCCGACAATAGATGCAACGGCCGTACCCATCGCCCCCAGGGCCAGGCCGAAGGCGGCAAAGATACCGGCAAACTTGCCGACATCAAAAGGCAAAGGTGGCGGCGGCGGAGGAGGTGCCACTGCGGCTACCGGCAGTTTGGCGGCGACGGCTGCTACCCCCGCACCGGCCTTGCTGTCCACCGCCTTATCCTTGGCGGCAGCGAATTTTTCGATCTGCTCTCCGATCATCCGCCCAATGCGTTTATAGGGTGCCCAGAAGGCCTGGGAGACACTGATGGGATGGTCAATGATTTTCACTACGGTTGCATCCCAGTCATCGCCCTTGCTGTCGTAAAACACCCCGTTACGACCGAGCATCAGATTGTCGGAGTCGCCACCGGTAAAGGCGGCGGCGATGAACATGCGCTGGTCGCTGCCGCGGCGTTTGCATTCACAATAGCCGAGGTAGGTACGACTGAGATTGGCCATGGGGCTGTGACCGTCGACAGCCGCCACCTTGATGCACAATTCGCAGGCGCGACCGTCGATATACAAGGTTCCCGCCTGAAAAATAGCCTTGCGATCCTGAACGTAAAAATCGCGAAAGGCCACAAAGTTATTCAGCAGCCGATAAAGATCGCGATTGAAGTAGACAAGCCGCACCACCTTGTCGATGGCATCGACCTGGGTTGCCAGTTGCAGATCCTGGCGGATGAGATCCTCCAGTTGGGCTTTTCCCGGTCCCTGAAGAATTGCCTCAAGCCGCTCAAGACCGAGACTTTCAACCTCGACGCCTGCCTTGCTGCTTTGCCAGGTTTCATAGGGGGCGAAGGTGCCTTTGATCTGCTCCCATTGGGCCGCCTGGAGACCATCGATTTGCCCGAAAAGGGGGGACACCACCAAGGTGGTGAAACTCTCCATGGCCGGACCCCAGGACGGATTGATTCCTGCCAGCAACGGCAGGGGCCGTTCCGCCTCGATACGGGCCAAGGGAAAACGTTCGACCTCGGTCGTTGCCACCGCCAGATCCTGCGATGCCAGGGCCTCATAGTTGGTCAGTGAGGGGTTGAGAGGCGCCTCGGCCTTGGCATCAAAGGCCGCAAGGCCGCAACGCATGAAATAGTCATCGATCTTATTTCTCAGGCGGGAAAAAACCGCGGCCGCGGCAGCCGTCTGATCGCCAAACGGCAGGATAGCCGGCGCATCTTCAGTCTGCCGCCACCACTCAGCATAGAGCTTTGCCGCGGCAAAAAAGGCCTCAAGGCGCTCCTGGGAAATGCCGGGCAGGCCGCTGCGGTCTTGGTCGCTGCCGACACAGGCCATGATCTCGGCGATCAATTTTTGCAGAGCTTCGTCGTCGCTGACATGCACGGCAATGATGCCGTCACCGTTGAATTTCGAGGCGTGCAGCAGGGTATCGGTACTGCTGACATCGGCAATGGAAACGCTTTCCGCCTCGGCCCGGCCGAGGTAGGAAAGGAGTTGCCGGGCCGAGGCTAGCAACTGCTGCCCTTCGGCATGGCGGTCGTCAATGGCCGTGAGCGGTAAGACGTCGGCGCCGGCCAAAAAAGTGTCCATCTTCGCCAGGACGGAACTGACCCATCTGGTCGCGGCAAGAATTTCCTGGACCCGGACCCGGCCGTCCTGGTCGCTGTCGAGCATCGCCAGGGTGCGGGAATCAAACTCCAAACCAATGACCGGACAACTGAGTGCCGCCCAGAGTTTCTGGTCCAGCTCTCCCAGGTGCCGGATATCCTCCGCTGTCTCCAGGCGGACCTGATCGAAACCGCCCAGCCGGCAGAACCGCCAACGATGCTGTAATCCATTGGTATTTTGCATAATTTTCACCTTCCCCGGTAGTTCATATCTTTCAATGAGCAGCTACAATACCAATTCCTTGTCGTTGAGGAATAGCTTGCCGTCCTTGGTCTCCGCCTTATGCAGGACGCTTGCACCGTTTTTCACAAAGAGGCCGGTCTGCATGCCGGGATAAATGGGGGCAAAGAGCATGGGGGCATCGCCGACCAGTTTTTCCGGTAAACTGACATTGGATTTCAGGGAGAGCATTTCCAGCGCCAGGGCCGGCTGGCTGACAACCGGGATAAACTGGGCAAAGGTCATGTCTTTTTTCAGGCTTATAGTCGCATCACCGGTAATCTCGCCGTCCGGTACCTGCAGGTGCAGATCGGAGATTTGCAATTGCAGATCCTTGGTTAACAGCTTCTCGCCGGCGGCCACCATCTGAAAACCGACCATGGCCATCTTCTTTTCCAGGATCTGTTTCATCTTCTCCGGATCATCTTTTGCGGCGGTAACGTCGCCGAGGATGGCACTCATCGTCGCGGTATACAGCTTCATAAATTCTTCGTAGCCATTGGCATCGACGCCGTTTATGCCGATCCTCGCAAAGATTTTGCTGATCGTATCCGGCCCGACACTGAGGCTGTCGGCCCCGTACTCGGCCTTGGCCGACAAGGTGTTGAGCCCTTTGTCATAAACCAAGAGGTAATCGACCTTCATATTGGCCAGGTCGAATTTCTCGCCCTCTGCGTAGATCTGAGTGTTTTGCAGCGCCATAGAGACATTGCCGTCCCAGATATACGGCGATATCATGGTTAAAGCCGACTTCAGGGATGCCCCGGCAATGGAAAACAGCTCGGCGACCTCCATTCCCTCCCAGGTGGCCTCGGAGGTAAATTTTTTAAACTCCTTATCACAGACCACGGCGACCTTGCCGGCTTTGACCGCAAAGGTTTTGTTTTCGGCCTGTATGGCAAAGGCATCGACGGCTACGCTGGTATCAAGCCCCCCGGCCAATTTATAGTTTGTGGTGATATGTAGAGGGTCTTTTCCGGCCAGCCTGTTCTTGACAAAGTCGGTATACCAGGGGTTTTTCTCCAGGCTGGTGTTCGAGACAATGCCGCTCATCCCGTGCGCGGCACGATCGATAAAGACAACCTCATCAACCCCGTATAAGGCCTTCAGCCGGCCGAATTTTATTTTCCATTCAATTTCCGACGAGGAATAGCCCCGGTCGTAACGCACCACCTCGGCGCTGATATCGTGACCGCTCTTGGCATACATGGCGTTGAGATTGCTAAAGGTCTCGCGCACCACACGCTCCATCACCAGGCCGCAGCCGAATGGTACGGCAAGTGCGGCAATACCGAGAATGACGACTATGCTGATAATAATCTTTTTCATGCTTTCTCCTTAATCCTTGTCAAATCCGCTGCTGCCGGCTCCGTTAAGCACAGGCAGCGAAAAACTCTCATCCTCAAACAGGCAATGAACCCCGTTCATCGGGTGGTGTTCTCTATCCTTCTGCGAACAATAAGACCCTTTAAGCGGATTTTTTGCGAAAACATGGCAAAAAATCCTTTTCGGGGCCAAAATCGAGCCTCACCCTATCCGGTATCGACTCCTTACACAACAATTTTCAAGCCGGGACAGTAAAACTTTGTGTCGGCTATGATGCGGATGATGGGCTACATATTTTGAAAAGACATTGCCTTTCTGCAGGTGCAATGCTGTTTGAGTGAGGTTTTGAAGCCTCTTCGCTTAATCGGCTGGAAAATCGGGAAAATGATCATGTTTTACGGGAAACTCGTTACTAACAACTTGCAAATCTGAGATAAAGGGATTTATATGCATTTTTGGCGGGTTACAATGTGGCCAATGGAGCTGATGGGCATCTTGCAGGTCTAATATTTGATTGCCGCTCATTCTGGTTGGATTCCTGGGAATGCTGGTTTGATAGAGACTGGTAAACTCCTTGTTGAATTTTTGGTATCACATGAATAACACCAGAAGATTGGTGTGCAATTTGCTTATAAGGTTAATACCACAATTATGAGCATTAACTGGGCGATTCTGTTTCGCTAATAACTTGTTCATGCTAAAAATTACAACAAGGAGTTTAAACAATGGTTGAATTTGGTTTGCAACTTCTTAGGCAACTACGTTTTCTAGATACATCTGCAAGATTATATGACCAAGGTTATCTTGATGAAGCAATCCGGATTGCTACATCAATCAGAGTGCTCGTGCATAGTACGAATATGTCAACATCGCTTTTGAAGCATTTAGGTCAAGAAAACATAGAAATTAATTCAACAGCTCCAGATGATGGAGAAGAGCCACCGGAAGACTTAGTTTTTCTTTCTGGTGGTATGTACATTGTTGCGTCTGGAATTCCAACTGACCCAGAGAAACTAAAAGAGTTCAATAAAAACAGTCCAATTCAGTTTGATGGTAGTGGGAGTTCATACATTTATCCTGCCTGTTACGAGAACAATTTTGCAGAACCACCACATAGAGTTCCTCTTAAAAGATGGTGCAAAAAATGGATACTTGTTCGCGGTGAAACTTATACGAGAGAGGATATTTACTTAGGGGCTGCTAATAAAGATGGCGGAGCACATGTGGATAGTACCTTTGATAATAAGGAATATGGCCGAAAATATGAGAACATAGCATATAAAGGCGTTTTCGGAGTTTTAGAGAAGGAAGTTGATGGTCAAACCATAGCGGTTCCATTGAGTATTAGTTCAGCTATCCTGCGTCAGATGGCTCATGAAATCTTAACAACTACAAGTCTTTGCGAACTAGCAAAAATTTAGCTGGACAGACAGAAAAGGGGAAAAGGGGACAGATTTATTATTTTGTTGAGATTTAAAACGAAAGTATCTAAATGTACTTTATGCCACGATCAGCTAGAATAATTCTTCCTCATACTCCGCATCATATTGTGCAGCGGGGGCATAATCGGCAGACAGTTTTTGTTTCCGATGACGACTATAATTATTATCGGGAAAATCTCATTGAGTTCAAACGGGAGTTCAATTGCCGGATTTACGCTTACTGCCTGATGACAAACCACACGGTAAATTTATTCTAACCCTGAACCACTGAGGAGCAGTGGGTATTCGCTGAAATTCTCAAGTAATCGAAAACCATACGTGGAGAAAAGCTGAGCTGCCTCATTTTTTGAGCCACATTACTTACGCCCTTGCTTTTGA
>JANNQF010000097.1:0-26284 GCA_031441605.1 Deltaproteobacteria bacterium
TGAAGGACCAAATCGAAACTTGATGTCTCTATGTACGTACGGTTCACCGACAGATGAGCTGCATCCTGTCGGTGAAACCAGTTCTTTCCGGGTGACTTTTTATCAGGCCATTTTTCGTACATTTTCAGAGGGCCACTGACACCCAAGGGGGTGGCAACACTTTTCAAGTGTTGAAAGACGGGTTTCTGGGGCACCGTCGCACTTGTACTCCCTTAACCCTCGTCGGTGCTTCGCATGAAGATCGAACGTTTGCTGGCAATCATCGTCCTGCTCCTTAACCGCCGCAAGACCACCGCCAAGGAATTGGCAGAACGCTTCGAAGTCTCGGTGCGCACCATCTATCGCGACGTCGCCACTTTGAACGGTGCCGGCATTCCGGTCATCGCCAGCCAAGGGCACGATGGCGGTTTGGCTATCCCCGACGGTTACAAGCTCAGCCGGCAACTGCTCAGCGCCCGCGACCTGCGGTCGCTGCTCGCAACCCTGCGTGGCGTCAACCAGGCCATGGCCAACAAGGACTTGCAGCGAATTATCGACACCCTCGATAACCTGTTGCTGGAAGATGACGAGACAACCAAACAGCCCGGCCATCGCCCCCTGGTGGTCGATATTACCCCCTGGGGTCCGACCCTCACGCCGCAGGAGACGATACAAACGGTGCAACGGGCAGTGGATGGCGCCCTGCTCCTCAGCTTTTCCTATACCGACGCCTCCGGCAAGGTGAGCCGCCGCACGGTGGAACCACACACCCTGGTTTTTAAGGGATACACCTGGTATGTCATCGCCTATTGCCGTCTGCGGTGTGATTTTCGCCTCTTCCGACTCTCTCGCATCGCCACTCCAAACTTTGTCGGTGAGACCTTTCCGCGTCGCGACGTTGATGATCTTCAGCGTTTTTTTCAATTCGATTGCTACCCAACCCAGCCGGTGGTGTTGCGCTTTGCCCAGAGTGTGCGGGCTAAGGTCGAGGATTTTTTCCCAGGTACCACACTGAACCGGGACGACGACGGCTGGCTCATCGCCTCTCTCGATCTGCCCGACGACCCTTGGTTGTTTTCCTTTCTCCTCGGTTTCGGGGCCGACCTGGAGATCCTCTCACCCGGCAGCTGGCGCGAAAGGATGGAAAAAATCGTCTTGGCGATGAAAAATCTTTATGGAACTTGACATAGTGGTGTCACCGACCATGGTTAGTATAGGATGATAGGGCATCGACAACCGACTGATGCCAACCATCGCGGCCCATGCGGCCGCTTGCCCCATCCCCTTAACCAAAAAAAGGAGCACACAATGAAAACCAATCCGGTGGTCTGGTTTGAAATCTATGTACAAGACATGGCGAGAGCGAAAACCTTCTACGAACAAATGCTGGCTTTGCAATTGATGCCGCTTGCCGGTGAAGGCATGGAAATGTGGTGTTTTCCCATGCTCGACAATGGTCCCGGCGCCATGGGCGCACTGGTCAAGATGGAAGGGTGCCCCTCCGGCGGCAACAGCACCCTGGTCTATTTCGCCTGCGAGGATTGCGCTGTCGAGGCAAGGCGGGCCAAGGAGGCAGGAGGTACGGTGTTCAAGGACAAATTTTCCATCGGTGAGTATGGCCATATCGCCCTGGTTATCGATCCGGATGGCAACATGGTTGGCCTCCATTCCATGAATTGACGGTTTTTGCCAGGCACTTTTCACCATTTCACCCGCCGGCAAGTTCCCCTTGCCGGCTCTCCCAGCGAACTAACACAATAAACAAATGCACCAATTGCGACGGGTGATTTTTACCGTTGGCTTGGGCAAGCGGATATGGAGGGAGGTGGTTTATGTTGAAAATCCTTATTGACGTGGCGGAAATTCAAAGTAATCATGGATCATGAATACCAGACCAACCCTAACGACCGCCATCCGGACCGTACTTGACCCTAGCCGCATTGTTACCCTGTGGAGCCGACCTGGATCTGCTGCTGTTTAAAGATGGCCGGCGTCTGGGTGTTGAGGTTAAGCGGATGGATGCCCCACGCATGACTCCCTCCATCCGCACCGCCTTGGAAGACCTGGAATTGGACCATCTAACGGTCATCTCTCCAGGTGAGCGGCGCTACCGACTGTCCGACCAAGTGGAGGTGCTGCCTATGGCCGAACTGGCTCGGGACGGATTCCGGCCGTGATCGGCGCACCCAGAGGGTGAAGACAAGATTTTTGAGACTGTAACGATTCCCACAACTTCCGGCTCGACTGGACATGCCGGTCAGCCTGGCGTTGGCTGAAAAGCGTATAAATAGCAATACAAATATATGGTAATCACAGGAGTCGCGTAAATGTTTGACATTCAAAACTATACAAGCTTTCTCGCGGCGATTCTTGTCTTTCAGCTGATCCCCGGGGCAGGAACCCTAACGATCCTCAACGCCACGGCCAGAAATGGTGTAGAAGCCGGGATCGGCGCGGTTCTTGGAACGATCGTTGGTGACTTTCTCTTCATGGTTGCGGCGGTAGCCGGTCTTGCTGCTGTTATGAATGCCAACCCAATTTTTTTCAAAACTCTTCAATGGTTCGGTGCCGCGTATTTGTGTTGGCTCGGCTGGCAGCTTTTGCGTTTGCCTCTGCGTCGGGATGCAGCCCATTCTGAACCGCATCAATCGGCATGGCTCTATTTTCGCCAGGCGTGTACAGTCAGCCTTACCAATCCCAAGGTTGTGCTCTTTTTTGTTGCATTCTTTCCGTTATTTCTTCGTCCGGAGTCATCGAATACAACGCTTGTGGTAATGATGGTTCATGTCACGGGCATCAGCTTTCTGTACCAGACGGGTCTTGTTTTCGTTGGTAATGTTGTGGCAAGTCGCCTGAGAGCAATTCCGTCTGTGCGAAGGATTGCAAGGCGTCTTGCCGGGATTGCCCTCATCGGCTTCGGCGTAAAACTAGCAATCAGCAACAGGTAGCGCATGTTGTCCGAGCCACTATTCGGGTCCGGCTTTGGAGAGCGACCCTTGCTAACGCAGCAAAAATCCATTGGCAATATAGCTGGAGCGAATTATGGATTCTGAACAGCGTACTTTATCAAACGCTTTCAACACATTTTTTGAGTCGGAAAAGACCAGCGGAATTCTCCTGATTTTTTGCACTGTACTGTCTCTTGCCATCACCAACTCGTCCATCGGCCCGGAGTATTTGCGTTTCTGGCACATATCCGTCGGCGGGTTGAGCCTTGAACACTGGATAAACGATGCGCTGATGGCGGTATTCTTTCTCCTCATCGGCTTAGAATTGGAACGCGAGCTTTACAGCGGCGAGTTGTCCAGCTTTAAAAATGCCCTTTTACCGATGTTTGCTGCCATCGGCGGAATGGCAGCCCCGGCGCTGATTCATTATTCGCTCAACTTGGGCACGCCTGCCATGTCTGGATTTGGAATTCCGATGGCAACCGACATCGCCTTTGCTCTTGGCGTTCTGGCCATCCTTGGCAAGCGTATCCCGGCGTCGCTCAAGGTGTTTGTCGTGGCTTTCGCGGTAATCGACGATTTGGGTGCGATAATCATCATCGCCGCTTTCTATACGGCGCAACTTTCGGCAGGGTATTTTGCCGGCGCCTTGGGCGTTTGGGCTCTGCTCATAGTTCTCAATCGGCTTCGCGTCATGTCCCTCATTCCCTATGTGCTTGGCGGCCTGTTGATGTGGTTTCTCATGTTGAAGTCAGGCGTTCACGCGACGATGGCCGGGGTTATGCTGGCCTTTGCGATTCCCTTCTCCGCTAAAGATGATGACCAGGCGTCGCCGTCGCATAAGCTCGAACACTCTTTGCACAAACCGGTTGCCTTTATCATTATGCCGATTTTCGCCCTTGCCAATACCGGCATTTTGTTGGGTGCGGGATGGATGGAAAACCTTGCCGGCATGAACAGCATTGGCATTATTGGCGGCTTACTTGTCGGCAAGCCTTTTGGGGTAGTATTCTTGTGCTTCGTTGCTGTGGCAAGCGGCATCTGTCGCCTGCCACCGGATTTGCAGTGGCGGCATATTTTCGGCGCCGGACTTCTCGGCGGCATTGGCTTTACCATGTCAATATTTATAGCCAATCTGGCTTTTACCGGTAATGCCGAGGCCATTAACGCTTCAAAAACGGCAATTCTTGCCGCCTCGCTCATGGCCGGCATCGTTGGCTTCGTGTGGTTGCAGAGCCTTGGCAAACCGCCAGCGACGGATGGTTACCATTGACCCAAAAGGTTTGACGCCGGCCAAGCGAAAGAGTGAAGATGATCTTACTGTTTCTTTGGTATTTCTCCTCCGGGAATGGTCATGGTAAATTTCTGGTGGCATCCCAGGCAATAGACCTTTGATTCGCCATGCGCTTTGTGGCAGACCGTGCAGTCGATCTCGCCAAGGTGTGATAGATGGGGATTGCGGTCTTTAAAATCCGCCGGTTCGGTTTTTTTCACCAGTTCTTCCATCGGACCATGACATTTCAGGCACCCTTTGTTGTCGACGGTGGCGTCGAGTGCCGGCAGTTTTGTCCCATGACAGTTGGTGCAGGTAGTGGAGGCCTTGGCATGGCGGTTGTCGAGATACCCGGATTCGGCCCAGGACGCGAATATTTCTTTGAGTACATTCATATCTTCCTGCGTCGGAGCGCCCCACGATCTCGGCGCGCCGATCAAGCCAAAGCTTTTACCGATCGTCCAAGAATGACATGTCAGGCAATCGCCATCTCCGCGAGGTGGCTGATGTGCCAGATGGATGCGGGTCAAATAGGGATTTTTCTTTTCCAAACCCGGCATATCCGATTGATGGCAGGCCAGACAAGAGGCCACATTGTCTTCCACCGGCGTATGCTCCCGGGGGAGCAATGCGGCTAAGTCGGTGTGACAGTTTTTGCAGGAGGTGGTCGTCGGTGCTGCCGCCGTGGCCATGTTACTGGTCAACAATCCGTATCCCAAAGCAAAAACGCCAACGAAAACGAAGACTGCCCATATATTTTTCATGCTTTACGCTCCACGAGAATAAACCGGCAACCCGTACTTAGCTTGGGTTGCCGGTTGTGTTACCTCCTTGGGAAAATACTTCTTGGCTGTGAAGCATTTTCCGTAAAGGAGCCTCTAGCCCATTGCCGGGTTGTCGAGAGAGATCCCATGCCTTGGGATCACGCTTTGGCTTGTCCCTTTGCGGCGTTGGTTCCGGCAACGCGCCCGAACGAAACCGCGTCCGGAATAGCATTGCTGCCGAGACGGTTGGAGCCATGCACGCCACCCGTTGCTTCGCCTGCCGCATACAGACCGGGAATGACCTTACTGAAGATATCAACCACCTGCGCCTGGGGATTGATCCTCAGGCCGCCCATGCAATGATGTACCGCCGGCCATTGGGCAACGGCATAAAAGGGCCCCTGTGCCAATGGAATCATCGCCTTGGTTATAGACTTGTTGAAATCGGGGTCCTTGCCTTCTTCAATATATTTGTTGTGTTTATCGATGGTTGTCGTCAGCGCATCGGTGGGAATTTTCAGCTTGCCGGCCAATTCGCCAATGGTGTCGGCCTTGATAAACCGCCCCTTGGCAATGCCTGCCGCCACCTCCTCGTTCGAGCCGCCCATCTTTAAGACCATGGATTCACTAAAAATAGAATAGGTCGGCTTGGCGTCGCCCCCTAGATTGATTTGTGCAAAAGCACAAACATCGCGGCGTTCCAGTTCGTTGACGAAGCGTTTGCCGGCCTTGGTAACATAAACGATCCCATAGCCGGGACCGTTAAACGGATAAACAGCTGGCGTGTCGAGGATGCCGGTTTCCGGCTCGGCGAAAGGATACAGTTGAATAAAGTTCATCTGCAGCGTATCCGCGCCCACATATTGGGCGAACCGGATCATCTCCCCGGTTGCACCCGGTTGGTTGGTGCAGTTGAAGGAATCGACCAGCCTCGGGTTATGCGCCAGTCGCATCTTGATATCGCGGCTGAATCCGCCGGAGGCAAGGATTACCGCTTTTTCCGCCTTGATGTTCAGTGTTTTTCGGCCGCGTTTGACTTCTAGGCCCAACACCGGGCTGTTCGGGTCAACATCTTTACGCCAGATCCAGGTGACTTCCGAATTGAGAACTATCTTTGCACCACGTTTCTCGGCAATTTTACGCAGAGCTTCGGTGTACTCCCGGCCCACACCGGCAACAGCTGAATGGGTTCGGTAAGCTGAATGTCCTCCGGCCCGCGTTACCGTCGGTCTCACCTGGGCCCCGCCTTCGTCGATCATCCAGTTCAAAGCCGGTTCTGCCCCATTAGCCATGACTTCAACCAGCTCGGGCAGATTGTAATAGTCACCGCCTTTCACCGTATCCTCGACGTGCTGCTTCGGGCTGTCTTCACCTAGTTTCAGATTCTGGCGATAGTGGAACTTGCTGTCCCAAGCCGCGTACACCCCGCCGTTGATGATGGAGTTGCCGCCATAGGTCGGCATTTTCTCGAGAATGACAACCTTGGCCCCGGCCCCAGCCGCTTCAGCGGCTGCAGCCAGCCCGGCAAAACCGGAACCGACGATAACCACATCCCAGGTTTCATCCCATTTTGTCGGCAGGGTTTTCAATGCCGCCTGCGCCTCCCCCGGTGCCGCCAGGTTAAGGGCAAAGCCGCCGGCCATGGCAACGGCACCCAGGGCAACGGCACCCTGCAATACGGAACGTCTGCTTATAGATATCTCGTTTTCCTTTTGAACATGCTTGTCTGTCATAAAAATTTCCTCCATTGTTGAATTGGTAGATGAAATTGCCGGGATAGGCTCCCGAATATCTTACCGGTATCATTACCGGGCTTTGTATCCAACAGGTCACAATGTTTATATTTGCTTGCTTTGACGATAGGCATTGCTCCGCATCCCAAGCAATTGCAAATCCTGCTGTTCTACTAGCATAGAGCATGCCGGTTCATAGACTCCTGGTGCAAATATCGTCGACTATGTTGCACAGAAATGTATTGCTCTTCGATTTGGTAGGCTGCCAAGCCGGTAAGCTCCTGGGAAAGCCGGAATGTCAACCGCAAATTAAGACGACAATGACAGCTGGAAACACCAAAAGTGTCAGAAAAATTTACACCTTGTAAAACGATGTGTCCGGGGAAAGATTGGAGGCATTTTGTGGACTTCTCTCGCTATCAAGAAACCCGAGTCTTTTTCGTAGGATTTGACGAATGCAGGGTTTTGCTATACTTTGGTATGAAATGGATCGTGCTACTCATCGTTTGTAAAAGCTAGGAGCCACCTCATGGATAAGAAAATTCTCGTTCCGCTTGCTGAAGGATTTGAAATGATCGAGGCCTTGAGCATCGTTGACGTCTTTCGCCGGGCCGGAGTGCACGTCGATCTAGCCGCCGTCGGCGAGAGCCTGCAGGTAACCTCATCGCATCAAGTGAAAGTCATGGCGGATCTTCTCCTTGCCGAATGTTGCAACACTCTTTATGACCTGATAGTGCTGCCCGGCGGAATTCTCGGAGCCGAGAACCTGCAGAAATCGGCAATGCTCATAGAGCTGCTGAAAAAGCAAAACAGCGGCAACAAACTGTATGCGGCAATCTGCGCTGCACCGGCCTTAGTGCTTGAGCATCACGGCCTGTTGCAAGGTAAGAAGGCTACTTGCCATCCCGGGTTTGTGGAAAAACTCAGTTCACAGGAACATGTTGGCGACAGGGTGGTGGTTGACAAAAACTGCGTGACCTCCAAGGGTGCCGGGACCTCCATTGAATTTGCGTTGGAGCTGCTCGGCATTGTCATGGGCGAGGAAAAGAAAAAGGCGGTGGCCAAGGGCATGGCCATCGAGTGTTAAAAAGGATTGCGCTTGGCCCGGCGGCGAAAAACGCCGGGACTGTTCTAGGCCTGGCCTATCTCAGCTGTGTCCGTTGTCGATCGAATAGGCGAGAAAGTCTTCAAGTGAGGCAAAATTTAAGGCAATCTCATGCGTTGCCGCCAGATTAACCAGGGGAGCTACTCCGTGATCGAAGGCCTCCCGCCAGCGGGCAGCGCAGAGACACCAGCGATCACCCGGCCGCAGGCCGGCAAATCCGGACAGGGGTGCGGGTGTTGACAGGTCGTTGCCTTTTATTTTCGAGAATTCCAAAAAATCTTCAGTAGCCACAATACACACTCCGTGCACCCCATAGTCATCGGCGGTTACCTTGCAACTGCCTTCGCGGGTAAAACCGGTCATCGGTTCAATACTACACATCTCGAGCGGTGTGCCGAGGATATTTCTATGTGAAATCATGTTGTTGTTCCTTGTTCTTATGGATCTTCAATTTTTATTGACTGGAATGAGTCAATCCCATGTACGCCTCATCCATCTTGAGAATCGATCGCAGCAGTCGGTAGGTGAAACCCCAGAGATAATAATCCGCGACAGGATAGGCCGGAAAAAGACGGCCGGGCAACAACTCGACACTCTGGTGCAGTGCCGCTGTTTGAAATTGATCGGCATCCAGCCATAAAGCTCCTTGAATCTCTCTGGGATCGAGACTAAGGGCGGGTGGTTCGGGGAGGGTGAAGAGAAAAGGTTGAACCAAGATCGGATGGCTGAGGAGACGGCCCGCCGGTTCGAGTACCAGGCGTTGCTGCAATTGGTCGACACGGAGCATGATGCCGGTCTCCTCGGCGGTTTCCCGAATACAGGTCGCCAGGAGATCTTCATCGGTTCTGTCTTTCCTGCCACCGGGGAACGAGAAGTGGCCCGACCATGGATCGTCGGGGTGTGTTGCCCGCCGCAGGATCAAATAACTCACCCGGGGAGTTTGGCAGCGGATAATGGCGACGGCCGCTGAGGCTGTCTGTGGGGCAATGAGCATGGAAATCCCGCTTTTTGTGGCTGAATGGTTTGGGAACGACATCAAGAATTACTCTTAACAAGGTACCCTCTTTTTTCGGAAAAGCAAGGATCTGATCGGTCGTCAATCGTGCAGGTTTGGAGAATAGTAATCCTCGCAAGAGGTGTTATAGTAATGGGAGCGGTGGGCAAAATGTTACCTTTCCGGTGTGATCATTTACCAATAACTTGTACTTCAGGAGCAGCGTATGAATCACGATGTGACCGTATTTAAACCCTATTCATTCCGCGTCGGGCAAAAGATTCGCATTGAAGGTTCGCGTCGCGGTGGCGATTGGGAAATTGCCGCCATCGGAGAACATACCGTTACCCTCCGCTGTCCGGTTTCAAAAAAAGAATTTGAATGGCCGGGGTTTTGCTATTTGGTCGAAGAGGAACAGGGTGTTGTCTGGCCGCAGACGGACTAAGGGTGGGGTATCATGTGTCTGTTGTTTTTTTCCTATCGGACGACGCCCGGCTACCGGCTGGTGGTCGCCGCCAACCGCGATGAGTTTTTGGCCCGGCCGACGGCCAAGCTTGATTATCTTAACCGGGAAAAGACCCTTCTTGCCGGCCGCGATCTGCAGGGAGGCGGTACCTGGCTGGGCATTACCGCCGGATTGCGCTTTGCCGCCATTACCAACTACCGGGAGCCGGCCGCCAATCGCTTGAATGCCCCTTCCCGCGGGGCGATTCTCATGAATTACCTGGTCGGAGAAATGGGTGCCGGGGAGTATCTGCAGAATCTGGCGGTCAAGGCATCCATCTACAATGGTTTTAATCTGATTGTCGGCGATTCCCGTGAGTTGTATTATTTTTCCAATAAAACACATGCACCTCGCTTGCTCAAACCTGGTTTTTATGGACTTTCCAATCATCTCCTCGATACCCCCTGGCCGAAGGTACTGCGGGGTAAGGAGCTGTTACGTCCGCATATGGTCGAAACCGACCGTGTCGAAGCTCCTTTACTCCACGACCTGCTGGCCGACAGCCACTGCCCACCGGACCATCAGCTTCCGGAAACCGGGGTCGGTCTTGCCTGGGAGCGGTTACTCGGCAGCATCTTTATTGACGGTGCCCACTATGGGACGCGGTCATCAGCGGTGATTACCGTTACCGACATCGGGGCTATCGAGTTCACCGAAAAAACCCTGCACCGCACGACCGATAAGGAGATACAACCGGAGCTGGTGCGCTTGGCCCTCAATTGATAAGCTGTTGTCAAATAATAACATGCTATTGGTTCAGGAGTATTGGCGGAACGGAGTCGGGGTCCAGGAGGGCCACAATCAGTTTGTCCGGATCGAAATAGGGGACGAGAAGTGCCCGGTTTTCGGCAAGGACCGGGACCGCTTTTTCGGCAATGCGTCCAGCCGAATCATGGTAGCCATATTCCCGCTTGATATACACCCCGGCGGCGCGGACAAGCGCCTGCAGGGTCAGCTTCATCGCCCCTTGCGCCGAATACCAGGCGTGTTCCAAAACCTCATGCATCTCAAAGAAGAGGCCGAGATCCCAGAGGATTAATCCGCGGTGGATCGGGTCGGTGATGCCTGCAGAGATGGCCGCAAGCGCCTTTTCATGCCGACTATAGCGATCTTCGAGATATGTTCGATAACACTCAGCGAGTGGTTGTCGCCGGTATTTTTCCACAGTCTCCGTCAGCATATCAGCCTTGCCCGTTTCCACGGCTACCGCCAAACCTTCCGACAATTCGTTGCGGATATCGCGACTCAGCCGGTCTTCAAAGGGGTTGAAAAGGTATTCCTTCATGTGCCTTCCTCCTCGCATAGCGAAATGTTCATCACGCTTTGGCGGGTTTATGGTGTTCGTGTTTCTTGATAACGAAATACAGCACCGGCACCGCCATGCGACTGATAAGAAGCGAGGCGATCTCACCAAACATCAGGGATATAGCCAGGCCCTGGAAGATTGGGTCGGCAAGAATGACTGAGGCGCCGATAACTACCGCAAGAGCAGTGAGTAGCATGGGCCTAAAGCGGATGGCCCCGGCATCGACCACTGCCTTGGCGAGCGGTTGGCCTTCACGGATACGCTGTTCAATAAAATCGACGAGAATAATCGAGTTACGCACCACGATACCGGCGCCGGCCATAAAACCGATCATCGAGGTGGCGGTAAAAAATGCCCCAAATCCCCAATGCGCCGGCAGAATGCCGATGAGCGAGAAGGGGATGGCGGCCATTACCACCAGCGGCGTGATATAGTTTTTAAACCAGCCGACCATCAGCATATAGATCAGTACCATCACCACGCAAAAGGCCAGGCCAAGGTCGCGGAAGACCTCAAGGGTGATATGCCACTCGCCGTCCCATTTCATGGCCGGTTGGCTTTCCGAGAATGGTTGATTGAGGTTATAGATTTCCACATGCGGCTGGGTGCCGCCGAAATCGCGGCCATCAAGAGCCGCAAGCTTTTTGTTCATCTCGAAAATGGCGTACACCGGGCTCTCCACCACATCGGCAACGTCACCGGTAACGTAGATAACCGGTTTGAGATTCTTGCGATAGATGGGCTGCTCCACCTGCTGTTCGGAAACCACCACCAGTTCCCTCAGGGGTACCAGAGGTGCGGCCGGATTGGTCTCTGAGCGTACGGAAATATTCAGGATCGATTCGCTCCTCGCCCGGTATTCCGGCGGCAGTTCGAGGACGATATTGACACTTTCTTTGTCGGTCGGCTGATGATAAAGGTCGAGGGAATAACCTTGTACGGCAATCTCAATGGCTCGGGTAATCTGTTTCTCCGAGATGCCATTGAGAGCCGCTTTTTCTTTATCGACGGTAAAGACCTGGCGCTTACGTTCCGCCTCCCGGAACCAATCGACATCGACGACGCCGGTCGAGCCGCTGAGGATCTCTTTCACCTTGGTTGCCAGCTTTACCCGGGAAGCATCGGTCGGGCCATAGATCTCGGCGACCAGGGTCTGCAATACCGGCGGGCCGGGCGGCACCTCGGCAACTGCTACATTTGCCCCGTATTTGGCGGCAATGTGCGCAAGCGGCGGGCGAATTCGGGTGGCGATTTCATGACTTTGCTGTTTGCGGGCATGTTTTGGCTGGAGATTAACCTGGATATCGGCAACGGTCGGACCACTGCGCATGAAATAGTGGCGGACCAGACCGTTGAAATTATAGGGCGAGGCAGTGCCGACATAGATCTGGTAATCGGTGACCGCCGGGTCCTGGCCAACTACACCGGCCATCTCCTGGGCGACCCGCGCGGTTTGCTCAAGGGTTGAACCCTCCGGCATGTTAAGGATGACCTGGAACTCGCTCTTGTTGTCAAAGGGCAGCATCTTCACCTTGACGAGGCCGAGGTAAACCATGGAACAGGCGCCGAGCAGCATGGAGGTGATAACGGTAAAAAACACTATTCGCCAAGCCCCGTGTGCAAGAAGGGGGTCCATGATTTTATGGTAGATGCGGGTAAACCAGTCATCGGGCATTGCCTCGGCATCGCTATGGCCGTGGCCGGCCGATGATTTCTTGAGGATATGGGTGGCCGCCCAAGGGGTAACGGTAAAGGCGATAATGAGGGAAAAGACCATCGCCGCCGAAGAACCGATGGGGATAGGGCGCATATACGGGCCCATCAGGCCGCCAACAAAGGCCATCGGCAGAATGGCGGCGATAACCGCCAAGGTGGCGAGAATGGTTGGATTGCCGACCTCGGCTACAGCTTCGATTGCCACCTGGATTTTCGGACGGCCATTATTGCTGGGCAATCGCAGGTGCCGAACGATATTTTCAACAACGACGATGGCGTCATCGACCAAGATGCCGATGGAAAAGATCAGGGCAAAGAGGGTGATCCGGTTCAGGGTATAGCCATAGAGATAAAAGACTAAGAGAGTCAGGGCGAGCGTCGAGGGAATGGCCAGCATAACGACGATCGATTCACGCCAGCCGAGGAAAAAGAGGATAAGCAGGGCGACACCGAAAACGGCAATCCCCATATGCAGAAGCAGTTCGTTTGACTTGTCGGAGGCGGTTGCCCCGTAGTCACGGGTGACGCTCACCAGAAGGTCGGCAGGGATCAGGTTGCCTTTCAGTCCATCGACCATTTGCACCACATCGTTTACCACCGACACGGCATTAGCCCCCGGTCGTTTGGCAATCGACAGGGTGACTGCCGCTTCCGGGTTGTTGCTCGTGCTGTCGCTATACAGCACGTAGTCGGACGGTTCGGCGGGGCCGTCGACAATCTTTGCCACTTCTTGCAGATATACCGGTTTGCCGCCGTAGACGCCGACAACAATGCGACCGATCTCCTCGGCACTTTGCAGGAAGGTGCCGGTTTGCAGTTGTGTTTCATGGTTAAGGGACCTGAGGACGCCGGAATGTGATTGGCTGTTGACTGCTTGGATCTTTGGAGCCAGATCGGCCACCGTCAGGTTGCGCGAAGCGAGGAGCAACGGATCGAAGCGGATGGTCAGCTGTCTCTTGTTGCCGCCGATAAGCTTGGTTTCCGCCACCTCGCTGATACTCTTGATGGCGTCGTCGACCTGGGCGGCCATTCGTCGCAGGGTGAAGTGATCATAACCCTTGCCGTGAAAGGTGAGAGCCATAATAGGGACGTCATCAATGGTATGCGGTTTGATCAACGGTACCTGCACCGAGTGGGGGATACGGTCAAAATTGGTGGCGAGCTTCTGATTCAACCGGACGATCGAGGTTTCAAGATTTTCCCCGACATAAAAACGCACCACCAGAAGACTTTGTCCGGGCATGGAGGTTGAATAAATGTATTCGACTCCCGGCAGCTCGTAGAGCAGCTTTTCCATGGGAATGGTCATCCGTTCCTCGACCTCTTTCGGGGTCGCACCGGGCATGGCGACCATGACGTCGATCATTGGTACCTTGATCTGCGGCTCTTCTTCCCGAGGCAGTAAAATGATTGCCAGAAAGCCGAGCAGCAGGGAGGCGATTATGCCGAGAGGAGTCAGCTTGGAGTTAACGAAGGCCTGCGCTAGACGGCCGGCAAATCCTGTAGGATGGGGTGATGGGGTATGCATGGTTGGCTAAATACCGGGTGATGAGATGAGGGGATGCGTCGTCTACTGTACTGTAACCGGCTGGCCGTCCTGGAGACTGCCATTGCCGGCGATAACCACGGTCTCCCCCTCGGTGAGCCCGCTGAGGATCTCCGTGTATTGTTCGCTCTTAGCACCGGTGCGGACCAGTCGGAGCCTCGCCTTGCCGTCATCGACGACAAAGATTCGCTCCATCTGCCCGAAGGACACAACTGCACCGGTGGGAACCGCCAAGGTTTCCGCCTGCGCCATAGCCAGGGTGATCCTGGCGAATTGCCCTGAACGAAGCAGCGGATTATTGGGAATACGCAGTTTGATCGGTGAGGTACGGGAGGATGGATCGGCGATCGGCGATACTTCCGCCACAGTACCTTCAACCCCAAGGTTGACGGATGGAATATAAACCCTCAACAGGTCCCCCTTGGCAATTTTCAGGATCATTGCCTCGGGGATATCGGTCAGCACCTGGAGTTTATTCTCTTCCTCGATATGCAGGAGGGGTTTGCCGGGGGTGGCAAGATCGCCGACATTTACCAGTTTACGGGTGATGATTCCGGAAAAAGGGGCAGTAATCTTTGCAAAATCAAGCATTGTCAAGGTTGTCTTGTGGGCCGCTTCGGCAATGCGCAAACTATCCTCAAGCGATTTAACGGTCTCCAGGGTGGCTGCATTTTTCTTTAGGAGGTTTTCTTCCCGCGCCAGATTGCGTTTGGCCTGTTCCAGTTGCGCCTTGGCCTGCTGCACCTGGGCCGAGATTTCTCCGGCACTGAGTTCGGCGAGGAGCTCGCCGTGTTTGACCCGTGATCCCAGATCGACGGGGAGGGCAATGACATTGCCGGTGATCTTGGCGGATATCACCGCCTGTTCAACCGCCTGGACAGTGCCGACCACCTCGATCTGGTTGCCGGCTATCTGCTTTACCACCTTGCCCGCGCTCACCGTTGCCGTGGCCAATGGTTGGACCTTTTTTGCCTCGCCTGCCCCTTCCTTGTTACAGCCGAGAAGCAGCATGAGGGTGGCTATATTTATGATGGTAATGAGTTGTCTGACCTTCATTGGTAAATCTCCTGGTTGCAGTTTTAATTATCGGAAAACTGTGCCGACCCGGTTGCCCGACGGAGGTTGGCTATTGCCACCTGGTGCCCTGCCTTGGCCGTCAGCTGTCTGGCCCGGGCATCGGTGAGACGCATTTCCAGGTCGATCAATTCGGATGCGAGTATGACGCCCTCCTTGAACCTGGCTCGGCTGAGCCTCGCTACTTCTTCGGCGACGTCAACCATCTTGTCGGTAACACTCAAGCGCTCCTGGGCCTGTTTATAGTCGAGCAGGGCCTGCTGTACCTCAAGGTTGAGGGCAAGTTCCATCTTCAGTTTCAGTCCCTGAATCTCCTGCAGCTTGAGGCGAGCCAAGGATATTTGTGCGGCAGCTTTGTGGCCGTCAAAGAGTGCGTAGTTCATCTTCACTCCGGCCATCCACGAGTTGCCGCTTTCCTCCTCAATAAAACCGTTATCTACCTGATAGCCGGCAAAGGCGTCAAGTGTCGGCTTCCGGCTGCCTTCAGCCTTTTTCAATTCGGCTTCGGCAACTTGGAACATGGCATCAAGTTTTTGTAATTCATGGCGATTTTGGTAGCCGACAATATCCGGCGGTTGCAGTGTCCGGCCGCCGGCCGGATCGATCTGAACGTCGCCTTGTTGTATGCCTAAAAGATTGAGAAAAATGCGTTTGCTCAACTCCAGGGTGTGCCGGCCTTGGATCAGGTTTTCACTGGCGCGGGATTGTTGCAATTCAAGGTTGAGCAGATCTTGACGAAGGAGATCTCCCGCCTCATGCCTCGCCCTGCCGACGTCTAAAGATGTAGTAATTGCCGACAACTCCTCAAGGCGAACCGCCACCATCTTCTCTGCTTGAAGTATGGCCTGAAAGGTCTTCACCACTTCGAAACCAAGCTGCTGATGAACGGCAACAAGATCACTTTCCGAGGCACCTATGCGGGCGGCTGACGCTGCATGTTCAGCTTGATCCTGGCCACCGTTATAGATCCGGTAATTGACCACGGCCTTAAGTTGGAGATTATCGGTTATGCCGGGATCATTGAAGTTGATGGAGTTATTAAAAGCGCCCTGGTTGAGAATATTGCCGAAGGAGTACATGGGGGTGTTGGTTTGGCCGTATTCGGCTGAGACATTGATAAGCGGGTAGTCGGTCGCTCTGGCAAGCATCGCTGCCGCCTGTGCTTCTTCAATACGTTTTCTGGCGATAGTGTTGTCCGGGTTGCCGGCAATGGCAAAGGCCACGGCCTTTTCCGCTGTCCAGATTTTCGGGGTTTCTTCGGCGGCCCTGGTGGTATCCTGTGCGGCCATTGGCGCAGTAGGCCAGACAAGAAGTCCGAGAACGATGATTGGCAGTAATATTTTCATTGGAACCTCTGAAGGATGCGGAAAGTCGTGGTTTGTAGCTAAAGTATTTAATGATATGATTAAAGAGAGTAACTCCTTCCCTTGTCGTTGTCAAAGCGTAATGTCACTCAGGAGGGATTGGATGTCAGTTTCTGCAGGAGATTATCAAGTTTTTTGATATCAACCGGTTTGGCCAGGTAGCTGGTCATACCCGCAGCCAGGCATTTATCTTTATCACCTTCCATCGCATAGGCTGTAAGGGCGATGATCGGAATGTTGTGGATGCGAGAGAATTCTTTTGAGGTTCTGATTATTTTTGTGGTTTCCAGACCGTCCAACTCGGGCATCTGCACATCCATGAGAACAATATCGAAATGATCGGAGAGAAGGAGATCAAGGGCCACATAGCCATTCTCGGCAATAGTCGTCCGATGGCCAAGCTTATGAAAAATAGCCTGAAGAATCTGCTGGTTGATTTGTTCATCTTCAACCACCAGGGTGGAAAGGCGGCGATGTGGGCTGGTAAGTATGGGTGGGGGTGCGGGAGCTGGTTCGGGCTCTGTACTGCAGAGTCCTTTCTTTGCTGTCAAGGTGAAGGTTGCCGTGGTGCCGTCAGCCTGATTGCGCTCCAATCGCACAGTTCCGTTCATCTGCTTAACCAGCAGTTTGACGATGCTGAGACCAAGCCCGGTGCCCTGAATTTTTTTCTTGCGCTGCAACGCAAATTGGGTAAAGGGCTCGAAAAGTTTATCTTCGATATCAAGAGGAACTCCGATCCCCGTATCGGCTACGCTGCATTCCAGCATGACTTGCTTGGCGTCGATGCTGCTGATACATCGCATGTTGACGCTGATGTTTCCTTGATCAGTAAATTTAATGGCATTGCCCACCAGATTGTAGAGAATCTGGCGAATGCGCACATGGTCGGCAATGAGGGTTTCAGGAACCTCCGGGGCCACACAATAGTCAAGCTTGACTTTATGCGGGTTGATGGCCGTTTTGAAGGAGGCTACCAGAGTTTTTACCATGTCTCTTACCCTGAATGCCTCCGGTGTCATTTGCAGTTTTCCCGCCTCAATTTTTGAGTAATCGAGGATATCGTTGATAATGGTCAGCAGGCTTTTCCCGGATTCCATGGCGGTCGTGACGTAGTCGAGTTGTTCGTCATCGAGGTCTGTCATTTTCAGAAGCTGCAGCATGCCCAGGACACCGTTCATTGGCGTTCGCACCTCATGACTCATGTGGGCAAGAAACTCCGATTTAGTTCTGCTGGCGGCGCAGGCTTGGTCCTTAGCTGCCTCGAGTTCCTGGATAATCCTTTTTGTTTCAGTAATGTCGCGGGCGATTGCCATATAGAGTTCCTTGCCGTCGATGGTCAGGCGGAGGGCATTGACTTCGACCGGCAGCAGGGTGCCGTCTTTTTTGATGTAAGTCGTCTCGAAAGTGGCATTTCCCTCACGGCTCAGGCGAATGACCAGTTGGCTGTTGTACGCAAAATCCTTGCTGTCGCTGATGTCGAACGGTGTCATGGTCAGCAGCTCTTCCCGAGTATAGCCAAGCCGTTTACAGGCAACATTGTTGACGTCGGAAAAGAGTCCGTAATTTTCGCTATTCCGATCGAGGGAGATCACAAACATCGCATCGTTGGCATAATTGAAAAGCTTGCGATATTTATTGCGGCTGAGGACTAGCTCTTCTCCTTGCGAGGCTGAAAGGAAAGGGTTTAGCGCAGTGGTGAGGACTGGATCGGGCTGATCGGAAATGAATTTTTCGAGGTCGGAAATACGTCTTTGTGCTGCCAGTAATTTGAGTTGGAGCTCGGCAAGGGTTTGTGTGGACATGGGTGGTAACAGGGCTCAAAGGCAGACGGTAGAGAGCAGAGTGTGTCAGAAACATCCAACAACATGTTACTGATTTGTCGGCAAAGAGTCAAATCGAAACGAAAAAAGTTTGTAAATCGTTACGTACGGACAGGTGAGACAAATTGTAAGGCAATTCATTGTGTTTGATTACAGCGGAGATTCGGGGATAACTGCACCCTATTTAACTTTGATAGACAAGGGTAGTCAAAGGGGAAGGGGCGCTGAGCTTAGCCGAGGCCCCCTTTGTGCTGCTTGGACGCGAATATGAGGGGGTTATTGCGGTTGGCGTGAGCAAAGGTGCTCAAGACCCGGCGCCGGGAATTTGCTGCAAAGCTCTTTTGCCTTTTTTGCGGTTTGTTGCAGGAGCTGTTCATTATCCGGATCGGTAATGACCTTGTCTATGAAATCACTGACGAGAAGCATCTCTTTTTCTTTGAAACCCCTGGAGGTTAAGGCCGGAGTGCCGAGGCGAATGCCGCTCGGGTCAAATGGCTTGCGCTGGTCAAAGGGGATAGCGTTGTAATTGACAACAATGCCGGCCTTATCAAGAGCCTTGGCGGCCCTTTTCCCGGAGATGTTTTTATTGGTAAGATCAACCAGCATCAAGTGATTGTCGGTGCCATTGGTGATGAGGGTGAAACCCTTGGCCATAAGTACTTCGGCAAGGGTTTTGGCATTTTTAATTATTTGGCAGGCATATTCTTTGAAGGCCTCTGATGTCGCCTCCTTCAGAGCCACGGCAATCGCCGCCGTGGTATTGTCGTGCGGCCCACCCTGGATGCCGGGGAAGACGGCTTTGTCGATGGCTTGAGCATGCTTGGCTTTGCAGAGAATCATGGCCCCGCGCGGGCCTCTCAGAGATTTATGGGTGGTGGTGGTAACCACATCGGCATAAGGCACAGGGGAAGGATGAACGCCACCGGCGACAAGACCGGCGAAGTGCGCCATATCCACCATGAGTATGGCGCCGACTTCATCGGCAATGGCTTTGAACCTGGCAAAGTCAAGAACTCTCGGGTAGGCGGAATGACCGGCGATGAGGATTTTTGGCTGGACAGCCAGCGCCTTCTCGCGAATGGTATCATAGTTAAGTAATCCGGTAACCGCATCGAGTTCGTAGGACTGTGCATTGAAATACCTGCCGGAAATGGATACCTGGGCACCATGGGTGAGGTGTCCGCCGTGCGGCAGGGCCATCCCGAGGATAGTGTCGCCCGGGTTGAGAAAGGCAAGATATACTGCGATATTGGCAGGTGATCCTGAGTATGGTTGGACGTTGACATGTTCAGCACCGAACAGGTCTTTGGCACGCTGGATCGCCAGTTGTTCGACTTGATCGATGATCTGCTGCCCTTCGTAGTATCTCTTTCCGGCATATCCTTCGGAATATTTATTGGTGAGGACCGAGCCAGTGGTCTCTAGAACAGCGAGTGAGACATAATTTTCAGAAGCGATCAGGCGAATCTTGTCGGACTGGCGTTTTTCTTCCTGCTTTACCAGCGCGTAGATTTCTGGATCGATGATTTTAACATTTTTCATTTCTTCTCCTAGTTGTTCATAGATCTCTACAATGAGGCGACTAATATAATAAAAACCGGCCATGTTGAACAGAGGAAAGTGAAAATGGCGAGCAATGAACAACTATGGATAAATTTTAGACTCTCAGAAAAAACTCTTTGCCAATTTTGCGAAGAATATTGCATGAAGATGCGTGTTAGGATTTTTAAATGAGTCCCGTTTAATCGAGGTCAGGGCAAGTGGATCGGTGGTGGGGAATGCGTGGCCTCAAGGAAGTTCGGGAAAATCGGTGAAAATCGCTGTTACACCCATGGCGAAGAGTTGTTTTTGCCGTTCTTTGGAATTCACCGTATAAACATTAACGCCGATGCCGGCCGCCCGTAACTTTTTGATAAGTCGGGCATCGATAATGCTATCGGAAGGATGATAGGCAGCTGCCCCGAGTGCTCGGAGATATTCTATGATATCGGGAGGATGAGAATAGTCTTGCAGTACTCCAAGGGAAATCTTCGGGGCAAAGGTCTTGGCTATCACCAGATAGTCATGATTGAAGGAGGAGATCAGAACCCTGTCTTGTGATGCACATCTTTTTACCACATCAATAACAATTTCAGTAACCTGTTTGTGCTGTTTTTTTCCTTTATGATCTTTGATCTCTATATTTATAGGCAGTTTTCTAAGGGCTGGATGACTGAGCACCTCTTCCAATGTCATGATTTTCTGCGGGTAATTCATGCGGATTTGATCGGGAGATTCCTTGCTGTCAGCCATGGTCGAAAAAGGGTCGGCAAGGAGAAACCAAGAGCCGACATCGAGCGATTTAAGCTCTAGGAGTGTCCAGTCGCTGACATTCAGGGACTTAATTCCCAACTGCCGATGCAACTCTTTGGCATTGCTGGTTCTTTCCAGTGTGGGATCGTGAATGACAACGGGCACGAAGTCCTTACTCATCTGAATGTCCAGCTCGATGAAATGGCAACGCCCGATGCTGGCATGAAAGGCCGAGAAGGTGTTTTCCGGGTGTATTGCCCGGTATCCACGATGTGCGGCAATCAGTTGGATTGAATTGAAATTATCAAAGAATGTCATAACAGCAAGGTGGTTATATCGGCAGTTTGGTTACCCGCACAGTAAAAAATGCATCAGGAATATACTTTCTCAGCTGCTCTCCATCGACCGAATTTTACTATGTCAATATAGAGTTAACTGCTAATAGTTGCAAGAAATAAGGCTATATATCAGACAAATAGGTGTTTCTCTGTTGCAATATCATGAAAAATCTAATAACCTTTCTCGAATATGTGCTGCTTTGGCTGGTGAATGTGAGATCTGCTTGCATTTTCAGGGTAATTTTGGTAAAAAATGAGCCTCGGAAGACGGGGAAATGGATTTATCTCTGCTATGATTATTAATTGAGTTCAGTTTTCGAGATTAGAGGAATACACCAACTCTTGTTATGAAATATTCATACCTCCCTTCTGTCAGGTTTTCATTCGTATTCTTTCTTCTGGCTGTCCTGGTTTTCGCCTGTTTTGTCGAGGGTGCAAGGGCGGCAAAGAAGGAAACCTATGATATTATTTATCTTCGCACCAAAGATTTTGATAAGGTTTTAGATTATAAAGAGGAGCTTGAAACAATTCTCGATGCTCAGGTAAGGAAAAAACTGAAAATCGTCGGCTGGGTAACCGGTGATTACGCGGTGATTTACGATGGCCGGCTTTCTGCTCGAACAGTCTCGCAAACATTGATCAAGCATGCCGAAATGCTCAGTAAAACCGGTTTCGATGAACCTTATGCTTCTAAGGAACAAGATTTTCATAGTCTTTACAATGTGAGCTACGGGATGGGTCGAAATCTTGACTCACTGAAAGAGAAATACCAGCTTCTCTATTCCTGTCTGGGTGAAGAGGTTAAGAGAGATCTCTTTATTGAGAAGACCGATTACGGCAATTATCTTCTCGTCTATCGCCTTCGCAGCGACGAAGCATCGACGGCCACGGTGGCGAAGATGCAAGCGAGCATTCTGCGAGGCAAGAAAATTACCACCGCCATCACCAAGGAAAACAATAATGACGTGGTTTACGGCGAATCAAGCCTGATAGATGATGGCGACTCAGACGATCCGGCCCTCTGCAAGGTCCCTGATCCTAACGAGGATTCCCAGCCTTTGTCGAAGAAAAGTTCCTTGGTCGTAGCGAAAACACTACCGCCCGTTGGACAAAAAATTGACATTATCCCGGTTCCTAAGATAGACACCCAGATTTCCCCAAGGGTTGAACCCTCCCTGCCCGCGAAGATAGAAGTCACGAGTAATTCCTCTAAAAAGTCGCAAACTGACCGACTGTCAGGCACCGCCGAGAATACTAAAGTTGAGCGTACGATTGTTGAATATATCGACAATCTCCGGAGCAAGGGGCTTATTAATAATGATGAATCGACAGGGTGGATGGTGTATGACTTGGAAAATGATCGGAATGTTCTGAGTATTAACGCCGATGTTGAATTTCAAGCCGCAAGCATGATCAAGCCCTTTGTCGCCTTGGCCTTTTTTCATAAGGTCAAAGAGGGGAAAGTGCAGTATGACGCGCAGAGCAAAAGACAGATGGAGGCAATGATCCAGAGAAGCAGCAATTCGGCTACAAATTATATAATGCGTAAAGCCGGAGGGCCGGAACAATGTGAATTCATCTTGAAAAAATATTATAGCCATATCTTCAAGAAAACAGATATTAAAGAATATATTCCTGACGACGGCCGCACCTATCTTAACGGTGCCCCCCCTGCCGACTACATCAGATTTCTTCGTTCGTTATGGAAACAGGAACTTCCTTATGGCAAGGAGATGCGCCGGGTGATGGCGCTGCCGGGGCGAGATCGCCTCTACTATGGAACAACGATTCCCCGGGGCACCCTGGTATACAATAAGACCGGAACAACGGCCCATCTTTGTGGAGATATGGGGATTCTTGTGACAAAAACCCGGAAAGGCGTTGATTATCCCTATGCCATCGTCGGGATAATTGAACGCCGATCCAAGGCCTCCAATTACGGCCAGTGGATGGCTTCCCGCGGCCGGGTCATCCGCGAAGTATCAACATTGGTTTACGAAGGCTTGAAAAAGGATCACCAGCTTCTGTAGCGCCGACTGTGAGAACTCTCCCCCAGGACTTTTTGGGAGATATCCCATTTCCCCAAATTTGATCCGAGAACATTGATACTGTTCTCGACGACGAACAAGGTCTGCTTCCGTATGGTCCGTGGTTTTTCACTAAAAAATGGAGAAGGTTATGAACGTGATAATGGATCTATGTGTAGTTCCTATTGGTGTCGGCGTTTCCGTATCGGAGTATGTAGCGGCTTGCCAGGAGGTTCTCAAAAGAGCTGGTTTAAAATATCAGCTGCACGCTTACGGCACCAATATAGAAGGCAGTTGGGATGAGGTCATGTCGGCGGTGAAGGAGTGTCACGCAACGGTCCATGCCATGGGTGCACCACGAATATCCACAACAATCAAGTTAGGAACGCGAGTTGATCGCCTCCAGACCATGGAAGAAAAAATTGCCAGTGTTGTTAATAAACTTTCGTAAGTCGTTGAATAATTAATACGCATAAAGCGTCATAAGATCTGGATCCGTAATCTTGCGAATGCGAATATTTATAGATTTCTTATTATCCGACCGGTCCTCCTGACTCCACTGTATATTGAGACATAACCCAGCCGTACTGTCCGGCACTTGTCCTGATATATAACCAATCAGGGGCAGCACCGATCACATCGACGTTTTGGCCCGCCACTGTCTGGCCTATAATGGTGGAGTCAAGACCGGGGCCGGAGCGGACATTGACAATGCGCTCGGTTATTTTCACCTGTCTTAAAACAACCTCGGACTGAGGAGCAATAGAGGCCATTGGTCTGGTTACGACTATCGGCTCCGATTGAATGATTACCGGTGGAGGTGTATTGTACACAACGGTCTGGTGCCTGGGCGGCTCGTAAATCATGGAGCCTACCACCGCACCTGTTAAGAGACCTATGCCGAGAAGGGGCAAGAAGCTGTCGGAATGATATGAGTGACCGTAGCGATGATGGTTATAGGGGGCATGGTGGCCACGATAATAGTTGCCGTAGCCGCTGTTATAGTGCCTGGATCCTGCAGAGGCGAGGGGCACCGTTGAAAGCATACAAAAAAACAGGACAAGCGCAATGGACACTGGCTTTTTCATTGATGGCCTCCTGATAAGGCTGGTGGTGCAATAATGATTTTACTACTATTTCAGTAAAGTATAACGCATGATGAGCTGGTCGGCAATAGCCGACATTGCTGCCCTAGGAGAGTATTCAAAAGAAAAAATTTCCAACTCGCTTCAACAAGAGAGGTCTCTTGGCAAGGCCCTGAGGAGAGGGTCAGAGAGGTTGTCCCCGGAGATGGAGACGCAATTTTTTTAAGGCGGCCTGTTCCAGTTGGTAAATACTGCTGCGAGTCACCTTATACTCTTCACTGATAGAGAGAATTGACTGTTCCTTCCCCCGATAAGGAGCGAGACCAAAGCGACGTTTAATGATATCCCCAGTTTTTTCAGAGAGTATGCGGTTGATGGTTTGCAACAGAATCAGTTGTAATTGGACCTTTTCCAAGGCTACAGTCGGGGAGGGGACTTGAGACAAAAGCTCGGATAAGGCAAGTGTTGTAGACTCTCCGTCTGAATTTTGTTCGATTGTGGTGGCGGATTGAATGATAGTCGAGAATCTGTCGAGGTTTGCAACATCCTCGGTTTTTGTTGCTTTTGCATAGCCTTCAACGATGTTGGGGGATATCCTTATGAGCCGTCCATCAAGGGCCTGCCGCTGAATCTCCCTAAATACCCAGTGCGCGGCAAAGGTAGAAAACCGGACTCCGCTCGACGGGTGATAGCGATATGCGGCCCTGGCTATGCCTATTGTTCCGATCTGCACCGCATCCTCATAGGTTACCGACTGTTTGTAAAGCGGGTTTGTTTGCGCAGCCAGTTTCTTTACCAGGCCGGTGGTGAGGAGCACATAGATATTTCTTAAGGTGTTGAGTTTCTCTACTGCCTCCTGCAGGGCCATAAAATGATGGTCGAGAAAATCAGGGTTTTTCAACTGACCAATAATTCGGTTCCAGACCCTTGCTATTATAAGGTGCTGAAAGGTTTTCGCTAAAGGGATCGAGGTTCGAGTGGGTTTGGTGCTGAATAGCAACAGGGCTTCCTGACGTTCATTTTCCGCTGATGCCGTTGTTGTGCCAAAAAAGATTTTCCGGTTTCTGAAAAGATAGATATTTTGAATCACTGTTAGTACTGCTTGCCTGAATTTGGGTGTTTCAAGCAGGCGTTCCGTAAAAAAATGCCGATACCGAAGTACTTCGCCGGCCAGTTCCTTTTCGTCGTTTGCCGTAAGTGCGGTAGTTTTTTGGTGTTGATAGGTGCTACCGGTCAACCTACTGTTTTGGATCAAGATTTTTTCTTCCAGGTCGGGACTCATTGCCAATGCCTGGACACGAACTGCAAACGGTACGGTCGAAGGAGCCGTGGCGAGGAGGTCCATGATCTCGGGGGAGATCCGGACACTTTTCATTGCTAATTGGCTTTTTCCCGTGTTCATCGCAGAACGAGTAAGAATTTGGGGCTGCTGTCTTTAAAAGGTGGGTGAGCTGTCTATAAAAAGGATATCACAAATATTAAATAACAGTAAAACGAAACATTCAGGACCAGGAGATTATTTTTCAGTACATCAAACTTACTTTCACGATAACCGTTGCTGAGCAAACCTGAAGGCCCTCTTTATCGGTAATGCAGACAGGAATATCCTTATCGCCGGGATTCATCCAGTCGATTCCACGGCCATCGGCAATCCCCCGTAAGTCCGTTTTGGCTTTGGCAAGATATCTGACGTTCATACCAACAGGTATCCACCTATAGGCTTCCGGAATCGACACGTCGGTCATTAGTCCGGCGACAATCTCGGCAAGATTGCACATGGCAATGGCATGCACTGTTCCCAGATGATTGTGAACCTTCACGGTATTCGGCATGGTAACTTCGCAATAGTTGGGTTGAAGGTCAACGAACTGAGGTTCGATTGTCGAAAAATAGGGTACAATTTCGCAAACTTTTCTGCTGAAAGCGGCATTGCCTATTTGCCTATAGAGATCAAACAGCTGACTCATAACTTTTCCCCTTGAGTTAAGATTTTTGCCAAAACGGCAAAAGCCCCTATTGAGCTGCGCTCAATAGGGGCTTTGCGTAAAAAAATCGGCGGTGACCTACTCTCCCACACAGTTACCCATGCAGTACCATCGGCGCTGAAGAGCTTAACTTCCGTGTTCGGAATGGGAACGGGTGGATCCTCTTCGCTATGACCGCCGATAAAGCGGTGTGATCGTGAGGGTTGGGGAAGGGGAGAGGATGTGCAAGTTATCGCGGTAGGCGAGTAATTTGTATATCCTGATTCCAAAACCCATAGACCTCAGTCTCAAAATAAATCGATAATCGAATAGTAGAGTATTCAGTAGAGTAATGATCAAAAAAATATGGATAAGCCTCACGGCTGATTAGTATCGGTAAGCTGCATGCATTACTGCACTTCCACACCCGACCTATCGACGTTGTAGTCTC
>JANNQF010000098.1:0-56532 GCA_031441605.1 Deltaproteobacteria bacterium
GAGGGACTCTTTTTAGTACCCCCTTGAGGGGTATAAGTACCTTGAGACAGATTGATTTCTTGTAAAAAAACAAGAAACCAATCTGTAAGGTACTAAAAAATAAGAAAAAAGAAAGGGGCGATTGACTGCTGTCAATCGCCCCTTTCTTTAAGAATTTCTCAAAAGAAATCAGAGACCGTTAGTAACAAAGTGGTTAACCAGTGCATCTACCCCTTTTTCTATGGCCTTGTTGAACAGAGTGTCATACTGCTTGTCGGCAAATACCGTTTGCGGAGAGACAAGAACTCTTACCCTATTGGTCCAAATGACGTTCCCTGTTGCTGCTTCTTGAACCCATACACGCAGCTGTACTGCCGCTTGATCAACTTTTCCGCTGGAATGTGAAACCATACCAAGACCTGCGCCAACTCCAGCCCAAGTGACGGTATTTGAACTTCCGTCGGTCATGCCAAAGAACGTTTGGCCCTCATTCCATGGCCAGGTAGCGTAGTTGTAGCCCATAATGCCGCCAATCAACATTCCCGTGAGGGCTTCGTTCCTTTCATCATAGGCGTCGGAACTTGCAAAGCCGTTGAGAACCCTGTTAGTGCTGCCGTTAACAAATGGCAAAACGCCCTTTTTCCATGGCGCCCATGTAGCCTCCTGACGAGTTTTATATTCGAGGATTCGTCCGCGAACAATATAATCCGCATTGAATCTCCTACCCATTTTCGCAATGGCATTCGGAGTTACAGCATGAGTCCCCGGACTTCCGGAGACACTTTTTCCGGAGGGCATTTTTTGCAGCTGAATGTAGCGCTGCAACTCGTTTTGCATGACATCAGACCAATCTCCACCCAATTCAGCAGTCAAGCTTTCAGTATTATTTCCCTCGTAGTTCACAACACTTATGATATTTTCGTCAACGAGGTAACCAAAAACATCTTCCTGGATGGCCATACTGAATCCATTGGCCACCAGTCTATCGGTCAAGGCTTCAGTGACGGAAAGGTTCCGTCGATAGGCTCCTGCAAGATCTTCTGCAGAGGTATAGTCGGCAAAAGGGAGGATGATGACGGTCTGCCCTTTGCCGGCAGCATTGCGATGTGAAGTGTCCGGTACATGAAGGGTCTCAACAACAGTTTGACCACAACCCATAAGCAATACGGCTGAAAGCAGATAGAGTGCGAATTTGAACTTCTGCATGATTATCTCCCTGAGAATTCTAATTAAATCGTAGTAGAAACTATTTTAAAGGTATTAAATAATTCTGGGTTTGAGGAGAATGATAAGCTCTCGTTTTTTCGCCAACTTTGTTTGTTTGCCGAAGAGGTATTTGAAAAAGCCGAGACTACTTGTTCCTGGCACAAAGGTTCCGTCATCTGAAGTAACACTTGAGATCAAGCCACCAATCACCAGCATTTCGCCATTATTCACTTTTACGGTTGTGCTCATTTCGCGGACATTAATTATTGGAAGTCCTATGGTTCCAAGACCAACCGCCCGATATTCTATGGGTTCAACCAACTCGGAGGTGACTGGAACAAGGTTGAGAATGATTTGCTTATCATCCAGGATATTCGCAGTTAATGCGAGACCAACTCCGGAGAGTGCCCGTGCAGTTTCAGCGGAATAGGTTATGACTCCAGCATCGCTCACATCGGAGGTAATGGCACTTATATAGGTGACATTGCGTCCAACAGTGAGAAGAGCCGGCTGTCCGTTCATTACACTCATTTTCGGATTGGAAAGTATGGTTGCTTGGCCTTGAGCACTGACGGCATTAAGGAATGAATCAAAACTGAAAGCCGCCAGCGAAACAGCACCTCCAAGGGCTCCAGTGACACCCTGGGAAAGAACCGTGGCAGCGGAAACTCCAGATGTTGCAGCAGCACTTGCCACGTCACTCACAATGTTACTAGCAACGTTGCTGCCGGTAAAGGTGCTAGTTCCCCCACTAGCGGTGAGAGGGTCAGGAAGCAAATAGTTGAAGGTATTATTGGGTCCAGTGGCTCCTGTAGTATTCGTTGTGGTATTTGTATTTGTAACTGTATTTGTGTTACTAAGCGTATTGGCGCTGTCTGTAGTATTTGTTTTGGTATTCGAATACGTTTTTCCACCGGTAAGCGATCCGGCACTCACTGAAAGATTTCTGAGAAGCAAGTTCCAGTCAAGGCCTATGGACGAGCTATCATCAAGTTGTACTTCAAGAATTTTCGCCTCAATGACGACCTGTTTATATAATTCTTTCTTCAGTGATTTGAAGTATACGTCAAGTTTTTCAAGTAAAGGACGTGGGGCGGTGACGGTTATTAAGCCAACGGGTTTGTCGATAAAATATGTATTGCCGCCGGTAGAACGTCGAAATGTTGCGGTCACTAATTGCTCGCTGACATTCGTGTCTTTTTCAGAAGCACTTTTGGTTTTTTTATCATATTTACTGGTTTCTTGAACGGCTAGCTTGTTCGAAGATTCTTGTCCAGCCATTTTAGAGGAATTAGACTCCACTCCATCTGTTGACCAAATGCTGAGAATGGAATTAAGATTGTTCTCAATACTGCTCCAGGTATTAAACTCGATACCACCGGGCGAGCCATCTTTTTGCTGGTTTATTGCCACACCATCAGACTGTAACGATATCTCTCCAGCAACATTGGTACTTTTTCCACCACTTTTTCCGCCACTGTCACCACCCAGGACATCGCCACCAGTCTTTGTTTTGTAGGTTTGTTTAATAAATGGCATGGCAATGTGAAACTGCCGTGTCTCCTTATATTTCACAATAATGGTGGAACCCTGCAACTCATGATAATAGTCAACCTGCCGCAGGAGGTTATCTATAGCAACAAAAAAGTCATCATTTGCACTGATATTAACGTCAACTAATACATTTTGGTCAACATCACTGGCCCATGAAATATTCAAGCCCTTCAGGGCCGCGAGCCTCTTCATGATATCCCAAAGAGGTTGGGGGCCGCGAGTGGAAGTGATTCTAGCTTCTACCTTGAGTTTCCCTTCCTCTTTAATTGCAAGGTCTTCATTGCCCTGTTTATCCACCAGATATGTAGCGGTTTGATATTTAACCGGCAAACTGGATGATCGTGCTGCCTCCAGAGCTGCCCTGTTTATTTCTGCAGATTCAAGAGAGTCTTTGGCTACTGCGGGATTTTCTTTCGGTGTCTTGCTTTCTGTTACGCAGGAGGCAAGAACAAGCGAGAGTAGCAAGAGGCTACTGCAATAGAGAAGATTCATTAGAGACTTCATAACAACCTCTTGGACTGAAATTTTGTAAAAATCTTTTGATTGCTTAACGTATTTTTCAATGTAAATCCTTTGCGGCTATACGACCTTCAATGAATTTTTTTAGGTCGGGACGCAATTGGAAACCTGAGCCAAGAATGGCCTTGTATTGTTGAGTAGCCTCTTTTACGCGGCCGATCTTATCAAGGATCCTAGCCTTGGCAACCATCACATCAATACTTTCACCGTAATGCGTTTGATATTTGTCGAGCAGCTTCAACGCGGCCTCATTCTGGCCATTGTTTTCACTAAAAGCGGCATAACTGATAAGGGCTTCTTTCATCGGCGGTGAACCGCTGATGCTCTGAGTAAAAAACTCAGAGGCCTCATTGATCTTCTGCATATTAGCAGAACCTATCCCGGCGTAGAGGGCCGCACGGGTATTTGCTGGATCACGCTGCAAAGATTTCTTAGCAATGAATACGGCATTGGCATTTTGACCAAGGTTGACCAGGTACAGCGTCGTTAAGCGATTGGCGAGAATGGAATTTTGAGGCCAGAGTTCAAACGCTTTTGCGTAGAGTGTGACGGCTTCTTCAAATGCCTGTTGATCTTCGAGATTTTTAGCTTTTGCCATGAGGTCTTTAGCTTCAACGATTTCCTTAGTTTGAGCCGCGGATTTTTCAATAACTAGAGCTTCCTTCTCGATTACCTGGACATCTGCTTGAAAGGCGAGATTATCTTCAGCTCTGGTAGGCCAGGAAAAATCTTTTTTGCTTGGATATATAACAATGGTATTAAAACGTTCTTCTTTCTTTAGATCCATCAAGTTGAGAATAATATCGAGAGCAAAATCCCAAGGCACATCATTGAGTGCTAGGGTCAGCACACCTTGAACTTGTTCGTCAACGATAATATTGAGATCAGTTATTTGTCTAAAGAGCCGAAAAACGTTGTGAATGTCGATTTTATAAAAATCGACACTGATTCGTTGTTTATTATATCCGGAAAAAGAGAAATCATTTTCGAGTGCAGATGCTTTTGCGGAGGGTGATTTGCTCCCAGGTTTTACAGGGCCACTGCTTACGAGATGCTGCGATGATCCAATAAGTGCATCAAGAGTACTATCGTCGCCGGCCGATTTTTCCCCTGATTTTCCTTTGGTCTGGGGTTGTGTTTGTGCACCTGAAGTTTCATCTATAACCACATTCAATCCGTCAGCTGCAGGGGCAACGGTGTATTTGAAAAGTTGTGAGCTTGCAGAATCAAAAACTATGCGGGCACCTTTTCCTTTTGGTGCAACTCTGATCTTGGCAACTGAGGTTCCGATTTTCTTTTCTGTGACAAGTTCGTTGATTTTAACGTTGCTTATATCGATATACATCCTTGGCGGTTGATCAGCTGTTGCACCCATGGTGTCAACGGTATATTTATCAACTGAAGCATTTGCAAGAATCGATATGGTGGTAGAGTTAGGTGTGCTGGTAACCTTGAAATCTTTTAAAGAGAGAGGCCCTCCCTTGGATGCATTTGCGGCGGTGTTTGTGCTCTTTACACTTGCCGGCAGCAGCTTGATCTGCAAATTGTTATCCTTTGTAGACACTGCATAATCATGACTGTCTGCCAAGGTGAATTCAAATCGCATGACCTGCGGATCCTGAGCTTTGAGATCGGATACTGCTATCTCTGAAAAGCGGTTTTCCGGTATTTTTGCAATTGCGGGGTCAACATCTTTTGCAAAAGTTGCCCCAGCAACATCGACTATTACCCTGAAGGGAGAAAAACGTTCCGACACAGTGTAAACAGGAGGAGAAGTCCCGGTGATATTGTAGGCAAGGGTGTTATCGCTAAGAGCGATTTTTATGTCAGTGATCTCATACGATACACCTGGTTCGGACCTTGCTGTTGGAGTCTGATAAACGAGCAAAAGGCAAAATGCGAACAAAACAGCTGATTGGAGTTTGACTAGCCATTTAAGCATTTTCTATTTCTCTCCCTCTTTCTTGAGTAACATAATGACCTCGTTGACGGTTTTCTTTCCTGCACGAGTCACGGTTGTCTCTTCAACAATCACGGATTGTGGTGTGAAGTTTTTCACAATACCACGACGGCCAACTTTCATCCCTTCAGAAAGAACATATCCTTTGCCGGTGGAGTCCTGAACCATGGCCATATTTTCCGAATCTTTTTTTAACAGTGCCACGAGAGTGAGTTGTGCCGGTTCAAAAAGTTGCATACCGGTCAGTGGTTCTCCGGTCTCAACGACCTCATCCATATTAACATTGGATGTCGCTGCCTTTTCGGTTATAAACGGGACAAAAGGGTCAGGCCTATTTTCCAGTTTATACTCAAATGGTTTGATATTGTTTTGGCTGGAAGGAGGGGGCGTTTTGGCGGTGTCTTTATCAGCTGAAATCGCCATATTTGGCCAGAACGAAATAATACATACAAAAACAGATACGCCAAAGAGAACCTTTGCGCAGGAGTTCGTCGAAAGAGGGAAAAATGAACAATCAATAAAACGGCTCATGAGTCTCATTTTTTAGGAGGTTTGGGAAGTTCAACATTTGTGAATCGATAGGTTACCAATATACAATCAGAGTTCAAAAGCATTTCTCCGCCTTCTTTTTTGGGAGAACTCATTTTGACATTGGACACGGATACTATTCGCTCTAGTTTGCTCACTTGATCAAAGAAAAAGCCCATATTGTGATAAGGCCCTCTGACGTTTATGGTTACTGGTATTTCAGCATAAAAATCTTTGGGGACGTCGGCAAGTGGCTTGAATGTCAAAAACTCGAGTCCGGCATTTCTCCCCAATGCTGAAATGTCCTTAAGCAGTTTTGGTATTTCCTTTTCCTTGGGGAGGAGTGCCGACGATTCTTGGAAGATAGCCGTCGCTTCCTCAAGCTCTTTTTCAAACTTTGCCAAGTTAGCAGCTTTTGCTTCGACTTCCTTTACTTCCTTGTCAAGAGTTGATTTTTTGCCCGCAAGATTATCAATATTTGTGCTATTAGGCTGATATAGAGCGAAATAAAAAATCACTAGAGGCAAGAGGACAATCATTGCCGCAATGCCGAGTTTCACCCTAGGCGCGAGAGGAATGTACTTGTCGTCGATAAAAGTTGTGAGTGCTGCGTTGCTTTTTTTCATGCTGTCATATTTGGCAGTAGTAAATTGCGTTATTTCTTTCCATCAGCAACTGCTTCTTTTGAATCGGGCTGTGCAACGACACAAGTTAGTTCGAAACTTTTAAGGTTTCTTCCCGACACTACTTTAAGAGAAGAACTAGTAAGTGTGACATCTTTCACGAAAGGCGATTCTTTCAGATTGTCCATAAATTGAGCAACAGTCTGGTTGTCAAGGGCTACCCCGGAAAGGGAAAGGGATGCGTTCTGCTGTTGAAGAGATTCCAACCACATTCTCTGTTTGTCTATCTTTGTGGCAACCTCATCAAGAACACGAACTGTAAGTGAGGAATCAACCTTCAATTTACGGATTATTTCTGTTTTTCGAGAAAGCTCTTCACGATCCTTCTTGAGTTGAGAAATTTTATTCAGTGTAGGGGTGTAGGAGTCTTTTTTCTTGTTGAGGGCACTAATGTCAGTCTCAAGGCTACTAATTTTTTGTGACTGGAGAAAAGCTGTTGCTGCTAAAGAAGCAAGGACAATAACAAACACAATCACCATGCCGACGAATTGTCTCTTGGCTTTGGCTCGTTTTTTGAGTTGCCGAACAGGCAAAAGGTTAATCTTGAGCATTCTGTATCCTTGGCAATGCTAAATTATATTGCAGAGGGTCTGAGGGCAATCCCTGTGGCTATAGCCATTTCCGGTCCTATTCTGAGGAGATAGGCCGGATCAATTTTTTTTGGATTCGACTCCATCTTGAGAAATGGATTGAAAAGTTCTACAGGAATTCCAGTTTCCTGTGCGAGAAAATCAAGAAGACCTGTAACTTTTGCACCGCCCCCACTTAAAATAAGTCTATTGAGCTGTTGGTCTGGATGATTCGAATGATAGAGGTCAATGGCTTTCTTGATTTCAAGCACCCATTGGGTGCAGGTAGTTAAAAAAATCCCCTCAACTTCTTGTCTTTTCTCTTCACTTGGCAAAAACCCTAATTTAATTGCCTCTGCCTCTTCAAATTCAACATCAAAAACATTCATTATTTGTTCGGTAAGTTGCCGACTACCAACTATAATGTCTCGAGCTACCACGGAAATTCCTTGAGAAATTATATTGATATTCATTTTTGCAGCCCCAATATCAATCAAACCAACATTCTCATTCACTCTATAATTATGTTCGTAACTGTTTTCGAGAGCAAAACCATCCACATCGACAATAACCGGATTGAGATTGATACTTCGCAACATTTCAAGATAATCGTCGACGATCTCTTTTTTTGCAGCGACCAGCATAACGTCAGTACGGTCACCCTCTTTTGAGTTTGTTTTCAGGTCTTGGAAATCAAGGTAAACGTCATCAATATCAAAGGGAATATATTGTTCTGCTTCGGCCATGATATGTTCTTCCAGCTTGGCCCCTTCCATAACAGCCAAGTTAACCTTTTTTACTATCACTGAATATCCGGAAATTGAAAAGCCAACCGTTCGATTTTTTATCTTTAAATTTTTAAAGAGATCAGCTATGGCCTTGCCGACTACCTCTGTATCGTTAAGGGTCCCATCATCTACTGCACCCTCAGGTAGAACGGTGCTGCCAAGAGTAACGATAGCGTAGCCATTTGACGATCGTTTCAATTGGCATACCTTAACAGCATGAGAACCAATATCTAGGCCGACTACCAAGTCTTTTTGAGCTCCGAACGGCAATTTCATGACAGAGAAGGTGGGGGAGATTAATCGGGATACATTCAACCCGAGCCGGTAATATACCAAAACACCATATCTTCCGTATACATATGTCAATTAGTCCACATAAAGAATAATTTGTCAAGAAAAGAAAAACGATTTGTTGTAAAAAATGCTTATTTTACAAGACGTTAAAAACCATTTTCAGCCTTGAAAAAACCTTCTTATACAATATATAGAAGAGCGTTTCTCGGTGAACCCTTTATGTTGTGGGTTAAATACTCACTTCAGGTGGTTCGATTTTTCCAATAAAAAGAGGAACTCACTTGTATTTAGAGCATATTTCAGGTAGTTTGACGATGCGATTTGGCGACAATTGATAATTCAAATTCAGGGAGAGGTACAGTTTGACCAGAGAGGGAAGAAGCAAGAGTGTTTTACGAGAGTATTTCGAGGCTATCTGTATTGCCATTCTTTTAGCCTTATTTATAAGGACGTTCGTTATTCAGGCTTTTAAAATTCCTTCGGGGTCGATGCTGCCCACATTGTTGATAGGCGATCACCTCCTGGTAAATAAATTCATTTATGGCATACGAATTCCTTTTACCGGCAAGGTGTTGGTTCCCTATAAAAAACCGGAGCGGAACGATGTTGTTGTTTTTCGCTATCCAAAGGATAAATCGATTGACTATATAAAACGGGTCATTGGTACCCCCGGAGATACCATCGAAATCCGAACAAAAAAGGTGTTTGTTAATGGGGAACCGATGCAAGATCCGCATGCGCATATCAGTTCACCCGCCGTTCTTAATGCTGCCTCTAGCCCGAGGGACAATTTTGGCCCGATACAGGTGCCCGAGGGACGCATTTTTGTGATGGGTGACAACCGTGATAATAGTTATGACAGCCGTTTTTGGGGATTCGTCGATCAGAAAGACATCCTTGGCAAGGCGTTTATTCTCTATTGGTCCTGGGATATAGACAAACCGTTGTTGTCTTTCGATCGACTCACATCCGTAAGGTGGGGACGATTGGCAAATATCATTGATTGATTGTGAATATGGAAGAAAAAACAGGCCAAGATTACCAGTTTCAGCATAAGCACATCTTTGGTATTGAACAGCTTTCCGTAGCGGACATCGATCATATTCTGGCGACGGCCCGCTCTTTTCGCGAGATCTCAAATCGACCTATCAAAAAAGTCCCGACCCTGCGTGGCAAAACTATCGTAAATCTGTTTTTTGAACCTTCCACCCGAACCCGACTCTCTTTTGAGATTGCGGCAAAGCGGATGAGTGCTGACACTTTTAATATTTCGGCCTCAACCAGTTCCGCAACCAAAGGTGAAACTCTGATTGATACCGCCAGAAATATCCAGGCCATGAACCCGGATGTGATCATTTTGCGCCATTCAAGTTCCGGGGCTCCACATTTACTAGCCCGATCTATAGAGGCCTCGATTATCAATGCCGGCGATGGGGCTCATGAGCATCCGAGTCAGGGGCTTTTAGACATGATGACCGTAATCGACCACAAAGGTCACCTTGATGGACTAAAAATTGCGATCATTGGCGACATAGCCCATAGCAGGGTTGCCTTGTCCGATATTATTGGCTTTACCAAGATGGGAGCGCATGTGCATGTTGCCGGACCTCAGACCTTTATGCCCATACACATTTCGCGGCTCGGTGCGACGGTCTGCTCTACCGTCAAAGATGCCGTGCGGGATGCCGATGTGGTAATGGCCCTGCGGATTCAGATGGAAAGACAAAACGATTCGCTTATCCCCAGTTTGCGTGAATATTCACGCTTCTTCGGTGTGAGTCGCAACCTTCTCGAACGGGCCAAGAAGGATGTCATCGTCATGCATCCCGGCCCAATCAACAGGGGTGTTGAGTTAAGTCCGGATGTTGCCGATGGCGGCCGGTCAGTGATCCTTGAGCAAGTTACCAATGGGGTTGCGGTCCGCATGGCACTTTTGTATCTGGTATTGGGCGGAAACAAAGGATATGACGGTCAAGGTGAGGGGAGATGAGCAGAGTAATATGCTTGAAAAAAGGTCGGATTATAGATCCGCTGCAACAAAGAGATGAGGTTGCCGATCTTTGGATCAAAGATGGTCTGATCGTTGAACCCCAGTCAGTCGATGTTAAGGATATCGAAGTTTATAATCTGGAAGGTAGCTGGGTCGTTCCCGGCCTCATCGATATGCACGTGCATCTTCGTGAACCGGGGGAGGAATATAAGGAAACCATCGAAACCGGCTGCCGGGCTGCGGCTGCCGGCGGTTTTACAGCCGTTGCCTGTATGCCCAATACCAAGCCTGTAAACGACAAGAGTTCGGTCACCAGGTTTATTCTTGAACAGGCAGCATTGTGTGCGGCCCGGGTGTATCCGGTTGGAGCAATCAGTCAGGATAGCAACGGTGAAAGACTCGCTGAATACGGGGAAATGAAGGCAGCTGGAGCTGTGGCCCTGACCGATGACGGACGTCCGGTTGTCGACAGTCGACTGATGCGACGCGCCATGGAATATGCCTCCTCTCATGGGATGCTGATTATGTCCCATGCCGAGGAAATCTCCTTGAGCAAGGGCGGCTGCATGCATGAAGGTGAGATATCCACTCGATTGGGACTCAGGGGCATTCCTGCCGCCGCCGAAAGTATAATGGTTTTTCGCGAGATCGCGCTAGCCGAATTGACTGGTGCCCGAGTGCATATCTCGCATGTGAGTACTGAGCAGTCAATCGCCCTGATTAGCAATGCCAAAGCCCGTGGAGTAAAAGTTACCGCCGAAACTGCACCGCACTATTTCACCCTCACCGAGCAGGCAGTCTTTGGGTATAACACCAATGCCAAAATGAATCCGCCGTTGCGAACGGAAAGAGACCGCCAGGCAATTCGCACGGCCCTTGCGGATGGCACTCTCGACGCCATTGCCACTGATCATGCCCCCCATTCTGTCCTGCAGAAAGAGGTCGAGTTCAATCTGGCGGCGAACGGTATTGTCGGTTTGGAGACATCTTTGTCTCTTTCCTTAGCTCTTGTGCGTGAAGGAGTAATCGACATTGCCCGTCTCGTGCACCTCATGAGCTCCGCCCCTGCTGCGATCCTCGGGGTTGCAGGCGGTTCAATGCGCATCGGGGAGGCAGCAGATGTTACGGTTATCGATCCGGAGAGGCGGTTCACCTTTCTTGCAGCAAAAAGCTACTCCAAGGGAAGGAACACCCCCTTTGATGGCTGGAACCTTCAGGGAAAGGCAGTTTTGACGATGCTTGCCGGGAGAATTACCTACCAGGACCTTTGAACGTTAAAACCCCTCGGGTTTATATATTTTCAGGAGCTGAAGGGAAGTGAGTTAACGATGTCAATGCCCTCGGGGCTGACTCTGGCCTGATAGACAAGAATCCTGACGCCTGCGGCGGTCGCTTTTTGCAGGGCTTTGCCGTATTCGGGATCGATATGAACGGCGGGGGCAAAGCGATCTGCGTCCATGCGCTGGACGAGGAAAAAAATAACAGCCCCCGAACCCTCATCGACGAGGCGAGCAAGTTCCTGAAGGTGTTTTGTACCCCTGGTTGTTACCGCATCGGGAAACATCGCACAGCCATTGATTGCTAAAGAACACGTTTTTACTTCCAAATAAGTGTTGCAGTTTCCTTGGACAATCTGCAGGTCAAGCCTGGTGTGACTGGATGTCTTGATTTCGGCAACAATCCGGTCGACATTTTTGAACTCGGCAATATGTCCGTTCAAAATTGCCTCTGCCACCATGCCGTTCGTTCTTGCGGTATTAACGCCCACCCAAGTCGCTCCATCTTTGATCATCTCCAGCGTATATCGATATTTCCTCTTGGGGTTATTGGATGTTGATAGGCAAACGGCGCTGCCCGGGGTAGAACAGCTGAGCATGGTGCCGGTGTTTGGGCAATGGGCGGTAATAATGATACCGTCCAAAAGCTGAATGTCTGCAAGAAAGCGCTTGTATCTTTTTATGAGGATACCATCTGTGAGCGGGGCGGGAAATTGCATGATTGAGAGTGAATGTCAATTCATCTTGAGGTTGCGAATAACCTGAGTTAGTGATACTAATTACATGAAAACACATTGCAGGTGGAAGCAATGTATCAGTTCCTGTAAATATGTTGGGGAAAGCGATGTAAGCATTCCATTCTAATAGAAAAGGAGAGGAAGGGCTATGAAATTAGGTATCAACGGTTTAGGCAGGATAGGTAAGCTTTCGCTTTGGCACCATGTGGCAAGAAAGCATTTTTCCGGAGTTGTCGTGAATATAGGCAGGGAAGTAGGGCGGAATCTTGCGGATCTTGCAGCAATGCTTGAAAAAGACTCAACCTATGGTCGTTTGGGTGCCTATTTGTATGGCCACAAATGCCCCAATGTCATTGAAGAGCTCAACAATGAGCGGGGTACCATGGTGGTGAACGGTGTTCCGGTAACCATCCTCCGCACGGCCCGCAACCCCAAGGATATCGCCTGGCAGGAAAACGGGGTTAAACTGGTGGTGGACACCACCGGCGTGTTTACCGATCCAACGACTGACGCGGATGCCGAAAAGGGTGCTTTGCGGGGGCATATGCAGGCCGGAGCCGATAAGGTCATCCTGTCGGCGCCGTTCAAGATCAAGTCAAAAGGTTTGGATATGCCCGCCGATGCCATCACTACGGTGATGGGCATAAATGATGAGATGTACGTCGCCGGGCAACATGCGGTGATTTCCGCCGCGTCCTGCACGACTACCTGTTTGTCGTATATGATCAAACCGCTTCTGGAAAAGGTTGGAGCCGATAAAATCCTCAGTGCTTCGATGGTTACTGTTCATGCCGCGACCGGAAGTCAGCAGGTGCTTGATCGATTGCCTAAGACCGGAGCAACCGATTTCAGGAAGAATCGTTCCATTCAGAACAATATCATTCTCACCACGACAGGTGCGGCAAAGGCACTGTCTCTGGTTATCCCGGAGATGGCTTCCATCGGCTTTATGGCTGAATCGGTGCGTATCCCAACCACGACCGGATCCTTGATTATCTTGGTGGTCAATCTCCAAGACGAATTGGATAATCCAATAAAAAGGAACGCTATTAACGCCATATACAAAGAGTATTCGGTGATCAACCCTTATTTGAAGTTTTCCGAGGAGCAAAATGTTTCTTCCGACATAATCGGCCTGCCGGCAGCGGCGGCGGTCATTGAGGGCTCGGAAACCCACACCAGGACGGCGAATATCCAAGTAAACCTGGCGAAAGTGAAAGCCGACAGCCTCAGGCCCGGAGCCGATCCGATTGTCAACGTGCCCGTCACCCAGGCCGTTGTTTACGGCTGGTATGACAACGAACTTGGCAGCTATACCAACATGCTTGGCGATCTGACCGTGCATATCAGCGAGGGGATGTTCTAAAAAGCTTTGACAACCGTGCGTGCCATGGGGCCTGAGGATCTTGGTGCTGTCAGGGAAATTGAACGTGATACCCTGACGCCCTGGTCGTTAACCTCCCTGGTGCAAGAGCTGGATGTTCGGCAGGGATTGTGCTTGGTTGCCGAGGCATCTGATCAACGGATAATCGGTTGGTGTGCCTGTCGCAGGATATGGCCGGAGGCGGAACTTTTGAAAATTGCGGTCGCCGAACGGGAGAGGAAGAAGGGCGTCGGAAGCGCCCTCTTGCACCATCTTCTAGGAGCCTTGCAACGGCAAAGCTTTACCGCCCTTTTTCTGGAAGTTCGGGCCCAAAACAAGCCGGCATTGTGCTTATATGCTCGCCATAGTTTTTATGAGGTCGGCATGCGACGCGACTATTATTCCGACCCGCAGGACGATGCATTGATATTAAGACAAGATATCTGTTGATCTTAAAATCAGCCGTTGTCAAAAAATAACATGCCCAAAGGAATGCCCGGAACGGCATAAGGAGCCGTAACAAAATGGCTTGAAATAGCCCATATTTTGTAACGGCTCCTAAACAATCACGAAGATTTGGGGGAATCTTATGAAATCAATTGGCGATTTTTCGTTGTCGGGGAAAAGAGTTCTGGTTCGGGCCGATTTTAATGTGCCAATGGATGAACAAAACCGGATCACCGACGACACCCGGATAACTATGGTCCTGCCGACCATCCGCTATATTTTGAAGGAGAAAGGCAAGCTCATTCTCTGTTCGCATTTGGGGCGACCAAAGGGCAAGAAGGTTGACAGCCTGAGCCTTGCACCGGTTGCCCGCCACTTGCAATCTGTGCTTGGTGTAAAGGTGACCCTGGCGCCGGATTGTGTCGGCGCCGAAGTAACAGCACTGGTTGATAAAACGGCTGAGGGAGAGGTACTTCTTCTTGAAAACCTGCGTTTTCACCCCGAAGAAACCGCAAATGATCCGGTGTTTTCCGAGCAATTGGCCAAGCTTGCCGACGTGTATATCAATGACGCCTTTGCCGCCTGCCATCGGGCACACGCCTCCGTGGTCGGGGTGGCCGAGCGGGTGGCGGAAAAAGGAGCAGGATTCCTGTTACGGACGGAAATGGATTATTTCCAAAAATCCATGGCCGACCCGATCAGGCCTTTGGTTGCAGTCATCGGCGGTGCCAAGGTTTCCACAAAGCTTGGTGCCTTGGAAAATATGCTGGGCAAGGTCGACAGCATGATAATCGGCGGTGCGATGGCCAACACCTTCCTGAAAAGCATGGGTTTTGAAGTTGGCACATCAAAGGTAGAGGATGACCTGCTGGAAACCGCGGGCCGCTTTGTTGCAGCAGCAAAGGCTGAGGGTGTTAAGCTCTACCTGCCGGTCGATTTTGTCGTAGCCGACAGGTTTGCCGAAGGTGCGGTGACAAAAACCGTAACCTTTCGTGATATCCCTGCTGGATGGATGGCCCTTGATATTGGCCCGGCTTCGACCATCCTCTTCCAGGAAGCACTGCAAGACGCCAAAACGATTATCTGGAATGGCCCGATGGGGGCTTTCGAGATTGACGCCTTTGCCCGCGGTACCATGGCCATGTGTCGGACTTTAGCAGCGGCCCATGCCTTGTCCATAGTCGGGGGCGGCGATTCGAACGCGGCGGTGAAGAAGTCAGGGGAGGGAAAAAACATCTCCTATATGTCCACAGGCGGTGGGGCATTCCTGGAACTCATGGAAGGCAAGGTGCTTCCCGGTGTTGCCGTGCTCGATTGTTAAAACGTGTTGAAACATTGGAGAATGACATGGGAAAGCGAAAGGCCCTGATTGCCGGCAATTGGAAAATGAATGCCACAGTTGTCGATGGCTGCCGGTTGGCCCTTGATGTGGCGAAAACTTGCAGCGATTTTACCGACCGGGAGGTGCTTGTTGCGCCTCCCTTTACCATCCTCAGTGAGGTGGCGCATGTTCTAGCAGGCAGCAAAATAATTGTTGCCGCACAAAACGTTTGCTGGGCTGAAAGCGGTGCATTTACCGGCGAGATTTCGCCGACTATGGTGCAGGCGGCAGGCGGCAGTGCGGCAATTGTCGGCCATTCGGAACGGCGGCAGATCTTCGGCGAAACCGATGAGTTGATCAACAATCGGCTGAAAGGAGCCCTTGCTTTTAGCCTAATGGCCATCCTGTGTATCGGTGAAACCCTGGATGAACGTGAAGGCGGTCAGGCTTTTGACGTGCTGGCTGAACAGCTCAGGCAAGGGCTGGCGTCGCTTGCTGCTGCAGATATGGCAAATGTGGTCATTGCCTATGAACCGGTCTGGGCGATAGGTACCGGTAAAACCGCGAGCAAAGATCAGGCCCAGGAAGCCCATGCCTTTATTCGAGAGGTTCTCAAAAAAATATTTGAAAAAACCGTTGCCGAGCAAACTCGGATATTGTATGGTGGCTCGGTTAAACCAACCAACATTGACGAGCTCATGGCTCAGCGCGATATAGATGGTGCCTTGGTTGGTGGTGCTGCTTTGGATGCCGAGTCATTCGGGCGAATTATTAATTTTAAATAAAACGAAAATCCGAAAGTTGTATGGATACATTGCTTACCATCGTACACGTCATAGTCTGCCTCTTTCTGGTTGGCATAGTTTTGCTCCAGCACGGCAAAGGTGCGGATATTGGTGCGTCATTCGGTGGTTCAAGCCAGTCACTGTTCGGAACGGAAGGCCCTTTGCCGCTGCTCAATAAGATTACGACAGCGTCGGCCATAATTTTTATGTTGACTTCCGTGTCATTAGCGTATATTTCATCCCGGTCTGGAAGCACTTCAGTAATGACGAATGTCACAGTCAGTCAGCCGGCACAGGTGCAGGTAACGCAACCCATGGCCAAAGATGATGCAGTCATGGATGCACCAATTGAGAACAAGGTCGGCGCTGAAACTGGACCAGAAAAAACGACGAAATAGAGAATAACAAGATTGCCGAAGTGGTGGAATTGGTAGACGCGCACGCTTGAGGGGCGTGTGGGGAGACCCGTGCCGGTTCGAGTCCGGCCTTCGGCACCAGGTTTTTGTCAGTAATATCAGGAAGTTATCAGGAAGTTGATATAGTTCCAAATCGCTTACCCTCAAGCGATACGATGCAGCCAGGACAATTTGATTGTCTCTGGCTGTACTCATTTTTGTACACCGCATTTTCTCTCTCACCCAATTGCAAGTCTCCAAGATAATCGGATTCTTCGCCGCCAACACCTTCCGACTCGCCCATTCAACAACTGTGGCAAGGTTAAAAAGATGGCCCGTGCCTCCAAAGAAAATAAAGCTACTATTGCAGCTGAAAAATTTGCTCTGAACAAAATCTAGAACAATATCAGAAGTTAAAGACATTGATTTATTAATATGCAATGTTTTCTATTGACGAATATTTTTGATATTGTATTAACTGACTAGACAGTCAGTATTGCATATGTTCTTAACCAGGAAAACCGTGGATGCCAAAGAAATCCAAAAAAACCGCCATCATCGATACTGCCACCATCCTTTTTGCCGGCAAGGGCTTTACCAACACCTCAATGACCGAGGTGGCCAGCCTCACCGGCATTGTCGGGGCGACCATCTTCTACCATTTCAAGACCAAAGAGGAACTTTTCGTCTCAGTCCTTGAAAACGTCAAAACCGGCCTGGTCCAGGCATTTTCCCTTTATTTTCAGGAAGAGCATTTCCCCTCCGGCCTGGAAAGGCTGCTTGGGGCGATTGCCTACCATCTCCATCTCTCAGAAATCAAAAAAGAATGGTTCCACCTTTTGCGCCGCCACTATACCCACGAGCTGGCAGCGGTAAACCCGGCTTGTCGCCGACATCTCGAAGTTGTCTATACCTGCCTGATCGAGATCTTTGAAAGAGCCCTGGTCATTGGCCAAGAAGATGGCTCGATCGGCCCCTTGTCAACCAAGAAGACCGCCCTCATTATCCTGGCCATGGTTGATGGGATTATTCAGTTGGAAAGCAACAATTTATATAATGCAGGGACACTTTACAGCGAACTGCTGGCGTCCTGCCGGAGAATGGTTGAAAACAAACAATGAATAGGTGGAGTGCATGCTGACAAAAATCTTTCCGTTCCTCAGTTGGTTGAAGGGTTACAACGCAAACAGCTTCCGGCAGGATTTCATCGCCGGACTGACCGTCGCCCTGGTGCTCATCCCGCAGTCTATGGCCTATGCCCAATTGGCCGGGATGCCCTCGTATTACGGGTTGTATGCGGCCTTTTTGCCGCCGATGATCGCCGCCCTTTTCGGTTCCAGCCGTCAGCTCGCTACCGGGCCGGTGGCGGTGGTGTCGCTTATGACCGCCGCGTCTCTTGCCCCCCTTGCTACCGCCGGCAGTGAAGGGTATATCGCCTACGCCCTGCTGTTGTCGCTGATCGTCGGCACCTTCCAGTTCCTCCTCGGCGTCCTGCGCCTCGGCCTGGTCGTCAACTTTCTGTCGCATCCCGTCGTCAACGGCTTTACCAATGCCGGGGCGATCATCATCGCCACCTCGCAGTTGGAAAAGATGTTCGGGGTGTATGTCGACGGCAAGGAACACCACTATGAAACCATCATCGAGGTCTGCAAGGGGGCGGTGCACTACACCCATTGGCCGACCTTTGCCATCGGCATCAGCGCCTTTATACTGATGTTCGTCTTAAAAAAAATAGCCCCGAAAGTGCCGAACGTTCTGGTGGCGGTGGCCTTGACCACGGTCATTTCCTGGGCCATTGGCTTCCAGCATGACACCAAGACGGATATCGCCACCATCCAGTCCGCCAAAACCCGGGACTTGATAGCCGGCTTCAATGCAGCAATGAAGGCCAAACCGGATCTGGAGAAAAAACAGACTGAGGCTGGCAAAGTCCTTGATGAGGTGAAAAAAGCCCATGATGCCATGGCGGTTCTCACGGCCGAGCACGATGTTAAAACCATCCAGTTCGGTCTGGAGGATTTGAGCGGCAAAGGCGCACAATTTCGCAAGGAATTGCGCGATGTTCTGTTAAAAGGTGTCGCTTCGGAAAGTGGCCAAATTACTTTCTATGCCGCCGGAGAAGTTCCTGCCGGGGCACAGGATGACGGCCGCACTTGGCGATTGAAAATCGGCAATAAGGCCCTGAAAACCGAGGAATTGGTCATGATGGGCGGTGGTGCGGTAGTCGGTGACATTCCCCAAGGACTGCCGTCTTTTTCCCTGCCGCCGCTCGACATGCGGGCTATTTCCCATCTCATGTCAGCCGCCATCATTATCTCCCTGCTCGGCTTTATGGAGGCCATCTCTATCGCCAAGGCCATGGCCGCCAAGACCGGCCAACGCCTTGACCCTAATCAGGAACTCATCGGCCAGGGCCTTGCCAACATCATCGGCTCGATGACCAACGGCTATCCAGCCTCCGGCTCCTTTTCCCGTTCGGCGGTCAACCTCCAGGCCGGTGCAGTCAGCGGCATGTCCAGCCTTTTCACCAGCATCACCGTCGGTCTGGTGCTGCTGTTTTTCACCCCATTACTCTATCATCTGCCGCAATCGGTATTGGCCGCAGTCATCATGATGGCGGTCATCGGCCTGATCAACGCCTCCGGCTTCATTCATGCCTGGCGTGCAAAAAAATATGACGGTGCCATCTCCGTCTTCTCCTTTCTTATGACCCTGGCCTTCGCCCCACATCTCGACAAGGGCATCATGATCGGCGTTTTCCTGTCGCTTGCGGTTTTTCTTTACAAAAGCATGCGCCCCAATGTCTCGACCCTTTCCCGGCATGATGACGAATCGCTTAAAAATTCCGTCCTCCATGGTTTGAAGGAATGTCAGTACATCGATATGATCCGCTTCGAAGGGCCACTGTTTTTTGCCAACGCCAGTTACCTCGAAGACAAGATAACCGACCGCATGATAGGCAAAAAAAGTCTCAAACATATCGTCATTGTCGCCAACGGCATGAATGATATCGATGCTTCCGGCGAAGAAGTGTTGTCCCTAGTTGTATCGACCGTGCGCAGTGCCGGTCTGGATATCTCCTTCTGCGGTGTTAACGAAACGGTCATGGCGGTGCTTGAGAGAACCCATCTGATCGAAAAAATCGGCCGGGATCATATATACTCGACCATGGAAAAGGCGATCTGCGCAGTGCATGAGACGGCCCACAAGAAATCTGAAGAAAACCAGTGTCCACTTACCAATGTGTGCTATATTTCATAAAATTAATAAACTGTATATAGAGAGCTAGACTATAAAGGAGATTCTATGTCTGTTATAACAATAGTCGGAGCAGCCTTCAGCAACAAATCAGCGGTTATCAAGGAACTCACTGCCACTTCCGCTTACCAACCCCTTGATCTTAAAAAAATTGTTGCCGGAGCGGTGGCAAGTTCGGGAATGAGTGAAAGTAAAATCCTCGGCGCTTTTTCCGCCAAGGCCTCGGTTTTTAACCGTTTCACCCATGAAAAAGAGCGCTCGGTGGCCCATCTGCGTTTGGCCCTAGCGAGCCTCATGACCGAAGACCAGATGCTTATTACCGGCCCCGTCAGCTTTCTCATTCCCGACAAGATCAGCCATGTGTTGCGAGTCTGCCTGGTCGCCGAATTAAAGTTTCGTATCAACGAGGCGATACAGCGTGAGGGGCTAGCCGAAAAAAACGCCCTGCAGCAGATCCGTCAGCAGGACGAAGATCTCGCAGCCTGGCTAAAGATGCTGAGTAGAGGTGAAGACCCCTGGGTCACCGGCCTCTACGATATCGTGGTGCCGATGGACAAAACCGACGTCGCCGCCGCCGCCGCACTGATCTTGGAGAAAGCCGCCAGCGATGTGGTCGCCAAAACCGCCCACTCCCAGGCGGCCCTCAGTGATTTCCTGCTGGCCGCCCAGGTCGATGTAAAACTTGCTCAGGAAGGACACAACGTCACCGTTGATGCAAGGAAAGGGACCATTACACTGACTATCAACAAAAACGTCCTGATGCTTTCCCGGCTTGAGGAAGATCTGAAGTCGATCGTTGAGAAGGTGCCCGGCGTCGAGTCAATAGTCACCCGCATCGGTGAGGGTTTTCATCAACCGGACATTTACCGTCGTTATGATTTCGAGATGCCGTCGAAAGTATTGCTTGTCGATGATGAACGGGACTTCGTCCAGACCCTGTCCGAGCGTCTGATCATGCGCGACATGGGTTCGGCCGTCGCCTATGACGGCGAATCGGCCCTGACCATGATCGCCGACGAGGAACCGGAAGTCATGATCCTCGATCTGCGCATGCCGGGCATCGACGGCATCGAGGTGCTGCGTCAGGTAAAGACTACCAACCCGGATATCGAGGTCATTGTGCTCACCGGGCACGGCACCGAAAAAGACAAGGATCTGTGCATGGAACTGGGCGCCTTCGCCTTCCTTCAGAAACCGGTGGATATCCAGCTGCTCAGCCAGACCCTGATGAAGGCCAACGAGAAGGTTCAGAGCAAGAAAAACCGGGTTTAATGCCGGCGTGGGACGAAGGCTCGCCTTCGTCCCGCAACAGAGGCGCACTAGAGGCTCGTATGTCCATCTTGAACAAATTCAAGCCGGAATTTTGGCAAAAAAGCGAACTCTCCACCGGTCCGTTCCGACAGATGTTCAATTTTCGGCGCATTTGGAAAATATCCGTTTTGCTGACGGCGCTGGCAACTCTTCTGCCCCTCATCTTCATTACCAGTATCGATTACAACTTTACCCAGAAATCAATCGAATCGGAAAACCTGCTGCGCACCCTGCGTATTGGTTCAAACGCCAAGCGGTCGATCTCCTTTTTTCTGAGCGAACGTTTATCCGCCCTGTCCTTTGTCGTCAGGGAAAATCCCATAGAGGCACTGTCCCAGCCGGAAAAGCTGGGCACCATTCTCACCCATCTGCGCGACAGCTTCAATGGCTTTGTCGACCTTGGGGTGATCGATGAAAAAGGTTTACAGATCAGCTATGTGGGTCCATATTCTCTGGAAGGCAAGGATTACAGCGGCCAGGATTGGTTCAAGGAAATCCTGAAAAAGGGTTTTTATATCAGCGAGGTGTTTCTCGGCTTTCGCAATGTGCCGCATCTTATCATAGCGGCGCGACATGCTCTGCCGGACGGCTCGTTTTATGTGCTGCGGGCCGCCCTCGACACCACGCGTTTCAACGAACTGCTGCGTGATTTTGAACTGAGCGGCCGAGGCGAAGCCTTTCTCATCAACCGTGAAGGGACTATTCAAACCCCGACTCTCTACCACAACCCGGTGTTCGAGAAAATTCCCTACAGTGTACCTCAGTACTCAACCCATACGGAAATCCGTGAAGAAAAAAACATGGCCGGCGAGGATATTGTCATTTGTTCGGCATATATCCCCGATTCCCCTTATATTCTCATCATTGTCAAGGAGAAGGATGAACTGATGAAGTCGTGGCGGGAAACCCGTTTCAAACTCATCATCTTTCTCGCCATCAGCATCACCATCATTCTTCTGGCCATCCTCGGCTTTGCGACCTATATGGTCAATAGCATGTATCTTCTCGACCAGCGCCGCCTGAGCTCCCTGCATCAGGTTGAATATTCCAACAAGCTGGCATCGATCGGCAGACTTGCCGCCGGTGTCGCCCATGAAATCAACAATCCATTGGCAATCATCAATGAAAAAGCCGGACTGGCCAAGGATATCTTGGTCTATTCCAACACCGGCTCGGTGAACCCCAGGGTGGTGGAACTGATTGACTCAGTCTTGGCTTCTGTTGAACGCTGCGGCAAAATCACCAAACGACTGCTCGGCTTCGCCCGTCACATGGATAGCGCCATCGAAAAAGTCCAGCTCGGCAATATCATTACCGAAGTTCTCGATTTCCTGAAAAAAGAAGCGGAGTACCGCAATATCACGGTTAAAATCAATCTTGCCGACAATATCCCCGAATTCCAAAGCGATCGCGGCAAACTGCAGCAGATCTTTCTCAATATCATCAATAACGCCTTCTCGGCCATGAGCAATGACGGTCGCCTGGATGTCAGGGTATGGCGTGAAGGCGAAGGTGATGTTGTCGCTACCATCACCGACAACGGCTGCGGTATGTCGGATGCCGATCTCGGAAAAATTTTCGAACCCTTCTATTCCACCAAGACCAAGACCGGCGGCACCGGACTCGGGCTGTCGATCACCTACGGGTTGATTCAGGAACTTGGCGGCAAAATTCAAGTTGCCAGCCTGCTGGGGGCGGGCACCACATTTACCATCACCCTCCCCCTTCATCCTCCTCAACCCGCTAAGCGGAGTTGTATATAATCAGCGGAGAATAAATCAATGCGTGTATTACTGGTAGACGACGAAACGGAATTTGTTACCACCCTGGCTGAACGTCTCTCTTTTCGAGGCTTCAAGATCGATTACGCCATCCGTGCCATTGACGCCTTGGCGCTCGCCGAAAAAAATGTTTACGATCTGGCGGTCCTCGACATGAAGATGCCCGGCACCAGTGGCCTGGAGTTGAAGGGATTGCTGGAAAAGATACAAAAAGACTTGAAGTTCATTTTTCTCACCGGCCACGGCTCTGAAGCGGACTATGTCGCCGGCTCTTCCGAATCGTCCTGTTATCTCGTCAAACCGGTCAATATCGACATTCTCATCGCCCAGATGCATGCGGCGGTGAAACCATGAGGAGGGACGGCATGCATGCCCAATACGATGTTATCGGCGGAGCCGGATTACGCTTTTTCGGCAAGGTCTCAGCCTCGATCGCCCATGAATTAAAGAATGTCCTGGCAATTATTAATGAAAATGCCGGACTCCTCGAAGACCTGTCCTACGCCGCCCAGCGGGGCTCGGCGATCGATCCGGAACGCCTGAACCGCGCCTGCCTGCAATTCACCAAGCAGATCAACCGCGCCGACGGGATTATGAAAAATATGAGTCGCTTCGCCCACAGCGTCGACCAATTTAACGCCCAGGTTGATCTCCATGAATTGGCCGGCCTGGTTGCCATTCTCGCCGGCCGGTTGGCGGCCATGCGCAAACTCACCATCGAAGTCAAGCAACCGGTAAGTCCGGTGGCCTTCTCCGGCAACCCGTTTCTCCTGCAGAACCTCATCTGGCTCTGCCTGGAGTTCGCCTTCGGAGCGACCGAGGCCGGTGGCACGCTGCTGCTGAGCCCTGCCAAAGATGATGCCGGGCTTACTCTGAGGATTGGCGGGATAAACAGCCTCGATATGGACTTTGTCGACCGCATGCCGGTCGGGCATGAAGATCTCCTGACCGCCCTCGGGGCTACACTTACAGCGGATTGCCACACCAAGGAACTGCTTATCCATCTGCCGTGACCATGGCAGGAGAGATTCTGTTGGATAGAACCACCTCATTACTTTTTGTCAAGGAGGCTCCCATGACTGAAAAAATCTTACTGATCGACGATGAAGAGGATTTCTTGGCCCTTATGTCCGAACGGATGAAAGCCAGAAACATGCAGGTGTCGACCGCCTCGTCAGCGAAAGAAGGTCTGGCGAAAGCCGCGTCGGGTGGCTATGATGCCGTCATTCTCGATCTGATGATGCCGGAGATGGATGGTATTGAAGCACTGAAAATCTTGAAGAGAGAAAATCCGGATTTGGAGGTTATTCTCCTTACCGGTCACGCCACCATCAAACAGGGTATCGAGGCAATGAAGCTCGGGGCCCTTGATTTGTTTGAAAAACCTGCCGACATCAGCGCACTGACAGACAAAATTCATGCTGCTCAAGCGAAAAAGATGTTGATCGTTGAAAAGAAAAATGAAGCGATGATCAAGAAAATCGTGGCCACCAAGGGCTGGTGATAATCGCCGTGGCAGAGCGGCAGATTTACCGTTCTGTCACGGGATTATAAAAGCGGCAGTTTCAGTTTTGTTCTGATATGTTTCACGATGTTTCACATGGGCACTGGCTTGGAGCAGCGGTTTCTTGCAGTAAGGTGTTGAATTGATCCGGTGATTGTCTTAAAATAAGCCGCAAGACGAAATATTCAAAGCAACAATAATTCACAATAACAAGCATGTAGTCTATGTATGCTGTGTGTTCTTGTGGTCCTGTATTGATATTCCGGTGACAGGACCAGTTGTTGGTTTCTCTGAAGTGTCAAAAACAAACAGAAACAATATGAAACATTATATTGTGATTTGTTCCGCAATAATTCCCGCCGAAAATTGATTTATTTCTGTAATACCCTGTAAAATCAAAATTATATGAAATGTTTCTGATTAGCCATTCATAATGGCATGGAGTTTGCTTTTTGTTAAAGCGTGGTTTCATGGTAAATAACAGCGGGTAAGCCATTGTTCAAAAACAAGTAATCCGTTTCTGTGCTGTGAACGGCATAAGGGGCCGTAAAGAAATGGATGAAATGATACGAGTTATTTCTTAACGGCCCCTAAAAGGCGGAGATGGTTGCCGCATTTACTATTCAACGAATTGGAATGTCGAGATATTTTGTAATAATTGCTGTTCGAAAATTTAAAAGGAGGAATATGAAAAGCTTATTGAGTATTTCAAAAAGCAGTATGGCCTGGGGGGGCATGGCCTTTCTGTTACTGCTGGTCATTGCCCCGGCCATGGCCTTTGCGGCGGGGGTGCATGGCGGCACAATCGATCCCAACGTACCGACTCTTTTCGGTATTCGCGTTGAGTTCATCCTTTTTGCCCTGGTGCTCCTGGGGGTTGCTCTTTTCCATGACAAGACTTTTTATGTCGCGGTCACCGGTCTTGCGGTCATCACCCTCTTTAAAATCTTCTTCGATGACGGTTTCCATCTGGTTGAGCATCTCATCGGTCAGACCCCGATGATCGATCAAATTCTCGACAAGCATGCACGCCAGGGTGAATGGCCGGTTGTCTTGAACCTGCTCGGTCTGCTGCTTGGCTTCGGTATTCTCGCCAAGATCTTTGAGGAATGCGGTTTTCCCGAGATCCTGCCGAAGTATCTCCCCACCGGCTGGATGGGACCGGCAGTCCTCCTGGTTTTTGTTGCCATCATTTCCTCCTTTCTCGATAATATCGCCGCCGCCATGATCGGTGGCACCATCGCCCTGGTAGTCTTCAAGGGCAAGGTCCATATCGGCTATGTTGCCGGAATTGTCGCTGCTTCCAATGCCGGCGGTTCCGGTTCGGTTGTCGGTGATACGACTACAACAATGATGTGGATCGACGGTGTCAGCCCCCTTCAGGTTTTCCATGCCTTCATTGCTGCTGGCGTGGCTCTTGCCATCATTGCCTTTTTCGCAGGTCATCAGCAGTACAAACTTCAGCCGATAATCGTTGCCGACACCAGCATGGTGAAGATCGACTGGATGAAGATCGTCATCGTAGCGATGATTCTTGCCGGGGCAATCATAACCAACTATACCGTCGATATGCCCGCCTTAGGCGTCTGGATTGCTATTCTTCTCGGTGCCCTGCTTCGGCCGATTCCCTGGAAAGAGGTGCCGGCCTCGATCATGGGTACCATCTTTCTCCTCAGTCTTGTTATGTGTGCTTCGCTCATGCCGGTTGAGACCCTGCCGGATGCCTCGTGGATGACCGCCTTTGTCCTCGGCTTTGTTTCCGCCGTCTTTGATAACATTCCGTTGACCAAACTCTGCCTCGTCCAGGGCCATTACGATTGGGGTATGTTGGCGTATTCCGTCGGCTTTGGCGGTTCGATGATCTGGTTCGGATCTTCCGCCGGTGTGGCCATCACCAATAAATTTCCCGAGGCCCGCAATGTCGTGCTCTGGGTACGTAAGGGCTGGCATGTGACCCTTGCCTATATTGTCGGTTTCTTCGTCCTTTTCTTTGTCTGGGGCTGGCATCCGAGTGACAACAGGTTGCATAAAGAGCCGGCGATCAATTGTCCGGTTGAGAACTGCAAGGCCAAAAAGATAGCCATCGCCACCCAAAACGGCAAAGCCCCTGCGGCAGTCGAACAAGCTGTCCCGAAAAAGCAATAAAGTACTTATAGGGAGGTGCGCTGCCTGCAAGGCACCTCCCGAAAATGTTTAACTACAATAAAGGATAGATACCATGACAGAAAAATTGAAAGCCAAGGTGCTGTTGGTTGACGACGAGGAGGATTTCCTGTCAACGCTGGCCGAACGGTTGGAGACCAGGGGCTTGAAAGTGAGCACCGCCAATAGTGGCGAACTGGCCCTGACCAAGGTTGAAGGGGAAGGATTCGATCTCATCATTCTTGATCTGGCTATGCCGGGCATGGACGGTCTAGAAACCCTGAAGCGGATCAAGGCCAAACAGCCGGAAGCGGAAATCATCATCCTCAGCGGCCAGGGTTCGATCAAAACCAGCATTGAGGCGATGAAACTCGGTGCTGAAGACTTTATGGAGAAACCGGTGAATATTACCGAACTCCTCGACAAGATCAGCGAAGCCAAAGACAAGCGCATGTCGATCTTGGAAAAAAAGAGTGTCAAGGATATCGAAAAGATCCTGAAGTCGAAGGGCTGGTAATAAAGCTGGTCGGCCAAGGTCTTCGCAGCCTTTGGCGATAAACTCATAGCTATGAATTGTAAAGAGAGGATGAAATAATATGTCATCAACATATGTCGAAGCCGCGGAGGTCAAAACCCCGTTTGACTGGAAAAGGGTGTTTTTCCTCATTCTTGGAGTCGTTCTGTTTTGTGTAATTTATTACGCCCCGGCCTGGCCGGATGCCATCGACCCGATGGGCAAACACTTTAGCTTAAGCGTTGAAGGAAAGGGCGCTTTGGCACTTTTTGCCCTGGCCGCCACCTGGTGGATTTTCGAGGTCCTGCCGATTGGTGTTACCGGCATCGCCATCGGCGTTATCCAGGCGATGTTTCTCATACGAAAGCCGGAAGTCGCCTTTAAGGACTTCATGGATCCGTCGGTCCTTTTTATATTCGGCTCCATCGTTATCGGTTTGGTCTTTACCAAGAGCGGATTGACTAAGCGGATGGCCTATAAGATGCTGTCGATCGTCGGTGAGCGGACCAGCATGATCTATCTCGGCTGCTTTGTTATGACCGTGGCGCTGACCCATATGATGGCCCATACGGCTGTAGCCGCCACCATGTTCCCCCTGCTCATGGCTATCAATGCCCTTTATTCCGATGATGACCGGCCGACCAAGTTCGGCAAGGGTCTTTTTATCGGTATGGCCTACGTTGCCGGTGCCGGCAGTATCATCACCCTGCTCGGTTCCGCCCGGGCCGCTGTGGCCATCGCCTTTATGAAGGAGATGTCCGGTGTGGAGATCAGCTTCTTCGAACTCACCTATTACCTCTTTCCGCTTGGCTGGCTCATGGTCGGTCTGATCTGGTGCCTGATGATGTTTTTCTGTAAACCGGAAAGAGCTGTCATTCCAGGACTTAAAGAACGAGCTAAAAAGATGTACATCGAACTTGGTGCCTGGAGCAAAAACGAGAAGATGACGCTTATGATCGTTCTCGGGGTCATTGTTATCATTGCTGCGAAAAATTGGGTTCCGGCTCTGCAGAACATCGACAAAACTGCCATTCTTCTGACTTCAACCCTGCTGTTCTTTGTTCTCAATATCCTGACGGTTGAGGACCTGGAGGATATTCCCTGGAACATCATCCTCCTCTTCGGCGGGGCGATGTCCATCGGTTTTTGTCTTTGGCAGACCCATGCGGCCGAGTGGTTGGCGGTCAACTGGCTGGCCCTCTTTAAAGAGGCCCCGGCAGTTCTGTTTATCCTCAGTATCGCTTTCTTCGTCATGATCATGACCAACTTTATCATGAACGTTGCGGCCATAGCCATTTCCCTGCCGGTGGCCCTGGTTATCGCTCCCTATCTCGGCGTGGCCGGTCACGTTATTTTCTTTGCCTCTTTGGCGACTGCCGGTATGCCGTTCTTCCTGCTCATCGGCGCTGCACCAAACGCCATTGCCTATGGCTCCAAGCAGTTTACCGCCGGCGAATTCTTCCGCTACGGCATCATTACCAGTGTTGTCCTGATGCTTGTAATGTGGCTGATGGTATCGGTTATCTGGCCGCTCATGGGCCTGCCGATCCTTTTGGCAAAGTGATTTTTTGCAGGAAATTCAGCGGTATTCCGCCAATTAGGCTGGAATACCGCTGCAATCTGATCAATTGTTGATTTTTATTTTCTTCCTGTTTCCGAGGGGATGACGTTGGGCAAGACACGAAAGATGAAGGTGCTGGTCGTCGACAACGAGGTTGAATTTGCCTCTACTCTGGCCGAGCGTCTGCGTTTACGAAGGATCGAGGCGGAAAGCGTCTTTTCCGGTGAAGACGCTCTGTCTGCCGTTGTTCGCTTTCAGCCGGACGTCATCATCCTCGATCTTCATATGCCCGATATCACCGGTCTTGAAGTGCTCTCTCAGGTCAAGGCGACCGATCCAACTATCGAGGTGATCCTCCTCACCGGCCATGGCTCGTTTGACGCCGGGCTCACCGGCATGGAACTGGGCGCATTTGACTACATCATCAAACCTGTCGATTTGGCCCAACTTATGGAAAAGATCACTGAGGCTTATAAAAAACAGAAAAGCGTATAGGTTGCGGCATGTTCACCGTCCTCCACCCAGTTCCTGCTCTTGTCTTTATGCTTGCACCTTGGCCGTATCTCTGCTTTGATGAGACTGTTTCTTTACCTGAACTGCGCTGCATGATTACGCTGTTTATGCCATCTTGATGGAACGCCTACGCCGATGATGAGAAAAACCTTTGCCGTGCCAGGGATAATCGCCCTTGATGACCTGCTGGACGGTTTTCCCCATGCCACCGCCTGCCTTGATGAGGGTTTTAAGATCGTCGCTGTCAATCACTTGTTTGAGGCCATGACCGGTTATGGCCGTGAGGTTGCGGTCGGGATCTATGCCGATTTCATTATCCGCAGCAACATGGGCAACAATCGGGGGCAGGTTTTCCAAAAGGTAGCGGAAATTGGTGAGCCGGCGACCATTGATGGGGATATCATCAACCGCAGCCGCAAAAAAGTGCCTGTGCGTTTTACCGTGTCCCTGTTGCACACCAAACGCGGTGGCCGATCGAAGGGCTTACTGGTGGTCCTTGAGGACCTCTCGGCGCAACAGAAAACCGCCCAGGCCACCCTGTTCGGCGATCGGCCTGCCGATATTATCGGCCACAGCCCAAAAATGCAGGCGGTTTTTGATATCCTGCCGCTGATGTCGCATACCGATGCCTCAATCCTCATAACCGGTGAAACCGGCACCGGCAAGGACAAGATCGCCGAGACCATTCACCGCAATTCGTCTCGGGGTAAATACCAGTTCGTCAAAATAAACTGCGGTGCACTGCCGGCGGAACTTCTCGAATCGGAGTTGTTCGGTCATGTCAAGGGGGCCTTTACCGGGGCGGTCCGCGACAAAGCCGGGATGTTCAAGATGGCCGACAAGGGCACCATCTTTCTCACCGAGATCGGTGACATGCCCCTGTCATTGCAGGTCAAACTGCTGTCGGTACTCGATGACCGGTCCTTTTATCCGGTCGGCGGCGAGCGCAAGGAAAAGGTCGAAGTCCGGGTCATCGCCGCCACCCACCGTTCCCTTCGCGACCAGGTGGAGCGTGGCGCCTTTCGTGAGGATCTGTTCTACCGCCTCAATGTCCTGCATATCCATCTGCCGCCGCTGCGCGAGCGGGAAGGGGATATCCGTTTTCTCCTCGATTTTTTCTTACAGGAGTATGCGACCCGGCTGGGCAAGGAGGTCCAGACCTTTTCCGAGTCGGCCCTCATCCACCTTCTCGAATACCCCTATCCCGGCAATATCCGTGAATTACGCAACATCGTCGAATATTGCGCCAACGTCTGTCGCAAACAGGATATCGGCAAGGAAGATCTGCCGCGGTACCTGTTTGACCGTTTGCCTGGCCCCGGTGACCCGGGTTTACCAGTGAAGATGGACGCGACGGTTCAGCCTGAAAGGGTGATTGTGCCTGCAATAGAATCGACTGGACGACGACCCGGCGGTGGCAACTGGCCGGCGATCGAGAGGGAGATGATCCTTCAAGCCCTCACCGACGGCAAAGGCAACCGACAGAAGGCGGCAGAGCTGCTCGGCTGGGGGCGAACCACCCTGTGGCGCAAGATCCATCAACACGGTCTGGTATGAGACAATGAAAACTCCGGTGAAAGACAGACTGAAGATACTTATCACTGCCCAGGGAGATTTTGTCGCCCAGCGCTTCGATCTTACCGCCGAAGCGGTTATCGCCACAGTGGAAAACGGTGACTTGCTAGGCAAACCTCGAACCATCATTATGGATCGATCATCGCCGGAAGACCTCTGTAACATGATAATGGAGGAAAATATAGCCATGGTGGTTTGTGGCGGCATCGAGGATCGGCATTATCAGTTTCTCACTTGGAAAAAGATCCGGGTTATTGATTTTGTCGTCGGCGACCACCAATCGGTCTTGAAAAAGGCTGTTGCCGGCGATCTTCAACCTGGCGAACTGCTTTCGCTGACTCGCGGGGATTTGAGTTTGTGAAAGGAAAAGAAGGAAGCAATGCACTCATAAGTAGGAAACCACTATGGAACACAATCACTACAAGAGAGTCTGGCTGCGATTGATGGGTGTTTTTTGTTTTTTGACCATCGTCCCAGTGACCATTTTGATTTTGGTTACTACCACGAGCCTGCGGGAAGCAGCGATCGATAAAATCGAAGTATCCGTCGGGAGATTGATCGAGCATAAAAAGGACGTTATAGCTCTCTTTCTCAAAGAAAAAGAGGATCTTTTAACCATGATGGTCGGCATGTACCCTGTTTCCTTTCTCGGTGTCCAGGAAAACCTTAATACCCTGTTCATTGCCGTCAATAAAACCGGGAGCATTGTCGATCTGCATGTCATCGACTCTTCCGGCAAACAGCTGGCCTATGTCGGTCCTTACGCCAAGAGTCTCGAAGACAAAAACTACTATAACACCCAATGGTTTCAGGATGTCCTTATCGGTGGCAGCCATGTCAGCGATGTTTTTCTCGGTTTCCGCAATGTTCCGCACTTCGTGGTGGCAGTTGCCGATCCGCTGAAGACATACGTGCTGCGGGCGACGATCAATTCCGACCAGTTCAACAAGCTCCTTCTCGGCTCGCAGATGGGTCCGAATGGTGATTCCTTTATCGTCAATACGGACGGTGTGCTCCAGACCCCGAGTCGGTCGGGGCAGACTGAGTTGAACGGCGAGGACAGGCTTTTCCTTGAGCACCATGAAGGAACAAAAATATTCAAGAGAGAAGAAAGCGGGGTGATCAGCGGTGAGGACAATTCCGCGTCCGTGCATTTTGAAGGAATATCGATTAGTAAGAAAAATGAAACCATGGTTGCCACCCGATGGGTGAAAGACGGTCAATGGTGCCTCATTGTCAAGGCCTTGATCGATGATTCACTCGGACCATTTTACACCGTCAGCAAAAACATCTTTACCGTCATCATCTCGACCAGCGCAGTTTTTCTTGTCATTGCCGGTATCCTGATCAGCTACTTTTTGCGACGCATTGAGGGTGAGGACCGCAATCGGGCCGAACTTGGCCACCAGATGGTGCAGATGGAGAAGATGGCGACGATCGGTCGGCTCGCCGCCGGTATTGCCCATGAGATTAATAATCCGTTGCAGATGATCACCAGTCAGGTTGGTTGGATCGGCGAATTGCTGCCGGAAGAGGAACCGGGCAAGGTCAAGAATCTTGACGAATACCAAAAATCCGTGGAAAAGATTAAGCAGCATGTGCGTCGGGCCGGGTCCATTACCCACCGGCTTCTCGGGTTTTCACGTAAGCTCTCGGCGGAGAAAGAAAATGTTCAACTCAATGATTTAATTGAAGAGGCCATCTCCTTTGTCGAAAGAGAGGTTGGCTACAATAATATCGTAATCGTCAGGAAATACGCCGAAAATCTTCCCGGCACCACGACCGACGGCCCGCAGCTGCAGCAGGTGTTCCTCAACCTCATCAATAATGCCATTGATGAAATAGGTAAGGACGGGATCCTGCAGATTCGCACCTTCGTAGATGACAATAAAAACCTGGTTGCCGAATTCGCCGACAGCGGTCACGGCATTAGGCCGGAAAATCTGAAACGAATCTTCGATCCATTTTTTACCACCAAGGATCCGGGCAAAGGAACCGGGCTTGGGCTCTATATCAGTTATGACATTGTCAAGAAACTCGGCGGGACAATAAGTGTCGCCAACAGGGACAGCGGAGGTGCGGTCTTTACCATCGTTCTGCCGATTGTTAACCTCGGCTCGGGGCATTAATCGGCAACCCTGGGTGCTTTCGCAAGAGGAAATTCATACTAAGCCAAAAAGGAGAAATGTTATGAGAGAATTTAATGTACTGATAGTTGACGATGAGCAGGAATTTCGTGATATTACCGTGAAGAGACTGGAAAAGCGCGGAATGAAGGTGAAAAGCGCCGAGAGCGGAGAAAAGGCTCTGGAAATCCTCGAACACAGTTACACCGATGTCGTGCTGCTCGATGTGAAAATGCCGGGCTTGGACGGTATTGAAACCTTGCGGCGGATTCGTACCATGAAACCTTTGGTCGAGGTCGTGCTGTTGACCGGGCACGCCTCGGTCGACTCGGGGATTGAGGGCATGAAGCTGGGTGCCTTTGATTATCTGATGAAACCCATCGACCTTGAGCCGCTTGTCGAGAAACTGGCAGATGCCTACGAAAAGAAACGTTTGCATCAGGAAAAAATTGAACAGGCTGAAATAAAAAGGAATATGTCGAAGCCTGCGTAATTCGCTCCTTCGATGGGTATTTCGAATGGGGCCCTATTTTGAAATCATTTGAGGTTCTTGGCGTTTGTTGGATACTCCTCCCCCTTTTTTTGGGGGGTGTCGCATGAACCTCATTTGCTGGTTTTTTCTTGCTTGGGAGATGTAATGGAAAAGTATCTTGTGAAGGATTTGATGGTACCCATTTCTGAATATGCCACGGTGACGATTGGCACAACTCTCCTTGATGCTTTGCAGGTGTTGGAAAGGGCCCAGGATGCCTACACCGTCAGCAAGTACCATCACCGTGCTATACTGGTTCTCGATACTGCGGGGAGTGTCGTTGGGAAAATCAGCCAGCTTCGAGCCCTTAAAGCCATTCAGCCGGAAGTTGAAGTTACCGCAGAGCTTGATGAAATTCGCCGTTTTCGGTTCAGTGAAAACTACCTGGCAGAACTCAGGGACAAGTATCGATCACGCGGAAAAATCATCAAGAAGGAGACCCTGCTGGAGGCGGCGGGAAAAAAGGTCGAAGATTTCATGCAGACCCCCACGCCCGGAGAATTTGTCTCCGAAGAATGCAGTCTGGATACGGCAATTCACAGACTGGTGGCCGGCGGCCACATGTCGCTGCTGGTCACCCGGGACCAGCGGATAATTGGTATTCTGCGGATCTCCGATGTTTTTGCCGCGCTTTTTCACGGGATGATGGCCGCCGCAGCATAAATAATTAAACCCTTCAAGAGCGATATGAAAGAACTGGAGACACTCTTTAACAGGATAGTTCAGCGGGTCAATATTAACCTTCGCGAACTTCATTTTGACGTCAGTCCCTTCGCCGTGACACTCTTCCCGTCGGATCAAATGAGTAAGTTTTATGCCTTTTATGGAATTACTCCCGACCACCCCCTCGACTTGCACTTCGAGCACTCGGCCTTGGCCGGCAGCTATTTTCTCGGCAAGTGCCGGGTCAGGAATTCTCTGCTCTATAAAAGCGATATTCGTGGCGATGAATTGAAACGCAAGGATCAAACCATCCGTTTCGACAGGTTTTCCTTGACCATGAACAAGGACGAACTCATTGATATCGAGGACAGTGCCCTGGTCAAGACTCTGGTCCACAACTATTCCCACGATCCGGAGACGCCTGAGAAATTCTACATTAAGGACACCCTGGCCATGGATTATTCGAATATCCATGGCTCGCCGTGCGACGGCTCCTTTCTTGGTCCCTTTGCCACCGTCGATCTGACCACTATGCGGGATTGTGTGATCGGCACCTATTCCTATATCCAGGCCGGAGAGATTTCTCACATGGATATCGGTCCCGGCACTATCTGGGTCAACAGTCCAGGTAATTTCAACTTTTTTTATAAATTTCCGACTGACGCCTTGGCCGAATATGTTTCCCTTTCGCCCGAAAAGGTGCCGTGGGGAATTCTTGTCGATTTTATCGAACAGCGCAAGGTCGAGTTCCAAAGGGTCTTCGATTACGCCAATATTGAGGCAATAGAGTCGGTTCCCAAAACTTCCTCCCTTGACCGGTATGCTGTGGTTCTGCCGAATATGCGGATAGAGGGCAATGTTCTTGTTTCGCAGCGGGCATATCTTGAAAATTCCAGCCTCGGTAAGGGCTCGAATGCCCAGGAAAACTGTTTCATCATCAATTCGTCTCTCGCGGGGTACAACGTAACCGCCCACGGCGCAAAGATTGTCGAGGCGGATATGGGAAGCGGTTCCTTTGTCGGCTTCAATAGCTTTCTGTTTGGCAAAAAACATGCGAGGCTGAAGGTCGGCAAAGGCTGCATAATCATGCCGCATACCATAATTGATATCGAAGAGCCGCTGGAGGTTCCTGCCGAACACTTTGTCTGGGGCCTGATCCGCAATGCTGCCGAGCTCGCTGAAAACAGTATTTCTCTAGAAAAACTCGGCACTCTGCGGGGAGCATTCTCCCAGGGGGGGATGCATTTTGAAGGAGATGGCATGCTCCTGTTCAAGGCTTTCAAGGATCGCATCTTTCATATTCTTGATGTCAATGGCGCCTTCTTTGATAATGGCCAGAAAGCGGGGCACGCCCAGAAAAACCAACGGCTGTCCCTAAATACCATTCAACCCTTCCAGTTTGGTCACATGGAGGGTATGTATCCGAATATACGGATATTTCCTTGATTAAGTAAAATATGTGGAGTGCGCCTCCGGCTCAATCAATTGTTCCGGCCGATCCGCCAGGATCGACCGGAACAACTGCTGTTAACAGCCCAGTTGCTTAAAGAAATCGTTACCCTTGTCATCAACCAGAATAAAGGCGGGGAAGTCGACCACCTCGATTTTCCAAACCGCCTCCATGCCCAGTTCGGGGTAATCGATACATTCGACCTTGTTGATGTTTTCCTCGGCCAGGAGTGCCGCCGGGCCGCCGATCGAGCCAAGATAAAAGCCGCCATGTTTTTTGCAGGCATCGGTGACCTGCTGGCTGCGGTTGCCCTTGGCGATCATGATCAGCGAGCCGCCCTTGCTTTGCAGCAGATCGACATAACTGTCCATCCGCCCGGCGGTAGTCGGGCCGAAGGAGCCGGAGGGTTTACCTTTGGGTGTCTTGGCGGGACCGGCATAATAGATGGGGTGCTTTTTCAGGTATTCGGGCAGCTCATGGCCGGCGTCGAGCAGTTCCTTGAATTTGCTGTGGGCGATATCCCGGCCGACCACGATGGTGCCGGACAGCAGCAACGGTGTTGATACCGGGTGCTTGCGCAGTTCGGCGAGAATGCTTTCCATGGGCAGGTCAAGATTGATTTTCACCCCATGTTCGTGCTTGCGGCGATAGGCCTCGGGGATGAGACGGCCGGGGTTGGCGTCGAGTTCCTCCAACCACAGACCTTCCTTGTTGATTTTTGCCTTGATGTTGCGGTCAGCCGAGCAGGACACGCCCATGCCTACCGGGCAGGAGGCACCGTGCCGGGGCAGGCGTACCACCCGGATGTCGTGGGCGAAATAGACGCCGCCGAACTGGGCTCCGATGCCAAGACCACGCGCTTTTTCCAAGAGTTTTTTCTCAAGTGCGACATCGCGGAAGGCCTGGCCATGCATATTGCCCTCGGTGGGCAGGTTGTCATAGTATTTGGTGGAGGCGAGTTTGACGGTTTTCAGGCAGGTCTCCGCCGAGGTGCCGCCGATGACAAAGGCGATATGGTAGGGCGGGCAGGCGGCGGTGCCCAGGTATTTCATCTTTTCGACGAGAAAACTTTCCAGACGGTCCGGGTTGAGCAGGGCCTTGGTCTCCTGGTAAAGCATGGTTTTGTTGGCACTGCCACCGCCCTTGGCGACGAAGAGGAAGCTGTAGGTGTCGCCCTCGGTGGCAAACAGGTCGATCTGTGCCGGCAGGTTGGTGCCGGTGTTTTTTTCCGTGTACATATCGAGGGCCACGGTCTGGGAGTAGCGCAGGTTTTCTTCGGTGTAGGTTCGGTACACCCCCTTCGATAACATCTCCGCATCATTACAGCCGGTCCAGACATTCTGGCCCTTTTTGCCGATGATGGAGGCGGTGCCGGTATCCTGGCAGATCGGCAGCAGAAAGCCGGCGGCAACCTCGGCGTTACGCAGGAAGGCGATGGCCACACCCTTGTCGTTCATCGACGCCTCGGGGTCGGCGAGAATGTCCGCCACCTGCTGGTTATGGGCGGCGCGCAGCAGAAAGGAGACATCGCGCATGGCCTGGTTGGCCAGGGTCGTCAGTGCCTCGGGGGCCACTTTGAGGATCTTCTGATCGTTAAAGTCGACGATCTTTACATACTTCTGTGAGTCGGGCAGGAGACGGTATGTGCTCTGGTCTTTGGCGAGTGGAAACGGTTCCTGATATACGAAATCCGGCATGGTCTTTTCTCCTGTGAATGGTGATGGGGATCTTCGGCAGCGGCCAGGATGCGGCCTCTGCCGTCAAACATAAAGCTGAGTTGAGCAGCTTGTCTGCTCGTACGAAACTTATGCCCTTGCGGTATAAAAACAGCGCCATTGTATCGGTAATAGCTGTTTTTGTCAGCAGATCATTGCCATTCCATCACTTTTCAAGAGAGCTTTTTCAGCCGCAGCCGCCACCTGAACCGCTGCAACTTCCTTCGGAGCAGGGGTTTTTGCGGCCACGCAGGAAGGCGGTGTTGCGGTTCTCGTAGACGATTGCCAAACCCTCCTCGATAAAGCCCGCCGCCTCGACCGGTTTCACCCCGGATTTACTGAGGATGTCAAAGGGGGTCTGGCCGACGCCGCTGACCAGTACCGCCCGGCAGTCGCCAAGGATTCTGGCCATCTGGTGCCAGCGTTTAATGCCGCCGCCGATGGCCGGGGTCGGTCGCTCCTCGACCTTGCGAAAGCCGTCACCATAGCGTTCCCAGATCTGCAGGGTACGCGCTTCGCCCAGGTGTTTGTTGACCAGGATGCCCTCCTCCGTCGCCACAGCTACATAGGGCCGTTCCGCCGCCGGCATGGGTTTTAAGGTTGAGCAGGCGGTGAGGCAGCTGCGGAATTCGTCGGTGCGGTCCTGGTCCAAGAGGCCAACTGCGTCGGCGCGGCAGCGGGTGCAGTGGCGCATCTGCGGCAGATATTTTTCGGCTTTGGCCCTGAGTTCCTCCATCATCTCCTTGCTCGGCTGGGGGATAGTGCCGAACGAGGTGTTGGCGTTGGGAAACATTGCCATACAGTTGAGCAGGTCGACCCCCAGATCCTTCATGGTCCGGGCCACCTCTTCGACATGCCCGTCGTTGATGCCGGGGATGACAATACAGTTGACCTTGACGGTGATGCCGTGCGCCTTCAACTTGCCTATCGCCGCCAATTGACGACTGAGCAGCATCTCCGCCGCCTGTCTCCCCCGGTAGATGACCTTGCCGTCCTCGACCCAGGCATAGATTTTCTCGCCGATAGCCGGATCGACGGCACAAACGGTGATGGTCACATGCGAGACGGCAAGCTCGGCCAGTGTCTCTATGTAGGGGCCGATGGCCATGCCGTTCGATGACACGCAGAGCAGGACATCCGGATGGTTTTTCCTGATGGTCCGCAGGGTGGCGATGGTCTCGGGGCCGCCTGCGAAGGGATCACCGGGACCGGCAATACCGGCGACCGTTATCCGCGGCTCTTTTTCCAGGACCTTGTGCATATACACCCCGGCCTGTGCAGGCGTAAGGAGGGTGCTGGTGACGCCCGGCCGCGACTCGTTGACGCAGTCGTATTTGCGGTCGCAGAAATTGCATTTGATATTGCACTTTGGGGCAACCGGCAGATGCACCCGGCCGAATTTGCCCTTGGCATCGGCATGAAAGCAGGGATGATTGCGGAAATCCTGGGGTTTTGAATCTTTCATAATGAATCCTTGTGGTGAATGCGTTACGGAAATCACATATAGCTGTAGCCGACCGGTGAATCGTCCTGCTTTCTTTCGATCAAGGTATTGGTGATGAGATCAAAGAGGGACTGGGCGCCGTTATAGCCGAGATGGAGGATGCGTTGGCCGCCGATCCGGTCGTGGATGGGAAAGCCCACCCTGACCAGCGGCAGGTTCTCCTGACGGGCAAAGGTATAACCTTTGGAGTGGCCGACCACCAGGTCAACCTCCAAGCCCTTTGCCAGGGTCTCGATATCAAAAAAATCGACATCCTCTTTTACTAACGGCATTGGGCAGTCGAGGCCCTCTATGGCAGCGGCGATGCCCTCAGCCATGAGGCCGCTTTTACCGCCGGAGGCACAAAGCACAGGTTTGACGCCGATCTCAGCGAGCAGGGCGGTCAGGCCAACCACCAGGTCCTCCTCGCCGAAGACCACGGCTCTTTTACCGAAAACGTATTTGTGGCCGTCTACCATGCTGTCGACCAGCCGACCACGGGCCGCCGCATGTTGCTCTGGGATCTCCCGGCCGCTCAGTTCGGTCAGCAGCGCGAAGAAGGCGTCGGTGGCGCGGATGCCAATGGGCAGTCCCCTGCGATGCAGCGGTACGCTGTGGATATCGTGCAGGACCGTACCGGCGGTGGTCTTCGGCAGGGTCGCCCCGAGTTCGATGCTCGCTTTCGCCCCGCCCATCGCCCGGATGGCGCTAAGCGGCGTGCCGCCTTCCGGAATGAGCGGGTAGTCATGGAGTGCCGGCCCGTCGAGGGTGTCCGAATAGTCGGGGAGGATGGTGGCGGCAATACCGAAGTCATTGCAAACGCCTTTTAGATATCGGATGTCGGCGGGCGAAATAAAACCGCAGAGAAGATTGATGCTGTCGTTGGCGGGTACGGCAACCGCCAATTGCTCGACCACGGCGCGCACCGCCGCATGGAAGCCCTCCATATGCGTCCCCGCATAGCTCGGGGTCGACACGTGCACCAAGAGCGGCGAGTCGGCGGTGGCAAATTCCTTCCGATATTCGGCCAAAAGCATGGGTACATCGTCACCAATGGTCTCGGTCAAACAGGTGGTGGCCACGCCGATCAGCTGAGGAGCATACTTGGCGGTGACATTATTCAGACCCAGCTTGAGGTTCGGGCCGCCGCCGTAGATGGCGTTTTTCTCGCCCAAAGATGACGAGGCGATGTCGATCGGCTCGTTGAAGTGGCTGATGATATAGCGGCGCATATAGGTGGCGCAGCCCTGTGAGCCGTGCAAAAAAGGCACACAGCCTTCGATGCCGCGGAAGGCGATGGAGGCGCCGAGGGGCTTGCAGAGCTTGCAGGCATTGGTAGTTGCGGTATAACTGGGCATTTTTGTCATGATTTTTTCTCCTCTGTCCTGCGTGGGACAAATTTCCACACCGGGCTCATCACCGAGCCGTATACCTCGCGGGCAAAATTGAGCATTCCGGCAAAACCGGCGAGCATCTCCTTGCGCTCATGGTTGTGGTCGCAAAAGGCCACACCCATTTTGTAGGCGATGGGGCGCTCTTTGACTCCGCCGACCAAGAGGTCGACGTCCTTTTCTTTTAAGAAGGCCGACAGCTCGAGGGGATTGGAGTCATCGACGATGATGGTGCCTTCGTCGGTAATCTCTTCCAGTTCGATATAATCTTCCTTAGTGCCGGTCTGCGAGCCGACCATCACCACGTCCATGCCGATGAGGCGAAAGGCCTTGACCAGGGAGAAGGCCTTGAAGGCCCCGCCGACGTAGATCGCCGCTTTTTTGCCGGTCAGGGCCTTTTTATAGGTGGCCAGCTCGGGGAGCAGCGTCGAGAGCTCCGACTTCACCACCTGCCGGGCCTTTTCCAGCATCTCCGGCGCAGCGAAGTGGCGGGCGACGCTATAAAGTGCCTCGGCCATGTCTTCCACCCCGAAATAGGAAACCCGCAGCGAAGGAATGCCGTAGCGCTTCTTCATCATATTGGCAAGGTCCATGGTCGAGCCCGAGCACTGTACGACGTTGAGCGCTGCGCCATGGCAGCGCTGTATATCGGCTATCCGCCCGTCGCCGGTGATATTGGCGACCACCTCGACGCCGATGCGCTGGAAGTATTCGCGAATCAGCCAGATCTCCCCGGCCAGGTTGAAATCACCGAGGATATTGATGGAATGTTTGCCGATGCCGGAGGTATCGCCGGTCCCAACCAATCTAGCCATGGCGTCGCAGGCGGCTTCATAGCCGGCCCGTTTGTTGCCCTTGGTACCGTCGGACTGCACCGGCAGCACTGGGATGCCTTTTTCCGCCGATACCTTTTTGCAGACCGCCTCCAGATCGTCGCCGATGAGGCCGACGATGCAGGTCGAATAGACAAACGCCGCCTTTGGCTGATAGCGATCGATGAGTTCATCAAGTGCTTTGGCAAGCTTTTTTTCCCCGCCGAAAACGACATCGAGTTCCTGCAGATCGGTGGAAAAGGACAGTCGATGCAGCTCCGGTCCTGACGACAGTGCGCCGCGGATGTCCCAGGTGTAGACGGCGCAGCCGATCGGTCCATGTACCAGATGCAGGGCGTCGGCAATGGGGTAGAGCACAACCCGTGAACCGCAGAAAACACAGGCACGCTGGCTGACCGCGCCGGCCAGACTGTCCTTGTTGCAATCCAGTTCAAACGGGGCAGAGCCTTTTCTATGGATCTGGTTGGATCGTTCTTTTAGGAGGGGTTGGGTGCTCATCGGCTGGGTCCTCTTGGTCAAGGTGAATGGAAGCGTTGCTTATCCACCTTACAGCAAGGGGCATGCCAGATCGGGAAATGTCGAAATATATAATTTAAATCAAATGGTTAGACTGTTCTTCTCGGAAACCTGCAAAGCTGTGCGCGAAGCCGCTGTAGCAAATCCTACAAAAATGCAGGGAGCTGACTTGTTTTGTAGATGTTGCCGCCTTCGAACCTATGATGGTTGAGGAAGTGGGTAATTTTTCTCTGATAAGCATCACATTTCTTCGCGTGGTTTTCCCGGTTGTAAGAAATTTGTAAGATAACTGAAGTAAGTATCCAATCATAAAAAGAGAGGGGTGCCATGACCGACAACCAGATGGATTGCATTATTCGCAGTTGGAACCTGTGTGACAGAAAAACCAAGATCAGGATAGCCGCCGAGTTTTTCAGTATTTTGCGCAGCGGTGAACTGGATGGAGACTGGTGGCAGTTCCTCGACCAACAACTATCAACCTCAACCGGAAATGATTTTTACTGTGACACCTAATCAAGAACAAGATTTGCTTATCGAATGGAGCCTTTATTCCCCGCAGCAACAAGAAGTCATTCTTTCAGAATTTCGCACCAAATTTCCCGGAGAACAAAGCCAAAACGACCTCCTCGAATTCCTCAAAGAAAAACTTGAGATCGTCGGATACTGGGAAAAAATGGGTCTGGTCTGAGCTTTGGATCACCGTCTTTTGCAGAGCAACTGGTGATCTCCTCTCAAGAAGATACTTGAAATATTAAAGAAAAGGAGGCATGTAGAGCTGATCAACGGCAATTTAGGATCGATAGCCTTCGACCCATTGACGAACAGATCCAAGCGGACCACGGGAAATGGATAAATCAGCACAGGTGCTTGCATATATCGCTGAGAAGGGCTGGCTCGCAGGAGACATGCAGTGTTCCTTTCTCGCTGCCGGTGAGTACAATGAGAATTATCTGGTTTCCGACAAGACTGGAGCCTATGTTTTCCGCATCAACCAAGGTACGCAGCTAGGCCTTGCACGGCAGGTGGAATACGAATTCACGGCCCTGCAGGCGGTATTTCCCTCGGGGGTCACTCCCAGGCCGCTGCATTATAGCCTTGATGCCGGAGGTCTTGGCCAGGGGGTACTCCTTATGGAATACCTTCCCGGCAGGCCCCTCGACTATATCCGCGATCTGCACATTGCCGCCGACATTTTTGCCCGCATCCACGCCCTGTCGCCTGATCCTCGCCTCATTGTCCAGGCCGACCCGGTTGCCGCCATTGCCGCCGAATCCCTTGCTTTGATTTGCCGCTACAATGGCGACCGGTACCGGCCGGTGCGGCAGTTGCTCCTCAAGTATCACGATCAGATTGTCAAGCTGACCAGCACCTCGCCGACTTTTTTCAGCGGTGATCCTCTGTGTATGGTCAACACCGAGGTGAATTCCGGCAATTTTCTCATACACCCGCAAAGGTCCTGCCTGATCGATTGGGAAAAGGCGGTGGTTTCCTGCCGTTACCAGGACCTCGCCCACTTTCTCGTGCCGACCACGACACTGTGGAAAACCGACTGCCGCCTGAGCGCCGAGGACAAGAAGGCCTTTCTTGCATCGTACCGCCAGGCCCTTGACTGCCCCATTCCCTTACCGGAACTCACCCAAAAAACCGCTTTCATGGAGCGGGTGATTCTCCTCCGGGCTCTCAGCTGGTGTTATATGGCCTATCATGAATATACCGGCAAGAGCCGGGCCTTGACCTGCGATGTCACCTTCAGTAAAATTGTCTCTTACCTTGATGAGGCCCAATGTTTCTTACAATAGATGCGGTCTGCAAGGACTTTCAAGGGCAGCAAGTTCTTGATCACGTATCCTTTACCGTGGCCAAAGGGCAACTGGTGTCCATCATCGGTCCGTCCGGGGCGGGCAAAACCACCCTGCTGAAAATCATCGCCGGGCTTGAGCCCCCGGATTCCGGCAGTATCAGCTCGCGCGCCGATCTCCTGCATAATCCAGCAATCCTGGTGTTTCAGGATTACGTCCTCTTTCCGACCATGACGGTCTTCGACAATGTCGCCTTCGGTCTCAGAACCCGCAGGGTAGAAAAGGCTGTTATGAGGGACAAGGTTATGACCATGCTTGCCTATTTCGGTCTGGTCGACAAGGTCCGGCAGTTTCCCGGACAACTTTCTTCCGGGCAGCAGCAGCGGGTGGCATTGGCCCGGGCGATGGTGGTGGGTCCTTCGATTCTCCTCCTCGATGAGCCCTTTGCCAATCTTGACCGGAATCTGAAGAGCGGTACGGCGGAATTTATCCGCGCCTTCCAGAAAGAATACAAGATCACCACCATCTGCGTCACCCACGACCTGCAGGAAGCCTTCATGATGTCCGACCGGATCGGTGTCCTTCTCGACGGTGTGTTGTGCCAGTATGACGATGCCCCTGTTGTCTACAATCAACCGGCATCTGCCCGGGTGGCTGCCTTCCTTGGCCATGTCAACATCATCCCGCGACGATATTTTTCACGACTCTCGATCCTCCATCTGGTTCCCGTTAGCAATGAGTCCATCAGTGTCCGGGCGGAAGCCCTGGTGCTTGAAAAAGACCAGGGCGGATCTGCTGTCGTCGAGGATATTCTCTTTGCCGGACAGTATAACGTTTGTCGGATTCGAATTGACGATCTGATCCTCACCGCCTATAGTTCCGGCAGCAATATTAACATCCACGATCGGGTCAGGGTCGGGATCAAACAGTACATTCTATTAACAGGGGACTGATTATGCGATGGCTGATGCACTTGGCGGTTATGGGAGTATTGCTTGTCGGAGCAGGGAACACGGCCTCGGCAGCGGACAGCGGCGCCTTTGCCGACCTGATGCAGCAGGCAAAGGGCAGCGAGGTCAAGTGGTTCATGTGGGGCGGCTCGACGAGCATCAACTCCTGGGTTGATAGCTATGTGGCCGAATCGGTGAAAGAGAAATACGGCATCACCCTCAAGCGGGTGCCGGCCGATGCGGCGGTTTTCGTCAACAAGCTTCTCACCGAAAAGCAGGCCGGCGGCGGTAAGGGCAGCATGGATCTGCTGTGGATCAACGGCGAGAATTTCAAAAATGCCATGGAAAATGGGCTCCTCCAGGGGCCGGTGACGGAACTTTTGCCCAATTACTCCTTGGTTGATCCGGCCTCCGTCGAGTTCGATTTCGGTTATCCGGTGCGGGGCTATGAGGTGCCCTACGGTCGGGCTCAGTTCGTCTTCGAATACGATTCGGCTAAAGTGCCCAATCCTCCGAAGACCTTTGCCGAACTAAAGGAATGGATCAAGAAAAATCCGGGTAAATTCACCTACCCGAAACCACCGGATTTTACCGGCTCGGCCTTTATCCGTCAGGTTTTCTATGCGGTCGGCGGCGGCCATCAGCCCTATCTGGCCGGGTTCGATAAAGGGCTGTATGCCGATGCTTCACCAAAGGTGTGGGAGTATCTGAATGAGGTCAAACCGCATCTCTGGCAGCAGGGCAAAAATTACCCGAAGGATGTGGCGGCCCTTGATACCCTCTTTGAGCGCGGCGAGGTCCTGCTGAACATGAGCTACCATCAGGCCAGTGCCCAGGGCAAGATTCTCCAGGGCCGGTACAAGGATACGGTACGGACCTTGGTCATGACCGATGGCTCCATCTATAACACCCACTTTACCGCCGTGCCCTTCAACGCCCCGAACCGGGCGGGGGCCTTGGTAGTCGCCAACTTCCTCCTTTCGCCGGAGGCCCAGTTGTCAAAGAATCGTCCGGCAAACTGGGGTGATTTTACCGTCCTCGACATCAGCAAACTGAGCGGCGAGGATCGCCTGAAGTTTCAGGCCCTTGACCTGGGGGCGGCAACTCTGACCCTTGCCGACCTCGGCCTGGCGGCGGTGCCGGAGATACCATCGGAATATCTCGAACATCTGGAAAAGGATTGGGAAAAATTGGTACTGCAAGGCAAATAGGGGATGCGGCCGATAGAACCGCTGCTGCGTCTGTTGCCGCTGCTCCTGCCCTTGTCGCTGGTCTTCGGCTGCGGCTTGGCAATCACCCTGCTGCAGTCGTTTGGCTTCCTGATGTTTTCCTATAGCTATGATGACCTGTTCTTTGCCTACAGGGAATTGTTTGCCGATCCCTGGTTCCTACGGTCGGCGGCCTTTTCCCTGTATGTTGCCGCAGCGAGCAGCAGCCTGTCCATCGTCCTCGGCACGGCCCTGGCCTACGCGGTATGGAATATGCCGGAGAAGTACCGAAATTTCACCCTTTTTTATAAAATTCCCTTGGTTCTGCCGCATATTGCCGTCGGCTTTCTCGCAGTCATCTTCCTGGCGAAGACGGGGATCCTTGCCTCTGTGGTATTTCATCTCGGGCTCATCGATTCCTTTGAAGGCTTTCCTGATCTCCTGTATACCTCGGCCGGCATAGACCTCATCTCCGCCTATATCTACAAGGAGACGCCTTTTGTCATGGTCATGGTGTATGCCATGCTGGTCAGGTTCGACCGGCGGCAGATCGACACCGCCAGGATGCTCGGTGCCGGGCGGGTGCGGATCTTTTACACCCTCATCCTGCCCTTTATTCTGCCGGCTATCAATACAACTTTTGTAATTCTTTTTATCTACACCTTTGGCGGCTTTGACCTGCCCTATGTCCTCGGTGACAGTTATCCCGGGATGTTGAGCATCCGTATTTACGAATATTTCTTCCAGAAGGATCTCGCCCTGCGCCCTGTGGCCATGGCCATGCTGAGTTTGCTCTTCGTTTTTTCCCTGTCCTTTATCGGCATATACCTGCGCCTGTCGGCAAGCCTTGCGCGGGGGGTGCGGAAACTATGATGGGAGTGGTGGCGATCTTTGCAGTGTTACTCCTGCTCTTTGTTTTGCCGGTCATTGTCCTGCTGCTCGGTGCATTCTCTTCATCCTGGGCCTTTCCCGAGGTTCTCCCGGCGGTTTTCGATCTGCGCAGTCTGCACTATCTCGCGCAACACCGGCAGGATATCGGACTCAGCCTGTTGTCTTCTTGTCTGTATTCTTTCGGCACCGTCGTTTTGACCTTTGCTATGACGGTCATGCCGGCCAAGCTCTTTGCCAGAACCGATTTTTTCGGTAAGAATTTCCTCGAAGGCCTGTTTCTTGCCCCGGCCCTCATTCCGCCTATGGCCTTTGCCATGGGGGCGCACTTTATCTTCCTCCGTCTGGGGATTGCCGACACCACGCTCGGGGTGATCCTGATTTTAAGCATCATCAGTTACCCCTATATGCTGCGGGCCCTGACTGCCGGTTATCAGGCCTATGGCGACAATTTTGCCCTTTGTGCCAAGAACCTCGGGGCCTCACCGATGCGGATTCTTTTGGCGGTCGAGTTGCCGCTGCTGCTGCCGGCCCTTCTTGCCGGGGCGACGATCGTTTTCCTTGTGGCCTTTTCCGAGTACTTCCTGGTCTTTCTCATCGGCGGCGGCACGGTGCCGTCCTATTCGGGCTATATCTTTCCGATACTCAATTCTTCCGACAGGAGCGTTGCCTCCCTCTTGACCCTGGTCTTTCTCGCCTTGCCGATTGTCTTCTTTTTTGTCATCGACCGGCTGATTTACAGCGCCTATCGCCGGCGGGGAATGCTTTAAGCGCTTGCAGAATACCGCTGCGCCCTATCCTTGCCCCATGCCTCGCCTCTGTGTTGACAATAATTCATTATAAGTTTACAATAACAACATCCAATGTTGTCAATTAATCGTCAGGAGGGCTCCATGAACAAAACAGAGCAACGTAGTTGTGATATAAAAGACTTTATTGTAGAAAATATTTACAGAGCAAATAGCGACGTAGTTAAGGCAACATCTGACTATTTTTCTATTTCTCGGCAAGCTGTCTCAAGGCATATCAAAAAGTTGATCGATCAAAAAGTCGTGACTATGGGGGGTGGGAAAACAAAGAGTGTTCGTTATTCTTTGCCTGCGATTTTCGAATGGCGCAAAACTTTATCGCTAGCCGATAACCCCCATGAAGATATTGTGTGGAGGAATGAGATATCAAACAAACTGGAAAATCTTCCGCCAAATGCTCTTAATATCTGGAATCATGGATTTTCAGAGATGCTCAATAATGCCATTGACCATTCCGGTAGTGAAACAGTGTCTATTTGCATCACGCAAAATGCGTATTCTACCGAGATGAATATCATTGATTACGGTGTTGGTATCTTCAAAAAGATCAAAGATGCAATGCACCTTTTAGACGAACGTCAAGCAGTTATTGAATTAACTAAAGGAAAATTAACAACAGATCCAACTCGTCATAGTGGCGAAGGAATATTTTTTAGTTCAAGAATGTTTGACGAATTTTTCATATTTTCGGGTGAGGTTTTTCTCTCACACATTTACGACAGGGACGAAGATTGGATATTGGAGAACCAAAAATATATAAGCGGAACCTTTATCACAATGAAGATGCGTAACAACACTACCAGAACGGCACAGGAGATATTCGACAAATTTACAGACGAAGAGAATGACTATGGATTCACTAAAACCGTGGTCCCCGTCCGTCTAGCAAAATATGGAAACGAGCAATTGGTGTCGAGGTCGCAAGCCAAAAGATTATTGTTGAGAGTCGATAGTTTTAAAACCGTGTTATTCGATTTCAAAGATGTTGAGACGATTGGCCAAGCATTTGCAGACGAGGTTTTCAGGGTTTTTGCGGGGAATAATCCAGGTGTAGAAATAATACCGATAAATCATACTGACGCAGTTCTACAGATGGTTAAGCATGTCCGGCACAGCAGATAAAAAAACGAACCCTATAAACAGAAAAAAAGGGTCAGGGAAAGATTAGGCTATTTTATTTTCACAACTACAATGACCCCATTTTTTCTAAATATTATACTTCAAGATCTGACCTTTTTTTGACCACGACTGGTTAACCAATTTCATTCTGTTCAGTATTCGCAACAAGCTGTTTGATTTGCCGGACCAGTTCAGCAAGGTCTTCCTTGAGAACGCCCCATACGATATCAAGATTAACTCCAAAATAATCGTGGATCAATTTGTCTCGCATGCCTGCGAGGCTTTTCCATGGAATTTCAGGGTGTAGCGCTCGAAAATCCTCTGATAAGTTCTTTGCTGCTTCACCGATGATTTCTATATTGCGAACAACAGCATCTTGAGTTTTAATATCGTCCAAAAAATCATCATAATCTAATCCGTTGGAGTAGAATGATATTCTTTGGGCGGCCTCCAAAATATCGTTAAGGAGATCCACGTTACGTCGTTTAGACATAGATAATTGTCTCCCTGATACCTTGAGCAACACTTAGGTTGCGGATTCCTCTGATTCCTGCGGGTGTTAAGATATCTATTTTTTTTCCCAACAAATTTTCAATAGTCTCGGAGAACTCGACAAATTTCAAGCCGATTGGTTTTTCAAACTCGGCAACTATATCAATATCACTCTCCTGAGTTTGGGTTCCCTTTGCATAAGAGCCAAAAATCCCAATGCGCTTTAATCCATATTCCGATGATAAATAGCCTTGGTTGTCTTTCAACTTCTGAATAATTTCATTCCTAGTTAGTTCCATATATTTTCCTTGCTGCCAGTCTCGTTTCCGTGGTTAACGCAGCCTTCACCAGTTTACCTGGTGAAAGGCTTTGTTGGAAAATTATTGAGCCCTCTGTTTTGCGTTCGATGACGTGCATCTCATCAATAATTAATAATTAAGATGCGACCCCGTTATTCTCCGACCCCGTTATTCTTCGTTCTCGGACCAATTACACTTCCACCTCCGCTACCTTCTAGGCAAGCTGCTGGAGACAGGCAAAAAAGACTGAGCACACTTGGTGGTTAACGGGAAATCTCCGTTTTCCCCTTGACAATACTTGTCATGGATGTCCCCTTTTTCTTCTTTCTAAATTGGAAGCAAGAGTTCCTCTATCTCTTTTGGTGGAAAGCCATAATCAGCCTCTTGCAGTTGAGAAATAAGTTCAGCAATCTTTACTAACCTACCAAGTTGCAACAACTTTTTAATATGTGCGCAAAGGTGAGACGAAGGATGAATTAGCACACGATTGCGACCAAGAAAGTAATAAGGTTTTCTTTCTGGGGTAAGAAAAGATCTCATGTATAACGTTCCTGACCAAGGTCCTTTTACCTTCGCCAAAATGTTCTGTTGGCTACAATCATATTTTACATTGCTGAGGTAAACAATTTGGATGCAAATTGGGAATAGTTGACCGGGAACTAATGCTGCATTGATGACTACGGCTGTGCTTGTTGGATCTGCGTCAAAAAGCATCGACATTTGCCTGTTTGCGTCCCCCAAATATATAGGGTGTAACTCTGAGCGCGTATCTTTTGAAAGAACTTGTTTTGCATATTCCAATGCAATAGGCTTGATGCTGTCTAACTCAATATGCATACCTCGTGATTTCCCGACACCGGTAGTACTGACGCTATTTTGAATGAAATACACTATCCCTTTATTTTTAATTAGTTGGTTTAAATCGAGATAATCAATTTCACAAGAATCAAGATTTTTATTGAGTTCAACTTTATATAGACGAAAGCAAAGAAGATCGGGAAAATTTATTAACGCCTTATTCAACTCATCTTCTGTAAATGAATCGTAAACATTGCCCCCGTGCATTGCTGCTTGCCGATTTAAGTTAAATATTGTTTTTGGGTTATAACTATTATTATTGACGAGGAATTCACGATATCCATCGTGAATTATCTTCGGTATTTTTGAGGCGTAATCTTTTGAAGCTTCATTGTTTAGCAAGTTGTTTCGATCGATTGTAAATTCAAATCCACCAGGATTCCAGCAATTGGCAAAGAAGTTGCCGACACGACTTAAATCAAAGCACAAACCTGATGGGGTAGCGGGAATACAAAATCCGCATAGAGATGTTCTTGACCGATTAATTCCATGAGGTAATACGGTTGACACCGAGTTGTGTTCATCTTTTAGAAACGACACTTGACCATCTCGTACTGTGTAACCTAACCCAAGTGTTAGGTCGATATCTCCGCTACTACCACGATATACAAAAAATTTAATATCTAATTCGTCTTTTAGTCGCTGCCTAGATCCGAAAAGATCGGACTCTGTAACATCGGGAATTAAATTTGGAATTTCTACATTTTCTGCATCTAAAGTAAGGATAATGGGAATTTCACTACACAACATCTGGCTTCTGAACTTTTCATAGATGTCATCGATTACAACATCGCTAACTAGATGAAGGACAACTTTTGTTCCAACTTGTAACTCTTTTGGTATAAACACAGTGTAGTCTTTCAATTCATGAAGGGCGACATTGAAACCTACACCTTGTGCTATGCCATTACTTAAAGAGTCCTCAAACGAAGCTGTATCTATATCTGCAGAAGATGCGATGGTAAAAACTGACCAAAATCCGATACCAAACCTAGCGATTGGAAAATAGTCTTTTACTACATATCCCGGATCACGGGAGCGACTGTTTCCAACTGATAGCAAATTGTTCAACACAACTCTCTCAGACATTCCACAACCATTGTCACAAACAGTTATGGTGTGATTGTCTCGATCAAATACGATCTTGACTTGTGGTACATAGGAATATGATTCAGGTGTGTGATAACGTCTGTAACGGCAGGCCTCAACTGAATTTTGAACGAGTTCTCGTATCGCAACTCCTGAGTTTTGTTTCCATATAGCGTTAGAAGAGATAAGATCAATAATACTTTTTTTGCTCATTCGAACACCTAGCCTTTCGAACCGAGCACCCCTTAACTCTAAATTTCTGGAGAAAGGTTCTGGGCGAACCCTTATCCGACGGACAATTGAATTCCTCTCAATATCACAATACCCTCTTATCCACTCCTCCATTTGGTCAAAAGTATGGTGACTAATTGCTAGCACTTCCGCATCAGAAAATGTCCCAGAGACAACTATTCGTCCATCTATATCAATTGCGACACTATCACCTACGCATACATGTTTCATGTTTTCGAGATAAGATATCTGAGCCTCATGACTTGAGTCTGCTTTCAGAAGATTGAAGACACCATCTAAGACTCTAGTATCACTAAATTCAAGAGCGTCACCTATGCATAACAAAACAGAAAGCTGACGAACATCAATTATTTTCTCTTGTGCAGCAAATGGTTTTGCTAGCTTACAGTCAAGCTCTGGAATTGAGAGATTATGGGATTTCATCATCCAATCTAGAGGACCGATTAAGTGTAATGGAACTCCTAATTTCTCTGCATTGTCACTGATGTAGTCGCCACCCCGTTTTGAATGATGATTCCTTAAATAATTTAGAACAGTTTTATTTGTTTGCAAATCAGCAGATTTTATTCCAAACATCTCAGCAATTTTTTCTTCTTCTCCTGGAAAGATAGTCATGCCGATATCATGAGCGTACGCAGAGGCAATCAACAGAAAAACTTCAACCGGGCAAAGTGCTCCAGGATTCACTGAAATTATACAGTTAGGAAATAAAATTTGATGAATTCTTTGTGTGACTCGATAACCATGATGGGCGTCATGTCGAGTATAATGTGGGAAATAATTTACGATGGTAGAAAGAATAGGGGAAACATCTTCAACAAAAGGTATAATACGGCCAGAGTATTCTGAATCAATTTCACTTAGATACTGATACAGTTTAGTATCCTTAAGTTCTTCTAGCGGATTGCGAATTATCAAATTTCTAACCTTAGTAGCTATCTATATCGTTATTTTCGCATAGCTCGAAAATCACCGATTCATCCGGTGTATTGATTGGTTGTGTGACTTATCAACACCTGACCGATTCTTTTCCTCGATTCATGCTTTTTGAGCTTGAACTCCGTTAGATTCTTTGCCCCAGATTGTTTTGAAATCAGAGCTAAGAAGTTCCAGATCCGCAGCAAAATCCAGTTTGAAAAATTCACTTTGTATATGAACAAGGCGGATAATCAGATTATGTGCAATTATCAGCGACTGGTCTGCGGCCTCTGGCTGTGCTCCGCCTTCAAATGTGATAGGATTGACTTCAGAATCCTTCAGCCGGTATCCCACTGCCGCTGCAGTGGCATGTGCATGCAATGTAGGATAGTAATAGCCAGGAAAATAAAGGCTTTTAAAACCTGTCTTTTCGGCCATCGAAGCTAAATCGAGTTTTGACCAAGAATGCATTATGGTCTTTGTTTTACATTTTTTACATTTTGTCTGCACAAATGTATCTTTGTACTTATTGAAATCGCATTTGGCTTCTGCAATTTCTGCTTTATCTATGTAATCTTCCAAATTGCCAAAAAAGGATTCGGCATGCTGAATAAGCTTGCCTCTGTGGATGTAGTTGTACTCCAGGAAACGTGGGGCCTCATCTTGATTCATCGCGAGATATGCCATTGTTACGATTCGTTCATAGAGGCCTCTAAGCATCTTTTGAGATCCGAACCCATAGCCATTTCCGGCAAGAAGAAAAGTTTCATTAAAGTCTTCAACACACAACCTTCCTATAAAGAAAATGATATTTTCGGCAGGACTTTCTAGTTTCACGGCCCTGTTGAATAATTTCTCTATGACATGATGCAAATTTCTATGTACGGCCAACCATGAGGGGTGTCTTTGAAAAAATGCCTCCCATTCTCTAGGAAATCCTACTATTGGACGGCTTGGATCAGTCGCCATATTTGATTCTCCAGGCTCAACCTAATGATCACCGGTTTATCCGGTGCATAATTTTGTTATAAAACTAAATCCGTCCCCTTTTCTCTCGTAAACAGAAAAAAAGGGTCAGGGAACGATTAGGCTATTTAATCTTTAAACCTACACTGACTCCATTTTTCCTGCTGGTAAATGGGCTGTAAGGCTGGTCAAGGTACTTGATGTACTTTAACTGTTCCTATGAATATTATATTTCAAGACCTGACCCCTTTCTGACCCACCGGAAACTTTGGAGCTCAGCGGAAAAGATTTCCGGTGAAATTACTGGTTAGCATTATCTCATCCGGAAGTCAGGATCATCATCCTCAGGTGTTGGTTCGTCATCTGGTTTTTGCTCATCTTCTTTTAACCACTTGTCATATGATTTTAGATTTTCAAATGTATGGTCAAGTACTGGATCTGCAAGATTGGTTAGCCCTACCGCTACATTGATCAAAGCAACAGGTTTTCTTTTAGTTGCAGAGAGAGTTTTAATTTCATTAACTGCCTTTGGTGAAAAATCTAAGTTCATTCCAAGAAAATGTTTGCCAAGAGAAAGCACCCATTGTTCACCATAATGATGTAATAACCTTCCTGAATTAGAGGCTAATTTTGCCTTTGATAGTTCATTAACAAATGAAGTTGATACTGATGTTGACCTTGCAGTTTTAGCCTCAATATCAACATCATACAACAGGAAATAACTTGCACATGAAGAGCTTAATAATCGTTCAGATTGGCATTGTTTTATAGAGGAGAAACCTAATGGATTCCACCATTGGTCAAAATATTGTCTTTTGGCTTCGTAAAAGGCAACCCCATCAAAGAATTTTTCTTTAGAAACCCAAACACGAACTAGGATAGCAATATCACCATAAGCATTCTCCCCAGAGCCTTTAAGCTTGAACCCTTCCCACTTAACAATATGTGGTCTATCTTCCCAGTCTATTGTTAACCCCAAAGGTTCAAGTGAACTTAGAACCTTTGTAGTAATATGATTTTCACTCCAACCGTCCAAGTGCGAATTATTAAAACAAGTGGCTAATGATTTTATAATGTTTTGGTTGGCTTTGTTGAGCCATTCGTCATATTTCATATGTCGATATCTGTTTTTGGTTGCTAACATTCGAGTCAGCGGAACCGGGCCGCTGACCTATAAATTAACCCCGCAGCTTTCCCGCTTTCCACTGGATGGGCTGTTGGAATTTTGGAAGCTTTCCTGAACATCTACAATTAAACGGTCACTGGCCTTGTTTTTTCTGTTTCATGCACAATTATTCAAATAATTTTAAACTGATAAAGATGAAGATAAACTTCAGCAATGTTTTCTGCTACATTTTTACAAAAGCCCTGATCAACTAGCAAATCAAGAATCTCTGTGTATTGTAACGGTTTGCGCATGCGAGATTTCTTAACAAACAAATAGAATCTATTCCAGTCTGCTTCATGAATATCTGATTTATTGGCACATAGCACGAACTTTCTGAATAATTTCATGCTTTCAGGTGGAATATTTGCTTTGCGCGTTACAAATATTCCTAATATCTATGAATAACATTTTAAACTACATCCATGCATTTTCACCTATAATGAACTTACTAAGTTTTATGTTTTTAGATATTTCGAGTTGTTTTCTGATTATTGTGACATCTACAGATTGATCTGAGAAATTTTTTAATGCATTAGTGTAGGTTTCAGGGCTATAAATTTCATGATTACCAATTTTTTTAATAATATCTCCAGTTATAATATCTGAGTGGTAAGCAGGAGAACCTTTTATAACTGTTCTTACCAGCGACCCTTTATTACTACCTATTTGCTGTTTTATTTCATCTGTCAAATCATTCAAATTTAGACCAAGTACTGGTGGTTTTATCTTAACCCAATATGAGACATAACAGTTATATCTATCAACACTAAATGGGATATCTATTGTCTTTGTTCCGTATGTTGTTGTTGCAGCCTGGCCCGAAAATGTTTTTGGGGCTCCATTAGTTCCATAAATCGTGCCATTTACAGTTGTTGATGAAAATTGATTATTTGGAACTGTTACAGGAGTGTTTCCAGATATTGTGTTTGTATAATTTTGATAGGTAATAGCATAAGCTGCATGAATTTGTTTTGCCTGACGAATTATGTTTCTTTCGCCTATACCATCACTTCCATTAAAAGATGAATATCCCAATATCAGATAGCCATCTTCTTCCATTCGTTTATTATCTAGGTCAATATTATCGCCCTTTATAATTTTTACGTTCTCATTCAAAATATATAATTGCGTCGATTTAGTTACACCCTTTCCATCAGTAAAATCATGATAAAATTTTGAATACGGGTTCGCACATCCAAGCTGAATAAATAAAATAGAAATTATAACGTACCAATGTCTAGGCATTTATTTGTTCTCCTTTCGAAAACTCGAAGTCGGGCTTGATAAGCGTGTACCAAATAAGTGGACACAATACCTATTCTCTCTATCTCAGCCAGTGTTTATCTAAACGCTTTCGTGGCCAATATGCAAAAATTGGGTATTAGCCATAAAAGCAAAAAACATGCCATGTTTTCAGGCTTAGCCTTCAGCCTTTGCATTCCATTAAAAGTCGAGTGGGCTTTTTGCCTCTTTTGCTGTCTTGCTCGGTATGCAATGTGTATAAATCATTGTCGTTCTGACGTCGGAGTGGCCAAGCATAGTCTGGATCGTCCTAATGTCGTAATTTGCTTGCAAAAGATGCGTGGCAAAACTGTGGCGAAAGGTGTGTGACTTAACGCGCTAGGTGAGTTTTGCCGTTCGTGCGGCCTTTTTCAGTGCATCTTGAACCTGCGACTCGTGTAAATGATAACGTCTGTGTTCTGAAGTTCCCGGTATTGGCGTGAGTTCTTTTTGCGGTAGGAACCATTGCCAGATGAATTCCTTGGCAGCGGCCGGATACTTCTTTTCCAGTGAGTCAACCAGAAATACTCCCGAATAGCCTGCCGCTATATCCAGATCATGGCGTGCGCTCACCAGGGCCAACTGATTTTTGAGATTTGGAATGAGTCTTTCCGGCAGGGGGACGGTTCGATCTTTGCTTCCTTTACCGTGTACCGTCAGTATTTTTTCATCGAAGTTGAAGTTGTGGACCCGTAGGCCGAGGCATTCGAAAAGACGAAGACCACAGCCATAGAGCAAACTGACCACGATATCGAATGGATATTCAAGGTGGTTGATGATTGCGTCAATCTCTGGTCGGGAGAGGACCACAGGTATGTATTTTGATTTTTTCGCGCGGGGAACATCGCGTTGATCGCCAAAGTCTTTCTTGAGAACATGCCGGAAAAGAAAGAGCAGTGCATTAAAAGCCTGGTTCTGAGTTGAAGAGGCAACGTGTTGCTTAACCGCCAAATGGGTGAGATAATTTTTTACGTCAAGGGCTGAAAGTTCACTCGGCGGCTTGTCGTTCAAATAGCGTTGAAATTTACGCCCCCAATCGGCATATGTTTTCAGCGTCTTGCGCGAGTAGTGCCTGACTTTAATCTCTGCGGTTAGCAAGTCTATGACTCGATCCCAGCCGGGAGATTGTGTTTTTTCCAGACATCGCCATTCGTTATAACGCCTGCCGCCGGG
>JANNQF010000099.1:0-9968 GCA_031441605.1 Deltaproteobacteria bacterium
AGCCATAAATTCCGAACCCATGGTACAATATGCTTGTGGACATGCTTCTACCTCCTTTATGAGTTGATTGGTCTCACCATAAAGAAAGGAGTATGTCCACATTCGTATTTGAAAAGTATGCTTAAACCGGATGAACCATAAATATGTTCTTAAAGTTTTGGCGAAAGAAGGCGGAAATCAGCTGTGACAATGGGGTGCGGGAGGGAATACCAGCACACAGCATTGACCCGGAGATGCATTATTGCCAATCCTGCAACTCCGAATATCGATTGAACCTGTCCCTCTGTCCGGTGTGCCGGATACCGCTGGTCAGCGGTACTGAAAAAATCGAGAAGCTGGCGCGGGAGCAGGATTGTCATGCCGGTCGATCCATGGAGCTGCAACCGGGGACTGAGCTGGTGAGTATTCGCAAAGGGCCATTACGGGACATGAAATATCTGCAGAACATCCTGGAAAAGGGGTATATTCCAGGACTTCTCAGTGGCGATGAAAGCGGCTGCGGCAAAGGCTGTTGCGGTCCGGAGATGTACCTGCAAATCCGTAAAGACGATGTCGATCAGGCTTTAGAGATTCTGGCAAAGGACTTTGTCAGAAGCACAGCCTTGGACGATCATGATCTCTGTAACGCCTCCGCAGTTTTTGATCCCACTGCACCCGAAACCGTATGTCCGGCCTGCAATTGCACGTTTTCACCTTCGGTTGGCGCCTGTCCCGGGTGCGGCCTTTGTTTTGAATAGACTGACACCTCAGTTTGTTTTTGCCTGTTGATTGTTATCCCAACGCTTTTTCTTCTGGGTCAGGACAATCGGTTTTTTACTGAAGGTTACCGCTTTATATTTGAGGATTTCTTCAACCATGTCGGTGAGCTGACGACATGGAATAATGGTGAGATCCTTCAATACCTCGATATCGACCTCACCTCTGCCGGGAAAATGCAGGGTAATCATCACTGGGCAGGAGCCGTGAAACTGATACAGGGCTTTCTTGATTTTTTCCATCTGCTGCCTGGAAAGTTTATCCGCCTCGAGTTTTATCCTCGCCGATTCGGTGTATTTTTCTCTGGCTGCAGCCAGTGAGTCAATGCTGTCGGCAATGATTTTCGGTCCCCTCTCGTCCTTTTTTACCGTACCTTGAATAATAACCGGATCGGTTGACGAGAGGATTTCTTCACAGCTGCTGTAGGCGTCGGGAAAGACAATAACCTCAATCGATTCATAGATATCTTCAACAGTCAGAAAGGCCATCGGGTCGCCCCGTTTGCTTTTATGTTTCTTGCAGGTACGTATCAGGCCGCCGATGCGTATCGGCTGGTCGTCGGTCATCTCAGCCAGATCCTGGATGGTGCAGTCGATGACGGTTTTGATTTCCTGTAGGGCGTCATCGAGCGGGTGGCCGGTGATATAGAAGCCGACGGTCTCTTTCTCGAAGGCAAGCTTTTTCCGGTCATCCCATTCCGGCATATCAGGCATTACCAATGCGCCGATTTCCTGTTGCTGTTTAGCCTTCGGCGCCACCGAAAAGAGTGACATCTGACCACTCAACTGGTCGCGTTGTACAGACTTCGCCTGTTCCATGGCCTTGTCGAGGACGGCGAAGTACTGCGACCGTTTATTGCCGAGTGAGTCGAACGATCCGGATTTAATGAGACTTTCTATGACCCGACTGTTGACCCTGCGGGAGTCGATGCGGTTGCAGAAATCGCCGAAAGAATTGTATCTGCCGTTTTTTTCGCGTTCTTCAATGACCGAGTCGAGGGCCGATTCGCCGACGTTTTTCACCGCCGCAAGTCCAAAGCGGATTCGATCGTTGATGACGCTAAAGTCTTTGACACTTTCATTGATGTCAGGAGGCAGCACCTCAATAGTGTGTTCCTTGCATTCGTTGATATACAGTACCACCTTGTCGGTGTTGGTCATGTCGCAGGAAAGCAGGGCGGCCATGAGCTGGGGCATGTAGTGGGCCTTCAGGTAAGCGGTCTGGTAGGCGACTAGGGCGTAGGCGGCGGAATGCGATTTGTTGAAACCATATCCGGCAAATTTTGCCATGAGGTCGAAGATATATTCTGCCTTGTCGGCCGGATGGCCGTTCTTCACCGCTCCGGCCATGAATTTCGACTTTTCCGCATTCATCGCTTCGGGGATCTTTTTACCCATCGCCCGGCGCAGGATATCGGCGTCGCCAAGGGAGTAACTCGCCAGAATATTGGCTATTTTCATAACCTGTTCCTGGTAGACGATCACCCCATAGGTCTCCTCCAGCACCGATTTAATGTCCGGTAAGGGGTAGTTGGCGGTTTTCCGGTGGTGCTTGGTTTCGACGAAATCATCGACCATCCCGGAATCAAGCGGGCCGGGGCGGTAGAGGGCGACCAAGGCAATAAGATCGCTGAACTGTTCCGGGGCGAGTTTCACCAAGAGCTCGCGCATCCCGGAACTTTCCAATTGAAAGACTCCCTGGGCGTCACCCCGACAGAGGAGGTCGAAGGTTTTCGCATCGTCCATGGGGATGGCATCGATATTCAGGTCGGTGCCGATATCTTTTTTAATATGCTTCAGGGCTTTGTCGATGACGGTGAGCGTCTTCAAACCGAGAAAATCGAATTTTATCAATCCGGTCATTTCGGTATGTTTCATGTCGTACTGGGTCAAGGTCTCGTCGTTACTCCCTCGGCACGTTGGTACATACTGGGTCATGGGACCAGGCGACACCACCACCCCTGCGGCGTGGGTCGAGGTGTGGCGGGCCAGTCCTTCCAGTGTTTTTGACACCGCCAGGAGTTCGGCAATCCTCGGGTCATGGTCGGCAGCCTCCTGCAGTTTCGGCTCCTCGGCCATGGCCTTTTTTATAGTCATCTTCAGCTGGTCAGGGATCAGCTTGGCCACCTTGTCCACCTCTCCATAGGGGATATCAAGTGCCCTGCCGACATCGCGGATAACCCCCCGCGCTTTCATTGATCCGTAGGTAACTATCTGGGCGACATGTTCTGCGCCGCCATATTTTTGACGAACGTATTCAATGACTTCGCCGCGCCTCTCCTGACAGAAATCAATATCGAAATCCGGCATCGATTTGCGTTCAATATTGAGAAAACGTTCAAAAATCAGGCCGTAAGGGATGGGATCGATATTGGTGATGCGCATGGCGTAAGCAGCAAGACTTCCCGCACCTGAACCTCGGCCCGGTCCAACGGGAATCTTCCTGTCTTTCGCCCAGTTGATGAAGTCGGCGACGATGAGAAAATAGGCAGGAAAGCCCATCGTATTGATAACATCAATTTCTGTTTTTAGCCGTTCGGTGTAGGTTTTTTCAACTTCTACGTTGAAGCTACCGGCTTTACGCATTTCGGCGAAGCGGGCTTTAAGGCCGTCCCAACAGGCCTGTTTGAACATCGATTCAAGGGTATGGCCGTCGGGTACCGGGAAATTGGGGAAATAGTAATCGCCGAAATTTATTTCCAGATTGCAGCGATTGGCGATCTCCTGGGTGTTGGCTATGGCTTCCTGGCAGTAGGCAAAGTTCTTCTTCATCGTTTCCGGCGACTTAAAATAGAGCTCATCGGTTGAAAACTTGAAGCGGTTCTGGTCATTGATGGTTTTACCGGTCTGAATGCACAATAACAGTTCATGGGCGTGCGCTTCATCCCGATTGAGGTAGTGGCAGTCGTTAGTAGCCACCAGCTTGATGCCCATTTCGGCACTGAGAATTTTCAGGCCTTCATTGACCTTCTGCTGTTCGGTCAGGCCGTTTTCCTGGATCTCAAAATAAAGGCGGTCGCCAAAAATGTCGTACAACTCCTGAGCCTTAGCTTTTGCACCCTGCATATCACCCTTGCCGATCAGATAGGGTACATTACCATGCAGGCAGGCGGTCATGGCGATTATCCCTTCACTGTGTTTCTCAAGGGCCTGCATGTCGATGCGCGGTTTGTAATAAAATCCTTCGAATTGGGCAATGCTGGCGAGTTTCATGAGGTTTTGGTAGCCCGTATGATTCATGGCCAGGAGGACGATGTGATAGGCAATGTGGCCGTCAACGGCCTTTCTCTCCCGCATGTCTCCCGGAGCCACATACAACTCACAGCCAACTATTGGTTTGATACCGGCTTTTTTCGCCTTCGAATAGAACTCAAGCGCTCCAAACATTGCTCCGTGATCGGTGACTGCAACACTGTCCATGCCGTATTCCTTGCACTTATCGAGGAGATCGGCTATGCGAATGGCTCCATCGAGGAGACTGTACTGGGTATGAACATGGAGATGGGTGAAACCTGCGCTCATAGGTAGCTTTTATCCTTTTCTGTAATTGGGGGGAGGATTCGAGTATAATTCTCTCGATCTCAAAGAGTTTCGGTATCCTTTGTTACTCCCATGATTTGAACAATCGTGAGAAACATTATCAACCATTAATGAATATTGAGTAATAGCATAGAATACCAACTGTTGCACAGATACTTCGGGTAATAATACGGAACTTACCGGTGGCATCTGGGGAGGAAGATGTGCATGCAGGCCTTTGACTTTCTTATATGCCAATTTCTCCTTTCTCCTTTCTCCGTTCTTCTCTCCTCTTTTCTTCGTATCCATCATTATCTTTTTGCCGATCAATATTAAAACGCTCTTTCAGTTTGGCGTAGGAAACATACTCGGTTTCTCTCGCTGAAGGGGTGAGGAACGACTCGAGTTTGGTCTTGAGAATGACCGGATTAACCTCCGAATTGATGGCAATGACTCCCTCCATGATAATTTTTTGCAACAGGAGTTCCTGGTTTGTCCTTTCTCTTACGGTGGCGGCAAAAGGAAGGAAGAAAAACGTGGAAAACACCAAACCGTACAAGGTTGCGGTAAGGGCGACGGGAATAGCCTTGAGTATTATTGAAGTATCACCGATTCCTCCAATCATAGTTATGAGACCAACCACTGATCCAATAAGACCAAACGTTGGAAAATAATTGGCAATTGTTCTGAGTGCTCGTTCGGAGTCTTCTCTTCTTAATCTAAAGAAATACATTTCTGTGTTCAAAATATCGCGGATTTGTTCTATTTTATACCTATCAACAAGACAGCCGAGGGCGCGCCTGAGAAAAAGAACGGTGGTTTCATTTTCCTGATTTTGCAAGGCGAGGATTCCCTCTATGCGTGAGCGAATAGACAGATCAATGAGGATAGTAATGATTTCTGTTTCTTTGGTCATCGGCTTGCGATACGCACTGACGAGCACCCTAAAGACATTGCGCAGCTGATCGAGTTTGTAGCTGAGAAGGGTAGCCGCGAAGGTTCCGAAGATGACGACCAACGCACCGGAAAGACTGAAATACAAGCCGATATTGCCATTAAGCGCAAAGCCGAGGAGGAAGAGAAGGATACTTAAGATGAGGCCAATGAGATTTTTATATTTCATGAGGATCTTCTTGTCGTTATCTGAGGTTTTCGGCGGTGGCCGGTAGTGGCTCGGGTAGTCGTTTGGAAATGATAATCTCTACCCTCCGGTTTTTCTCTCGGTTTTCGGATGTGGTATTCGGTTCAACGGGCCGGTAGGAGGAATAGCCGCTCACTACAAATTGATTCGGATCCATTCCTATCTCCTCAATGAGGTACCGGGCAACTGTGCTTGCCCGTGCCACCGAGAGTTCCCAGTTGCTTTTGAATTTGCTGGAGCGCATAGGAATATTATCCGTGTGGCCGACCACATTAATCATGTAGGGCGTTAGACGGATTACCGCAGTGACTTTCTGCAGGGATTCTCTGGCGTTTCCTGATAACTCACTTTCTCCGATATTAAAAAGCAGATCACCGGTGAGGACGATACGCACTGTTTTATCGGGAACGATGTCAATAGCTGCGAATTTATTGAGGTTATCCTTTTCCAGAGCCCCTTTGCCGAGCTTGTAAATTTCTTGGAACTTGTCAACTTGCGGGGGAGATTGTTCGGCTGGAATAATCGGATTGGGGCCGAAAACATCTTCGTTTGGGAGTGGAACGGGAGGGACAGCCAGCGGTTGAGCGTTCTTCTCATCTTTGACAATCAGAGTTAGCTGTTTCGGTTCTACCGAGATTTTTTCGAATTCCTCTGTCGTTCTTATGTTTTCCTCGTTCATTTTTTGCGGAGATTTCGGGACGCTATTCAAAGAGTCATCCTTCTGCAGCGGCGCCTCTTTATCGATTCGCTCAACCTGTTTGATCTTTCCAGCGGCAATGAGTGGCAAGCCGGGACGTATTGGTGTAAAGGGCAGGGTAGCTTTGCCTGAATCGATGGTCTGAAGGGCTTCCGTGGTATCTCCACCGATGATCTCTTTCTGCCCTTTACTCAGAAACTCCTGATTTGCCACCTGATAGGCATATAAGGATAGAAAAAGTATGAACATTATCATCATGAGGTCCGCCCATCCAACTGACCAGTGCAGCGGGAGAGGCATGTCTGCCGTATAAGAGATGTCATCAACGACAAAAACGGTATTGCCATGGGTGCTTTTTTCAATAGCGGCAAGAGGCGACGAATCATTACTGCGCCTGTTCTTGGTAGGCACATCGGAAATCTCAGAAGAAGTCTCCGGGGATGGGCTTACTACCGTCTGTGCCATAGCCTGCTCTGTGTCCACCATAGGTCTTTTTCGAAAAAAAACATATATATATCTGATATGATAGTTAATTATGCAGAAAATGATGTGTCGGTTTTCCTTGTACTGTCGTGAAATTCCTTGTGTGTCTTATCGGCAAATGGGGTGAATTCAATAGACATGAAACAGGGGGATATTAAAAAACCGGTTTAAAGTCAAAGAAATGGCGTGTTTCGAGTTTCCTGTAAGTCCGGGTTTCACCCCGTGCAACAAAAGAACTGGTTATGGCACCGTTGGCGGTGAAGCGCACCCCCTCGAGAAATTCACCATCGGTTATACCGGTTGCGGCAATTGCAACTTCTTTGCTGCGTATGAGATCTTGAGTTCGGTAAATTTTCTCATAATCGCTTATGCCATGCTTCAAGGCTTCCTGTTTATCACGCTCATTATCGTAAATAATTTTTCCTTCAAAGTAACCACCAAGGCAACATATGGCGGCGGTGACCAGCACAGCCTCCGGAGCAAAGCCGTAGCCAATGTAGATATCGGCTTTTTTACCGGTGATGGCGGCGAGACAGCCGGAGACTTCACCTTCATCGATGAGCTTTATGCGGGCGCCACAGCCCCTGATTTCGCTGATCAGTTCTTTATGTTGTATTTTGTTGAGAATACATACAGTTACGTTCTCAGTGTACTTTTTTAATGCCCGCGCTACCCTTTTGACATTGATGATCGGCGGCTGGTTTATGTCGATTACCTCTCCTACCTGCGGGCCGACGACAATCTTATACATTATAAGGTTGGGTACCGATTGTATTGAGCCCGTCTTGGCAATGACCGCATAGGAAGTGGAGTTGTTTTTGCCGTCGGCAGCGCTACGATAAGCCTCCAAGGCAATGGTCATGAGGTCGGTTTTTTCTCCACCTTTCCCCAAAATATCCGGGAGCTGATAAACTTCCGGGCGATCAATGAACCTGTCATTAATAAGAACCCCTTCAATGCTCAGACGATTCAAGGTTTTGGTGATAGCTTTCCGGGTTTGATTGAGTATGTCTCTATGATCACCAAGCCCTTGCAAACGTGCGGCCGTCAATGCGGCTATTTCCGTCGCTCGAACAATTTCCATTCCGTAGTTGGTATCCATGATAGATCAAAGGTGTAGGGTTAAAGGGGTGTTGAATGCGAACCGTTTTGTCCGGCACATTGCACTAACCGGAGCATGATTGCATCCCGCTCCTGCCGGAGTTTCTTGCCGGCGATGGTATCTTTTATTTTCATAGGCTGCGGGAATTCGTCGATAAGTTCAATGTCTAAGGGAGCTGATTCGAGTTTTCTTTCTGCTTCTATAATTTCGCTTGGGGTAGGTAGAATGATGCCGTAAAGTTGGTAGGGGGTATGGACCAGCGAGTGTCCCCGATTGTAGTAGGCCGCGGCGAAACCACCATCAACGTTGATGGCCACCCCGTCTTCACTGGCCATCTGAATGCCTTTTTTGTAATTTACCGGGGTGTGACCAAAGATTACGCGTTGTACGCCAAATTCCAGTTGCATTTTGCGTTTAAAGGCACTGGTCTGCATATTGTCCTTCCAGAAGAGACTCTTTTCAACATGTGCCGCCTTATCCTTTAGAAAATATCTTTCAAAGGTTTTCATTGCATGTTTGCCGAAAAAAGGCGATTTGGGGCCACACCAGAGGTAGAAGAAAAGCGACTGATCCTCATGGGTCTGAGCCAAGCCAGTTAAGTAATTTTCTCCGACACGGGAGATGGTGTCCTGGATGAAGGTGAGCAAATCTTTACCCTTGCGACCCATAAAGGTTTCGAATTCACCCTCGGCCGTTGATGGAACCAAAGCATGGATGTTCAGGAAATTATTCTGTATATGATAGGTCTTGCCTTTGGTGAATAGAAATCTGAGGAGACGTTTTAAACGTATGTTGCTGGTGAATTGAATAGTTAAATCATCTATAATTTTCCGTTCTTCATCCGTTAGTTTGCCTGGATCATTAAAGTCCAAAGTGGGGAAATGGCTGTCGTTGAGCATTTCGGTTTTGTTGGACCGAAGGATTGATGCGAGGCGATCCAGCCACAATCTCGTCTCCATTTCGTACATGGGGAAGTCGCGAATGGTCTGCTCTTCGAGTTTAAACTGGATAATGGACAGGGCCTTCTCCATGGAGCGGCCTTTATTGGTTTTTGCCTTGAAATTACCGGTAGCCAGTTCAACCGGATAGGTACGTTCGGCAAAATCGGCCAACTGAGAACTATCAAATCCTAATCGATCAAGAAAGTCGAAATGGTCGTAGCGGCAGGTGATTCGTAAGGCTTCGGCAATAAGCGAACGGTTGCCGGATGCGGCCCCCATCCACAGGATATCGTGGTTGCCATAAACGTAATCAACCATGTCTTTGTAGAAATGAGATGACAATATTCGGAGAATCTTATCGGGTTGCGGCCCGCGGTCAAAGACATCGCCCAAAACCTGAATACGGTCGAGCAATACCTGGCGAATGGTATAGGAGAGATGGGCGATCAGTCGGTTCGCGATAATTGCTTCTTCGAAGATGGGGTCAGGTACCGGCAGGCCGGACAGGAGTCTGCTGATTATGTCCCGAAATTCCGGACGGAAAATTTCTGTCCCATGCGATTTGATATTGGTGAGCTTATATTTTAGTATCTGTACCAGGCAGAGGATAACATCCTGCATGTCCATCCGGATGATGTCGTCTATGAGATACTGCTGTTTCCTTATGATTTTAGTCAGATATTGGATTTTTTCAGAACTAAAGGTGTTCGGCAAAGCCTCTTTGCAGGTTTGGAACAGCATGCCGAAACGGCCGCGAAGAATGGATTTAAACCGGTCTCCTTCACCGTGCAGATCACTTATCCATAAGGTGGTGGGGATATTGGAATTAAGTTCGAGATCAAGATCCAACAATTTACTGGAGAGTTTATCTATCTCACTGACTTGGATCTCAATTGAGCGATTGTTCTCACAATTTTCTTTCGATAGGGGAGACATAGCACCACCAATTATCACAAGGGTTGGAAAATCGTTATTAGGAAATGCGCATCATATCCTACGCGGATTTTCAACGACTCGTCGTTAAAAGTCGAATATATCAAAAGAATGGTCAATAACCTAGAAAATCTATGCCAATCACAACTCATTGTGATTTTTCGTATGGGGGGGATTTTGTTGGCAACAGAGAAGAAGTATGCCAAAACGCAAAAAGCCCCTGAAGAGCTGAGCTCATCAGGGGCTTTTGTTTAGAAAAAGAATCGGCGGTGACCTACTCTCCCACACAGTTACCCATGCAGTACCATCGGCGCTGAAGAGCTTAACTTCCGTGTTCGGAATGGGAACGGGTGGGTCCTCTTCGCTATGACCGCCGATAAAGCGGTTTGAAGGTGAG
>JANNQF010000100.1:0-3763 GCA_031441605.1 Deltaproteobacteria bacterium
TTTGGCTTCCCCTCCCTTGACGGGAGGGGATTGAGGGGTGGGTGTGTTTGGTACGAAGTCGCACCTTGCAGCTTCCCCCACCCCCTAACCCCCTCCCGCTAGGGGAGGGGGAACTTTGTCAATAGTGCTGAATAGATACAACGGACGAAACGTTTCGTTCCGAAGTTTACTTGTATTGCTTTGGCCGCCGCCTTTTTCCAACCACCTCATACCTACAAAATCTTGATTTATTTTGTTGACCATGGCATCATGTAATTACGGTAATTACAATAACGCTCTTAACATTGTGACTTTTCAGGTGCTGCCATGGATAAAACGTTACGCTCCAGAGATATTAAGATAGTGCCCATAGGCAATTCCATGGGTGTTCGCTTACCCAAAGCCTTATTACAGAAATACGGTTTCACTCATTCACTGGTCTTGGAAGAAACCGCCCAAGGGCTTCTCCTCCGAAAAAAGCAAGACGAGAGACTTTCATGGATTGACACCTATAAAGCTATGGCGAATGAAGGTGAAGACTGGAACGAGTATGACCAAACCCTCCTGGACGGATTGGAGGATGACGATTTTGAATCCTAAACGATACGAAATCTATTTTGCAGATTTAAACCCAAGCCTCGGGAGCGAAATCAGCAAAATTCGCCCTGTCGTTATAATAAGCGATGACGCCATGAACAAATATCTGGAAGCAGTTGTCGTTTGTCCGATCACTTCGAAAATCCATCCAACGTGGAGAACGCGCCTGAAGATTAAGTGTGCCGATAAACAATCGGAAATTGCCGTCGACCAAATACGAACAATGAGCAAAATACGGCTAAAGAAAAAAATTGATCAGTTACCTGCCGATGAAGCCTCCCAGTTACGGCGAATCATCACTGAAATGTATGGAGAATAGGGTTTTCTTGATTTCTCGTTTAATTTTCGAAACATAGCGGTTACTCTAAACATAGGAGATGTCCCTAATTGTTCCCATGGGCGGCCTCATGTATGAGCTTTCCCTCGGCGGGCAGAAATTCACCTATGAAGCCTTATAATTCTTGAGAGAGGCTCTGAGACGATCTAATCGTAACCCCCTGGCGTATTGCATCTAAAATGAGAGTGCAAACCTACCGAACCAAGGAATCGAGACGGGAAAAGCCAGGGGGACAAGATATCGAGCGAGAGCGAGACGACCGGCATCATTTTCGGGGATGCCCGGATGCCCGTCTTGCATTGAAACTGAAAGCCCAAAAAGTGCACTGAACCAGCACAAACTGAACTGAGCTTGAGCTGTCGATAAGCTACGGGATGACTTGCCGGCGGACAATTGATCGTAGTTTACCGACTCAAATGTGAAGAAAAAGTGCATTATGAAAGCAAAATCAAAGGATCTGAAAAAAATAGCGCCCGGCAAGAATGCTTCGCTTGAACGTGTCATTCACCGAAATGAGAAAATCAAAGAAACTGTCAAACAGGCTGCAAATGAACTCACTTCGGTAAATGAAATTCTCAAGCAGGGAAAAGAAGTCAAGATACCTATTCAGATCATCAAAGAGGCCATCACCCAGAACAAAGAGGTCGAATACAAAGTAGCGAAAGCCGCAGACGATTTACATCAAGTCAACTCCGAACTTGCCAAGGAGGTGGCTGAACGACTAGTAATCGAAACCGAACTCTCTGACGTGAAGATAGATCTCGCCGAAGTGCGCGACGATTTATCGAAATCCCAGGCCAACGAAGAAGAATCACGAAAAGCTGCGCTTCATGACGCGCTCACAGGTCTGCCTAACCGTGTACTCTTTGAAGAGCATCTCGATCATGGGCTGATCCAGGCAAAACGGCATGGCTGGAAACTCGCCGTCCTGTTTTTGGACATCGATAATTTCAAGAACATTAACGACTCCTATGGTCATGACCTGGGAGACAAGGTGCTGCTCACGGTGGCAGACCGTTTGCAGTCTGCCACCCGCAGAGAAGACACGGTCAGTCGCTGGGGAGGCGACGAATTTGTGTGCCTGTTGTTGGAAGTCAAGCAAGAAGCTGCCATAACCGGCCTTGCAGAGGTGATTGTTAAACAGATTTCCGAGCCCTTTGAGATTAAGGGGACAGGTCTTTCTATTAGCGTCAGTATCGGTATTGCCATATACCCCGCAGATGGAGAAACGGCAGACATCCTTTTCAAAAATGCCGACACGGCAATGTATAAAGCCAAGGGCACAGAGAGGAGAGTTGTGGTATTCGGCGAATCCGTTTTTGACTAACTTGGGTAAAAGTGGGAGATGTGCCTAATTGCCAGAACTGCCCCCAGTTCTTCCGATACAAATTGCGACTTACCCCGTCAACCACTTCTTTCTTCTTTTAATCATGGTTTTATCAGCTAACAGGAAGTAGAAGAAGTCTTCATAGTGCGGAATTACCATTGAAAATATATTGTTGGTTTTATCGTACTCCTTGGCTTTGCATGCCATACCTTCAAGTAAGAAGTAAATGGGCTGAAGAGTTTCAACGATACGCCAGATTACAAGAGGGGCGCTTTTCTCGATCACATACTGCCGATGAAAGCAGTCAAACACCGTCATGGGATGCCCTTGTTCCGTGAGATGATATGTGAATCCGTTTGACGATCCTTCCCTATCCATGCGATACAGCAAATTGAGGGCTGACTTCTCCTGGACTTGACATGGCGTATATTCCTCATACACAGACCTTGCGATATCAATCCATTTATACAAAGGGTTTCTCTCCATTTTTGCTTCGCAAACTTCATTTAGATTGAAGTATCGTGAGCCAATCCCGTATTCAGTAAAGAAATCAATCAATGCATCATCACTGGCTGTTCTTTTTTGCATGGTAGCCTGTGGATTTCGATAGATGAGCATAAGCTTCTGGCATTCATTATAGAGTGTCTTAATGTCGTGACCGAAATCTTTTTTTAACTGCCTAATGGTCGGAGTCTGGTAGGTGTTGGTCAGCATGTAATGCGTAACTACCGCCAACTTAAGTATTCTTTCTGTGCCGATAGAGAGATGGAAGAAGGCAGAATAGAAATAGCCATCTTTATTTTGGAAGAAGTTGGCTTTCAAAAGAAGATCAAATCCAGAGAGAAGTGCGTTCTTGGTTAGATGTGCTTCTTGAGTAAGTAGACTAAACTTCCTGTCAAAACCGATAAAGTTCATTCCTTAAATGCCCTTCATGTTAAAATAGTTATTGGTTTCCTCAAGGTCATTAAAAACAAAAAACCAAAATGGTCAAAATCAATCGGGTCTGACACTTTCGATTTGCTAACATCAACATCTGCGGCTTGTCCGAAGAATGTTTTGGTTGGGATTAAATACAATGTTCCCCGAAAACACTAATCTGCTACTTGTAACCATTTCCTGATGATATCAACTTGCAATCAATCTGTTGAGAGTCTATTCATGGTACTCAAGAAAATGTTGGCTGAGCTTTAGGGGTATTCAGAATTTTTACCCTTCAGCTTATCTTTTTTCAAAATTTTCTGACTTGCCTTTTCAACTTGTTCTTCCCATTTAATAATTATTTGATCTATGCCTTTATACCTCTCTATACCTTCACAAAGTATTTCTATTTCATTGTCATAATCTTTCAGTTTACGATATGCCATGGCATAAGAATCGTATAAGCAGGGTGAATTTCCCCTACATTTTTCCTAATACAATTTCTAACACTTACAATTAAAACTGGACAAACACTTTCGTACAAGGTACACTCCCCAAAATTGTATCCAACACGAGAGGGCCAAATTGAACTTATCTCAGGTTGT
>JANNQF010000101.1:0-55987 GCA_031441605.1 Deltaproteobacteria bacterium
TTATCGACAGAATCGTCCTTACCGACAACATCCAGCTCCACCCTGAAAGGGCCAGAAAACGACGGACGGTATTAAAGGCTGATATCCTGGCGCAAATGCGCAGCATGCTGCGGGCGGTGGTCATGGAGGGCACCGGCAAGGCGGCGGCGGAGGTGCCGGGGGTGAGTGGCGGCAAGATTGGGACCACCGATGAGTATCGTGACGCCTGGTTTATCGGCTATGACAATACCTATACCACCGGGGTGTGGGTGGGCAACGATGGCAATGAACCGATGGGTACGGGAGAGAGCGGCGGGGCGGCAGCGGCCCCGATCTGGCGCGATTTTATGTTGGCCATGCGCCAGCAGTAGCCGGCGGGGTGTCCAGCCGGTTGCGGTTATGATAGCGTTGACAAAAGAAGGTGAATTGGGAGCAGATCTGCGAGTTACGCCACTTCCAGCAATTCTGAGCGGACCGCCGCAACAAGGTGCGGCAGCGAGGCCTCCACCTGGGACGACAGCTGCAGCGACCATTGCAGAAGCTCAGGCTCCACACCCAGCACCATGACCGCCGGCGTTCCCCGGCGTTCCGCAAGGGCCAATACCCGGAAAATGTCAAAGCCATGCATCGAGGCAATGCTGGTCGGCCGAGTGCAATGACCAAGGGGGATTTTGTAGACCGTTCCCGGTACGCCGCCATGCTGCACCGCATCCAAAACTATGATATGGTCGGCGTGCTCAAACTCGGGCAGTGCGTCAAGTATCGCCGTGCCAACCTCGACCAATTTCACCGGTCGGGGGAGTTTTTCCTTTATTAAGAGACGGATGGCATGCACCCCAACGCCTTCGTCTCCCAGAAGTTCATTACCTAATCCCAAAATTACTGTTTGCATATGCATGCCCTGATGAACCTTGGCTCTTGAGAGAATCTGCCGGAGCCTGGCCTTAAAAGGGCCAGGCTCCGGGATCTCCTGAAGGTAATCCCGAGGGCGCGTTGCCGCTACCCCCAGGCCCATCCTTCTTAACGCTATCTTGGCCCGGGGGCGTAGGTCACAACGGGTGTTTTGTCCGGGCGGATAATATGTACCGCACAGGAAAGACACGGATCGTAGGAATGGATAACCCGCAGCGCTTCCACCGGTTGTTGGGGATTTTCGATAGGTGTTCCTATCAGGGCCTGCTCCATGGGGCCGGCGACTCCCTGGCTGTCACGGGGCGAGGCATTCCAGCAGGTCGGGGTTATGACCTGATAACGGGAGATTTTACCTTTGGTAATCTCAACCCAGTGGCCTAGGGCGCCGCGAGGGGCCTCCAACAAGCCCATGCCTACTCCTGAATATTGATCAAATTTGCTGTCATAGGCGGTTTGCCCGGGAGTCAGGGCATTCAGCCAGCCATTCATCGCTTCAGCGACCTTGACGGCCTCTTTCGCCCTGGCAACATGCCGATCCATAACCGAGATGCCGGCCCGATAGTCACCGTTCACCCACATGCGTGCCAGTGGTCCGGCCTCAAAGGGTTTTTTCAAGAGGCGTGGGGCCTTGAGCCATGAATAAGCCTCGCCCTTGGGATATGCCGGGCGGGTGTCTCCTGCCAGCGGGTTGAGGCCTTCGGATTGGTCGGCATACCAGGAGTATTTTACCGATTCACTGATGTCGGTGGTGGAGAAAGATTTCTGCACCTGCGAACCGGCGTTTTCAGCATAGCCTTCGGCAAACAGTCGCGAAGTGTTGGTGTCATCCATTTCGAACACCCCAAACGCCATGAGGTTTTTGCAGCCACCGCCGATCTGGAAATAATCACTGTAAACTTCGCCGACTTTCATGACATCGGCAAGATACACCTCGCGGATGAAGGTAGTCAATGCCTGCAGATGCTTACGGTATTTATCAATAGCAGCGCTGGTCGGAACAGCCGTAAAGCCGCCGGGAATGATACTGTTGGTTCCCGGCATTTTACCGCTGAACACGGCTCCCATCTCGTGGGCTTGGCGGCGGGCGGTCAATGCCGCCGGCAGGTTAGCGGCAACACTGTCCAAACCGGGGCGAATTCCGACCTTCCAGGCCTCCGACCACAGGGAGGGCGCCGGTACGGAAACATAATCCAGGGCGGCCAGCAGGTAAAAATGTAAAATATGCGATTGAAGATAATTCGCGGCGAGCGTAAGGTTGCGAAGCAGTCTGGCATTTTTCGGCGGCAGGTAATCGGAAACGCTCTCCAGGGCCTGCACGGCCGCCATGCCATGGGAAATCGGGCAAACGCCGCAAATTCTCTGGGTGATCAGCGGGGCGTCGAGACCGCTCCGCCCGATCAAAAGCGTCTCGAAACCGCGAAAAAGCGTTCCTGTGCAATGCGCATCGATAACCTGCATTTGTCCATTCACAGAATCAATGGCGATTTCAACCTTCATATGACCTTCAATCCGCGTCACCGGATCCATAACGGTTATAGTTTTCAAAATTTTTCTCCTTTAAGTATTGAATCGTCTGCTGGAAGTCTTGCCGACTGTCGACCTTGCCGCCCTGTTTGTCACTTTTTCCAGGTCACATTGAAAAGCGTAGTCTGCCCGGCGGATTGAGCCCGCAAACGTTTCGGCACTGGCGACGTTTTTTTCTGCTGGAACTTCCATTTACCATCAAGGCCCACCGAGGCGGCGCCAAGTTGCTTGCCGGTATCGGCATTATAGATGGTGACGATATTCCCCTTGCCGCCAACCCCTTCGATACTGAGCGTGGCCTTTTGATTTTCCCAGATGGCCCTGGTAATCTTCAGCGGATCCTTGGCGGGGGGTTGATTCTCTTCAGTCGGTTTTTGATAATCAAGGTACTTATATTCGAGCTTGTAGAAGGGTGAAAAGGCATCCGGGAAACCCTGCTCGGTGCAGCCGATGCACAGCGCACCGGCACCTATACACCAGTTGGTGGCGTTGTTCCATTTCCGTGATGGGCAGTCCGCCTTGGTCTTCTCTCCCTTGCAACCAAGTTCTTTCAGGCACTGGTTGTCAACACCAAACAACTTGGCCTCTTCTTTGTCTCTGCGCGGGCATTGCTTGTGAATCTCACTGGCGAACAGCGCCGCAGGGCGATTATAGCTGTCCATTTGCGGCATTTCCCCGGCTAACAGATGGGCGATTGTCCAGACAATCCAGTCTGGGTGGGTGGGACAACCGGGAATATTGACGGTTTTCACCCCGGAGATCTGGCTGACGCTGACAATGCCTGTTGGATTAGGGTTTCCGGCCGGGATACCGCCGTAACTGGCGCAGGTACCGACCGCCAGAACGACGTCAGCCTTTGGAGCCAGGGTCTTGACCGCCTCCATGGCGGTGACCTCTTTACCCTGGTCGGTCCACAGTAGGCAGGTATGACCATTAAAAGCCGTGGGAATGCCGCCATCTACCACCAGAATGTAGTTGCCGGCGGCGGTGTCTTTCAATTGCTGTACAGCCAGGTCGCCGGCCGCGCCCATGAGGTTCGGATGAAAGGTCAGATCAATGGTATTGAAGAGCAGGTCGGCAATATCCTTTGGTCCGGTGCTGCTAAACAGGTTCGCCAGGGAAACCGTGCAGCCGGTGCAGTTTGCACCGTTCAGCCAGATGACCTTGGGGAGGGATGTGCCTCCCGCGGCCAGAGCATTCTCCAGTTTGCCGATGACGGTCATCGGCAGTCCAAGCATGGCTGCAGAGCCAAAGCAGTATTTCAAGAATTGTCGTCTGCATATTTGCATTTTTGTCTCCTCATGGTTTGCCGCCTTCTCTCAGACATTGCTGAATGAAAGGGGCGGTGGTTTTCTTTTTATTGGATTTATCGCTGGCTTCACAAATGTAACCCCAGTTACCGGATTGTTCGATCACCGGAAAGATGAAGTCGTAACTGGCGGTGCGTTGGCTGATCGCTATAGAGGCATCCAGGCCCCAGTACCGGTGCAGTCAAAATGAACAAGATCGCCGTGAGTACTGTTTTTTTCATCGTTTTTTCTCCCTCTCGAAAAGTTGAGTAAAACCAGTATGACCGCCGTTGCCAATGGCTTTGCCAAATTTTGACATCGGAGAGACCCATGCAAGCATTGTGCCACAACGTGCCATCACAAACTTTCGTGAATCGCCCGGGTCCGCCAGCCAGCAGCTATGCTAATCGGATATCGACCTTGCGCAATTCCTGGGTAAAACCTGCTTGAGGCGGGTTTATGCCGAAATGAAGGGGGGTATCTTGTTGATGCGGGATAAATTTTGTCCGGTACGAAACTCTCCTGCGCCTGGACGGGCAATTTGGCAGAAAAACCACCCTGCTGGTGGCGACCAGGTAGGCGCGGCGGACATTATTTGCGCTTTGAGAAAGGCGGGGTGCACAAAGTGCGCTTGCCACGGTTGCCTTTTTTGGCATGTGGCAAGGCGTTGAAGGGGTGCAAGGAAATAGCCATGAATCTTTGAGGCAGTGCTGATTGGGCACACTTCTGCAGCTACAGATTTGCCATGACAAGCATCGGTTTGTGAACATACCTCACGGTTGAGCCGCCTGAGTACCCTTTTCTCATAATCCTCACTCCCTGTACCGAGATTAAAACTATTTATTTTTCTTTCACAGGAATTTTGACATTTCTTTCTTGATTATGATAGCGTGTAACACTGTAGTAGTTGAAACCCTGCTGGGTTTTCTCCGGCAACTTCTCGGTTCGCATGCGAAAATTCCTTCGAGCGACTTAAAATTTTACTATTGTTTCAAAATAAGAGGTAACTGTATGCGACTGAAAGATATTTCCATTAATTCAAAACTCCTTTTAGCTTTTGGTATTGTTCTCACTCTTCTTTTGACTCTTGCGGCAGTAAGCTGGCATCGGTTTGGATCGACGGTAAGCGACATTGACAACTCGCAATTTGCCACAACACTCAACACGGAAATTCTTGCCAGGGAAATTGATCACCACGCCTTCATGACTAAAGCGAGTTCGTTTTTCATCGATCAGAACCTCAAGAGCATGGAGGTGCAAACCGACCCACGCCTCTGTAATCTTGGGAAAATGCTCTATGGGGAAGGACGGAAAGAGGCTGAGCAACATCTGCCGCAACTTATACCCTTATTTCGTGATATGGAAAAACCCCATGCCGACCTGCACCAGTCAATCGAGAAAATCAACTCCCTTGCTCAAGGCAAGGATAAGGCCGCGATACTCACCGAAGCACAGGAAGTTTTCGAGCACACCACAAAACCGGCAATGACCCAGACTCAAAAAGTTCTCAAGGATGTCGGAACCACCCTTGGTACCTATTCTAAAACCGCAAACGAAGTATTGCACAGCTCAGCCAATACCGGCAAACGTACGGTAATTATCCTGGCAGCCTTCTCCCTTGCGCTTGGCATAATCTTCAGCCTGTTCATTTCCCGCAGCATCAGTCGAACCACCCGCCAGTTGGTCAGTGTCACCGATGACCTCGCAAAAGGAAACATGAAAACCCGCTCAACCCTCGATCAGAAAGATGAGTTGGGCCAGCTTGCCTGCTCTGCCAACAGTCTTGCCGCAAGCCTCAACAACATGTGCACCCGGGTTCATGCCAGCTCTTCAACCATAAATATATCTTCAGATTCACTTACTCATTTGTCGGCCACTCTCTTTAAACTGGCTGAACATATGTCGGGAAACTGTCACAATGTTTCGGCTGCTGCCGAACAAATGAACGCCAATATGTCAGCCATTGCCGCCGCTGCCGAACAGACCAGTACCAACGTCAGTATGGTGGCGGCCGCTACAGAAGAAATGACGGCCACCATTACTGAAATCGCCTCCGGCTCCGAAAATGCCCGGGTCATTACCGAACAGGCTGTCGCCGAAGCCAACAAAGCATCGATTAGCGTCAAGGAGCTGGGAATAGCGGCGGAACAGATCAATAAAGTAACCGAGACCATCAACGAAATCGCCGACCAGACAAATCTCCTGGCCTTGAACGCTACCATCGAAGCCGCCCGTGCTGGGGAAGCCGGCAAAGGTTTTGCTGTTGTCGCCAACGAAATCAAGGATCTTGCCAAGCAGACAACTGCGGCCACAAAAGAAATCCAGGGGCGAATAGAAGGCGTACAGAAATCCAGTGAGCAGACCATCAAAGTCATCAGCACAATCACTGACATTATCACCCGCACCAGCGAGATCGTCTCTGCCATGGCGGCAGCGGTCGAGGAACAGGCCGTGACGAGCAAGGAAATTGCCAGCAACGTCAACCAGGCATCCATCGGAATGCAGGAAGTCACGGAAAACATCGCTCAAGCATCGACGGCGAATACCGAGGTTACCCGTGATATTGCAGTTCTTAAGGTAGAGGCGGAAAAAGTCGCTGCCGGCAGTTCAGATGTAAAGGAACTTGCAATTGAAATGAAGTATAATGCTGGCCATCTGGACCAGATTTTGACGCAGTTCAGCTTCAGGGAAGCACAGTTTGATATTGGTCGTATCAAGGATGCCCATTTCAACTGGAAAATGAAATTGACCAGTGCACTCAGCGGTTACACCACCATGGATTCCAAGGCTATTCCCAACCATCACCAATGCGAATTCGGCAAATGGTATGACAATGCACCTAACGCTCTGTCTTCTCTTCCGCTCTTCAAAGAGATAGGTCAGTTCCATGAAGCAGTGCATAAAAAGGTGGGCGAGGCGGTTGACCTCTACAACGCCGGCAACCCTGCGGCAGCTCACACTAAAGTCGAAGAATTTGAAACAGTGCGCAAAAAACTGTTTAAAAGACTTGACGAGTTGTACATGGTATAACCTTAATTTGCAGCACAACCTCATAGGTTGAACTTCTTTCTGAAAACTTTGGAAGTGTAGCTCACAAATTTAAACATTTTATAATGTCTTGTAATGCGGAGCACTCCCCTCCTCGGGTTTGCACCAGATGTGCAGATGCAAAATTTTGTCTTTACATAAGGTCATTGATGATACCAACCAATGGTTCCGCAGGGAAACTGATGGGGTTAAAGGTATCCCCGGTGCGAATAATGATGCTTGGTCCCTCGGTATGGGCGCTGTAGATGATGTGATGATTCTTTATCGATCCGGCATGCAGCCAAGAGCTGCCGAAGGGATCCATGGGGGTGTGGCCGACGATAACCCGGGTTTTGGGGAGCATTTCGAGGCCTTTTCTCAGTCTCTTGACATCGCCCTTGGTGTATCCGCCCAAGTGGTTTGGCAGTTGCATGCGCGTGGTGACAAGATCAATAGCCAGGTTTGGGTTGCCGGCGATATTGATAAGATCATCCCGGCTGACCGTTTCCTGTGGCGGTCCCGCATGGCAGGCAATAAAGCTGTCGGAGAGGATCACATAGGGCAGCGCATCATAAAAGTTTTGCATTTCCTGGACGTAGGTATCGCCGCGTTCCTTTTGGAGGGCCTCCCGCCACAAGAGACCTTGTTGCACCCCGTTTTTAGTGATTTCCGGATCGAAGCTGTCGTGGTTTCCGCGGATATAGAAAACATTGGAGGGATAGGCGAGTTTCAACCGGAAAATGAGATCCATGATGAGCATCGAGGTATCAAATTTAGCGGTTTCATGGATTGTCTCCGAATGCACCGCATCGCCGAGAATAATGAGGGCGGCGGTTTTCATCCGCAGGCAATCCAGCAGGCAACTCTCACTGAGTATCTTAAGGAGATTGTTTACCTGGGCATGCAGGTCCCCGACGATTACCGGGGTTGCATCGGCGGGAATTTCCACAAGTCCGCCCGGTCTTCCCTGCAGGTTCTTTGGGCGGTACAGCTCATCGCTAAGCAGAACATTAACCTCTCTGAGAGTTGCCAGCGCCTTCTCCGGCGCCAGAGGACGGAGTGTTTGGCCGTAGAGCCTGCCGATCTCCAGCAAGGCCTTGTGTCGCCCGCGTTCCAACTGTTCTCGATAATCGAGGTCGTCAAGTCTTTGCACCTGGGTTGGCTGTTCGCTGACCAGCGGGGTGAGAATGAGATCGCCTTTCCGGTTGGTAATGCTGACGTGTTTTTCGGCAACATTTTCGCTCAATTGAAAGAGCTGGCAAAATTCTTTATGGTTTCTGCCGATAACAATAGTTTGACCGACTTGGATGCGGAGAAAGCCACTGATGGTCCTGTGCGAACAGCCCTGGTGGGTATTGATGACCCAGTTTTTCCGGCCGGTGTTTTTTTTGCTGCCGATGGGAATCTCAGGTTGGAAACGTAAGCGGGTGTCACCGAGGAGGAGCTCAAAGCTTTTGCCGTCGTGGGCGATACGCCCAGCACTCTCAAGGTTTTGCGGCTGGCTGTCAAGGGTGATCCAGCGAATCGGGTAACGATTGAGAGCCAGCCATTTCCAGCCGGCCACAGTTCTCAGGCTCGGTCTGCGCGGGGTTTTGTCAAGCGTCCAGCGAGGGACGCTGGCAACACCCTTCTCGGCGATGATCATCGGTGGATTGTCAAGGCTCTTGCGCACATATACATTCAGGCCGGCGCGGTGCAGATAGAGAGCCATTTCCCGATAGGCCGCAACCTGTTGCCTGACCATTTCCAGGCTAAGATTGTCGTCTACCGGGAAATATCCTTGGCTTTGCCGATCCAGGCGTTGGTGATAAATGATAGAGGGATTGGGGATAAGAAATTCGAAAATATATCTGTTACGCCAATCGGTTTGGAAAAAATGCTTCTTGGCCGGTGGAATTTTGATCCTTGGGTAATCAATTGCCGGGGGCAGGGAGGAGTTTAACCATTCCTTGTCGAAAACCGTCACTGCTTCCTCGATCCCCTGAAAGGGCATGCCCAGATGCACTTCTCTTGGGCGAAAGATCAGAGATTGGTCTTTCCACCAGTTTCTTTGCGTTAAATCGAGATAGCCTTCATTTGGCCATCCGCCTATCTGTTCAATATAATATGATTTTCCGGCACCAGGTGGGCCGGTCACAACGAGTTGCAGGAATTCCAGGCCGATGGGCAGATCGACGCCGCGAATATTCTGCAGTTCCTTAATAGGTTCGAGGATTTTTTTCAGTGGATCGGTCATGGCTATACATTTGGGCCACGCAGTCATAGGCGACTGCCTGGTATTGTTTGACAAGCGATTAAAAGAGCGTATTACCAGGATGATAACTGTACTTGATGTTTTTATCGGGATCGGGTATTACTACCGGAACCGTCACAACCCCCACAAGGGGGATAAGTACCTTGAGACAGATTGATTTCTTTTAAAAAACAAGAAACCAATCTGTAAGGTACTAAAAGGAGCGTAGCATATGGAAATTATTATCGGTTCCATTCCCCCCCTGCCGCAGCAGGCTCAGAAATTACCGCCCAAAGGCAGCAATTTTCTCGAAGCCCAGCTCTTGCATGTCCGCCCTCCCCGCAAAGGAGTTGCCGGACCATCCGGGCGGGAAAGGCGTACCAAGCAGGGCAGTGATCCACGAAAAGGCAGGGTGCTGACAATAATGGTGCCTGATGCCGGCCTTCTTCCCCCCGATATCGATACTGCCCGCTATGATGTGAGTATCCGCCTTATCCGCAGATGATTCGATAAAAAAGCGCTTCAACCGGTTGGTTGAAGCGCTTTTCCCGCACTTTTTCTTGTTTGGTCTTCTACCCGCTTAAAAAGCATTCATAGTCCAGATACCGCAGGGACACGTATCGGCGCAGAAGCCGCAGGCAATACACTTGTCATCATCCGACACATATTCATAGGTCGTTGTCAGGGAATAATTGTCATCACCCGCCGAGGTGACGATGTCGCGACGACCTATTGCCCCGGTCGGGCAGATAGTTTCGCAGAGATGGCAGTCGCGGCATGAGGCGCAGGATAGACAGCGATCGGCTTGATCTTGTTGCGAATTCCCTGTCTCCATCGGGATATAATGGGTGATGGTCAGGGCCTTTTGTGGAATAACCTGTTTAGCAAAGGGTTTCCATTCAAGGCCCTTGCAGCGGGCGATAATGTATTCGGCTGCGGTTTTGCCGGCGCCAAGGGCGTTGGTGGCAAGACCCGGTCTCTCGACATCGCCTACCGCAAGTATCCGCTTGTCGGAGGTGACATGGGCCTTGTCGGTTGCAATCCAGGCGGCACCGCCGACGGTAACGGTTTCAACCGATTCCGGCAGAAAGGACAATGCCGGGACATCGCCGATGGAGACAATGACCGTCTCGGCCGGAATAAGTTCCCCGCCATCGGTAACAAGTCCTGCAGCGGTCACTTCGCGGGTGAGCACCGGCCAGCGGAACCGAGCACCGAGTGCCTCTGCGGCAATCTTTTCCTTGCCGAAGGCAAGCGGCTTCTGGATATCGACCAGAGTGACTTTTTCGGCTCCCAGTCGATACGCCTCGCAGGCAACATCGCAGCCGACATTGCCTGCGCCGATGACCACCACTTCTTTGCCTACGGCCGGTGGCGCACTGCTCTTGGCCTGTTTCAGAAAGTCGAGGGCGGCAAGCACCTTTTCGTTACCGGGGAATTGCAGGCGGCGCGGGGTGTGGGTTCCGACGGCAATGACAACGTAATTATACTCCTCCATGAGGCTCGCAAATTTCTCCCGGGTCATGACCACACCCAGGCTGGCCGCAATGTTGGGCGTTGCCAGGAATCTTTTTACCTCCTGGTCCCAGATCGCTTGGGAAAGACGTTCCCAGGGGATCACCTGGGCAAGTTTGCCGCCGATTTTGTCGTCCTGTTCAAAAATGTGTGCCTCAATTCCAGCCAGGGCCAGCTGCCAGGCAACGTTCATGCCGGCTGGTCCGCCACCGATGATGGCCACCTTTTTACCGAGCGACGGTGCGACCGCCGGCGGTTCAAGCGTATTAACCGCGCGACCGAGTATCTGTACATCAATGGGTTCATCAACTCCACCGCGGGAGCAGTTTTCCATGCACAGATTGGGACAGACCGCGCCGCACACCGAGGCAGGCAGCGGGGTATATTGGAGGATGAGCTGGTAGGCCTCATCAATTCGTCCTTCGCGAATGAGTCGTAACCGATCGACGGTGGGGATGTGCACCGGGCAATAGTAGGTACACGGGGCAGCAGATTCACAATTGGCCCAGTAGGGTTTTTTCCGACGCAACTCGCCGCTGACGATGAAGTCGATGCGGCTGCGATCAAGACCCGGGGCGATATCCCGCAAGGGGTCACCGCCGAAGGCCTTGTTCCAATGCTCGTTTCTAAATTCGGCCATGGGCATGGGGCCGGAAAACATCAGCGCCCTTTCCTGCGGAGTAATGGGCATAAGGATATGCCATTCTTCGCGGACGGTGAGAGTTGAATGCAGTTCCGGTTTGCGAATTTTTTCGAGAAAATCAGCAATATTGCCGGTCAGCCACTGCCATTGATCGTCACTCGGGGCTACGAGTTTGGCATTGGTTTTCGGATAAGAGTTGTCAATGTTCCCGCGGAAATATATGGTCCCGCCGACCATCCCGACGCAGGGACGGTATCCGAGGACGTTGGCCGGATTTTTTGGATTGATGCCGCAGACCACCGCGACCCCGCCGCAGTTGAACTCGGCAAATGAATCACCAACGGAGCCGAGAACCCACAGCTCCGGCTTCGTGTATTCCGGGTTCCACTTGGTCATGGTCAGGCCACGGGCACCAATCGAGCCGCCGATAAATACCTTGCCGTTGGCCATGGCATTACAGACGCCGTTGGTGGCATCGCCGAGAACCGCTATCTCCGCTCCAATATTCAGATAACCGACGTCATCGGAGGTTGAGCCCTCGCAGATGATGACCGTGCCGGGCATACCCATGCAGCCGAGTCGTTGCCCGGAGGGGCCTCTGACGGTAATCCTCAGGCCATCCTGCCGCTGCAGACGGATTCCTATATTATGCTGGCCATACGATTCGAGCAGAAGGTCGGCGGACGAGGTGGCAGCTTGCCGTACCAGCTTCTCGAAGTCCATTGAGCTGAGGCGCTGACCTTTTTCATTGTGCCCTTTAATAACCGTTGTAGTCACTGGAAACTCCTTATAGAAGCGGTGCAGGGTTTAGAGACCCCTGTTGAACACCGCCTTAATCTTTTAGCTTATTTGCTTTCAGCAAATATACTGAATATGCAATCTGTCGGCTGCCGCTTGATCGGCGATGCCGATGGCGTCGGACATGCCGATCGGCAGGCTCTGGGATCGTCCCAGCGGTGCCATGATCTTTTTTACTTCAGTATTAATCGACATAAAGACCTCACCCACCCTCTCGGCCACCCTGTCGGGATCGAGGCGGCGATAGAGTTTCGGGTTTTGGCTGGTGATGCCTTTTGGACAAATTCCAAGGTTACAGACGTTGCAGCGGTTCTTTTCGTTACCGAGACAGCCGGCGGCGGCCTGCATGATGTACTTACCGATATGTACTCCGGAGGCACCGAGCATAATCATGGCCATGCCGTTTTGGGCGACGTTGCTGTTTTTACCGATCCCGCCGGCGGCGAAGATGGGGATTTCATTTTGTTTGCCTTGCTTGGCCAGGTCGAGATAACAATCGCGTACACAGGAAGCAACGGGATGGCCGGTGGCATCCATGGACACGTTGTAGGCGGCACCGGTGCCACCGTCGATGCCGTCGATCATCAATCCAGCGGCATAGGGGTTGCGCACCAGATTATTCAACACCGATTTGGCCGAGGTCGAGGCGGAGATCTTTGGATACACCGGAACCTTATGGTGGAAGGCCATGGAAAGGGTCTGCATCATCTTCATGACGCTTTCCTCAATGGAGTAGAGGGTCTGGTGCACTGGAGGCGACGGCAGATCGACGCCCTCGGGCACGCCGCGCAACCGGGCGATGAGTTTTGACACCTTGTGCCACATGAGCAGGCCGCCGTCGCCGGGTTTGGCACCCTGGCCGTATTTGATTTCAATGGCCGCCGGATTACACTGCATCTCAGGGATAGCCCGAATGATCTCATCCCAGCCGAAATAGCCCGAGGCGATCTGCAGGATAATGTATTTCAGATACTTGCTGCGCAGAATCCATGGCGGGCAACCACCTTCGCCGGTACACATGACGACCGGCAGCCCGAGAACTTCGTTGCAATAAGCGACACCCTGGAGGAGGCCCAGCCACATATTGGGCGACAGGGCGCCGAAGGACATCGAGCCGATGACGAAGGGAAAGATTTCCCGGGTTGGGGGTATCCAGCCGCCGCTTACCGTTCGCTGCAGGAATTCTTCCGGGGAAAGAATGCGACCAAGGGTTGTGGTGGTGGTAAATTCATGTCGACCGGCGTCAAGGGCCGGGTCGGTGAGCATGGAGATACGATGGAACATGATGCGGTCGAGAAGGGTCGGCCCGGTGGCGTTGCGCCGTCCGCCGCGCTTCATCGGCTCGCCTTTGCGGTTTTCAAAAAAGAGGGTGCGGTTTTCGTTGGTACCGGGAACCGGGGTGATCGCCTCATTGGGGCAGACCATGGCACACATGCCGCAGCCGATGCACAGCTTGGCTGTATCGGTTTCCTGACGGATGCCGGTAAAGGTGCGATAATCGTTGCCGCGTTTCTTGTTAAAGACGTCGAGCTTCGGTACCCTCTGGCGCATATGCGCCAACCGGATGGCACCTTTTGGACAAATTGCCGTACAGTTGCCGCAGAGCGTACATCTGTCTTCGCGATGCTCGATAATCCAAGGCAGGTCGGACGGGGTTAGGCTGCTAGGGCTAATGGAAACGGATCGTACTGAGACCATATTTCTAATTCCTTTCGATGTGGGGGAATAATGACTGTATGTTCGCGCATGGGCTGAAAATCAAGGGAGGGGTCGCGGTCCGGGATCATCGCCTGGACTCCGCACATCTCCGAGGCAATGCCCCAGACACCATCGCGGCCGCCGACCATAGCCGGTCGAAGCTTTTTCTGGTCCATAACCAGGAGGCTGGTTTCGTCGGGCAGTGTGCCGATAACCGCATTGGGGCCGTCAATGATCAAGCGCTTGCATACCTGACGGAGACCGGCAAGGAATTCCCCCTGCGGATGTTTGGCAAGTTCAGCGTTACTGAGCGGGGTTATGATATGTTTGTAGGCCTGCAGCGGAAGCTTGAGCATTTTCAGGGTGTAATGGAGGATATGGGTAAAAACCTCACTGTCGCTGTGATATCCGGTATATCCGGCAAAATCTTTGCCGAGCAGCCAGTCACGGATGGGCACGAAGGCGGTATTCTCGCCGTTGGTCATGGTCGAGATGCCCTGGATAAAGAAGGGGTGACAGGCGTAGAGATTGATGCCGTAATTGGTGTTCTGCCGCCCTTGAGCCATACAGACCCTTGATTTCAGTTGTCCGTCATGCAGACACAGGGCGTCGCCGATCTGCATCGGCCAGCCGACTTCCTTGATCATCGCGACATCGGGATAAAAGGAAAAGATGGTCAGAGGATCCTCTTCGGTACTGAGTTTTCTGAGGGCCAGTCGGGCGCGCAGGAGTTCAGCCTCACGCAGTTCGTCGCTCTCATCGCGGAAATCCACCGGCATTCGGTAGGCACGCATAAAATATCGATAGCGATCTTGTGCCTCGATCAATTCCGGTCGCATGGCGAAACGGTGATCGTATTTCAGCTCGTATTCCATTTCTTCCATATAGTCGGTCATGCGATGCCAGGCTTTTTCCGTATGGGCGATGCCGGAGAGAATGGGGAATCGTGGATTGTATTTGAAGTCTTCAAATTCCATTCCCCGAAGCAGGAGGCCGAGTCCGGAGCCATCGTAGCCCTCTTTCATGGCCTCCATGGCAGTGAGGACCTCATAGGGGGAAAACGGCTCTCTGGCGGTTTTCAGGGCTAAACGACACATGTTTTTCTCCAGATGAGTTGGTAATTGCCTGACGGCACGGATAAACGTCTATCTGATGCAGATCTGCTGGGGGGATGCTGCGGGATAAACAAAGACAAAAACGTATGATTGAAACAAATCATTTATCCAGTCATGACAAAAAAGTCAAGAGTATTAGGTTTGGGAGGGCAGAGGGAGGTTTTGCTTGAAAGGCAGGTGTGAGTCGTCATGAAAACACCTGGAGCCATGATCTCGGTAAAGGGGGGATATGAAGACAAAGCAAGAAGGTTTCCCGGCCATGCAGCGTCGACCGGAAGTCGCCTGACGCTCCGAGGAAATTGTTGAGCAGCAGGGATTAGGCAAAGAGGATGAAGGGGTTTTTTATTTCAAGACATTTTCGATATTACCCAGATTTTTCATTTTGTCGACTTGGGCTTTTACTTCAACAGCTTCTTTTATACCAGGGATATCATTGATAATTCCTTTACCACTCTCCTCAACGTCACGAAGACCATTCTTAAAGGAGCTAATAGCCTTACCTAATCCGGCCCCTATTTCCGGCAGTTTTTTGCCGCCGAAAACGAGAAAAGCAATGGCCAAAATAACAATGAGTTCAGGGGTTCCAAGTCCAAACATGGTGTTCTCCGATATGTAGTAGAAAGGGCCAAAAAAAATCAGGCCTTGCTGTTTGAGTCTTTGTTGGATTCGTCGATTTTCTTCGACTCTTCTTCTTTTTTGGTGGCTTCTTTGAAATTCTTGATGCCTTTACCAATTCCCGAACCAATCTCGGGCAGTTTGCCGGCGCCGAAGATGATCACTATTATCACCAGAATAACTATGAGTTCCGGCATACCAAGTCCAAACATACATTACCTCATTGAGAATACTACAAATAAAAAAACATCCGTTAACGTCGTACTGACAGTCACGATTCTGTTACAAGACATTAGAGTAGTCTCTTCGTCTTGTCAAGGTTCGCATCGTCTGTCTCTGCCGCCTCAAGCAGTGGCCGGTCTTAAAGGGTTTCCGCCTTAGCGGCAATAAAGGCCTGAATTTTGCCCTTCTCCGCATCCATGAGTTCGCACCGCGCCGGTTTCTCCAAAATACCGGTTAAAGGGTCTGGAACATCGGGTAATTTGCCAATGGCTTGCTCGACCACTGCACTGAATTTTGCCGGATGGGCTGTTGCCAGACACACCATGGGAACACCAACCGTTTTGAAATTTTGCGCAGCCCTCACACCCACAGCGGTGTGTGGATCGAGAATATAGTCATACTCTTTGTAAAAGGCGGCGATGGTTTCCAGTACCTCGGTATCAGAAACGGCTGCTGCGACAAAATCTCGATGAATTTGATCATGATGGCCTGAAAGATCGATCTTGCCGGTCTTGGCAAAGCCTTCCATCATTTCCCTGGTACGTGTTGGGTCGCTGTCTAAAAGATAGTAAAGATAACGCTCGAAATTTGATGCAGCCTGGATATCCATAGACGGACTGGAGGTGATTTTTACCTGTGCCAGTGAATAATCACCCTTGGTGACGAAGCGGGCAAGGATATCGTTGTCGTTTGTCGCCAATACCAGTTGACGAATGCTGCCGGGAGGCAGCATTTTTTTGGCGATATAGCCCGCGAAGATATCGCCGAAATTCCCGGTGGGGATGGCAAAATCTACGGAAGAATCTTTCTCATGGGTGCCGACGTGCAGACAACTCCGCACATAATACACTACCTGGGCGAGAACTCGAGCCCAATTGATTGAGTTGATTGCTCCCAGTCGGTACTTGGTTTTGAATTCTAAGTCGTTGAATATTTTTTTAACAATAGCCTGGCCATCGTCAAAAGAGCCGCGGATGGCGATGTTGAATACATTGTCGTCAAGAACGGTGGTCATCTGTTTTTCCTGCACCGGGCTGACACGCTGGTGCGGGTGGAGGATGAAGATATTGATCCGTTCCTTGCCGCGAACCCCATAAATGGCTGCAGAACCGGTGTCGCCTGAGGTTGCCCCGATGATGTTGAGCACCGATTGGTCACGGTTCAACAGATACTCGAAGACATTGCCGAGAAACTGCAGGGCGATATCTTTGAAAGCAAGGGTTGGGCCATGGAACAATTCGAGGATATGCAGATCACCATGGTGAACGACCGGGGTCACGTCTTTAGAAGCGAAAGTTGCATAGGATCTGTTGATAATGTCTTTCAAGTCACTGATGGGAATGTCATCGATAAATCTGGACATGACTTCAAATGCCAAATCGGCATAACTGAGTTTTTGCCAGGAGGCAAAAGTGTCAGAGCCGATACGTGGGATGGTCCGCGGCAGGAGGAGGCCACCATCATCAGCAAGACCCATCAACACTGCCTGGCTAAACCCTAAGGGGGAAGTTTTTCCCCTGGTGCTCAAGTATTGCATAAGCCTAGCCCTCTAGATGACAAAATAATATTCTTGGAGGATTATTAAGGTCGATAATTGCAAATTACCTGGAGTCATAGCGTTACTCGACATTAAGGGCAACTTGTTTTGCCTGGGACCAGAGGCCTTCCAGATCGTAAAATTTCCGTTGTTCATGGTAGAAAATATGAACTATAACGTCATCAAAATCGAGGAGAACCCAGATCCCTTCATTGAGCCCTTCCGCAGAAGACGCCTTGACGCGCTTGGAACGCACCGCGCCTTCAATTGCCTCGGCCAGGGCCTGGACGTGGCGGGTCGATTTGCCGTTCATGATGACAAAATAATCGGTAAAGGTGGCCAATCCCCGGACGTCGAGGATCACCAGTTCTTCAGCCTGGGTGTCAAGTGCTGCGCCGGCGCAGATTTGCGCAAGGTCATGGCCGCTTTTTTCTAAATATTCTTTTTTAATCAGTTTCATGGCTATTTGTGCCCTTTTCTTTGGGGACTGTCAATGTGTTTTGCTTTGGTAATTTTTCTTTCCGAGGTGGAAACTCAAAGCTGAGTGTACCATTTTTCGCAAGAAGGAGATAGGCGTCGAAGGGTCTTTTCTTTTTTGATATGAAGCCGACAATCAGTTCCGTCTTTCCTGCGGCCAGGAGTTGCACGACATGTTTCTCGCCAACCTCCTTGGAAAGGATGGTTTTGCTGATCTTTAATCCCTTCTTTGCATCGCCATCAAGGGCCGATTCGGACATATAGGCCATCGGGGTGGCGAAGACCCTGGTCTGGTCTATGGGCGAAAGGCCGAGAATAGGGCCTTGTTTGACCGCGTCGATATCGAGTTCGTCGAGCGAAGCAGCAAAGATAAACTCGATTTTTTTATCGAGGAGACGGACGGAAGCTGTGAAAGGTTTGCCTTTTTTCGATCTGAAGTCGCTGAAGGGGCCAATGGTTTGCCCCCGGAGCAGGGCGAGCACATCCTGATCGGTCAACATGCGACCGCCAAGGATCTTGCGGATGCTGATCTTTTTGTCCTCCGAGACATAGGCTGTGGGCGATGAAAAGAAACGGATGCCATCAACGGGGCTGAAGGACGCCTCCGGACGGATCTCAGCGGTTTCAAAATTTTTCACCCGGTCGATGATTTGTTGGGTCACGGCACGAATTTCCGCCATAAATTGAGCACGGGTAAACTGGCCCTTGAGCATCCGGTTGAGTTTGTATTCCCACTCGCCGGTCATTTCCGGAGAGGCAAGAACCTCGATTTGCATGGCCTCCAGGAGGGAGAGAAGTTCGAAGGCCTTGCCGGTGGGGGTAAGGTCCTTGCCCTCGCGCACCACATATTTTTCCTTGATGAGCTTTTCGATGATGGCGGCTCTGGTTGCCGGAGTGCCAAGTCCTCGTTCTTTCATGGCTTCGGCGAGTTCTTCGTCCTCAACCAGTTTGTCGGAATTTTCCATGGCCGAGAGCAGAGTCCCCTCATTGAAGCGCGGTGGTGCCGTGGTTTCATGCTCGGCGATACTGATTTCGCTACAGTGTACCTGGCTGTTCGCCGGTATCGGTGTAAGGGTTCGATCTTGACCGTCACCGCTTGTGGTACCGTAAATGGCCTTCCACCCGGCTTCGAGGAGTATCTTTCCCTCGGTAAGAAACGTTTCGCCTTCGACCAGGGAAAATCTTTTGGTGTTGAAAAAGACCGCCGGCGGAAAAAAGACCGCGAGAAATCGCTGAACTACCATCTGATAGATCTTCGCTTCCGGTTCGGTAAGACGGGTCGGTAAAATGGCAGTGGGGATAATGGCGTGGTGATCGGAAATCTTGCTGTTGTTGAAAATCCGTTTGTCCGGCCGGACATATTTTTTAACCAGGGCCTCTTCTGCAAAAGCAGCAAATTCCCAAGCGGTTTGCCGCTGCAGGACATCTTTGACTGATTGCAGGTAATCTTCCGGCAGATGTTTGCTGTCGGTTCGCGGGTAGGTAAGCACCTTGTGCCTCTCATAGAGTGATTGGGCAATGGTCAGGGTGTTTTTGGCGGAAAAACCAAACCGCGAGTTGGCTTCCCGCTGGAGCAGGGTGAGATCGTAGAGTTGCGGGGAGCTTTGGGTGTTTTTCTTACTTTGCTCCTCAACTATCGCCGGTTTACCGGAACATTTGGAGATGATTGCCAAGGCATCGTCTTTTATCCATAATCGATCAGCCCTGTCAAGCGGATCGCTGGTCTCCCGGGCAAAGGCGGCATCAATCCATTTCCCTTCGTAGACGTGATCTCCACAGGCAAAATAACCGAGGAGATTCCAGTAGGGTCTGGTAACAAAACCCAGGCGGGCGCGCTCCCTTTTAACCAGCAGGGACAGTGTCGGGGTCTGTACCCGACCGCAGGGGGTAAGAAAGAAGCCACCCTTGCGCGAGTTATAGCCGGTAAGGGCCCGGGTGGCGTTGATGCCTATCAGCCAGTCCGACTCTGAACGACACAGGGCTGTGTCTTCCAAGGGCAGCATCTCAGTGTTGTCACGCAGGGAGGCAAAGGCGGCACGGATAGAGTCTGCCGTCATTGATTGCAGCCAAAGCCGCTTAAAGGATTTCTCGGCGACTGAGGCGTTCCACACGAATTTGACGATATATTTGAATATCAATTCACCTTCGCGCCCGGCATCACAAGCATTAATGATTTCCTTGATATCCTTGCGCCTGATCAGTTTCTGTAAGGCACTGAGCTGACTCTTGGTGCCATCAAGGCCTTTCAGGGGAAAAGTCTCCGGCAGAATAGGCAGGCTGTTCATGTCCCATTTCTGATAGGCAGGGTTTATTTCTTCCGGAAAGCAAATGGTGACGAGATGGCCTATGGCATAAGAGACGACATAGGTGTCGCCTTCAAAGTGAGTTTTTTCCTTAACAAATTTTCCTGGCAGGCTTTTAACAAGATCTGCGGCAACACTCGGTTTTTCGGCAATAATAAGAATTTTATCGGTCATGAAATAGATTGGTCACAGATGTTAGAACCGGGTAGCCAGCTCCCATGTAAAAAGTTGGGATGTACCTCGATTACCAATGCATTAAGAATTGTATTGGAATCGTTACGCCGTTTCGGGAAAAGAAAAATTAATTTATAAATACAGTATGATATGGATAGTCACAGAGTTTTGCAGCGAATCCGGCAAAAGCAGGAAGGTACTCGGAACCATCGATTAAGTAAAGACACAACCTTAATTTGTCAAACAGATTTTTTGCTGCCGGTCTTAAATGCTCATAGCAGACTTGGCCTAAGTTGTGGTGTTGTGGCCGTAAGTAGAATGGAATGTGGACTTCTGGCTTGACATTGACCTGATAGTATGCTTAAATTGTACGTCTGATTATTCGCTTAGTGGATAGCCCCGGTGCTGGATCTTGGGGAATTCTTGGCATGTCGGGCTCATTTTTTAGAGTGCTCCGGTAGCGGATGATCTTGTTATACCTCCTGTTTTTTCCATAGCGGGACGGCTTTCGGAAGTGGGCTCTGCCCGCTTTTTTTTATGTCCGCATATGAACCACCCAATTTGCCGCCGAAGAGCGACAGAGGGCAAGGTTCAACAGGGTTTTTGAGAATGAGCCAATTTGTTACAGATAAAGTGCAGAGTTTTTTGCAAATTCTTTTGCCTACCCTGGGGCTTGAACTTTTTGAAGTTCAATTTCGCAGAGAAGGGCATGGATGGGTGTTACGGGTTTTTATCGATGCGGAAACAGGGGTAACCCTTCAGCACTGTAGCGATGTGAGTCGTGAATTAGGAAATCACCTTGATGTCGAGGATTGTATCGATCATCCTTACCAGCTGGAGGTATCTTCGCCCGGGTTGGAGCGACCGCTCAGAACGATAGGCGACTTTATCCGCTTCCAAGGTAAAAAGGCCAGGGTGAAACTGCACAACCAGATGGAAGAGCGAAAAGTGTTGGAAGGGATCATTGAAGCGGTAAGCGAAGAGCAGATACTTCTGCGATTGGCTGACGGCGGTTCCGTACAGTTTTCCCTTGAGATGATGAATAAAGCCAGGTTGACCATCTGAGCCGGACCGGCCCGTGGTTATTTTGAAATTGCAAATTTCTCCGCTTGGCGGAGCGGAAAGTCATAAAGACGGGGTAAAGAAATGCTCTCAGATTTGAAACGCATAATCGACCAGATCAGCCGAGATCGAGGTTTCGACAAAACATTGCTGATAGAGGCCATTGAAGAGGCTGTTCAGTCTGCTGCCAGGAAGAAATTCGGGAGTCGCCGCGAGATAGAAGTACGGTATAACGAAGAGTACGGCGAAGTCGAGGTCTTTCAGTTCAGAAATGTCGTTGAAGAACCGCAGGATGACCAGACGGAAATTTCTCTCAGCGAGGCCTTGAAACTCGACCCTGAAGTGCAGATCGGTGATGAACTTGGGGAGAAGATGGAAAATATCAGTGATCTCGGAAGGATAGCTGCTCAGTCGGCAAAGCAGGTCATCATCCACAAGATGAAGGATGCCGAGAAAGAAGTCATTTATGATATGTTCAAGGATCGTATCGGCGAGGTGGTGAGTGGCATTGTGCAGCGCTTCGAACGGGGCAATATGATAATCAACCTCGGACGCACCGACGCAATACTGCCGAAAGATCAACAGATAGCCAAACGCTCTTTCAAACAGGGTGATCGGATCAGGGCCTACCTCAAAGAGGTGCGCCAGACCAGTCGTGACTCGCAACTCATTCTGTCACGAACCTGTGATGAGTTCCTTTCTAAATTGTTTCAGATGGAAGTGCCGGAAATGGCGGAAGGTATTGTCCGGGTTATGGGTGTCAGTCGCGAACCCGGGTTTCGCGCGAAAATTGCCGTCAGCTCTTCGGAGAGTGATGTCGACCCCGTTGGTGCCTGTGTCGGTATGAAGGGGTCAAGGGTTCAGAACGTCGTACAGGAGCTTCAGGGTGAGCGGATTGATATCGTTACTTGGAGTCCGGATCCAGCCAAATATGTTTATAACGCCCTGGCACCGGCCCATGTCAGCATGGTTATGGCCGATGAGGATGCCCATTCCTTGCTGGTGGTCGTTCCCAATGATCAACTCTCACTGGCTATCGGCAGGCAGGGGCAAAATGTCCGTCTGGCCTCAAAGCTTATCGGTTGGCGGATAGATGTGAAAAGCGAGCAGCGCTATGCCAACCTTGCTGATCCGGGATACCAGTCACTTCTCGGGTTACGGGGCGTTGATGAAACATTGGCGGACCAGTTGTTAAGTAAAGGAGTTACCTCTTCGGGGGTACTCATCCAGAAGAGTGTGGAAGATTTAATGGTGATTCGGTCAATTGACGAAAAATTCGCTCAGGCATTGATTGATGAGGCGAAGACCAAGCCTTTTGCCGTGCCGGTCGTTGTCGACCAAGCAGCCTCGAGTGTCTCAGATAAGGTCGGTGCGGAAGAAGAGGGAGAGATAGTACCGAAAGACGAAGCGCACGATACTCCCGATGGAGAGGAACAGCAGAAGTAGATACGTCTCTTGTCTCGGGGTGAGAAAATGGCTTTGGTGACGCAAAGAACCTGTGTCGCCTGCGGAAGGAAAAGACCCAAGCAGGAACTCTATCGTTTCATATGGCGGGATGAGATGCCGATGCAAGATCTTCGGCAGTCTGCACCAGGACGAGGAGCGTATTGTTGTGGAGAAGAGAGATGCTCCCAGGCCTTTTTCAAAGAGAAAAAAAAATGGAAAAGAGTGTTTCGTCTATAATTATTAAGATTTAAAATTATTTACCTGTTGTTGGACTGAGGCACGCGGCTGAGAGTCCAGCAAGAGGTGAATTTACTTTTGCAAAGTAATACGGGAGTCACGGATGAGCAGAATCAGGGTGTATGAGCTGGCCAAGGAGGCCGGCATGAGCAGTAAAGCGTTAGCCGACAAGTTGTTGGAATTGGGCTTTGATATAAAGGGGCACAGTTCATCGGTTGACGACGAAACGGCTGAAAGTATCCGGAATGCACTCAAGAAATCTGTTCATTCCGGGCAAGTTCAAAAGCGTGCTGCCGGGGAAGGTGAGCGCCAGGCAGGAATGCAGCGTAAATCGACGGTCATCAGGCGTCGACCAGCTGCTGTGGTGGATCATACCGTTGTTGTGGATGCGGAATCTGGGCAATCGCCGGATGTCCCAGAAACGAAGAACGTTGAGGTATTGCATCCTTCCTCGCCAATGGCCGCCGATGAATCTCATGCTGTAAACGCCCCACACCACATTCCCGAAAGTATTGGTGAACCATCCGAAGCCCCCGAAACTATAGCGACAATCGAAGAGAGTGCGGAGGTTCGAAGGCCGGTTGAAAGAAAACGGCAAGATGATTATCAACGTGCCAGAATTATATCAAAGAGTGAGCCGCCGAAAGTGCAGCAGGAAACACCTGCTGCCGATGGCGCACATGAAAAAATTGAGGAACAGGTTCAGGCATCGCCTGAGGTGAAACCAGTTCCGCCGCGGGAAGCCACTACCGGGCATATCACATCTTTTGCACGTCCTGAGCCAAAAGATAAAAGGGAGAAGAAACCCTTTCCCAAGAAGCCTATGGCCAGGGTCGTTCGCACCATGGAATTACCTACAGCCGTTGAGGAGGCACCAACAGCCCGTCCAAAGAAAAAAGTGGTGAAACCGCTTCAGCCGAAGCGACCTGGTTCGAGCACCCCTGAGGAGGCAGCTGCCGCAGCCGCAGAAGAGGCGGCACGGGCAAAGAAAAAAGGTAAGAAAATTGCCGAGCCGGATGCCGATAAAGACAGCGAATTTCGGCGTGGCGTTAAAAAAGGCCAAAAGAATGTCAAGTTCACTCATTTTGCTCAGGATTACCTTGATCGTGAAGGCAATGTCCGGCGAGGCAAACGGGGCCGAAAGCAGCCGAAAGTAATAGCTGCTCCTGCAGAAATGAAGGCGAGCAAGAAGCGTTTCAAGGTGTTTGAGATGATCAGCGTCGGTGATCTCGCCCAGCGCATGAAAATCAAGGCCAGTGAAGTGATTGCCAAGCTCATGGGGCTTGGCGTTATGGCCACCATCAATCAGCTGGTCGACACCGAGACCGCTATGCTCATTGCCGCCGATTTCGGTTATGAGGTAGAACAGGGGATTACCGAAGAGATAGGTGTTCAACTTCTCCAAGAATCGGAAGAAGGCGGCGAAAGACTGCTGCGCTCGCCGGTTGTTACCGTTATGGGACATGTTGATCATGGTAAAACCTCTATCCTTGATGCCATTCGTAAGACGGACGTAGCCTTGGGTGAAGCCGGTGGTATCACCCAGCATATAGGTGCCTATCATGTACGCTCCAGTTCCGGCGATGTAACCTTCGTCGACACGCCCGGTCACGCAGCTTTCACTGAGATGCGTTCACGCGGTGCCCAGGTAACGGATATCGTAATTCTTGTTGTTGCTGCCGATGACGGCGTCATGGATCAGACCCGGGAGGCAATTAACCATGCCCAGGCAGCCAACGTACCGATTATCGTGGCGGTAAACAAGATCGACAAAGAGAATGCCGATATCGACAGGGTTAAACGTGAACTCTCCGACTTGAATCTCATGCCGGAAGATTGGGGCGGCCAGACCATGTACTGTGAGACCTCAGCGAAAAAGAACGTAGGTATCGACAACCTTCTGGAATCTATTCAGGTTCTTGCTGAGGTTCTTGAGTTGCGGGCCGATTCAACCCGAAAGGCCAGGGGGCGGGTGATCGAGGCACAGCTGCATAAGGGGAGAGGCCCAGTGGCCACTGTTCTTATTCAAGAGGGAACTTTGCAGCCCGGTGACTATTTCGTTGTCGGTCAGCACAGCGGCAAGGTCAAGGCCATGCTCGATGATAAGGGCCGGAAAATCAAAGAGGCCGGGCCATCCATACCTGTGGAAGTGCAAGGGCTTTCTGGGGTTCCCAGTGCCGGTGATGAATTCGTGGTGGTCACCGACGAAAAAATGGCCCGCAGTGTTTCCCAGGTGCGGGCATTGAAGGCCAGAGAAACTGAGCTGGGCGCAACCAGCAAGATCTCGCTCGACAAGCTGTTTGAGCAGATGAGTGAGGGTGATGTCCAAGAGCTGCGGGTAGTCCTCAGGGCCGACGTGCAGGGGACGCTTGAGGCTTTTGCCAAGGCGGCGGAAGATCTTTCCACCAAATCTATCAAGGTCAGAATTCTCCACGAGGGTACCGGGACGATTACCGAATCGGACATTCTTCTGGCGTCTGCCTCCGATGCGATCATTATCGGCTTTAACGTCAGGCCGATAGCCAAGGTCAGAGAACTGGCCGTCAAGGAAAACGTCGATGTCAGGTCATATGATGTAATTTATCACGCCCTCGACGATATCCGCAAGGCGATGGTTGGTATGCTTGAACCGACCTATGAAGAGCAGGTCATCGGTCTTGCCGAAGTTCGCGAGATTTTCAGTGTCCCGAAAATCGGCACAATCGCCGGCTGCTCCGTCCTCGACGGCAAGATTCTTCGAACTGCGAAAATTCGTGTACTCCGTGAAGGCGTAGTCATTCATTCCGGCAAGATTGAATCTCTGCGGCGGTTCAAGGATGATGTTAAAGAGGTGCTCTCCGGCTTTGAGTGCGGTATCGGAGTCGAGAAATTTAATGATATCAAGATTGGTGACAATCTTGAGGCATTCGTGATGAACGAAGTCGAAGCAACTCTTTAACCCCGATATACGGGATAAGCACCTTCACGAAATTCTTTCTAAAAAACAAGAAATGAATTCCTAAGGTATCTAAGAAGGATGGTTTGGCTGTGAAGATCTGGGATCCCAAAAAGACCCTCGACTCCCTTGGGGTTGGGGGCAAAAACGAACAGAAACGCTCATCTCGGGTGGCGGAGGCGATCAGGAACGAACTAGCGATCCTGGTTGTCAGCAAGGTGCAGGATCCCCGTCTGCACAACATCAACATCTCCCGCGTTGAGGTTAACGACGACCTGAGCCTTGCTCAGATATTTTTTACCATTCTGGGTGACAGTAAAGAGGCCAAGGAGGCAGAAAAGGCACTGCAACGCGCCAAGGGATTTATGCGCAGTCATATTGCCCGAACCCTCAATTTGCGCTTTACACCTGAGCTCCATTTTCGATATGATGATGTTGTGGAGAAGGTAGCTGAATTGGAAGAAATTTTTCAGGAAATAGTCAATGAACGAAAATCCCGAAAGGATAATCCCTGAACGGCTGCTGATAGAAATCAATGGGGCGGGTAATATCGTCTTGCTCACCCATTCCCATCCAGACGGCGACGCCTTGGGGTCTCTTTTCGCGCTTGCCGATATTCTCGATACGCTTGGAAAAAAAGTCTTCTGCTTTCTTGAAGAACCGGTTTCCCACCATTATGATTTTCTGCCGGACACCGAGAGAGCCAATACCAATCTTGATGACTTTCGAAAATTTGTAAGCCAAGCCGGAGGGGATATTCTCATGGTCGGCCTCGATTGCGGAGATGACGACCGTCTTGGCAAATCTAAGACCGAGTTTTTGCAAATTGAACCTTTTCTAGTGATTGACCACCATCGGTCACACCGATCCTTTGGCACAATCAGTTGGGTCGACCCCTGCCGGTCCTCAACAGGCGAGATGATTTATGAATTGGCTCAGGCCCTGAACGTCTCGATAAGTTATAATTGTGCTTACAATCTGTACGTGGCGATTTGCACCGATAGCGGTTCCTTTCGCTATGAATGCACCACCCCTCGAACCATGCACATTGCCGCCGATCTTCTCGACAAAGGAGTGCGTCCGGAGGAGGTCGGCAGTCATCTTTATGATAAGTACACGATTGAACGACTGAAGCTCATGGAAATGGTTCTTGCGACCATCACTCTCTATGCCCAGGATTCGATAGCTTTTATGCATGTATCTCAAAAAATGCTTAAAAAGAGTGGCGCTGCAATTCAGGACGTCGAAGGCTTTGTTGATCTCCCAAGATCTCTGTATTCGGTTAAAGTTGCGGTATTGCTCAAAGAAACCAGCAATGGCGTTGTTGCCGTCAGCATGCGGGCCAAAGGGCAGTGCGATGTGGCCGCGGTTGCCAAGGGGTTTGATGGTGGCGGGCATCGCAACGCCGCAGGTTTTCGTTGTCAAGGAAAAACCATCGAACAGGTAGAACAGGCGGTGCGAGAAGCGCTGTGCAGGGCTTTAATATGATGCGAACGAGGAACTGCATACGACTTTTATTCATAACAAAGTGCCGATTGTCGAGTTCTACGCAGTATGTTTGAAGCAGGTGTTTTTCTTATCGACAAACCTGCCGGGATTTCGTCGTTTGCCGTGGTGAGCAGGCTGCGGCGAATTTTGCAGATGAAAAAAGTCGGACACGCAGGAACCCTTGATCCCTTTGCCACCGGCCTTCTTGTCCTGTGTGCCGGGCGACCGGCTACCCGACTTATCTCCGGGCTTATGCAAGGCGATAAAGAGTATCTGGCGACATTGTTGCTGGGGGTTGAGACCGAGACCCTTGATACCGAAGGAGTGGTAACCAGCCGGCATCCGGTGGGAACCATCACGGCGGGAACCATTGAAGAATGTCTCCACCATTTTCGCGGCAATCAGTTGCAGATACCTCCCGCCTATTCGGCACTGAAGCACCAAGGCAAGCCTCTGTATTATTACGCCCGTAAAGGCATATCTGTTACTAAAGAGGCGCGGACGGTGGAAATCAAGCTCCTCGAACGCACCGATTGTGGTTCGGATGTAGCAGGAGAAGTAGCCAACCTTGCCATCAGGGTTGTTTGCAGCAAGGGTACCTATATTCGTTCTCTTGCGGCCGATATGGGCAGTCATTTGGGCTGTGGGGCGCATCTGGTCCAGTTGCGGCGGACCAGGAGCGGCTGTTTCTCTGTTGATGGCAGCCTGAACTGGGATGAACTCAGTGGCGACGATGCTTTGGAGCGCTGCATGCATGCGATGATATCTGTCGAGCAGGTGTGTAAACTCTTGCAATAATCACCCGAGTTGGCTAGTGTATGCTCAATGGTGCGTCGAAATGACTTTGAGAACCTTTTATGGTTTTTTTAAAGAAATATTGGCATTGAGGCATCTATCCAGTGTTACTGGATATATATAAAGTATCTAGACGGCGTGCACGGTTCGCCACCATCAGTATGCATGCCGATTGTTGTTCTGAGACGTACCCTTCGTCGAAAGACGGAAATGTTTGTTGCATTTATCTAGCGGATATCTACATTTATTATACATTCCAGGAGGATTGTCGTGGCACAGTCAGCAGTAAAGAAAAACGAAATCATAGAAAAGTTCAAGACCCATCCCACCGATACCGGGTCTTCCGAGGTGCAGATTGCACTTCTCACCGAAAGGATTGAATATCTCACCGAGCATTTCAAGATTCATAAAAAAGATCATCACTCACGGCAGGGCCTTCTGAAACTTGTCGGGCAGCGTCGTAGCCTGCTTGATTATCTGAAGAGGAAAAGCCTCGATAAGTACCGAACCATGCTCAAGGAACTTAACTTGCGGAAGTAGTTCGTTGTTGACTAGGCCAGGTGGTTCAGGGCAGAGTGCTGTTTTAATACCTCAAACAGTTCAATATTCAAGAACTGTCTGAGGTATTTGTTATTTATGGAATTCCGAAAAAAAAAGCATACGGGGCTGGTGGATAATCCAGTCGGAGAAATTGGCGCTGCGCCCTTCCCTGATGCTACACACATCTGGAGAAAACATGTTGAAAAAAGTTGAAGCAGAAATCGGTGGTAAAATTATTTCCATCGAGACAGGAAAAATTGCCAAGCAAGCATCAGGATCAATCGTCATACGATCAGGGGATACCATGGTGTTGGTCACCGCCGTTGGCGCCGGCGAGAACAAACCGGAAGCCGGTTTTTTACCCCTAACTATTGAGTATCAGGAAAAACTCGCGGCAGTCGGGAGGATTCCCGGTAATTATTTCCGCCGGGAAATTGGTCGACCGAGCGATACCGAGGTTTTGACCTGCAGGATTATCGATCGGCCGTTGAGACCTCTTTTTGCTGACGGATATTCCGCCGAAACCCAGGTTATCGCCACTGTTCTTTCGGCCGATTCGGATGTTCAGCCGGATATCTTGGCATTGACCGGGGCTTCATGCGCCTTGACCCTCTCAGACATTCCGTTCAACGGTCCTGTAGCCGGAGGGCGGGTTGGTTATATTGATGGTCACTATGTCCTCAACCCGACGCTCTCCGAGCTGAAAAATTCATCAATGGATATCGTTGTTGCCTGTACCCGTAATGCCGTTGTCATGGTTGAGGGCAAGGCCGACGAACTGAGTGAAGACGAGGTGTTAGCCGGTATCTTTCATGCGTTTGAACATCTGCAACCTCTTATCGATCTGCAAGAGCAATTGCAGAAGTCGTCTGGAAAACCGAAGCGTCAGGTTACAACCCTGACGGTTGACGAAGATCTGCGAGCCAAGGTGCAGTCAATTGCCGCAGCTGGGATGGATAAGGTGTTTAATACCTTCGACAAACTTGAGCGGGGCCGTCTTTATGACGAGCTGAAGCTTGAGGTCGCTGCCGCCATCGATCCGGAGAAAGGGCGCGGCAAGGAGGTTGGCGAGCTTCTCTCTGCTTATAAAAAATCCTTTATGCGGGACAAAATCGTCAATAATCAAATAAGGATTGGTGGCAGAAAATTCGATCAAGTTAGAGAAATTTCTTGCGAAACCGGATACCTGCCCCGTACCCACGGTTCATCCTTGTTTACCCGAGGCGAGACCCAGGCACTGGTTTCAACAACCCTCGGCAGTGAACGGGACAAACAACGGGTCGAAACCTTGCACGGCGAAGTAACCAACCGCTTCATGCTGCACTACAATTTTCCTCCATACTGCGTCGGGGAGGTTCGTGGCCTGCGCGGTCCATCGCGTCGGGATATCGGGCACGGCAACCTGGCAACCCGCGGACTTGAGGCGGTTCTCCCGGCTGAGGAGGATTTCCCTTATTCAATCCGGGTCGTATCTGAGGTTCTCGAATCGAACGGCTCTTCTTCCATGGCGACCGTCTGTGGCGGCAGCATGGCTATGATGGATGCCGGGGTTCCGCTGAAAAGCCCGGTGTCGGGTATCGCCATGGGTCTTATTAAGGAAGGTGACAAGGTCGTTATCCTCTCCGATATCCTCGGCGACGAAGATCACCTCGGCGACATGGATTTCAAAGTTGTAGGAACCGGCGAAGGCATTACCTCACTGCAGATGGATATCAAGATCGATGGGGTTGATCGGCAAATCATGGGCAAAGCCCTTGCTCAAGCTAAAGAAGGCCGTATTCACATCCTGAACGAGATGCAGAAGAGTATCTCTAAATCCCGAAATGAGGTGGCCGAGCATGCCCCTAAATACATGGTCCACAAGATTAATCCGGATAAAATTCGCGATCTGATCGGACCGGGTGGCAAGATCATCAAGGAACTGTCCGCCGAGTTCGATGCCAAGATTGAAGTCGATGATTCAGGGCTTGTGAAAATGTTTGCCCTGAGTGGCGAAAAGGCTGACGCCCTTGTGGCAAGGGTCAAGGCCATAACCGCCGAGGCCGAAGTCGGGGCAATTTATAAGGGCGTGGTCAAAACCATCAAAGATTTTGGCGCCTTTGTCGAGATTTTGCCGGGAACTGATGGTCTCGTCCATATCTCTGAGCTTGATATCAAGCGGGTGACCAAGGTTACCGACGTGGTTAAGGAAGGGGACATAATCGAGGTTAAGGTCTTGGATGTTGACAATCGCGGCAGGATTCGCTTGAGCCGTAAGGCGCTGCTTGAGGAATAGCCATAGAGGCAGCGTAATGATGTGTATAAGCCGACTCCTTCATATGGGAGTCGGCTTTTTTTATATGCCGAGGATTGCAGAAAAAACTTATTATGCAAGAGAACTATGGACGAGAAGGAAGTGAAGATCTGTTGGCTGATACCGGAGGCTGAGCGTGACCTTAATCTGCCGCATTACAAATCGGCAGAAGCCGCCGGTATGGACGTTGAAGCAGCTGTACGTGGAGAGCTGATTGTTGAACCTGGTTCGCTGGCCCTTGTGCCGACCGGCTTTGGTGTCGCACTTCCGCAAGGCTTCGAACTGCAGGTCCGTCCGCGGAGCGGTTTGGCGGTCAAACACGGAGTGACCATTCTCAACAGTCCGGGGACTATCGATTCAGACTATCGTGGTGAAGTGAAAATTGTCCTCATCAATCTTGGTCGTGACCCGTTTCTCATACGCCGGGGAGATCGTATTGCCCAGTTGGTTTTGGCGGCGGTGCCCAGAGCAAGATTTTTTCTTGTCGAGGCTCTCGACCCGACATCTCGAGCCGCCGGGGGCTTTGGTCACACCGGGGTATAAGATATGCGATTTTCAGTTCTTGGCAGCGGCAGCCGCGGAAATGCGGTTTTTATTGAAAGCGGCAAGACCGGCATTTTGATCGATGCTGGGTTTTCCGGCAAGGAAATTGCCTCCCGGTTGCAGTCCATTGGTCGAGATGTGGATAACATCAAGGCATTGTGTCTTACCCATGAACATAATGACCACATCAGCGGCGCAGGAGTAATTTCCAGGAAAAGCAAGATCCCCGTCTATGCGAATGTCGGCACCTTTAGAGCCGGAGAGAAAAAAACGGGAGATCTTTTTGTGCGGAAGGAGTTCGAAAGCGGTGATGTACTGGAGATCGACGACCTTATGGTTCGTTCTTTCAGGATCTCCCACGATACGGCGGATCCGGTTGGTTTTGTTATCAGCGACGGCAAAAGCAGTGTCGGCTATTGCACCGATACCGGCAAGGTGTCCCATCTCATAGCTCGAAGGTTAAGTTCTTGTAATGCACTGATTATAGAATGTAACCATAACCTTGAAATGCTGAAAAACGGTCCCTATCCCTTGCCGTTACAGCAGCGTGTTCGTTCAAACATGGGGCATCTCAGCAATGAAGATGCGGCGACCTTCCTCGCCGACCTTATCGGCTCGCATCTGAAGGTCGTCATCCTTGCTCATCTCAGTGAGACTAACAATACCCCATTATTAGCAAGAGAGGCTGTCCGATCAAAGGTGCAGCAATGGGGCGAAACGGCTTTGTTCATCGCCGCACAGAACAAGGTTTTGCCGCTTATGGAAATTTAAGCAGCTGGGAAGAGACTGTAACAAGCTGGTAAGAGTAGATTTTCAACCTTTCGGCAATTTGATTCTTTTGTCCTTAGGCTTTTCCGGATTAGATTTATACAATACAAAGACCTTGCCGATAAGCTGTACGAGAACGCTGTCGGACGCCTCTGAAACCAATTGCGAAGTGGCGTGTTTTTCCAGTCCGCTGTTGTTACCTATCTTAACCTTGATTAACTCGTGGTTCTGCAGTTCAGCTATTACCGTATCGATGATTCCGGTGCTCACGCCTTCTTTGCCTATCTGTACCAGTGGGTTGAGAGGATGGGCTAATGCTTTCAGGAATTGTTTTTGCCGGGCTGTTAATTGAGGCGTGGGGAGGGGAGTGGTTGCAAGCATGGAGCTTCAAAATCCTTTATGGTAAAATGTGGAAAAACGAGCTATAGGAAAGGCGTCGTGATACGGAAACAGGCGGCTTATGCTTTTTTGAGTTTCAATACATCGCCGGGATAAATGAGGTCGGACTTCAGGTTGTTGAGCTTTTTGAGCTCAGATGTTGAGGCATTGAACTTTTGGGAAATGGTATACAAGGTGTCGCCATCCTGGACATTATATGAAGCATAGGCATCGGTTGCACGAACTTCTGTGATATGGGTCTTTCTTTTCTCAGCTTTAATATAAACCAGTTTGGCGCCTTTATCTTTATCAAGAGCAACGGTTTTTTCAAGCACTATACCTTGAGTTTTCTCGCCGGCGGCTAATGCATCGCGCTGATCTATATACAACGCAAGCTGTTGTCCTGTCTTGACTGCCTTAACATTTTTCAAGTTATTCCAGGACATGATCAACTCAGGTGGAACGTTGTACTGCTTGGAAATCCTGGAAACAGTTTCACCCGGCTTGACTTGATGCATAACCAAGTTATTGTGGTTTGCTGTTTTGGTCTTGGCAATATTTTCAGGCAGGAGTTGGTAGGCTATGCTGCTGAAAGGAATCCTGAGATTTTGGCCGAAAGTCAGCTTGCCGTTTTGCAGATTGTTTGCTTTCAACAGGCTGGTTTTGTTCACATCATATTGGGCACAGACCGAAGTGAGAGTATCCTTTTTGCCAATTTTATGGGTCTTAAAATTGGTGGTGACGGTGGAATGCAAGCGAGGCAAGTTCTTCATTGCCAGTTCTGCAGTGGCGTAGGGAATTTTTACTTCATAGTTGGTAACGTTAGGTGGTGTTTTGTTTTGTCGCAGTTCGTGGTTGAGCTGCTTGATTTTTTCAGGACTGCTGTTGGTGATCAGAGCTACAGCCTCAAGGCCCGTTCCCGGGCTGACGGTGATGACATTGTAGCGTTGCGGGCTATGGTAGGCAAGCTGTGTAAATCCGAATTTCTCGGGTTGTTTGGCAATAATAAGGGCAGCGATAAGTTTAGGCACGTAACGTTTGGTTTCTAATGCCAGATAATCTTTGTTGGCCAACTCCCAAAAATTATTGACATTATATCTGCTGAGACCGTTACGGATTTTGCCGGGACCACCATTGTAGGCGGCGACGGCGAGATGCCAGTCACCGAACTCTTTATAAAGATCGGCAAGATAGGCCGCTGCGGCCTGCGTCGATTTTTCCGGATCACGACGTTCATCGATGTATTTGTCGATTCCCAGATTGTATTGTAGCCCGGTGCCCTCCATAAATTGCCAGAGGCCAACCGCCATTGACCGCGAACAGGCCAACGGATTATATCCACTTTCTATCATTGCCAGATACACCAAATCTCGCGGCAAACCGGCCTCGGCCAGTGATGCCTCCATCATCGGCATATAGGCGGCAGCCCTCTGCAACCAATGGGCAAATTGTTCTCGAAAGCCGTTTTGGAAAAAATGCAGATACATTTCCACCTGTTTGTTCAAAACGACCGGGAAATCAAAGGAGACGTTCTCGGTTGGATCAAAACTCATGGGTGGATAGGTTTCATTCCACATGCCGGTCTGGCCAAGCGCACTCAGTTCTTGATCCGAACACATTTCTTGTTCTGTGCTCTGCAGTTCTTGATCCGATTCGTTCAAACCGTTATTTTTAGCAATTTCCTGGGGCCCGCCTTTGGTAATTGTCCCATAATTACTTTTGTCGGCACAGCCGGAAAGGAACAAGAAAAGAGTCAGAAGAATAAGGGTCTTAACAATCGTATGGGGTGTTTGTGTCATTCGCCAATCCGGTTGTTGTCCACAGTTGCAAGGGCTTCGAAAAAGCCGATGATTTGACAATTAGTCTGTTGAGATATCTCTGATTACCTTGTACATTCATAGCCATCAGAAAGATATTACAAATTGACCGTATATAAAACCGAACTTTCGGTTAATTGCAAGGATTATACGTCCAACTCTCCGTTGAGGTTGTTTTTTCTCCCCTTTGTTCATCTCTTCCGTCACAACCATACAAGAAAGGAATATGTTGAAAAAGCTTCTTTTTATGGCAATTGCCTTGAGTGTCATAGCTGCTGGGGCCTTGCTAGGGTGGGTATATTGGCTCGTTGCCGTCGAACCCGGGGAGGAGATCCGACAGGATAATATTCGCCGCATTCTCGGAAAAGAAAGTCAGGTATATTACAGCGACGGTACGACACAACTCGGAGTATTCTTTGACACCGCCCATCGCCAGTATGTTACCTATGAAGAGATTCCCAAAAGTTTTGTCAGTGCTCTGGTGGCTTCGGAGGATGAACGGTTCTTTACACACATTGGTTTTGATCCGCTCGGTATCGCCAGAGCAATGTTTCGCAATATTCAGGCTGGCAAGATTGTCCAGGGAGGAAGTACCCTTACCCAGCAGACCGCCAAAAACCTTTTTAAAAGAGCCGACAGATCCCTTCAGGCGAAACTCAAAGAGCTCCTTTTTGCCCTGAGATTGGAATATCACTATTCAAAAGAGAAGATTTTCGAGTTTTACGCTAATCAATTTTATGTAAGCGGCAATGGCCTCGGTCTTGGCGTTGCTGCCAGGTACTATTTTGATAAAAAACCGGAAGAATTGACACTGGTCGAATGTGCCTTTATTGCCGGCAGTGTGAAGAGACCTAATTACTACAATCCATTCATTAAAAAGACCGATCAAAGTGTCGATCTTGCCAAATCCAGGGCAAAAGCCCGGCTTGAATATGTGCTCGGGAAAATGCGTGATTTGGCCATGATCAATGATGTCGAATATCAAGAAAGTGTTGTTGAAGATATTCGCTTCAATCAAGGCAAGGTTGGCTACGCTCTCGATTATGTGATGGAAATTGTGCGTGAAGCGGTATCTTCGACGGAGGTACTGGGTGCTTTGGAGAAAAATGACGTCTCCAACATTGCCACCTCTGGGGTGAGGATTATCACCACTATTGATCGCGAACTTCAGGATAAAACCCTGGCCATCCTCCGCAGAGAACTCTCGCACCTCGATGTTCGACTGCGGGGCTACGACAGGAAGGAAGTCCAGGGGGAACTGAACGGCCTTGATTACAGCGGAGATTCGGTAGTTCACGAGGGAGAATTCCTTTTTGGTACCATCACCGAGATAAGCGGCAAGGGCAAGGATATCCGTATAGGTGTCGAGCTTGACAAGAAGCTTGGCAGGGGAGTCATTGATGCATTGGGTTTGTCTGAATTGGTAAGGGCTCGGGTAAAATGGCAAAAAAATCTATGGAGTGAACCTGCAACCGGTGATCAGGAGCAATTGGTCGAACAGTTGCAAAAAGGAGACAGAGTGTGGGTCAGTGTTCGTGCCTTCCCGGGTGACTCCCTACCCCTCTTTGCCTTGGAGAAATATCCCCAAGTCCAGGGAGGTGCCCTTATCTTAAAGGAGGGTGCCATCCGCGGCATGGCCGGAGGAACAGAAAATCGGTTTTTTAATCGAGCTATTCAAGCCAGAAGAACAATGGGTTCGGCTTTTAAAACGCTGGTGTTTACTGCAGCCTTGCAACTTGGTTGGAACAGCGCCGATATGCTGATGAACAGCCGGAACATTTTCGTTTTGAACGGCCAGCCTTATTTTCCTCGACCGGATCATAAAAGTCCCTTTGATTGGGTTTCCATGGACTGGGCTGGAGTTCATTCGGAAAATGTGGCCACGGTCTGGCTTCTTGCCCACCTCTGCGATCACCTCACGCCTCTGCAATTTCGCGAGGTAGCTGAAAACCTAGGGTTGGCGCCGAAGGTCATCGACGGAAAGGATGAACCCTATCGGGTTTACAGTTCAAGAATTCGTGATCGTTATGGGATTTTCGTGAACCGTGAAGTGTTAAGGGCAGCGGCATATCGGACAGCGATTGAAAATCTGGAAACCGATTTCATTTTCGATGGGTTGCAGAATGAATATGGGATTGTCAAAGATCTGCCTTTCGGGCTTAACTTTGACCGATATACCGAGGAAGTCGAAGCTGGCATGAGGCAAAAGGACGATGCCAAGGACAAAACCGGTAATGAAGAAATTGCCGTTCGTAAAAAAATACTTGCCAACCGCTACGTCCTGATCCGATCCTTGCGGGACGAATTTGCCGCATTTAAGTCGAGGACTGAAAAACATGGCGATATCGGAGATGATAATCCTGGATCAAAATCGCCATCGGCAGGTTTGTATTTGAACCGTCTGAACGGGGCATTTTCTTTTCTACGACCCGAGGATGTTACAGCGCAACAGACACGCATGGACGGAGAGCGGCTTCGCTCACACTTGCAGGGTTTGAACGGTCCGGAAACCGCCTTGTTTTGGCAGAAAACACTTTTAAAAGACGGACTGAGCGTCGAAACTTTTGACAAAATCGAAGAGCAGGTGGATGAGGAATATCAAAAACTCAGCAACGGTCTGCCATACAGTTTTCAAGTTCTCTCGCAGCTTGAGGATTTTCGTATTACCGTTGGCCTCCATTATCTCATTCAGCTGGCAGCCCAACTGGGAATAAAGGGGGGGCTCGAGCCTGTTCTTTCCTTTCCTTTGGGTTCTAATGTCGTCACCCTGTTGGAAGCCACGCGAATGTACGAAGGACTGGTAACCGGTGAGGTAACTACCTTTGGTGACATTGAGCAGGATGAAAGTAACGATTCGTTGGCTATCCTCGATCGTATTGAATCAGAGGAAGGCACGATCCTTTACCAAACATCCCCCATAACCAAAAAGGTTATCGATAAGAAAACTGCTTTGGCGATTGGCGGAATTCTCGAGAATGTTGTAAAATTTGGTACAGGTAAGACCGCCAATGAAAAAGTCAGAATCCGGGGGGGTGGTCCGGGAATGGGAGCGGAAACTGCGAAGTTGAATCTTCCCATGCCGCTGCTCGGAAAAACCGGAACGGCGAATAATTACACCAATGCTTCATTTTTCGGATACCTGCCCGGCATTGCCGATGGTGGAGATTCTCTGATTCTTGAGGATGGCTACGCTGTCGGGGTGTATGTGGGTTTTGACAATAATCAACCGATGCGCCGCAAAGCCACCCGCATCAGCGGTGCTGCAGGGGCCTTGCCGGCATGGAGCGAGATTGCCAATGTGTTACTCCGCGAACAGGATTATGTTGCAAGACTTGACCCGGTAGATCTGTCGTTTAATGGCCTGATGATTAAACGGAAGGAACTGGGTCAGGTGAATGTCGGAGCATCGCCAAATCAGGGTGGCTTGGTGATTGAACCGATGCAGTTGGTAAGCCCGGCTGCTCGCAATCAACAGGCTATTTTGACATTTGGTACAAAATCTGAAGCAGGGTTGTTTGTGGGAGAGAGAAAATATCAACCATTTTGGCAAACGATCGTCGAGAGTGGCAAGTAATGCTCGAAAAGAGAACCTCTTCCTTCAATGAAACATTTTGAATGTAAAGTGATAGCTACTATGAAAAAATTCGCCCGATATGCGTGTGTTTTGTTTTGTGCCGTAAGTCTTGGGGCCTGTGCGATACCCAAAAAAACTCAAGTGCAGACTACTCCTCCATCCTCGAAAAAACTACCAACGGTTCCCACCTCTGACCCTAAGTTGGCTGGGCAAACCCCGCCAATAATGACCTTGGAACCCTTGGAAGATGAACCACCGGAGATAATCGAGGAAAATATCCCGGATAACCTGCCCTCCATGGTCTTTATCAATGATCGTATCTTTGAGTATGGGCGGAAACTCGAACGCTGGAAGGAGTTGGACAGCCAGTCGGTTAAAAGACAAGTCAAGGACAATGAAGCTGCCGAAATGGTTAGCTGTTTTCGCAAATTGCAGACCGTCTTGAACAGTTATACCGATCTGCGCAGCAAATTATTGCAGGCTCAGAAGGTGACGACTGTTGAAAGAATCAGTAATGCCGGTATGATGGAGCTTCAGAAAAATGATATTTCTTTTATCGAAAGTTCCTGTGGTCGATTGCTGGCCGAATCTACCGGGCAAAGCGCCGGGTGGAGTCAGCGCGAGGAGCCAGCCGACCTGGCGCAGCTCGAAACACTGATTGACAGGCATGCTGATAATAGTGAACACCAGGATGTTGTTCAGGTTTGGCAGAAAATCCCCAGCGGCCAGATTAACAGAGTTCAACTCCGCACCAAAATCAACTATGGCAACGCCCTCATGTATCTTCACAAGGAAGAAAAGGCGGCCGAGATTTATCAGCAGGCAGTCGATCAGATGTCGTCCTCGGATGTGCAGGCCACGGACATCGTGTCTCTCAGAAAAAATCTCGCCGACCTGTACACAGCCTCCGGTAATTACCAGACCGCAGCCGTGCAGTATAAAAAAATCTCCGAGGATTATCAAAATATTGGTCGTCTGGAGGAATGGTCCAAACTGCAATTATCGTTACTCGATCGTTCCAAGGATGGTGGCCCGGAGGTGAAGGAATATTCGGCTATACTCCGCGAATATCTTGGGTATGTTGCGGAGCAGGGAGGGTACAAATTGCTCTGGCAGGCAGAGAATTTCCTCAGCAAGTATCCTTATTCGCCGGTAGCAGCAAATGTCGAGATAATTAAAGCAAAGGTGAAGGCCGCTGCCGATAAGTGGTTTGACGGGTTTATGGCCCAGGTTGAAAAGCTTCGCTCTGAAAAGAAATTTCAAGAAGCACAGGATCTTCTCAAAACCCTGGCGCCTGACAAGATTGGTCCGGACAAGCAACTCGCCCTTAAAAGTAAGGACGTGGAATTGTCCGTCACTGATGCGGTTGAGAAAGAAACGCAGCAGATGGCAGTTATTCAAGAGTTGCAGAAAAAGTGGAATAGCGGAATGGTGTTGGCGAAAGCTGAAAAATTCGACGAAGCAATTGCCGTTTTCACCCAACTCTTGGCCACCGAATATAGAGTCAAGGCACAAGAGAAGATCAAGGAGATGTCGGTTGAGGCGGCAAAAGCTGATCGGAAAAAGGCTGCCAACTTGTTCACCAGGTTCACCAAGACTACGGATATAGAGAGTCGGAAGAAGCTCCTGATTGAAACGCATAAATTGTTGAAAAGCATCTTGGTGAAATATCCGGAAGTGGATATTAAATCGAAGGTGGTGGGTAATCTTGAGCGGGTTGAACAGGAGATGATGGCCATAGATCCCAAGCTCTTAGTATTGGCAGATCAGGACGTATCCTCCTCCTCGAAAATCGATGGGCTTGACAAGGCCTTTGCCTCCCCGCGCAGAAGCGGCAGCAGCTTGGGCCAGGACACCGTTAGCGACCCTGAATCGATTCCACCAGGGGATTAATAGACCGAGGTCCCCTCCGGTGGGGCTTACTCCAAACGCTTAGCCCAGATGATCCAGGGTGATCTTCAGCATTCTCCGCAAGGGTTCGGCAGCACCCCAGAGCAGCTGATCACCAACTGTGAAAGCGGCCAGGAATTGTGGGCCGAGTTTCATTTTATGGAGACGGCCGACGGGTACGGTCAGGGTCCCGCTTACCTTGACCGGCGTCAGTTCGCGAGAGCTTATCTGACGGTCGTTGGCAATAACCTTGACCCAGGGGTTGTGAGCTGCAATGATTTTTTCGATTTCCTCAATACTGATATCCTTTTTCAGTTTGATGGTAAGGGCCTGGGAATGGCAGCGCATGGCTCCGACGCGTATGCAGAGGCCATCGATCGGAACAGTCTCGGCGGCACTTTTGCCGAGAATTTTATTGGTTTCAGCTAGGCCTTTCCATTCCTCTTTGGATTGTCCACCCTCCACCGGCACATCGATCCACGGGATGAGACTTGCGGCCAGCGGAACGCCCCAGGCCTTAGTGGTAAGCGAGCCGTCGTTGAGTTTGGCAGTGATTTTTCGGTCGATATCAAGGATGGCCGAGGACGGGTCGGCAAGAAGGGTGCCAACCTCACCGGCAAGTTCACCCATCTGGCTGATCAATTCGCGCATATTCTTGGCACCGGCTCCGCTTGCCGCCTGGTAGGTCATGGAGCTGATCCATTCCACCAGATCGGCCGCAAAGAGTCCACCGAGGCCCATAAGCATCAGAGAAACGGTGCAATTGCCGCCGATATAGTTTTTTATGCCGCTTTTCAGCCCCTGATCAATGACCGTCCGGTTGACTGGGTCGAGGATAATGATTGCATCATCTTTCATTCTCAGCGTCGAAGCCGCATCGATCCAATAACCGTCCCATCGGCTGCGAAGGGTCTCGTAAACACTGGTGGTATAGCTGCCGCCCTGACAAGAAACGATGATGTCCATCTCGGCCAGCCGCTCGATATTCATGGCATCTTCGAGAGCTTGGCCGCCACCGATCGAAGGACCCGCAAGACCTGCCTGCGAGGTTGTAAAGAACACCGGGGAAATGCCCTGAAAATCGTTCTCGGCAACCATCCGCTCCATAAGGACCGAACCTACCATTCCTCGCCAACCGATAAATCCTACTTTTAGCATTGGAGACTCCATGACTGAAATTGTCGATTTGTGCTGTTTGAGGCCTTCATAAAGGCTAAAAGGCTAAATTGATAACAGGAAACCTGTATTTTTACCTGAAACCGTTGAGAAATGCTCTTGAAAAATAATCAGTCCGACAAGCAACGCTACGTGTTCCTCTTTTCTCTTTTGGGTGTTCCGCAGGTTATAAGGCCGGGACATTCATTTGCTTGTATTGCCAGCATGTCGGAAAAGTTGGAAGCCGAGATAAAAGGAACCCAAAAGAATGAAAACATCCGCCAGATTAAAAATGCCGGTTTGGAGATCACCTAAACCGACGATTATGAAATCGGTTACACCGCCGTTGCCGATCAGTCGGTCCATGAGGTTACTGAGACCGCCGCCGGTAATGAGCGCTAAAGGCATCCAGATGTGCGGGTTTTGCCCCGAGAAACGCAACAGGTAGGTCAGACATCCGAAAAGCAGCAAGGCGACACAGATATTGAGAAAAAAGAAGCGAAGTCCGACCGGCAGGTTGCTGACGATCCCCAGGAAGCCGCCATGGTTTTCTACCAGCGAAAATGTAACCAGGCCTTTCAAAAAAGGTATTTCTCGCGCAGAAATGAGAACGCTTCTGGCCGCATATTTGGTCATCTGATCGCTGCAGATGACCAAAAAAAGGAGCACTGGGAGGAGCCACAAACGCTTTGCCGGTGGGCGCGTGGGTCGTGTACGAGGGTGTTGTAGAGAGTTCATGATGACCATTCGACTGCTGATACAAAGAATCTTAACCGATTGCGCTTGCCTCCGACAATAACACCTTGCATTCTTTTGGTCATGGTTTTTAGGCAATGGCTGTTGTCTCTCTTGGCTGCAGGTTTTCCTTTTGACGGTTTCTTTATATGTCAGGGTCCTTTTCTCTCCCCTTGCATTCATGAAAAATTGCTATCAGGGTTGATTAGTTGAGGACATGTGGCTATTATGCTGGCTGTTTTCTTGAGTTATCAAGTCTTGGTAAATTTCCTATTTTGAGGATGTCATGAATGTAACGGTGTTTGGGGTCGGATATGTCGGACTCGTGCAGGCGGCGGTGTTGGCAGATGTCGGACATAATGTTTGTTGTGTTGATGTCGACGCAAAGAAAATCGAAGGCTTGAAAAACGGCATTATTCCCATTTTCGAGCCCGGACTGGCAGAGCTGGTGCGGACCAATTATGAGAAAAAGCGGCTGGAGTTTACGGTCGATGCGCAAAAGGGTGTACAGCACGCCGAGCTCCTTTTTATCGCAGTTGGAACTCCGCCCGACGACGATGGCAGTGCCGACCTGCAGTATGTCCTGGCGGTGGCCGGTTCGATAGCCGGGCTTATGGATGAGGGCAAGGTCATCATCAACAAATCAACGGTCCCGGTGGGTACCGCCGACAAGGTGCGGGCGCATATGATCGCCGTACTCCGGGAGCGAAATCTTGAGTTGCCCCTGGACGTGGCCTCTAATCCGGAATTTTTAAAGGAAGGATCAGCCCTGGACGATTGCATGCGACCGGAACGGATCATTATCGGTACCGACTGTGACGAGGTTGAGGAGAAGATGCGGGAGCTCTACGAACCCTTCAGCCGCAACCATGATAAAATCATGCTCATGGATGTGCGCAGCGCCGAGTTCACCAAATATGCGGCGAATTGTCTCCTGGCAACGAAGATTTCTTTTATGAATGAGATGTCCAACCTGGCCGAGCGATTAGGCGTGGATATCGAGCAGGTGCGGCGGGGCATCGGTTCCGATTCGCGGATCGGCTACCAGTTCATCTATCCCGGTTGCGGCTATGGCGGCTCGTGTTTTCCGAAAGATGTTCAGGCCCTTGAGCGCTCGGCGCGGGAGATCGGCTATGAGGCGCAGATCCTCAGGGCGGTTGAGAGTGTCAATTACCGGCAGAAAGAGAAGTTGTACCAACACATCTGTGCCTTTTATCCGGATGGTGTTGCCGACAAGGTCTTTGCCGTCTGGGGGCTGTCCTTCAAACCCAATACCGACGATATGCGTGAGGCTTCAAGCCGGGTGCTTATCGAGGCCCTGTGGAAGGCCGGAGCGAGGGTGCAGGCCTATGACCCGGAGGCTATGGAGGAGGCCCAGCGTCTGTACGGCAGTCGCGATGATTTTACTTTGATGGGCACAAAAGAGGCAGCCCTGCACGGCGCTGATGCGCTGGTTATCGTTACCGAGTGGAAAAGTTTTCGGGTGCCGGACTTCAAGACCCTGCGCGCTGAATTGCGGGACAAGGTTATTTTTGATGGTCGAAACCTCTACGATCCTGCTCGTGTCGAGGCGATGGGCCTGGCCTATTACGGCATCGGCAGGGGACGTTCGATACAAATAAAAGGCTAACGCAAAGCCAAAATACCTAAGAGAATAACGGATGAAAAAGGCATTAATCACCGGGGTTACCGGGCAGGATGGGGCATATCTGGCGGAGTTCTTGCTGAAAAAAGGCTATGAGGTGCACGGCATTAAGCGGCGTGCCTCGTTGTTCAATACCGACCGGATCGATCACCTGTATCAGGATCCCCATGTCGGCAATCGCAGGTTTGTCCTGCATCATGGCGACCTGACTGATTCTTCGAGCCTCATCCATATTATCGGCAAGGTGCGGCCGGATGAGATCTACAACCTGGCGGCCCAGTCGCATGTTGCGGTCTCTTTTGAGGAACCGGAATATACCGCCAACTCCGATGCCCTGGGTACCCTCCGGGTCCTCGAAGCCATTCGAATCCTTGGGCTAACCGAAAAGACCCGGTTCTACCAGGCCTCGACTTCAGAATTGTACGGCAAGGTACAGGAGATCCCGCAGACCGAAAAGACGCCGTTTTATCCCCGCTCGCCCTATGCGGTGGCCAAGATGTACGCCTACTGGATCGTCGTCAACTACCGTGAGGCCTACGGTATCTTTGCCTGCAACGGCATCCTTTTCAACCATGAATCACCGCTTCGCGGCGAGACCTTTGTTACCAGGAAAATCACCAGAGCCCTGGCACGCATCTTCCTTGGATTGCAGGATTGTCTGTATCTCGGCAATCTTGATGCCAGGCGCGACTGGGGCCATGCCCGCGATTATGTGCAGATGCAATGGTTGATGCTGCAGGAAGAAAAGCCGGATGACTATGTCATTGCCACCGGAGTGCAACATTCGGTCCGTGACTTTGTCAATGCCGCAGCGGCGGAGTTGGCGGTAACCCTGCGTTGGGAAGGTGCGGGTGTAGGTGAGATCGGCATTGTCGCCAGCCTGCCGCCGGGAGCAAACCAAAACGGCATGAAGGTTGGTGATGCCATTGTTCGGGTTGATACCCGTTATTTCCGTCCGACCGAGGTGGAAACCCTGCTGGGTGATGCCACCAAGGCCCGCGAGAAGCTCGGCTGGGTGCCGAAAACTACCTTTTCCGAACTAGTTGCCGAGATGATGCGCTTCGATCTGGAAGGCGCCAGGCGCGATGAGCTTTGCAAGAGCGAAGGGTTTACCGTGCTGAATCACCATGAGTAGGGTTAGGGGTTAGGGGTAAGGCGTGAAAGGTAAGGCTTTAGGAGTAAGGCGGGAGGCGTGAGGGGTAAGGCGTTAGGGCGGGTGAATTGAGGGAGGGAGCAGGTTGGGGCGGATGCATCATGATTTGTTAGTTTGGCAGGTGAGCATGGATTTGGTGAGTGAGGTATATGCACTTTCGGCTCAGTTTCCCAAAGAGGAGATTTATGGCTTGACCGCCCAGCTACGTAGGGCTGCTGTTTCGGTGCCAAGTAATATCGCTGAAGGTGCAGCCAGGACGACGCAGAAGGAGTTTCTCTATTATTTGTCGGTTGCTCGAGGTTCTTTGAGCGAGCTTGAAACCCAACTGTTTATAGCCCAAAGATTAAAATATTGTACTGAACTTGACTTAATAATGGAACAAGTGAACAAAATCTTCGGCTTACTCGGCGGCCTCATAAACTCCCTGAGAAAGGAGTGTGTTAAATGAATCTCTCACGCCTTACTCCTCACGCCTTACCCTTCACGCCTTACTCCTCAACATTAACTCCTGACGAGCGCATCTTCGTTGCCGGACATCGTGGTATGGTCGGCGCAGCTATTGTTCGGCAGTTGATGAGGATGGGCTGCAAAAATATTGTTACCCGGTCCCATGCCCAGTTGGACCTTGCCGACCAAGCTGCGGTTCGCGATTTTTTTGCGGGTGAAAGGATCGATCGGGTGGTGCTGGCTGCCGCCAAGGTCGGCGGCATCCACGCCAACAACACCTATCCGGCGGAATTCATCTATGTCAATATGATGATTGAGGCCAATGTCATCCACGAGGCGTATCGGGTCGGCGTGCGAGACCTGCTCTTTCTTGGCAGTTCCTGCATTTATCCGAAATTTGCGCTACAGCCCATGGATGAAGACCAGCTCCTCACCGGTATTCTTGAACCGACCAACGAGCCCTATGCGGTGGCGAAGATTGCCGGGATTAAGATGTGCGAGGCCTATAATCGCCAGTACGGCACCAGGTACCGTTCGGTCATGCCGACCAATCTCTTTGGGCCGGGCGATAATTATCACCTGGAAAACAGCCATGTTATTCCGGCGATGATCAGGAAATATCACTTGGCAAAATTGGCGATGGCTGTGGACATGGCGGCGATTCGTGCCGATGAAAAACGCTATGGTGCAATTCCGCAGGACATCTGCCGGGCTATCGGTTACCGGCCGGACCTGGACAGGCTGGACACCAGCCATGCACCGAAGGTGGTGCTTTGGGGGACCGGTTCCCCGAGACGGGAGTTTCTCCATGTCGACGATATGGCCGCTGCCTGCATTCATGTTATGCAACTGGGGCAGGAAGCTTTTCAGGCACCGCATCCGTCCTTCGTCAATGTCGGCACGGGCGAGGATATCACCATCCGCGATGTGGCAGCGCTCATTGCCGATATGGTCGGCTTTAGCGGTGCGACCGTTTACAACAACGATCAGCCGGACGGCACCCCACGTAAACTTCTACATACCGAGCGGATCAACAGCCTGGGGTGGCGACCATCGCTCAGTCTCGGTGAGGGTTTGGCGGATGCTTACCGTGCCTATCAAGGGGTGGCCGGCTAATTCATCTTTTGCTTGCTGCCGGCAACATGAGAGATCCAGGTTGCCGGAATTTTGCCCTTATTCCTCAATACGTCGCCGTGACCTGCGGATCATATCGCCGCGGATCAGATCGTGGTCGAGCTGGAAGATATCCTTCGGGAACAGCAGTTCCATGACCCCCGAATCAAAGATGCGTTTAATCTCGTATTCGTCGTGGGCGACATCCTTCTGGTACATATAGTTGAGCCATGAGCGGTTGGTGTGAATGATAAATTCTACCCGCATCCCGCCCAATCGGGCAAAGAACTTGAGCATCTCGGTCTTCGGGCTGGAACCGACGGCGGTGGTTTTGTAGAGACTGCTGCCGGTGAGGGTGTCGGAGATGTCTTCCAGGACCATGAAGCTGTCGGCCTTGGAGGCGCTGCGGGTCAGGTGGTTCTGAAAGGTCTTGATATCAGCCACCGAGTCGAGCACCGCCATCAGGCCAAGCTCGTCATCGACCGCCACCGCCGGGTTTTTTTCATTCTTACGTAGCAACTTCAAAACCTTTGCTTCCGGTGGTTTCTTGCGGATTGAGACGTAGATGGGAATATCCCTATTCCCGGCGGTGAAACGACGACGTTTCAGCAAGGTGAGTTTACTGCCTTTGGCGAGCTGTTTTTCCAGGGCCTGCCCGGCGGTGAGTATCTGCACGTCGGTGCAGCGGAAATCCTCCTCGGTATGCTGAGAGTACAGGTAGACAATATCATGTTCACCGATTTTCAGGTTGGTGCTCCACACATAGTCGTTGAGAAAGTGCAGGAAATTTGAGAACTTTTGCTCGATCTCCGTCTCTCTCTCGCGCTGGTCGATGCTGCCGGCAAGATTCATCAGAACCAGCTTGCGCCGTGCCTCGAAGCGGGCTTTTTTGTGATAGCGGTTGTTGAACATGATAAGGAGCAGGGTCACCGGATCATTGGCCACTTCGATCTCATTGGTGCTGGCAATGGAAGAGGCGTATGGCTTAAGCATCTTGCCGCTGAGGGAATTGACAACCGCGTCGGCGGTGCGGGCATATTCGTGGACCCTGGCCTCGATTTCCCGAGCGGTGCCGTTCAGGCCGAACATGTTGCCGAGCAGGGCGCAGGCGCGGTGGCTGCGTTCTTCCTGATGCCGGGAGTTTTGCAGCAGTTCGGAAAGCTGGGCGAAACTGCTGATCCCCAAGAACTCGAAGACCTGGCTGCGTAAGGCCCGGTACTTGGTGGCGTTGATGCGTTGCTCAGAGAGGTTCTTGACCCACATCCTGGTCTTCCTAGAAAAAGGCTGGGACAGATCAATCTTGTCTTCCACCGCCAGCGGTCCATGCTGCTGTAGGGAAGTGAATACACTGTCTTCGGTAATTACTGACATTTTTGCTCCGCGTATAAAAGGTATTGAGGTGTTAAAAGTTGCAGTTTTGGAACACTTTTCATTTTGCACGTCAATATTAACGTCTATTACCAATAAGGCCAGCACAAAAAGACCAGGGCGGCAAGGGCGGGGAACCTGGGTGATAATGATTGGAAATCTCCCTTGAGTTTTGCCGGAAATTTTGTTACGGGAACAGGACAAAGGAACACTGCCAAGTTACGTGGCGTTTATTAATATTTTATCCAGGAATGGTAGAGGCATGTTTAAAAATTTTAGTATTGTCCCGAAAATCATGTTCGGCAGGGGGTCTTTTAACCAGCTTGGCGATGTTATCGGTGAAAGGCGGATGAACGCCGATTCCTATTTTGTCTTTGTCCTTGATGACGTGTTTATCGGCAAGCCTTTGCAGGACCGTTTACCCCTGCAGGGCAAGGATCTGCTGCTGCCGGTCAATGTCGATGACGAACCGAAAACCAGCTATATCGATAGCCTGGTGCAAAAAATACGCGATTACAGCCCGGTAGTTCCCGACGGAATTGTCGGGATCGGCGGCGGCAGCGCCATGGATATCGCCAAGGCCATTTCCCTGATGCTCAACAACCCCGGCTCATCGGCTGACTACCAGGGCTGGGATCTGATCAAAAACCCCTCCGTTTATCATGTGGCGGTACCGACTCTCGCCGGGACCGGGGCGGAAATTTCCCGCACCGCCATACTTACCGGGCCGGTAAAAAAACTCGGCATCAATTCCGATTATACCCTGTTTCACCAGATTGTCCTTGATCCCGAGTTGCTTGACGGGGTGCCGACGAACCAGTGGTTCTATACCGGAATGGACTGTTATATCCATGATGTCGAATCCCTGCAGGGCACCTTTATCAACGAATTCAGCAAGGCCTACGGTGAAAAGTCGCTGGAACTTTGTCGCCAGGTTTTTCTCGAGGAACATCCGGACAAGGATGACAAGTTAATGATGGCCTCCTATTTCGGCGGCATGTCCATTGCCTATTCACAGGTCGGTGCCTGCCATGCCCTTTCTTATGGCCTTTCTTATGTGCTCGGCATTCATCATGGCATCGGCTGCTGCATCGCCTTTGATTATCTTGAGGAAATCTATCCGCAAGGGGTACGGGAATTCCGCCAGATGATGGAAAAACACCGGATTACCCTGCCGCGCAACCTGACGGCCGGGCTAAGCGATGAAGCCATGCAGTTGATGGTGACGACGGCTCTCAATCTTGTACCCCTTTGGGAGAATTGTCTCGGACCGGACTGGCAGAACCTGATGACCCGCGAGCGTTGCCTCGGTTTATTCAAGCGGATGTAATGTTTAGGGGCCGTTAAGAAATAACTACTATCATTTCATACATTTCTTTACGGTCCTTTATGCCGTTCATAGCATAGAAACGGATTACTTATTTTTGAACAATGGCTTAGGCCCCGCAGTTTCATGGATAATTCTAAAAAGCAGGCCTTGGCGGTTATCGTCCTTGGCATGAAAAGGGCCTTGCCCATCGTTCTCGGCTACGTCCCCATCGGTTTTGCTTACGGGGTGCTGGCCGGGAAAGGCGGGTTGTCGCAGGCCAATACCCTGCTCATGTCGCTCATTGTTTTTGCCGGGTCGGCGCAGTTTATTGCCGTTGGTCTCTTTGCAGCCGGAACCGGACCGGCGGCGATCATTCTCACCACCTTTGTCGTCAATCTGCGGCATATGCTCATGGCCGCTTCGCTCAGCCCCTATCTTGCCGCTTGGAAAAAGCGTCACCTGGCCTTTTTTTCCTTTGAACTGACCGACGAAACCTTTGCCTTGCATTCAACGGCGGCAAGCCGACTCGGCGATTGCCGACTGGAGGCCTTGTCCCTCAATGTTACCGCCCAGGCCTCTTGGGTGGTGGGGACAATTTTGGGTATCGTCGCCTCCGGGCTGATCGGTGATATCAAGCCGATGGGCCTCGATTACGCCCTGGCGGCGATGTTTATAGCTCTCTTGGTCGGGCAGTGCGAAAACCGCGTGCGAGTGGTAACGGCGATTATTTCCGGGGGCATAGCCACACTTTTATACTTAGCCGGGTGGCATCAGTTTCATATAATTGCCGCAACCGTTGCCGGGGCGACACTGGGTCTTGGGGTGGAACATTGGACCAAGCGCTGATCTTTTGGACTATTGTCGGAATGGCGGTGGTTACCTATCTGCCGCGCCTCTTGCCGACCCTTTTTCTCAGTGGTCGCAACCTGCGGCCGATCATTATCGCCTGGCTGCGTCTTGTGCCGCCGGCGGTCCTTGCCGCCATGCTGGCGCCCTCGCTTCTGGTCCGGGAAGAACGCGTTGATCTGGGAATCGACAACCTGTTTTTCTGGGCGGCTCTCATTGCCTTTCCCGTGGCCTGGAAGTCGAAGAGCCTCTTTGCCACGGTCGTTGTCGGCATGGGTTTGGTGGCACTTGGCAGGTATTTCGGAGTTGGGATGTAAGCGACGATGCAGGAATTTTCTCCGGTTGTCGAAAACAACGCCTTGGTCGAACCGCTTCTTCTTTGGTTTCGTTGCACCGCCCGTGATCTGCCGTGGCGGCATACCTACGATCCTTATCACGTGTGGATCTCTGAGATTATGCTGCAGCAGACCCAGATGGATCGGGGGGTGATCTATTTTAAGCGCTGGATTGATCGTTTTCCCTCCGTCCGGGCGGTGGCCGAAGCCGATCAACAGGAAATTCTTAAATACTGGGAAGGCCTAGGTTATTACGCCAGGGCAAGAAATCTGCAAAAGGCAGCCAAGGTCATTGCCGGCGAGTTTAACGGTGAGGTTCCCTTCGATTACCAGCAGCTGTTGACCCTGCCGGGGATCGGCCCCTACACGGCGGCGGCGATTGCCAGTGTCGCCGGCAACCAGGATGTGGCGGTGGTCGACGCCAATGTCACACGGGTGTACGCCCGGCTCTTTGACCTTGACCGGCCGGTGAAGGAAAGCCTGAGCCGGAAACGCCTTGCCGCCATGGCCCAGAAGCTTTTACCGAGAGGTAGGGCAAGGATCTACAACCAGGCATTAATGGATCTTGGTGGGCTGGTATGCCTGCCCAAAAATCCCCGTTGTGAGGTTTGCCCCTTATCTGCTTTTTGCAGAGCAAAACAGGCCGGGACGATTGCTCAAAGGCCGGTAATTGGTCCGGGAAAGAAGATCATAACTGTGGAAAAGGTGGCAGGGATCATCCGTCACGGGAATCGAATCTTTATCCAACAGCGGCAGCCGGAGGCTGTCTGGGGCGGACTTTGGGAATTCCCCGGAGGCGAATTGCAGGGCGGGGAGCCGGAAACGGAAATCGTCCTCCATATCTTGCTCGAAACTGGTCTTGCGGTACGGGTCATCTTGCCGGTAACGACGGTGGTCCATCATTACACCCGTTACAAGATCGTCCTCCATTCTTTTCTTTGCGAACTGATCGGCAAGAATACTCAGGCTACTCTCCACTCAGCCGTCGACTGTCGCTGGATACTCCCGGTCGAGCTCGACCAGTATGCCTTTCCGGCTGGTCCGAGAAAGATTCTTGAACATCTCAAAACAATCTCTCCCAGTTTCTTTGAGTAATGAAGGGGACCAAAGTGCTTGGTTGGAAGGGATATTTGTTAGTGTTCCTCAAATAAGTGACTACTTGTCACCCCTAGCTGACGTCCAGTACCCGGACAAAGATGCGCTTTCGTTCCTCTGGATTGAGTTGCGCCTCAAGGCGAGTTTGTAAGGCCTCCGGGGAGGTTGGCTTTTTCCCTCCATCCGTGACTGCCGGCAGGTCGTTTTGCCCAAACCACAGAACAAGGTAGATGCCATGGCCCGATGCTTTAGGGGAGACCGTGTATTGCTCGATCAGCTGGCTGCGTAATGCAGTCCAGAGTGAACGGTTGTCATCACGCTTGATTTCAATCGGTAAATCAAACTCATTGCGGTAGGACAAACGGATGTCGGCCCGTTTGTCGTTAGCGTAATCCCCCTCAGGTTGGCAATCGATAGCAAACGATGTGAGATGCGCACGCAATCGGGTGAGCAAGCTGTCGCGGCATAGATTTTCTTCTCGCTTTCCGGTCGGTTTTTTGTTCTCTATGTTCCAAAAGGCACGAACCCCGTCATCGTTGTCGTGGCGAATCTCATGGGCAATTTCATCCAGATGCTCGACTGTCAATGCCGCGAGATCAGAGGTACTCGTCGGTTCTCCTTTGGCGAGAATCCGGGCTACGTTTGACACCGGCGGAAAGCGAAAAGCTGTTTCACGTTGTTTGAGTTTTAGCTGATAACGGGTGTTTTCGAGAGAATATTTCAGCTTGCTGAGTGTCGGCAGTGCAAGCAGGCGTTCAATTTCTTGTGCAGCTTCCTTTGTCGCCAGGGAGCCAAGGCGGGTGACCATGGCGCGGACAGTTTCACCGCGTTGCATCGAGTCATTCACAATACCGGAGCGCTGTTCAAGTTCCGCGTGCGGGGTGAGTAATTCAATCAGTTTGCCGATGGTGCGGGCCGAAAGCGGGTAATCGTTGCTCAAGTCGGCAAAGCGGTCATTGAGAAATGTAAGGAGATGGTTGGCCCGGGTCCAGGATTTGCCGATGTATTGCCATAGAGCCGGTTCATATTGTGGCGGATCGAGCAGCATGGCTGTCGTCAGCCAATACATCTTCTGGGCAACATCCATCCCTTTGGCAACGAGCTTCTTTTCAAGAAGCCCAGGGAGTAGCTCCGCAGAATAATGCAAGGCGGCTTTCAGCAGATATGCGAGGTGCGACAATTGACCTGATCTGGCACGTGCTGGAAAACGTCTCAGTAGCTGAGGTACTGCCGCTTGGGCAACATTTCGGTAGTCGGGGTCGTGGGCAAGAGGATAGATGCAAGAGACGACATCCTGTCCGACCTTCAGGGTGGTGCTGGCATAGTCGACGAGCACTTCGGCCAGGAGTGCGGGGTGTTCCCGAACGAAATGCGTAAACCACTCCGGCGTGTTGTCAGCGTCGTAGGTAAGGCGGAAGGCAAGCATGCGTCGCAAGGTGTCGTCGCTAAGTGTGTCGATGGAAGACCCACCCTGTCGCCAGCGCAGCTCCATGCCGATCAGGCAGGGTTTGCGAAGGAAGTGTTCTTGCTGCTTAGTACTAAGGTCGATGATTTCAGCGACACTCGGCAGATCGTGGCACTCCGGGCATTGGAGAAAACCAGCCTCGGCAGCGGCAAGGGTTTCGGCACCGTTTTCACAATAGTTGTCAAACCGTTCAAATGGCGTTTTGCCATGAATGTCGCTGAAATGTTTCATCCAGACACCGGCTAGTTGGTGCATTTGGCCAGCGTGCGCGGTGCCGGAACGGATGGCCTCCAAGTGTTTGCTCGCGGCTATAGTCCGCGTTCTCCGGCTTTCAGCATGTTGCAGCTTACGAGCTTTGGCTTTGGTTGCATTATCCTTTCGCCAGTCATCGATTTCACATCTAAGCAGCGGACCTAACCAGTGTTGCCGCTCTGGATGGGATTCACCCCAGGCTTCAATTGTTTCTAGCAACAGGCCGGTGCTGCCGCGCTGCTGGATGAACGCGCTAACTGCCGCAACAATATGCTGCTGAGCAAGGGTGTCGTTGGCATTCTGAGATGCCTGCTCAAGATGCCACAGCCCGATATCTTCCGGTACGGCCGCTCCATGCAACCGATTTTTGTGGGTGTCAATACAGTACCCGACGTGCTCGGCAGATGCACATTGTTTGAAACAGAGCGCAAGTATTGCCTTGTAGCGTTCCGGGTGATTTTCCAACCATCGGGAAATTGCTTCGAGATGTTCTTTGTCTCGTCGATTCTCCCCGTACTTGTCGGCGCCTATCCCCAACCAGGTAAAGAGCCGAACATCAGCGATATTTTCACCATGAATTTCAATTCCTTTGGTGAGCAAAGCGCCAAGCATTTGCCTGCAATCATAACTGAAGTCAATTTCATCGGAAAAGGAAAGGTCAGTTCGTGCAGCAAGCTGGTCAAGCAGAACGGGGAGATGCGACGTTGGCGCGATTTTCGGTAATTCGTATCCCCAGAACAAGGTATAGCTGCCGATGTGATTTTGCTCTTTGGGTGCGTGCAGATAACGCAACAAAGTCTCCGGTGCAATGGTGTCCAGATACAGATGGTGGAGAAGCTGGCCGGCTAGTTCATCATCCGGGTCGGTCATCCGTCCGTCGTTGATCGAATCGAGAAGGGCCATGGCCTCCTCGGAAGACGGCTGCTGTTTCAACCAGGCTAGCATTGCATCCCGTCTTATCCTCTGTCGGCGAGTATCGTCCGAAATGACGGCCTTTATCGTCCCCGCGAGTTCGGGGATCAGATCGCCTTCATAAAGAATATCCAGCACACACTCGGCAAAGGATTGGCTTACCTCGTCGCGTTCAGGGGACTTCAAGGCGTTCGCAAATTCGTCGGTAAGCTCAGGGACTGCCAGCGCACCAAAGGGTGCCACAGAGGGAACTTGCCATCGAAAGGTAAGATTTTGCCCGGCTTCTTGGCGTAGACCGGCCAAAAGATGTCGCTTATCAGCGGGTGACATCGGTTTAACGTCGCCATAGACGATAACAGTCAGCGGATCGGCTTCGATCAAACGTGAGCGTGCGGCCTGGCAATGCAGGGCAAGCCAGCCGTAGAGACCACGCAGCCCGGCAACGGTTCGATCACCGTGCCCCAGCAAAAGATTCATGACACGCCGGAGCGGCAGGCCACAATGGTCGATTTGCTTTGCCAGCCATTGAGCCGCCAGGTATTCGGCAATGCTGCGGTGGCTCGGTACGACGCGCTCTTCGCTTTCAGGAGATGGCCGAAAGAGTTTTCGGCCTGCGACTCGCCGTGCTGTTGCCGGATCGGGTGGAGAAAAAGCGTCAATGAAGGGAAAGTGTCTATTGGCACTTTCGGTATCGAGTGCCAGACCTGTACTGTCGGAGAGAAGGAGTGTTGCGCAAAGCTGGCCGGCAGCCTCAAGCAACTTGTCTGCCGAGATCGGTTGAGCACGCTCCTTGTCGCGATGTATCTTGGAATCTTCACCAACCAGTTTCTCGCAAGCGAGTTGGAACGTTTCCTGGCGCGTGTTTGGCCATCGCTCGTCTCGAATGGATTTTGCCAAGAGTTTCAGCGTTTGGGGATTTTTCAGCAGCTCGTCGATGCCATGCTTGGTTGCTTCTTCGACAAAGCTGTCCGGGGCAGCGATGCCGTGATTATTGCGCAGGATATCGGTGATTTCATCGGGGCTGAGCGGTTCAAGCAGAAGTATGGCAAGTAGACTGTCGGGTGAAACATCACTGATCGCCTGGCTATCTGTCGAGCCAAACCAGTCGGCTGCCCGGCAAGCGATGCGAAATCGCGGGTTGCCTAGTTTTCGCAGATGGGCACGGAGTTTTAACAGAATGTTGACATCGCCACCGCCGGCTCGGGTTTCATCCATGCCATCCAGGAATAGGGTTTTTCCTTGCCAGCTGACGTCTGGATCATCGCTTAAGAACTTGGCTATCGAGATATATAATCCATCCGTCGCTCCTGCTTCTTCCTCGAACGCAACCGACTTGCCCGCTCCCGGCTCTCCCAGCAACACCCAGGCTGCCATGTCGCGAAACTCAGGCAACGGCTGGGGCGGGTTTTCAACCCTGGAATCGCCATCCTCCGAGATTTTGCGTACACGACGGGGAACGATCAGCATTGCCTTACTCCAGCCAGTAATCGGCAGGGTGGGAAAGAAATTCGGGTAAGGAAACACCACCTTCGCCGACGATCAACGCACGGGCGGCCTTGAACTTTCCGGCAAACACTTCGAGGCCTTTGGGCGTAGCGAATTTCGCACCGCTTTTTACTTCGATGGCGAGAATTTTCCGGCCGTTTGTCAACACGAAGTCTACTTCGTTGGGGCTCTCTCGCCAGTACGCGACCTGACAATCGTCGGATGCAGTATTGATGAGATGTGCGCCGACGGCGCTTTCCACTAGCCGCCCCCAATAGCTTCGGTCGCCAATCGCCTCAGCAAAGGTATATCCGGCTAAGGCGGAAATAAGTGCGGTGTTGTGCGCGTTCAATTTTGGACTTGAAGCTCGTTTCCGAAAAGCCTGTATGGCAAACTTGGAGAGGCCGGTCAATAATCCCGCTTGCGAGAGAAGTTGCAGGTAATGCGCCAAGGTTGTTGTGTTTCCGGCATCAACCAGTTGGCCGCGAAGCTTGTCAAAAGCAATGATTTGCCCGGAATAGGCACCGCAACCCAGTTCGAACAAGGCTTTTAGTAAAGCCGGCTTGTCGACCCGCGTCATTTGCAGGATGTCCATCTCAATATTAGGGTGAATCAAGGCGCTGCGGACATATTGCCGCCAGCGTCTTTCCTCTCGGATGAGATTTGCACTGCCTGGATAGCCACCGAAATAGATGTATTCATCGAAAAGGTGTTGCAAAAAACCAAGATAAATAATTTAAAATCAGTTGCTTAAAACACATAAAGCCTCTATAATGGGTGAATAATCTTAGCGAGAGAATTCAATCCAAAACGGAGGCTCTATGCACCACAAGAATATCAAGCTC
>JANNQF010000102.1:0-31036 GCA_031441605.1 Deltaproteobacteria bacterium
CACTGGAGCACGGGGTCGAAGATAAGATAATGGGCAATGAGCTGTATCGGATCATCCTCAGGGAATTTATCAACAGGCTGAACAGCAGGCAGCATACAAAATGAACCCCACCTTCATTTTTGTCCCGGCCACGGCAAATGATGTTGACCGGCTGGCGGCGCTGGAGATTGATCTCTTCCACACCGACCGGTGCTCAAAAAAAAGCCTGCGCCATCTGATACGGCATGCCCACGTTATCGTTGCAAAACAGCAAGACACCCTTGAGATTGTCGGATATGCCATCTTGCTCGGCCGAAAAAACAGCAAGAAAATGCGAATGTATTCGTTCGGTATAGTTGCCGCAGCACGAAATCGCGGCCTCGCCGGGGAGATGATCGCAGTTCTTGAAAAAATTGTTACAACTTCACGCTGCCATATGCTCACCCTGGAGGTGAGCGACTGCAATACGGCAGCAGTCAACCTCTACAAAAAGCACGGCTTTGAACAATATGGCTTTCGTCTGGGTTACTACGAGGACGGCGGCCACGCAATTCTTATGCGAAAGCGCATCATCGAGGATTCCTTCAACCATGATCATACCCTGCACAAAAGTAGTCCACATCAGCGACAGTAAAGGCAACGGCGTGGTGGCCACCGCAAGAATCCCGCAGGGCACCGTCACCTGGGTTTTCGATGACCTTGATCGGGCGATCCCCATGGACCGGCTGGAACACATGTCCCTGCCGTGCCGGGAGGCCATTCTCACCTATTCTTACCGAAATAATAAAGGCCATCTGATCTTTTGCTGGGACAACGAACGGTTCATCAACCACAGCTTCAGGGCAAACTGCTGTCTCACTCCCTACAAATTTGAGATTGCCGTCAGAGACATCGAGCCTGGCGAGGAATTGACCAATGATTACGGCACATTCAACATAATTGCGCCCTTTACCGTTGATGCCGAAGGCGGCGACCGTTCGACCGTCTACCCCGACGACCTTCTGCGCTGCAGCAGCCTCTGGGACGGGCAGTTGCATGCGGCTTTCGATCGTTTTCTCCATGTAGAACAGCCGTTACGGCCGGTTTTTTCACCGGGTGCCTGGAAGCTTGCCGAATCGGTCGCTCGCGGCAAAACTGTCATGGCATCCATCAGAGAGTGCTACTATCCTGAAAGCAGGTAAGCCTCGGCCGGGAAATTTTTACCCTGACCTCTTTCTACCGAAAAGAGGCCCCTGCTCTCCACCGCAACCCTCGCATTGGCCTGGACGGCTCAGTAACAACACGGTATAGTCTGAGGAGTTGTTTTTCACGGACGGTAACTATTCAGTTCATTTCAACCGTATGCACTTTGTCTGATTGGTTTTTGGCTTCCCCTCCCTTGACGGGAGGGGATTGAGGGGTGGGTGTGTTTGGTACGAAGTCGCACGTTGCAGCTTCCCCCACCCCCTAACCCCCTCCCGCAAGGGGAGGGGGAACTTTGTCAATAGTGCTGAATAGATACCTTGTTTTTTACAAGAAATCAATCTGTCTCAAGGTACTTATACCCCTCAAGGGGGTACTAAAAAGAGTCCCTCTGTTGTGGGAGGGGATTATAGCCTTTGAGTTGCGGGCGTCAGCCCGCTTTACCTGATGATGGTGCATAAAAACGCACCCTCGTTTAGAAATACCCAGAGTCGAGAGAAACTATGGCCCCAGCCGGGTTACAACTGTCCGAGCAAGGTCTCGAACACCTCCTGCTGCAGTTTAAATATCAGGCGGCGGTGCGACGGGTGGCGCGGGGCGTAGCGCACAGCTACAACAACATCTTTACCGGTCTCGGCGGGCAGGCGGCGATGCTCCGACAGGAAAGGCATCTGCCCGACGACAGCCACGGCAACCGCGATGGCTTGATAAGCGAGCTGGTGCAGCGCGGCATTGACCAAACGGCCATTCTCTATGATTTTTCCCGGGGCAGCGCCTTGGAATGCACCAGCCAATCGCCGCTGTTTCCAGCCAAGAAGGCGGTCGAGCTGCTCAACAGCATCTCCCGGATCCATAGGTTCACCCTCAGTTCGAGGGTAAATCAGGAAAAGATCGTCTGCAACACTCGGGATATGCTGCTTATTCTCTTTTATCTCGGGGAGAACTGTGTCGATGCAACCCCGGAAGGCGGCGAGATACTGCTGTCTCTTTGCCGGGACAAAAGCCCGGAACCCGGGATGGCCTTCTCCTTCAGGGACCATGGTCCGGGCTTTACCGAGGAACAGGCGGCGGCACTCGGCACTCCTTTTCTTTCAACGAGAAACGACTCACCGCACCGGGGCCTTGGCCTGTATGCGGCGCGGATGCTTGCTGAACGTTACCGGGGGAGGCTGACCGTGACTCGTGAAGCAAACCTGACCACGCTGGTCAGTGCCGTTTTTCCCCTGGCGGAAGAACAAGCACACTGCGATGCCACCCCCGACACCACGCCAAGACAAACTGGCCTTGAGACGGCGAAGCAGTGTTTTCTCGTCGTCGAAGATGACGAGGCCATGCGCACCCTGCTCCTCAACCGCTTGCAGCGCCGCGGCCATATGGTGTTCTGTGTCGACACTTGCGCCGAAGCAGTGGAGGAATATCATCATCTCCACGATATTATCACCACGGTGCTCATGGACGTGGGCCTGCGCGACACCAGCGGCTATGAATGCCGGGGTAAACTCCTGGCCGTCAATCCGCAGGCGCGAATCATTTTCATGTCCGGACAGCACGAAACGACTCCCAGGGAACTTGCCGAAAAATCTCCTTTTCTGCACAAACCCTTCTCTATGGATCAACTGGAAAGAGCGATACACGATGCCCACGTTTAAAGCACGAGCGGTAAAAAATGCCCAGGTTCTGGTTGTCGATGACGAACCGAGCATCGTCGATTTCATTGCCACCGCTCTCCGCGCCAACGGCTACGCCGTCGAGGCACATTGCAACCCGCAGGAGGCTCTGAAAAACATCAAGGGCAAGGTTTTTGACCTGGCCATTGTCGACATCAATATGCCGGAGATGAACGGCATCGACTTCTCACGAAAACTCCTGGAAGCCTCGATCAGCACCGAAGTGGTGATCATTACCGGCGTCCCGGATGAAGAGAATCTCGATCCCTGCCTGCGCCTGGGGCTTACCCATTTTCTCTTCAAACCGTTCAACGACTCGCAGTTGATCTATACTGTTTACGCCGCCCTCCATTTCAAACGTCTGCGCAATGCCTTTATCGCCTCCACCGCCTCCGAACGAAAAGGCAGCGGCTATGTCGGCGTCTCCATGTCCACCCGCGATGTCCGCGAGGAGATCGCCTCCCTTGCGAGTCTCGACATCTCTGTGCTGATCCTCGGCAAATCCGGCACCGGCAAGGAAATCATCGCAAGGGACATTCATCGCAACAGCGTTCGCAGCCAGAGCGTCTTCATGCCGGTCAACTGCGCCGTTCTCGGCACCCTGGCCGAGACCGAACTTTTCGGCCACGTCAGCGGCGCCTTTACCGGGGCGGTGAAAAGCACCAAGGGTTATATCGGCACGGCCGACGGCGGCACCCTGTTTTTCGACGAGGTCGGCGAGCTGCCGCTGGATGTCCAGGCCAAGCTCCTGCGTTTTCTCGACGACGGCGAATATTCCAGGGTCGGTGAGGCGAAAATCCACAAGGTCGATGTCAGGATTCTTGCCGCCACCAACAGGGACCTTGAGGAAATGTGCAGGTCCGGTCGGTTCCGCGAAGACCTGTATTTTCGCTTGTCGGCCTCGATCATCCGCACCACGCCGCTGGATGAGAGAAAGGCCGATATCCTGCCGCTCATCTGGCACTTTCTCGATCTCTTCGGCACCGCTAAGAATATCACCTACGAAATCTCCGCCGACGCCGCCTCACAGCTCATTGAAAAGGATTGGCCCGGCAATGTCCGCCAACTGAAGCAGACCCTGTACAAAATCTCCCAGATGGCCGGCAGCCGTAAAATCTCCCTGGCCGATGTGCGACGGGTGGTGGGAGACGGCAAACCGGAGTCGGTTTCCAGCTACAAAGACGCCAAGGAACAGGTCCTGGAAGAGTTTGACCGGGAATATTTGATGAAGACCCTTTCCCTGTCGCAGGGCAGCCTGCAGCAGGCCCTGAAATTCTCCGGCATGCATAAGAAGAACTTCTACGCCAAGATCAAGGAACTGGGCCTGGCGATGAAGGACTTTTCCAATCCCCAGAATCGCCCGCTTTAATGGCATAAGGCTGGGGTGGGAGGCAAACCTGCCTCCTTCGCCGCAGCTTCTGCCGGGGCATTGCGTCGGCAGCACAGCCTGCAAAAGCAAATTTCCAAGAATCGATATCAATTCCAGAGCGATACACTATCTCCTTTTTTTACCTTATTCCTTGGTACGGAAGTTGCTGCTTTGTTTCCAGATCATCTGGTGCAACGCGCAACCATCCCCCACCCAGGAACAATAATGTCAAATGTTTTGCTGATTTATGATGACCGGAGCGCCAAGCTGACCGTCGAAGGGGTTCTGGCCAGCCTGGGTATTTCCCCGGTCCGCATGGTTCTTGATCAATTCGCCGCCGAGTTTCTTCTGGCGGAGATGTTCGATCTGATCGTCTTCGAACTCTTTGGTGAGAATCGTTCATGCATTTCCATCCTGAAACAGCTGGAAAAACTGGCAACCACCTCCGGCATCGACCATCCACCGGTGATTGTCGTCACGGAACAGGGCCTTGACATTACCGAACAGGCCCTGCGCACCGCCAAGGTCAGCTTCTTTTTTGTCAAACCGCTGGCCGAGGCGGAGTTGACCGCGGCGATCCAGCAATCCCTTCAGCCCCCGACGGCTGTCTGAACGAGAAAGGCAGGGCAAAATTCCGGGTGGCAAATTCACCTCCCCGGCCAGCAAGCCCCGTCACATCAAATATCTCTCTGTAATATATAGAATATTTTTCAAAGCGGTTGGCTTTGTCGGCCATAATAGTCATCACCACTGAAAAACGGGAGGTGAAATTACCTCCTGCACCCGGCATGTTCGAGTTTCTGCGCCGGGAATAATCCTGCCGGCGATTTGTTTCTTGCCTGGAATGTGTGATATGCTGGTGCAAGCGGTTGATAGCTTTTCATTCCCCATCTGGGTGGAATATTTTTTGCTAGATGACCATTGATCAACTCCAAGTAGGCGATACAGGTTTTGGCGAGATGCCAAAAAGAAAATAAAGTGCACTCAATTACTTCAAGGAGAAAAAATGCTGAAAAACATGAAAATCGGAACCCGTCTGATTTTGGCCTTTGGCCTGGTTCTCGTAATGTTGCTGGTCAATGGCGGGATATCGTTCAGAATGATTGAAGGGTTGAGCGACGATATTACCATCCTGGCCGAAGATCGCATGCCGAAGGTTGAACTGGCCAACGAAATCATCGACAACATCAATATCATTGCCCGGGCCCTGCGCAATATCGTCATCGATACCAGTAAGGAGACCCAGCAGGCCGAACTGTTGCGCATCGAAAAGGCCCGCGACACCATCGGCAAAAACCTCGAAACCCTGCAGAAAACCAGCAAAAGCAAAGAGGGCTTGGCCAAGGTTCAAACCCTCTTCGACGCCCGGACCGCCTATATCGAGGTATATAAACAGTATATCGAACTGGTGAAGGCGAGCGAGCTCGACAAGGCCAAGGGCATGCTGCTCACTTCCATTCGAGCAGCTCAGACAAAATATTTTGCCGCCTGCGAAGAGCTGATAACCTTTCAGAACAACTTGGCAAAGGGTACCGCTAAAGAAGCGGAAGAGGCCGCCACTCGTGCCGAGACCATGATCATCGTCCTGATGCTCGTAGCCTTTGTTGTCGGTGCCATCGCAGCACTCCTCATCATCCGTTCCATCACCGGCCCGGTGGCCCTGACGGTGCAACTGGCAGAGACCATGGCCAAGGGCGATTTAACCGCAAAGCTTGACATCGACCAGAAGGATGAAATCGGCGTTATGGCCAAGTCAATGAACGGGACACTGGGGCAACTGCGGTCGATGATAAGTGAGATCATCGTCGGTATCAACACCCTTTCCAACTCCTCGACCGATCTGGCCGCCGTATCCCGGCAGCTGTCTTCCTCGGCCCATGAAACCGCGCAAAAGTCTGGGACTGTCGCCACCGCCGCTGAAGAGATGAGCTCAAACATCCATTCGGTATCGGCCGCCATGGAGCAAAGCTCCAGCAATGTCGGCCTGGTTGCCACGGCGACGGAAGAAATGACCGCAACTGTCAACGAGATCAGTCAGAGCGCCGAAAAGGCCCGCGAAGTATCGGAAAAAGCGGTGAAGCAGAGCCAGGCCACATCTGAAAAAATCACCGCCCTGGGCGAATCGGCGCGTAAAGTCGGCAAGGTGACGGAAGCCATCACCGAGATCTCCGAGCAGACCAACCTTCTGGCCCTCAACGCCACCATCGAGGCAGCCAGGGCCGGCGAGGCGGGAAAAGGTTTTGCCGTGGTTGCCAACGAGATCAAGGAACTGGCGCGGCAGACGGCGGCGGCGACGGTTGACATTAAGAGCCAGATCAGCGACATGCAGACCAATACCAGCTCAACCATCGGCGATATTGAAGAAATAACCGCGGTCATCTTGGAAATCAACAATGTCATAAACGGTATCGCCACGGCGGTGGTGGAACAGTCGGCGGCCACCAACGAGATTGCCGGCAATATTTCGCAGGCCTCACAGGGCATTATGGAGGTCAATGAAAATGTGGCGCAGAGCACCGTGGTCATAGCCGAAATCACCCAGAATATTGCTGAGATCAACCAGGAGGCGACGCAGGTGGGCGAGAGCAGCAGCCAGGTGCAGGCAAGCGCCCAGGGCTTGTCGGACCTTGCCGGCCAGCTGCAGGCGTTGATGAAAAAGTTCAAGGTGTGATTCCCCCTCACCGAACCAAGCTCCCGGCCGGAATATGTCCCTTTCCGGTGGGAGTTTGCAAGCCAAATGCAAGAAAATGACCGAAACTCAGAGTCAATCGGTATCCTTTACCAAACTGCTGCTTCTTTTAGGCCTGCTACTCGGCCTCGACCTCCTGGTTGGCGCCTGGTTTTTTCGGGCGCAACAGCTGCAGCAGGAGCATCTCGTTGCCGACCAGCTGACGGCAATCGGAACGCTGAAAGTCAAGGAGATAACCAATTGGCGACAGAGAATGCTGGACGAGGCTGGGCTGCTGTCGGAAAGTCCTTTTTTTGCCAGGGGGGTGGAGCTGTACCTGGCGGACCCACAGCTAGAAAATGCCACTGCTCTTGTCAATCGTCTCCGCAGTATCAGCACCCATTACCATTACCCTGGGGTGGTGGTGATTAATCAACTCGGAGAGACCGTGGTGGGTTACGGGCCCTTTGCCGGACTGAGCAAAAGCAGCGGCCTTGAATCCCTTGTTGCCCGCACCATGCAGGAGCGTCTGGCAGTGCTCAGTGATCTGTTTACCGATGACCGGGTTGACGGTATTTTCCTGGCGGTTGCCACTCCCCTCTTTCGCAATGGACAAGCCGACGAGGGTCTGCTCGGGGCGGTGGTTCTCGTCTGCGATCCCGGTACGTTCCTCTATCCCTTCATCCAGAACTGGCCGGTTCCCAGCGAAACCGCCGAGTCGCTGCTGGTCCGTGCCGACGGAGATGACATTCTGTATCTCAATGAATTGCGGCACAAGCCGGGCAGTGCCATGCAGTTCCGCATCTCAAGAAGCACCTTTAAGACCCCGGCCGAAGCCGCCGTGAGCGGCAAGACCGGAATAGTCCAGGGGAGAGATTACCGAGGCGAAAAGGTTATATCACACGTCCAGCCGGTCCCGGACTCACCCTGGTTCTTTGTAAGTAAAATCGATGAGCACGAGGCCTTTGCCCAGTGGCGCAGCCGGTCACTCCTGCTGATTCTTGCCTTTTCCGGCATCGCTGCCCTTCTTCTTGCATTGGGCCTGGCAATTCTTCAGCGCAACCGAAAAAAACACTATAGGCAGCTGTTCTCCGCCGAACAGCTGCTACGACAGAACGCTGAGCGCAATGGGGTCATCCTGCGCGGCATCACCGACGCTATTATCGTTACCGATTCTCTCGGTCGCATCGAACTCCTCAACCCGGTCGCCGAGGAGCTGACCGGCTGGAACCACCGGGATGCATTCGATAAACCACTGGAAGAAATCTTTAACATCGTCGATGAAAAAACCGGAGAGAGGGTTGAAAATCCGGTTACCAAGGTTCTACGCGACGGGAAAAACGCAGTGCCCGGCAATCGCCCCCTTCTCATTAGAAAAGACGGACACCGGGTGCCGATCTCCGAAAGCGGTGCACCTTTGCATGATAACCTGGGCAACATTACCGGCGTTGTCCTGGTCTTCCGCGATCAACGCAAGGTCATCGAGGCCAAACGGGTTGAAGAGGTGCTGCAAAGATCCCTGCAAACCTCCGACGACCTGGTCCGAGCCATCCCCTCCGGACTCTTCATCTATCAGTATCAACCACCGGACAAGCTGGTGCTCATCAGCGGCAATCCTGAGGCGGCACGCATCACCGGCACTGATATAGAGCAACTCGTCGGTCGGGACTTCGATGCAATCTGGCCGAATGCCAAAGCGCATGGACTCACCGAGCGGTTTCTGGCGGTCATGCATACCGGCCGGATGTACGAAACCGAAGATCTGCACTACACCGACGACCATCTTGTCGGCGCCTTTCGTATCCGCGCCTTTACCCTGCCGGGAAGCCGCCTGGCTGTGGCCTTTGAAAATATTTCCGATCTGAAACACTCCGAGGCCGAGAAGGCAAAAATCCAGTCGCAACTGCAGCAGGCCCAGAAGATGGAGTCGGTCGGCCGATTGGCCGGCGGCGTCGCCCATGATTTCAACAATATGCTGAGTGTCATCATCGGCAATGCCGAGATGGCTCTTGAACACGACAAGCAACATCCGACGATCAGGCAAGAGCTTGAAGAGATCAAAAATGCCGCCCTGCGGTCAGCGGATCTCACTCGACAACTGCTGGCCTTTGCCCGCAAACAGGCGGTCGCTCCGAAGATCATCAACCTCAACCATACCATTGAGGGCATGCTTAAGATGCTGCGCCGCCTCATCGGTGAAGATATCCAGCTGGCCTGGCTGCCGCAGACCGGACTTGCGTCGATCTTTATCGATCCGTCGCAGGTCGACCAGATTCTCGCCAACCTCTGCGTCAATGCCCGGGATGCCATCAAGGGTCTTGGGAAAATTACCATCGAGACCGCTACCATCGCGCTGAATGCTGAATATTGCCGCGACAACCCCGGTTTTGTCCCCGGAGAATTTACGGTATTATCGTTTAGTGACAGCGGCTCAGGCATCGCCAAAGAGCATCTCGACCATATCTTTGAACCGTTTTTCACCACCAAGAGGCAGGGCGAGGGAACCGGACTCGGCCTGGCGATGATCTACGGCATAGTCAAACAAAACGGCGGCTTTATCAAGGTCTACAGTGAACCAGAGAAAGGCACCACCTTCCGCATTTACCTGCCGCAATACCTTGAGGAAACGGAAGAGAGTATAGACTCCGCAGATCTTGTCATTCCCCAGGGGCAAGGCCAGCTGGTATTACTGGTTGAGGATGAAACGGTTATCCTCGAGCTCAACGTGCGCATGCTGGAGCGCCTCGGTTACCGGGTGCTGGCAACAAGTTCAGCCAAGGAGGCCATCCTTCTGGCAAAGGAGCATAAAGAGCATTTGCATATACTCCTCACCGATATCGTCATGCCGGAAATGAACGGCCGAGACCTGGCAAACACCATATGGCGAACCAACCCGGAATTGAAATGCCTGTTCATGTCCGGCTACACCGCCACCGTCATTGCCCGGCAAGGCTTTTTGCCGGAAGGCATCAACTTTCTCCAGAAGCCCTTCATGAAAAAAGATCTGGCGCTGAAACTGCACCGGATTCTTACAGAGTGACCGGCGGGCAACTCCACGAAACAGACGCCGAGTCGATTTTCGGTTGAGGGTCTGACCGAATCAGGCCCTGCGGTTTTCAGGGATTGCAAAAAGAGCTGGAAAAAGTATTATCGCAAGCGACCGCCTGTACCCATTCCCAACCTCAACGCACGGATTTCCCATGCTGGCAATCGATTGGCCGCTGTGGCTGGTTTTAATGATGTTTCTTGTCGCCCTCCTGGCCGGCTGGGTGGATACCCTGGCCGGCGGCGGCGGCCTGCTCACCCTGCCGGCCTTGATGCTGGCCGGACTGCCGCCGGTGTCGGCTCTGGCGACCAACAAGGCCCAGGGCTTTGTTGGGACGCTTACAGCAACCACCGTGCTGGTATTGAAAGGCCAGCTGAAAATCATCAGTCTTTTGCCGCTGGTTGTTGCCGCGGCTCTTGGGTCGATGCTCGGGACCCTGCTGATCCAACGGGTCGACACCGGTTGGCTGCACTGGGGGATTCCCTTTCTGCTGATCGGCGTGGCCGGCTACTTCCTCGCCAGTCCGCAGGTGGGAAAGCATGAGCGCTTCGCCCGCCAGTCGGAAAAGGCCTACGGCCTGACGGCGGTGCCGCTTATAGGTTTTTATGATGGGGCCATAGGCCCGGGCGCCGGTTCTTTTTTTGCCGTAAGCGGGGTGATGCTGCGCGGTCAGACCCTGCTGCAGGCGACCATTCGCGCCAAACTCTTTAACTTTACCACCAATGTCACCTCCATGGCCCTCTTCGCCGCAGCCGGCCAGGTTGCCTGGACCATTGCCCTGGCGATGATGCTCGGCCAGTTCTGCGGCGCCACCCTGGCCAGCCACACCATGCTGCATGGCGGCGAAAAACTTATCAGGCCGCTGGTCATCACCATGTGCGTCCTCATGTCCTGCAGCCAGGTATACAAATTGTTGGTACCGTAGATTCTTCTCCCTGATCAGGATGTCAGCAGAAAAGGCCCCTTACCCTCCAGAGGTTCGGTTCCGGCCACCTTGCCGATGATCTTCCCGGGTCGTGCAAAACGGTCGGCTGAACGGGCAAAAAAGAGGCCCGAGGTCCGGCTGGTAATGGGCAGTTTTTTCCCGCTGCCGGGATTTTTCATCGGCTGGGTCACCAGGGCAACGGCCTCGCCTCTTTGCACCGGATCACCCGGCTGCTTCAAATAGGTGAGGATTCCGGCGCTGGTTGCAGTAATATAATCAACCCCCGCAAGCGGCGTCGCCTCGGCCGGCAGATCCGGCAGCTGCGGGGCAATACCGGCGATAATTCCGCGCCGCTGCAAAAAGGCATACAGGTTGTTGGCGTCCTGTTCGGTGTACTCCGACTCCGTGTCGGCCACACCTCGCAGTTCGACGGTTGCCGCCAGACAGGCGGACGGGATCGTTGCCTCGGGAAAGGCCTTGGCCAGATCCCACCACAACTTGCTGTTGGCCTCATCAAAGGGCATATCGCCGGAATCGTTGGCGAGAAGTGTCACCCCGGCGCCCATTTGCGCCGACAGATCGGCTCCCGCAGGCCACAGGGCCGTGCCCATGTAAACGTGCAGCAAGGCCTGGTGGTCGCAGTGCAGATCGAGAACGATATCGGCATCGTGGGAAAGGGTAAGAAGGGTATGCTTCAGCGCCTCGGCCTCGGTGGTCGGCTGCTTGGCCTTGAGGATTTCTCCGACGCAATTCCTGATCAGCGCCACGTTCTCCCCGCCGTCTTTGCCCAGTCGGCCCTGCAGGCGCTCGGTCACCTCCGCCACCACATCATAATAGCGGCGGTTGAAGTTGATATGATCGCTGTTGTCGAAGCGACCCTGCACGGCATCGGCGCCCCATTGCGACAGACCTATGGGATTTGCGACCGGGACAACGATGATCTCGCCCTGTATCGCCCCTGCCGCATCGGCCCTGTGGAGAAGTTCCAGCAGCCGCGCCGCAACCAGGTACCCCGGCGCCTCATCGGCGTGCAGTCCGGCCTGGATATAGACCTTGGAGGTGGCTTGCGCCGGCCGAAAGTGAACGCTTATCAGTTTTCTTGCGGTTCCGACCGCGGCCTCGGGCAACAGGTGCTCCCGTAGCGTGCAGATTGTCATAAAGAAGGTGCCTCGATCTTCGTAACGCTTTGTTCAAGCGGTTGTAAATGCCCTTGCCAGTGTTTTTCCAATTGCCGTACGAGAAAAACAATGGTGAAAGTAATGGCCATGTAAAAGACGGCGGCGGTGAGAAAGGCCTCATAGGGACTGTAGAACCGCGAATTGACGATCCGCGCCGCACCGGTGATATCGATGATGGTGATAACGCTTGCCAGGGAACTGCCGTGCAGCATGAATATGATCTCGTTGGAATAGGCCGGCAGGGCGCGACGAAAGGCGCTGGGCAAGACAATCCGCCGCAGCATGACAGAGGTCGACATACCCGCCGCCCTGGCCGCCTCGATCTCGCCATGCGGTGTGGCGACAATTGCGCCCCTGATGATTTCCGTGGTATAGGCGCAGGTATTCAGGGCAAAGGTGAAGAGCGCGCAGAAATAGGCCTCTTTAAAGAGCGGCCAGAGTGCGCTTTCCCGCATCGCCTCAAATTGCCCGAAGCCGTAATAGACAAGAAACATCTGTACCAAAAGGGGCGTGCCTCGGAAAAAATAAACAAAGGCCCGGATCGGCGCTTGGACATAGATATTTCTCGAGGTTCGCAGCACCGCCAGGGGAATGGCAAGAACGAGACCGAAGACGAGCGAGATCGACACTAAAATTACCGTGTTTTTCAATCCCTGCAGATAGATATCGATATTGCCGGTGATGATTGCAAAATCCATCCTACTCCCTCCTGACCCCGACACTGTACCGGGTTTCCAGGTACCGGAGCAGGTAGATGGAAACGGTGGTGATAAGCAGGTAATTGATGGCCACCGCTACATAAAAGGTGAAGGGCATACGGGTGGCGCCGGCGGCCATGGCCGCTTTACGCACCATGTCATCAAGGCCGATGATCGAAACCAAAGCGGTAGTTTTGATGAGCACCAGCCAATTATTGCCGAAACCGGGAATGGCGTGGCGTACCATCTGCGGCAACAAAATGCGCAGAAACACCTGCAGGCCGGTCATCCCGTAGGCATAGCCCGCCTCAAGCTGGCCACGGCCGACGGCAAGAATGGCACCGCGAAAGGTCTCTGTCATATAGGCGCCGAAGATAAAACCGATGGTCGAGGCGCCGGCGATGAACGGATTGATATCAATATATTCGTCGTATCCAAACCAGGGTCCAATCTGATTGATAAAAACCTGGCCGCCGAAAAACACCAGGAGCATCAGCACCAGATCGGGAATACCGCGAATAACCGTGGTGTAGATTTTGGCGATGGTCCGCAAAAACGGCGAAGCAGAGAGTTTGGCAAGTGCCCCGCAGAAGCCGAGGAGCATTGCCAGAAAAAGCGACAGAAAGGAAATCTCGAGGGTGAGAACGGTCCCCTCGAGAATGCTTGGCCCGTAACCTTGCAGGGAAAACAGGGCCGTCAAGTTATCCGACCTGCGGCATGCACTCCCTGCCGGTGCGTACCGGCAGGGAAGAAGATGCAGAGCATATACCCTTATTTACCGTAGACATCGAAATCAAAGTATTTGTCCTGGATTTTCTTATAGGTGCCGTTGGCCCGGATGGTGTCGATGGCCTTACTCAACTGCTCGCCCAGATCCTTGTCTTCTTTGCGGATGGCGATACCGGCACCGTCACCGAACCATTTCGGATCGTTGAGGTCGGGTCCGATGAATTGATAGTCTTTTCCTTCCGGTTTTTTCAAGAAGCCATCGGAGAGGGCAACGCTGTCGGCAAGAAGCATGTCAACACGACCGGCGACGATATCCAGATAGGCCTCATCCTGGGTGCCGTAACGCTTGATCTCCACGTCACTGCCGTAGTTGTCGGTAACGTATTTGTCATGGATAGTGGCGCGCTGGACACCCACCGATTTACCTTTCATCGCTTCGCGCGAGAAGGTGGCTATGGCCCCTTTCTTACAAACGAATTTGGCCGGAGTCTGATAGTATTTCTTGCTGAAATCGACCTTCTGCTTGCGTTCTTCAGTGATCGACATGGATGCGACGATCGCATCATATTTCTTGGCAAGAAGGGCGGGAATGATGCCGTCGAAGTCCTGGGCAACGAGGGTCACCTCCGCCCCCATGGCCTCGCCAAGGGCCTTGGCAATGTCGATATCAAAACCGGCCAATTCACCGTTCGGCTGAACAAAGCTGAAAGGAGGATAGGCTCCTTCCACCCCGATCCGTACCTTTTTCCACTCTTTTGCCGAAACCGAACCGGCGGCAAGAAGCATACACAACGATAGGACAACCAATACTCTTTTCATTTTCCCTCCTTGTTTTGATGAATAGCTTTTCCTTACATCATAGCCGAAACAAACGTTTTAAAGCGTTCGGTCTTCGGTGTCTCGAAAACCTCGCGCGGCGAACCGTCTTCAATGATCAGCCCCTGATCGAGGAAGATGATACGGGAACTGACCTCTTTTGCGAATCCCATCTCATGGGTGACAACGATCATCGTCCGCCCCTCAAAAGCGAGATTGCGCATAACCTGCAGCACCTCGCCGACCAGTTCCGGATCAAGGGCGGAGGTCGGTTCGTCAAAGAGAATGACTTCCGGCTCCATGGCCAGGGCTCGGGCAATGGCCGCCCGCTGCTGCTGCCCACCGGACAGGTGCACGGGATAGGCATTGTGCTTGTCGGCAATACCGACCTTGTCGAGATAGTGCAGAGCCCGCTCCCGAACTTCTTTTTTCTCTTGTTTGAGCACATGGAGAGGCGCCTCCATGATATTATCGAGGATGGTCATGTGCGACCAAAGATTGAACTGTTGAAACACCATGGCCAGCTTGGCACGAATCCTCTCGACCTGGCGCTTGTCGGCCGGGAGATTGGCCCCCCGCCGGTTCTTTTTCATGAGGACCTCTTCGCCCGCCACTTTAATGACGCCGCTGTCGGGGATTTCCAGGAAATTTATGCAACGCAGGAGGGTGCTCTTGCCGGAACCGGAGGAGCCGAGGACGGAGATAACCTCGCCCTTGTCGGCCGCAAGGTTGACGCCTTGCAGCACCGCATTGTCGCCAAATCTTTTATGAAGATTTTCTACCGAGATAGCTTGCTGGCCATTTTTCATAAAACCCTTTAAGGCGAACTGATGAAAGAAGAAAAAGGCTACGGCATGTGTGGCCTATGATAGAAAGAACTGCCAAGCTTGTCAAACCGAAAGGGAGAAAGACTCAAGATTTCCGAGCTCCAGCCTGCTCAGCTTCAATGAAACCGACCGCCATTTTTCGATGTGTTACAGCAATCCGCCTTGCGCAAATCAAACGTTTGTTTTAATGTCTCCTCTCGCCAAGCCCTGTAAAGAAAGGACAAAGAGTGGACGTACCGGCAGAACTGCTGATCTGCACCTCCGCAGCAGCATGCGTATCACCAGCGCCAAAGGATCTCTCCCCGATGCATATCCAGAATCGGCACATTGCCCCGAGAATACTCGGCGTCATTTTCTCCCTGCTCCTCTCTGCCTGTACGGCCGTCGGCCCCGATTATCAGCCGCCGCAGCAGGAGATGCCGGGGCAGTGGCAGGCAAGGGACGCAAATATCACCCCAACCGCTGGTCATCCCGGCGGAAATTGGTGGGCCATGTTCGACGACCCGCTCCTTAGCGCCCTGGTAGCCGAGGCCACCGCCGCCAATCAAGGCCTCCGTAAGGCCGAGGCAAAAATCCGCGCGGCCCGCGCCCAGCGGATAATTGCTGCTGCCAACGGCTCCCTTGATGCCGCCGCCGGTGGCAGCACCGCCAGACGCAGCGACAATACCTCCTCGGCCGGCGGCAACCAGGATCTCTTTCAGCTCGGTTTCGACGCCCGCTGGGAACTTGACATCTTCGGCGGTGTGCAAAGGGCCGGCGAATCGGCCGAAGCGTCGCTTGCCGCAAGCCACGAGGAAATGCGCGACGTCCTGGTTTCCCTCCAGGCCGAGGTGGCACGTAATTATATGGACCTGCGCGGCAGCCAGAAGCGCCTTGCCACAACCCGCAACAATATCACGGTCCAGGAAAAGACCGTTGCCTTGGTCCAAGGGCGTTTCCAGATGGGGCTCGGTAACGAACTCGACCTGATGAATGCCAAAACCCAGCTGTCGCTCACCAAAGCTGCACTGCCGACCCTGGAAAAATCAAGCAGGCAAGCAATGCATCAACTGGCCATTCTCGCCGGCCTGGCCCCGGCAAATCTTATCGACCGGTTGTCCAGGGAAGGCCCCGACCTGACCATACCAAAACAGATCCCGATCAACCTGCCATCCGATCTTCTCCGCCAACGTCCCGATATCCGTGCGGCAGAACGAAGACTGGCAGCCGCCACCGCTGACATCGGAGTCGCCACCGCCGATCTCTTTCCCAAATTCTCCCTGGCCGGGCTCCTGGGCCTGCAAAGCAAGAGTCTTTCCGATCTTATCAGCAGCGGCAGCCGCTACTGGTCGATCGGCCCGACGGTCTCCCTGGCGCTCTTTGACCGGGGCAAGGTGCGCGCCGTCATCGAGGTCAAGAACGCCCTTCGGGATCAGGCTCTGGCCGAATATGAGGGCGTGGTACTGAGCTCCTTAGGCGAGGTAGAAACCGCCCTTGTCACCCTTTGCCAGGAGCAGGAAACACTGCGCATCCTCGAAGAAGCGGTGATCTCCGGCGACAAGGCCGTCTCGATTGCCAATGGTCTGTATCAGTCCGGACTCTCCGATTTCCTCAATGTCCTACAGAGTGAACGGGCCCTTTACCAATCCCAGGACCAGCTGGCGCAGAGCGAACAGCGACTCACCCAGGCCTTCGTTGCTCTTTTCAAGGCGCTTGGCGGCGGCTGGCAGAACGAGGAAAAAAACACCACCACGCCCCCGGCGGGACAGTCCACCGGCCCGGACAAGCTGAACACTCCACCGGAAATTAAACCATCATGATGCACTTCATTCCACCAAAGACCGGGGCACCTGCCCGTTTGCAGAGAGTATCGGCCTTTCTCGTCCTCCTTATGCTTCTTGCCCTCTGCGGCTGCTCCGACAATGGCGGCAACAAGGCCAAGGTTGAAAACGGACCGAAGAAACGAGCGGTCCCGGTGCTTATCGGCACAAGCACGACAAAGACCGTTCCTGTCGAACTTAAGGCCACCGGCACGGTTGAACCCTTTGCTACGGTGGCGATCAAGTCGCAGATCACCGGAATTCTGCAGCGTATCCACTTCAAGGAAGGCGACGACGTCAAAAGAGGCGACATCCTCTTCTCTCTTGACCCGCGCCCGGTAGCCGCCATGCTCAATCAGGCGCAAGGCGCCCTGGTCCGCGACAAGGCCCAGCTCGATAACGCCCGCAAGGAACTCGAACGCTACGCCACTGCCGCCAAAAAAGGCTATGTCTCGACCGAGCAGGCGGAGCAGGCGGAAACCAAGGTGGCAACCCTCGCCGCCACCATCAAGGCCGATGAAGCGGCGGTCGAAAACGCCCGGCTGCAGCTGGAATTCTGCACCATCTATTCCCCTATCGACGGTCGCACCGGCGAGTTGCCGGTGGCCGAAGGCAACCTGATCAAGGCCAATGCCGACACGGCCATGGTGACTATAAATCAGGTCAGCCCGATCAAGGTTTCCTTTACCGTTCCCGGCAAACATTTCGGCGACATAAAAAAATATCGTGACCAAGGCACCCTGCTGGTCGCGCTCAGCGGCCCCGAGGGTAATCCGCTTACAGGGAAATTTGCCTTCCTCGACAACAGCATCGACCAGGCCACCGGCACCCTGCGCTTAAAAGCGGAGTTTGCCAACGAAGACAAAAGCCTGTGGCCCGGACAATTTGTTGCGATACAGGTCTCCCTCACCTCCCTCCCGGATGCCACAGTCGTCCCGACCCAGGCGGTCCAGGTCGGGCAGAGCGGTCCCCACATCTTCGTGGTAAAGGATGACGCAAGCGTCGAAGATCGCCCCATTGCCATCGGTATGAGCCTTGACGGAGAAACGGTGGTCGAGTCAGGCCTTAGCCCGGGTGAGAGAGTAGTAACCGACGGTCAGCTGCAACTGACCAACGGCACCAAGGTTGAGGAACGCGGCAAGCCTTCCATTGGCCAGGCTTCCGGGCCGGCTGAGAAGACGATGGAAAAACCCCGGAGCACCCAATGATCTCCCTGTCCGACATCTTTATCCGCAGGCCGGTCATGACCGTCCTGTCGATGCTGACCATTCTCCTTTTCGGTCTCATCGCCTACAAACAACTGCCGGTCAGCGACCTGCCCAATGTCGATTATCCGACCATCAATGTCACCGCCACGCTGACTGGGGCAAGCCCTGAAACGATGGCCGCATCGGTCGCCACCGTCCTTGAAAAACAATTCTCAAGCATCGCCGGTATCGATTCGATGAGTTCGGTCAGCACCTCCGGCCGTACCCAGATCACCCTGCAGTTTTCCCTTGATCGAGACATCGACTCCGCCGCCCAGGATGTGCAGTCGGCCCTCAGTTCGGCTGCCCGCCAGCTGCCGGACGGGATGACGGCGCCGCCCTCTTTCCGCAAGGCCAACCCGGCTGACATTCCGATACTGTATATCTCGCTGTCCAGTCAGAGCCTGCCGCTCACCGAACTGGATCGCTATGGCCAGACCATGAGCCAACGCCTTTCGACCATTCTCGGCGTCGCCCAAGTGCAGGTGCGCGGCTCGCAAAAATACGCGGTACGCATTCAGCTCGACCCGATCGCCATACAGGCCCTGGACCTCGATAGCGGAGAAATCGCCGCCGCAATAGATGCACAAAACAGCAACCGACCAATGGGCCAGCTGAACAACCCACGGCGCAAGGTCACCCTCCAGTCCAATGGCCAGCTTTCCGAGGCCAAGGAATATAAGGATATCGTGGTGGCGGTCCGCAATGGCCGCCCGGTGAAACTGGCAGAGATCGCCACAGTCATCGACAGTGTTGAAAACGACCAATCCGCCGCCTGGTTCTTCACCACCACAACCAAGGCCCAATCGATCTTTCTCGCCGTTTACAAGCAGCCGGGCATGAACACCCTGGCGGTTACCGATGCGGTGAAGGCCATCCTCCCGAACCTTTCCGAAACCCTGCCGGCCTCGGCGAAACTGACGGTCCTCCGCGACGGCAGTCTGTCAATCAAGGCCTCGGTCGACGAGATCCGCTTCACCATGATTCTCACCCTTGGCCTGGTGATCATGGTCATCTTTCTCTTCATCCGCAACATCTCGGCGACAGCCATTCCCAGTCTGTCTCTGCCGATGTCCATTATCGGCACCTTTGCGGTCATGTATCCGCTCGGCTACAGCCTTGACAACATGTCGCTCATGGCCCTCACCCTGTCGGTCGGCTTCGTCGTTGACGACTCCATCGTCATGCTGGAAAACATCGTCCGCCATATGGAAATGGGCAAAAACCGCATGCAGGCCGCCCTCGATGGGGCAAAGGAGGTTGGGTTTACCATAATCTCCATGACCTTTTCCCTGGTGGCGATCTTCATCCCCTTGTTTTTCCTCGGCGGCATGATGGGCCGCCTGTTCCGGGAGTTCGCGATCACCATCGGGGTTGCGGTTCTGGTCAGCGGCGTCATCAGTCTGACGCTGACGCCGATGCTTGCCAGCCGTTTCCTCCGCGAACCGCATCGTATACGTCACGGGCGGATCTATCTGGCCAGTGAGGCAATGTACCAGGCTATGGTAGATCTCTATGACCGGAGCCTGCTCTTTGTCCTCCGCCACCGCCTGACCACCCTGCTGTTTTCCCTGATCATGCTGGTGGCGACATTCTACCTTTTTACCATTGTCTCCAAGGGCTTCATTCCGGCGGAAGATCGCGATATGATCATGATTTCAACAGAGACAGCCCAGGATCTGTCCTGGCCGGCGCTGGTCGATCACACCATGAAGCTTGCGGCCATACTACAGCAAGATCCCAACGTCGATCGCTTCCTGGTCGATGTCGACTCTTCGGCCTTCATGCTGGTTGTCTTGAAACCTCGGGCGGAACGTAAGGAGAATGTCGACCAGGTTATCCAGATTCTCAGGCCAAAACTTAACTCGGTTCCCGGAATAAGGGCCATGCCGATTAATCGTCCGCCGATCAATGTCGGCGGACGCCGCACCCGCAGCCTGTACCAGGTAACCCTGCAGGGCCTCGATCTTGATCAACTCTATAAATCGGCAAAAACCCTGGAAATGGCGATGCGGGATAAACCCGACCTGCTTGATGTCTCAAGCGATCTGCAGCTGGAAAACCCTGAGTTGAACATTGAAATAAACCGCGACCAGGCCCTGCTTCTCGGCATCTCACCGCGCCAGATAGAGGAAACCCTGTACAGTGCCTACGGTAGTCGGGTGGTCTCGACCATCAACGGCGCCACCGATCAGTATGATGTGATCATGGAACTCCTGCCCCGCTACCGCACCGATGCCTCGGTGCTCGATAAACTCTATATCCGCTCAAGCCAAGGGAAACTGGTACCCCTTACCTCGGTGGCGACGCTCAGCGAGGGTGTCGGGCCGCTGTCCATCAACCACACCGGGCAACTGCCGTCGGTGACCCTGTCGTTTAATACCAAAGCGGGTGTCGCACTCGGCGATATCCTCGACGATCTGAAAAAACTCAACGCCTCCGTCCTGCCCGACGGCGTTACCGCCACTTTTCAAGGCAACGCCCAGCAATTTCAAGACGCCCAGGCGAGTATGGGCTGGCTCCTGGCTCTGGCCATCGTGGTTATTTACATTGTTCTCGGCATCCTCTACGAAAGCTTCATTCACCCGCTGACCATCCTCACCGCCCTGCCTTTCGCCGGTTTCGGGGCGGTACTGACTTTGCTTATTTTCAACACCGAGCTGTCGATCTATGCCTTTGTCGGCATTATCATGCTCATCGGACTGGTGAAGAAAAACGGCATCATGATGATCGACTTTGCCGTCGTCGCCCAGCAGCAGGGTAAAAGCCCGCACGACGCCATCCGCGAGGCCTGCATCATCCGTTTCCGGCCGATCATGATGACCACCATGGCGGCGCTGATGGCCGGTCTGCCGATTGCCCTCGGTTACGGCGCCGGAGCGGAATCGCGGCGACCGCTGGGCTTGGCGGTGGTCGGCGGCTTGCTGTTCAGCCAGACACTGACGTTGTATGTCACTCCGGTTTTTTATATTTATATGGAGCAACTGCAGCAGTGGCTGAGGGGCAGGTCGGTCAAGAAATAAGAGGATGAAGGATAATTCGAAAATCCATTCTCGATCATATCCCCAAAATCAAGGCGCCACCTCCTTTGCGGAATTCGTTATTCCTCGGAATAAAATTTGCTCACTGGTTAGCAATATGTTAACATAGGGCATGTTCTCAATAGAATATTCGAAAGCAGCTCGAAAAACACTTAAATCCATGCCGCGCAATACCGCACGACTGGTCATAGAGAAAATCGAGGCCCTGGCGCCTGACCCGCTGGCGCCCAATAATAATGTGAAAAAGCTCACCAACCATCCTGGTTATCGATTGCGAATCGGAGATTGGAGGGTTATTTACACAATTCATGAACAGGCCCTTCTCATCGCAGTCGTGCGCATCGCACCCAGGGGAGAAGCATACCAATGAAGGCACAACTCATTGAAAAGGATGGCAAACCCGAATTTGCTGTTATTTCTTACGAAGATTATCAACATTTTTTGGATCTGCTCGAGGATGAAGCCGATTCCCGAGTCGTTGCCGATTTTCATGAGAAATACATCGTCGGCAAGGAGTTTCTTATTCCCGGCGAAATCATACGTCGCGAACTGGCCGGGGAGTCGCCAATCAAACTTTGGCGGGAACACCGCAGCCTGACTCAGCAGGAACTGGCCAAGCGGGTGGGAATAAGCAAGCCGTATCTGTCGCAGCTCGAAACCGGCAAGCGGCAGGGCACTGTTGAAACCATTTCCGCTGTTGCCCGAGAGCTAGATATTCCGCTTGATGTCCTAACAGAGTGAGTTTAAAAATCCGGCAAGAGCACGGTGAAAAGGCGTTGCATGAAGGTCTCGGGCCGCCGCCGCTTGATTTGCGGCAGCGGACGCATCGCCCGCGACAAGTGCTTTCACCGCCCGCCTAGCCAGGATATCGGCGGTCGCCTCAATCGTCTGCAAGATGCTCAAGTCGGCTTCGCAGCGGCCGCAGACGGTTCTACCCTTCAGTCGAGCGCGACACAGAGGACAACGTTCCATGCGTTACGACTCCAGGAAGAAGATGATTTCGGAAAGTTCATCCATGTGCCCCTGAAGAAGGTCTTCATCGTCGTCGGCCAGGGCCTGGCCGATATCCTCAATCAGATTTATCATATCCTCACGGTCGTCTTCACCGGCATTATCAAAAAGACTGCGGGCCTTTTCGATAAGGGCCTCGGCCTGAACCCGACGGCTATTGCGCATGGTCTTCGGCTCGGCCTCATTGCTGTCGGCCCGTCCTTGCCTTTGCGGCTCTTGTTCCTCCCGATCTTTCTCACCAAAGAGCCGGCGGATCTTGTCACGGGCCGCAGCCACAGAATCCCTGGATAAATCACTCATGACGTTGTCAATGGTGATGGATTTCTCTAGGCCTGTGGCCTTTTCTATGGCGCTCACCTGGAGAATGCCGTTGGAGTCGAGGGCGAATTTGGCAATAATTTCGCTGCCGGCAGGGCGTTTCGCCAGGCCTTGCACGAGAAAGTTCCCGACTTCGATATTCTCCTGGGCATTCTCGGCCTCCCCTTGATACACCTTGATCTCCACCGCCTCCTGCTGATCCACTGAGGTGTAAAAGACCTCGCTTCTCGTCACCGGCACCGGGGTGTTTTTCTTGATGATCGGCACGAATATGTCCATGGAAAAACGGCCGTCAACCTCACCGATGACGCTGGTGCCAAAGGTATACGGTGTAACATCGACCAGCACAGCCCGAACCTCTTCACCGCTGATCATGGCGGCCTGCAGGGCGGCACCGGCGGCAACGCAGAGATCCGGATCGACCTCGAAACGCGGTGCCATGCCGAATTCCTTTTCCAACCGCTCCTGCACCAGCGGGGTGCGGGTCGAACCGCCGACCAAGAGAATCTCGTCTATCGCCGAGGCGGTAAGACCTGCGTCCCTTAACACCAGGTGCACGGCATCAAGGGTCTCATCAAGAAGTGGGGTTATCATATCTTCATACTGCTGCCGGGCCAGTTCGATGCTGAAGTTATAGGGCACGCCGTCGCCAGTGAGGAGATATTCCTCTTCCACCAGGGCAAAAGGCTGGATGGACAACAGTTTCTTGGCATTTTCCGCAGCCCGCCGAATACGCGCCTTGGCCTTGAGGGGGATGTCGGAAAAGCCGTCCTCCTGCAGTTTTGCCATCAGCACCTTTTCAATGAGGGCATCAAAGTCGTCGCCGCCCAGGTGATTATTGCCATGGCTGGCGATTACCTCAATGACATCGTCCTGCAATTCGACCACCGAGACATCAAAGGTTCCGCCGCCGAGATCGTAGACCAGCACCTTCTTCGCCCCTTTATGGCTGCTTTCATAGACCAGGGTCGCAGCCGTCGGTTCGTTGATAATTTTCACCACATCCAGACCGGCCATCTGCCCGGCCTCGCGTGTTGCCTGACGCTGACCATCGGAAAAAAATGCCGGCACGGTAATAACTGCCTTGCCGATCGAATGGCCCAGGGAGGTCTCGGCGATATTTTTTAAGTGGCGAAGGATCATCGCCGAAATCTCCTGGGGCAGATAGGCCTTGTCGCCCAGAGGCACCGGACTTGCCTGCCCCATGAGGCGCTTGATCGATTTGATGGTTCGCTCCGGATAAACGATATACTGGTTCATTGCCGGTCCGCCGACCAAAAGGTTGCCGTGGTCATCAAGGCCGACATAGGACGGCAGGAGTTTCCCGTCCGGACCCTCAATAATTGTCACCGCACCGTTTTGGTAAATCGCCACTTCCGAGTTGGTGGTGCCCAGATCGATCCCAAGAATTTTTTCCGCCATTGCTAGTATTCCTCCTTTTTATTAACAATGACCTCGGCCGGCCGGAGACTTTTCTCCCCCTGCCGAAAGCCTTTGCGATTTTCTTCTAAAACCACGCCGTTTTCCTGCCGAAGGTCTGAGGCAAAGCCTACCGCCTTCATCAAACCAGGATCAAACGGCTCGCCAACGCTGTTCATTGCCGTAACTCCACACTGACTGAGAAGATCAAGCACCCGGCCATGGAGCATTTCCTGGCCTTCCAAATGCCCCTGCAACCACTTCCTGCCTTGCTGTCCGCTCGGCAGCAGCCGTTGAAAAAAGGAGGTCTGCGGCGGTTTGCTGTCGAGCCCGGCACATATCCGATCATGCAGTTCAATCAGGCCGAAGAGAAGGGTCTTTAAGCCGGCACGCGCCGCTTCCCTTTCCTGCTGCTTTACCTGCTCCAGCATCTTTAATCCATCCTGTTGGGCGTGATTGAGGGTGGCAAAGACCGAACGGAAATCATTAAGAGCGCCCTTCAGCTGCCGCGATTCAATCCGTACCTCGTTTTTCAGACCGGCCAACTCACCGAACAGGGCCATCTGGTCGATGATATCCCCCGGGTCTTCCGGGGTGAGATCGCTCTCCAGATAGGCCCGGAATTGTCCTATCAGTTCTTCCTTCGTTGCTTCATCCATACACATATTCCTATAAATTCGTCATAGTATCAGTCCAGAACAAAAGCCCCGGAGATCTGCATCAAGCTGTTTGAGAAACTCCTCGCGATTGAGCGAGTCCTTTTTCGCAACCGATTGGAGAAGCACGGCGGCAATCTCGGCGGGTGCCGGGAGCGCACAATGAAACAAGCGATACGCCAAACGGTCATCTTCCGTTTTGATCAGTTCGTAGGCCCGGTAAATGCGCTGAAAATCATCGGGAAAACGTTCCGGCGGATAGCGCCTGACCATGCCGAGATAGGCCTTTTTAACCTGGGCATCACCGGCGTCTTCGGCCACTTCGAGGATTTCATAGGGAGTTATCATAGTTCGTCATCAAAAAGATTCAATTGTTTGCCGCCGACGGATTTGGTCTTGGGCTTCGGCGGCGATTTTGCACCACTCCCTAGGATCTTGGGAATTTTGAAAGGTCCAAAGTCGAAGATGTCGTCAAGCTTCTCCGCGTCTTCATCCTCATCCTCATAAAAGAATGGGGAAAACCTGGGGCCCCGACCCTTGTCCAGTATGTCTTCAATGTATTCGACAAAGTCGAGGCGATTTTTTCTTTCCAGCTGGTACAGCAGGTCTTCGAGTTTATCAAAGGCCTTCATTGACGGCCGTTTCTTGTTTTTTCGGGTATCGGCAAGCAAGGACCAGACCCTGAACTCCAAATCCTCGGGATATTTCTTTTGTAATGTTTCCGATGTTTTTGTAAGGGCAGCGATCAGGTCTGCTTTCTCCAGGGCCTTGCAGACCAGCAAGCCCTCATCCCGGGACCAGGGAAGGATCGCCGCCTCGGCGAAGGTGTTGGTGAGACATTGACAGACCTCTTTCAACATCAGCCATTGCTCGCCGTCAAAGCTCAACAGCCAATTGATCAAACGCAGAAATTCACCGCGATCGATAGTCGGCGCAGAGTCTTCCACCTGGCGCAGCTGCCGATCAAACTCCTGGTGTCGCCCCTTTGGCAGCTTATACAGCCTTGACTCAAGCGAGGTAAGGACATGGCCGAAGAAAGGAGAGCCGTTTTCCTCCTTACCGGCGGCAATATATTCTAACCCTTCTTCCTTGCCCTGCAGAAGCAACACCATGCCAAGACAAATCCGGTGGCGGCCCCGGTAGCGAAGCGCCTTGACCCTGGTATTGGCACTTACCAGCTCTTTTTCCGCCAGCAACCATTTTTTCTGGGAAGCCAGTTTGCGACCATGCTCCAGTCGCGATTCCACGAGGAAATCCAGGACGCTGGTGTTGATGGGGTCAATGTCGAGAATGCGTTTGGCAAGACTTGCGGCCTTTTTATGTGCATTCCTGGCACCACAGGCCTGCATTGCCGCGACCAGTATGGGCACATTTTCCGGCAGTATTGCCAGGGCATCATTAAGAATGGCATAGGAGCGCGACGCTGAATAATGACGTTTGGCATACTCGGCGGCGTCGAGCCAGGTCTCTGCATGACTTGGCTCATATTCAAGGCTCTTCAGCAATTTTTCAAGGACATGCACCGGAGAATACGCATAGTGATCCTTTTTTTGCAGCTTTGCCTGGTGGCGTAGAACCATGGCAATTTCCTTGTGCCTCAAGGGATCCGACCACTCAGACTTGCCAAGATAATCGTCCCAAAATTGTACGGCAGAAGATGTTGCCCCATCTTTTTCCGCAGCCAGGGCTAAAATTCGGTGCTTTTCGATACTTGTAAAATCGGGACTTCGACCAAGAATACCCAGCGCCTGGTCCTTGCAAAAAGGCAGGATATTTTTAAACAGCGTGATCCGCTGCCTTTTTGAAAAGCAATTTTCATGTCGCACAACAATCTTGTAGAGACTGAGCGGTCGGCCATCGCTCCCGGATAATGCCTCAATGACCGGAAACTGCGCAGGATTTGCGCCATATTGAGCACACAACTGGTACTGCTCGTTCTTGGGGGTGGCGGCGAGGTTTTGTAAAAAGACTTCCGGACTATCGGCAGCGGCAAGACACCTGGCGGCAGCACGAAAATAGGGAGAATCCTTGTCGATCTTCCGCAGAATGGGGCATCCCAGGTCCTTATCACTTTGAAAATACTGCAATCCCATAAGCAAGGTACGCAGGTCGCGGTAGGGAGAACGGAAGGGAATCTGTTTCAAGGCCTCTTGTCCTAACGCCTCCTGTCCGGAAAAAACTGCGTCCATCGCCGAAAGTGCTGCGGGATAGTAACGGGCTACCGGCGAATCTTCAGGAAAACTCTCCGGCCGCAAACCACCGACACCGGCGAGCAACAGCGCACCGAACAAGGTTTCCAACCGCTGTCGCAGATCACTTGCCAGGTGTTTGCCGGATTGTCCATATGACTGAACGGCTTGACTGAAACTCCCTGCCTGCAACAATAATGCGAACCTGAGAGGTAAAACGTCGGCCTGTGGCCAGCGAGTCAGCACTATGTCCAGGAGAACCATCGCCTCCTTGGTCATAGACTTTGCCGCCAGGCTGCGAATTCTTCCCAGGTAGGCCTGTTCGAGTGCCTGCAGGATCTCCGGGCTTTCCTGCTGTTGCAGTAACTGTTTGAAACAGAGGATGGCGTCCTGATATTTCTCCTGCTTGAGAAACAGATTTCCTTTTGCCAACACTTCATGTGGTGGCAAAACTCTCAGAGAGGCAACCTTGTGTTTAGGATCTCGGCCTTTATTCTTTTTTTTTGCCATGATGGGTTCTCAAAAGGGAGCATCGCCTCTGACGAGGGTGGGATGAAGCGAATTTTCGACAAAACATCTGCCAATGTAGAGCGCTTTGAGACAACAGGCAAGGACTATTTCTTTGTTGGCTAAAAGCTTATATTTCATAAAGATACCATGTCGTTGACCTCACAGGTGAAAGACATGGTGAGCACAATGGAGGGTGCCTGATTACCGTATCGGCAAAATTAAAAAACCACCAATGCCACTGATTGTGCTATACTCTCAGCGTTTATTCGCCAACCATTCTTTCACACCCATCTGGAGGTATCACCATGTCAAACACTGCTGCAAAGGAGCCCCCATCGCAAAACATTGGTCTTGGGCTTGCCGATATTACCATCTGTGAATCGGAGATCTGTTATATAGACGGCGATGAAGGTCGACTGGTCTATCGTGGCTACGATGCCATTGAGCTTGCCCGGCAGTCAACCTTCGAAGAAGTCGCTTACCTTCTCTGGTACGGAGCCCTGCCGCGGCCGACCGAATTCAAGGCCTTTCTCGCCGGCTTTACCGGCTCCATGGCCCTGCCCGTCGAAACCGTCATGATCCTCCGTATGTTCCCGAAAGCCGCCACCCCGATGGAGGTTATCCGTACCGCCGTTTCCTCCCTTGGCCACTGGGATCCGGACAGCGGTAATACCGGCCTTGACGCCAGTCTGCGTAAGGCTCAGCGCCTTACCCTGCGCATTCCCCTCCTTATTGCCGCGCACCAGCGGCTGCGCGAAGGCAAGGAGCCGATTAAACCGATTCCCGGCCACGGCATAGCCTTTAACTTTCTCTACACCCTGTTCGGCAAGGAACCGGATGCGATGGCCGAAAAGGCCTTTGATGCCGCTCTCATCCTCCATGCCGACCATGAACTGAATGCCTCGACCTTTTCGGCGCGGGTCACCGCCTCGACCATGGCCGATATCTATTCCTCGGTAACATCGGCGATCGGCACCCTGAAAGGCCCGCTGCACGGCGGTGCCAACATGGAGGTCATGCTGATGTTGCAGGAAATCGGCGAACCCGGCAAGGCCCTCGCCTATATTGACAACAAGTTGACGAACAAAGAGAAAATCCCTGGCTTTGGCCATCGGGTATACCGCTGTGAGGATCCCCGGGTCGATCTTTTGCGCACCTACGCCAAAGCATTGTCGGAAAAATCCGGTGACACCAGCTTTTTTGCGATCACCCAGGAGATCGAGAAGATCGTTGTCGAGCGCACCAAGGTGTTTGCGAATGTCGATCTCTACACCGCTTCGCTGTACCATGCCATTGGCCTGCCGACGGAGCTGTTCACGCCAATTTTTGCCATCAGCCGGACCGTCGGCTGGACCTCACATATTCTTGAACAATGGAGTAACAACAAACTCATCCGTCCCCGCGCCGACTACATCGGACCGAAATCCTATTGTTATATTCCGATAAAAGAGCGGGCCCGCGGCTGATTCCCTGCAGTGATAATGCAAACCGCGCTTCAGAAATACAACTCCATGCCGGCCAACCCTCCCAAAGGTGCGGTCGGCACTCTAAGCCGTCGTTCAAAATAAATCATGCAAACAACCCTGATTATATTGGATAGGGTTTCCGACTGGAAACCCTACTATGAAACCGAGAGTATCATCACCGCCGGGGAATACCTGCAAAATGAACATTTGAGTCAGGAAAAATTCCTGATCATCAACTTATGCAGTGATCTCAGCTACAATTCCGAGGGATACTACTGTTCTTTGCTGGCTCAGGCTCGCAAGCACAAAGTCATTCCCGCGGTCGATGCCATCAACAGTCTGGATGGCGACAGGACCATCAAACTCCAGGGCTTATTAAAAAAAACCTGCCATTCCTGGGTCAGCGGCTTCGCCGTCTTGAGTGGCAACACTCCGCCCTGCACCCTTGATATCTTTTTTGGTGATTGCCAAGAACCGCCCCTGAAACGGCTGGCCAAGTTCATCTTTGACCAATTCCCCTTTCCCATGCTCAAGGCCACCTTCACCGACAGTACCTTTACGCATCTTGAACATTTCCGCACCATGGCCCTTAACGAACTTGACGATGCCCAGCAAACCCTTTTTGCCAACGCCATCGACCGTTTCAATAAAAAAATCTGGCACTCTCCGAAAAGCCGCAAGTCATTCGGCTACGACCTGGCAATTCTCCACGACCCCACGGAAAAAATCCCCTGCAGCAACACCTCGGCACTGAATCTTTTTGTCTCCGAGGCAAAAAAAATGAATATTCACGCCGAACTGATCACCGCCGACGATTCCTCCCGGCTGATGGAATTCGACGCCCTCTTTATCCGGCAAACCACGGCGGTCAACCATATAACCTACCAATTGGCAAAAAAAGCTGAGCAGGCCGATATGGTGGTCATCGACGACCCGACTTCGATCATCCTCTGCACCAATAAGGTCTACCTGAAGGAACTCCTTGACCGGGAAAAGATCTCCTGCCCCCGCTCACGCTTGGTCTTCAAAACCAATCCGGCAAGCTACGAGGAACTGAGCCTGGCCCTAGGTGCAACCATGGTGGTGAAAGTGCCCGACGGCTCCTTTTCGGTCGGGGTAACCAAGGTCACAAACCGAGAAGAATACCAAAAAACCATCGCCGAACTGTTCTTCAGCTCTTCGATCCTTTTAGTCCAGGAATTCCTGCCGACCGATTTTGACTGGCGCATAGGCATTCTTGGCGGAGAATGCATCTATGGCTGTAAATACTACATGGCTCGCGGCCATTGGCAGATTATCCAACACCGGGCAAACCGCATTCCTCTGGCTGGTGCCTATGAAACCATTCCCCTTTACAGCATCCCCGCCAAGGTGCGAAAACTGGCGATCAAGGCGACATCACTCATCGGCAAGGGTTTATACGGGGTAGATATTAAAATGGTTGGTGACCAGCCGGTTATCATCGAGATCAACGACAACCCTTCACTGGAGCACGGGGTCGAAGATAAGATAATGGGCAATGAGCTGTATCGGATCATCCTCAGGGAATTTATCAACAGGCTGAACAGCAGGCAGCATACAAAATGAACCCCACCTTCATTTTTGTCCCGGTCAGAGACTTTTTGAGACCCAGGGAGAAGTTTTTCGATGATTACTTGGCTTAGGTGTTTAGACATAATATTTAAACTTAAAGTTTAAAAGATATTATAATACTACTTAATAATTGAATATATGTAAAGCACTGTGTATTCTGGGGCTTAGTTTTGTTCATTTACAAAAAAAGGAGTACACGTGAAAATCTCTTAGATCGACGGGTTGGCCATTTCGTCCGGATGCAACAGAGGCATCCAGGCCTGGGTCGACAACGAAGTCTCGCGTCCGTCGTGGAACAGGCTGGTCTGCCAGGCGACGTTCAGGAGCGATGGCGAATTGCGCCGAAGGCTCTTGCCTTCGATGCCCAGCGCCTTTTGCGATGCGTTGGACGCGAACCCCTCTTCGGGCACGTGGCACATCGCACAGGACATGGTGCCGTTGAAAGACAGGCGGCGGTCGAAGAATAGTTTTCGACCTAGTTCGATGCGGCCCGGGGCCAGCACAACGTCCGCCGGCAATGGTAGCGGCGGCAGGCCGAACGCTGACGAGACCGCGAAAGCGTCCCTGTCTGCGTCATGCCAGAACCACACACTGAAGGCCGCGCCAGCAGCGAGCACTGCCATGACCAGCAACAGCCTCGGGCGTTTCAGGTTCATCCTGGCAGCGGTCGAGCTTTGGCCTGTGACTTCCTGGCCGACTCCAG
>JANNQF010000103.1:0-18490 GCA_031441605.1 Deltaproteobacteria bacterium
CCCTGAACGTTGGCTGTGATTCCGGGCCCCTGAACGTTGGCTGTGATTCCGGGCCCCTGAACGTTGGCTGTGATTCCGGGCCCCTGAACGTTGGCTGTGATTCCCGGCCCCTGGATGTTGGCAGTGATACCGGGTCCCTGGACGTTGGCTTCGATTCCGGGGTACTTAAAACTCAACCCAATTGGACGACGTGCTAATTTGTAGTGGTTTGGCACTGTGCTGACTGCTTGAAGTTTCATTTTTACTCCTTTTTCTGAAATCATTTACTCAGTTCATATGAGCAGACGGACAGATTTTGACGATTCTTTCTCTGCCCCACAAGCTACCGGAGATTTCTCCGAGTTGTTCACATCATCGGAAGCTTTTAAAACCAACAAACCGCTATCATCATAAATACCGTCCGATGATGTCAATCTTGCTTAACATCCCGAGAATCAACAACCAGGTTTGCGGTCACCTGACACGCGTTTGTCTTTAAAAAGCTTATCGGTGAATGGGTCTTTGGACTTTAGATAAAACTTTGGGATACATTGGGAACATCCATGATAAGTACAAGGGGGAAACGGAGATTTCCCTTAGCCTCCAAAAACGTTCAAAACATGTCCAGTATCTTGCCTTATATGCATTGACAGCAGGTGTTAACATGGTACTATAGACTGCTTTTAAATAATAAGGCTTTTTACTTGAGATCAAGGCGCGCGAGAAATTTTGTATCGGGCATGTATCTTACATTCCAAAATAAAAATTTACACCGCTGGAAAAAGTTCGAAAAGAGCAGCGTTGCGGTAATATAAATATATTTATGAATCGTTATACTAGGTCTTGTTGATGAAGGGACTCACAGAAAAAGCAAGAGCGGAAGCTGATGAAACATGCAAGACACGCAAAAGTGCCCTTGTCCAGACAGATGGGGCCTCTGTGTTTCCTGTGGCCATTGTTGGTATCGCTTTCCGCTTCCCTGGAGATCAAAGTGATGAGTGTATCTTTTGGAATGCATTGAAAGAAAAACAGGATCTTATCACTCGGGTTCCCTCGGATCGTTGGGCAACGAGAGAGCTCCAACATGATAAGCGGTCTGAGTCTGGCCGCAGCATCACTTTTTCGGCGGGTGTTCTCTCTCGTATTGACGAATTTGATGCAGGCTTCTTTGGCATTGCGCCGAGGGAAGCCGCCTGGCTCGACCCGCAACAGCGTCTTCTCCTTGAACTCTCCTGGGAGGCTATGGAAAATGCAGGCGTTTCGCCTTCATCCATGGCTGGCTCAGATTGTGCGGTGTATGTCGGCATCTCCAGCCTCGATTACGGCACGCGAGGGCTGGATGATCTTGCCAGCCTGTCATCGCATTTAATGACAGGCAATACGCTTAGTATGGCCGCCAATCGGCTTTCCTTTGTCTTTGATTTGCACGGCCCCTCGCTTGCCGTTGACACTGCCTGCTCGTCTTCGCTGGTTGCGCTCCATCACGCCTGCGAAAGTCTGCGTACGGGCGGGGTTTCTGCAGCCATGGTCGGAGGAGTCAATCTGCTTCTGCATCCCTATCCTTTTGTTGGCTTTACCAAGGCATCGATGCTTTCCGCCGACGGACGCTGTAAGAGTTTCGATGCATCCGCCAACGGTTATGTTCGCTCTGAAGGCGGTGCTGTTATGCTGCTCAAGACTTTGGATAGGGCACTCGCCGATGGTGATGACATCCAAGCGGTTATTCTCTCCAGTGGAGTCAATGCCGACGGTGCGCGCAAGACAGGTATCACCATTCCCAGCTGCGAGGGGCAGGTGGAACTCATGCGGAGAGTGTTGGCCAGAAGTGGACTATCTGCGCACGATATCGATTATGTCGAAGCGCACGCAACAGGAACAACGGTGGGAGACCCCATTGAGGCGGCAGCTATTGGTGCCGTGTATGGACAAGGACGAGATCGAGCTTTGCCCATCGGCTCCGTCAAGGCCAATCTTGGCCACATGGAACCAGCGTCGGGCATGGCGGGCCTTGTTAAGGCGGTGCTGGTACTCAAAAATCGTGGGCTACCACCAGCTTTGCATCTACATAAGCCCAATCCGCATATCGACTTTTCAGGTCTCAACCTCGAACTCGTTACTGCATATCGGAATCTCGTAAAGGAAGGTAACAAGTCACTAGTTGTGGGAGTGAACTCCTTCGGTTTTGGCGGCGCCAATGCTCATGTCCTGCTGCAGGAGTTCCTCCCCCGGGTTTCCCAAACACCTGTCAGCCTCGACATTCAGTTACCGCCGCTGTTCCTCTCTGCACGTTGCGATGCCGCTCTACGCGCAATGGCCGGACGCTATGCGACGATGTTGAGCGTCAAATCGCCGCGCGATTTCTACGACATTGCCTATGCTGCCGCCTATCAGCGTGAGCACATGAAAAATCGGCTTGCGTTTGTCGCTGGGTCGCTTGACGAAATGGTCAGGTTGCTTGCATCTTATGCGCAGGGAGAATCGCCAGCGGGAGTCGTCATCGAAGACAGTCTGCCGCAAGCGTACAGCGTGGCTTTTGTATATTCCGGGAACGGTGCTCAATGGGTCGGTATGGGCCAAAGGTTGCTCGCCGAGTCGCCGCGATTTAGCGAAATCGTCACCCGACTCGAAGCCATGATCAGCCCGTTGGCAGGATTTTCCGTCATCGACGAGCTGAATGCAGATGGGCCGGCTTCGCGGCTGGACGATACAGTGGTTGCGCAGCCCTTACTATTCGCCATCCAGGTGGCCTGTACCCTGCTGCTAAAGGAACTGGGAGTCGAACCGACCGCCGTGACCGGACACAGCGTTGGCGAAGTCGCGGCGGCATGGGCAGCGGGTGCGTTGGATCTTGATCAGGCAATTCGCGTTATCGTCGCACGCAGTGCGGCGCAAGGCAAAACGCGCGGCACAGGGCGGATGGCGGCTGTGGGACTCTCTGAAGTTGGGATGCAAACTGCCTTGGCAGAGCTCGGCGGCGATCTCGATGTGACGATTGCCGGAATCAACAGTCCGAACAATGTTACCCTTTCTGGGAGCCTCGTTGCTCTTGAGTGTATTCAGACCCATCTTGAACCGAAGGGGGTATTCTTCCGGTTGCTCGATCTCGACTATGCCTTTCATAGCCGACAAATGGACCCCATTGAAAAATGCCTTGTGGAAAGCCTCAGCGGTTTGGCGCCGTCCAAGACCGACAAGACGATCTTCGTCTCGACGGTCAGCGGCGAAATCCTCAGTGGTGCCGCCTTGGATGTCCGGTATTGGTGGCGCAATGTCCGCGAGCCGGTGCGTTTCGCCAAAGCTGTGGGAAAACTCGCCGATCTCGGCTGCCGCACATTCATTGAGATTGGGCCCCATGCAATCCTCCAGCGCTATATCGGCGAATGTGTCGCTGCTGCTGACATTCAAGCCCGGGTGATATCCGTCCTGCGCCGTGATGCCGACGGCCAAGATCGGATTATTGAGACCGCTTTGCGTGCTCACCTTCTTGCCGACCAGCCTAAGCTTAATACCTTTTTTCCCACGCCGGGACGCCGTGTGCGTTTGCCCAACTATCCATGGCAGCGCGAGCGCCACTGGCACCCGAGCACAAACGAAGGCCTCACAGCCATCGCGCGTCGTCGTGTGCATCCCCTGTTGGGGTGGCGTCTGTACGATGCTGAGATGGCCTGGGAAAACACCATTGATCTAATTGTCCTGCCATGGCTGGCAGATCACAAAGTCGGTGGCGCCATCGTCTTCCCCGGATCGGCCTATGTCGAGATGGCCCTGGCGGCGGCGCGTGAATGGCAGGGCAGCGAACGGCTGCTCATCGAAGAGTTCGACATCGTTTCGCCCATAGTTTTCGTCGGAGAACATGCGCGTACCGTGCGTTTCATTTTGAACCCGCGCGACGGCGGCTTCCAGATCTGCAGCCGGCAACGTTTAAGCACGGACGAGTGGATGCTTCACGCAACCGGGCGTGTGCTCGAAGCGACCGATCAGCTGCCTGTTGCGTGCCTTGACCCTCTGCCCGAGCCGAAGAAGAAAGTCGAGCGGGAGACACACTATCGCCTGACAGCTGCGCTGGGGCTCGACTACGGCCCTGCTTTTCAGGGACTTGTCGAGGCATACGTCAGCGATGACAGGCTCGAAGCCGTGCTTGAGATGCCTGGCAACTTGGAATTTGATGATGGCTATATTATTCATCCAGCGGTTCTGGATGTCTGTTACCAGTCACTGGTCGATTTTTTCCAGGCCGATATTGAGTCAGGACAGGGCGTGACCTTCCTGCCCGTCAAGGTAGGGCGTCTCGATCTCTATCGTCATGTTGAGGTAATCCGCTTCCATGCGCGTCTGCGCCGTCGCGGCGCACGATCCGTCCTGGCAGACTTCGAGTTGCTCGATGCAGCAGGGGGGCTTGTCGCAAGCCTGACTGGCTGCCGTTTCCGTGTTGCCCCTCTATTGCATCAGGAGCAACCGAAAATCACAAGCTGGGCCACCATTCCTTGGCTGTGTCCCCATCCGGTGGAAAGCCTGACGACCGAATTGCCCTCATCCGAGGCGCTGACTGAACTGTCACGTGAAGGACTGGCCGGACTGGAGGTGGAACGCCGGGCCTGGTTCGAGGAGTCGCTGCCTCTCAGTAAGGCGCTCACACTTTCATTCGCTTACGAAGCTATTAAGTTTATCGCGCAGAAAGAGCAAGATAGCCTGCAGCGTTTGGTAGAGGCTGCTTCTCCCTATGTGCGCTGGCTTACCGGTTTGCTGTGGCAGGAAGGGCTGCTCTACGAACAAGACGGCCGATGTTTTTTGGCTGCTGACAGCGACCTCCCGGCGGCGGAAGAAATCTGGCAATCCCTGCTGCGTGAAAACCCTTCTTGCTTGCCGCAGTTGACCCTGCTTGGCAGGGTTGGCAGTCAATTGCCGCAATTGATCGCGGACGAAACCCTTGGTCGAGAATTTCTGAGCGCCCTGCAACATTCGCAGGCAGCACAGAGGCTCTTCGACGAAGACCCAGCCTATCTCGGCATGCGGCTCGCCCTAGAAAACACCCTGCATCATTTGGCAAATTCCTGGCCCGAACACCGCCGATTGCGCGTACTGGAAATAACCGCCGGTCCGAGTGGGCTTCCGCTCAGACTTCTCGATATGTTGCCCGAAGATCGTCTCGACTATGTGTTGGCCTTGGCGGACGAAAAATACTACCAGCGCCAACAGGTGGCATACCAGGAGTTTGCTAATGTCACGCTGGCGCGCTTTAGCCCTGCGGACTGGAAACTCGTCGCCGACAAGCCGTTGCCCGAAGCCTTTGATATCGTCATTTTCCGTCATGTACTGCACAAGGCTGGCAGCCCTTATGCCGCCTTGGAGCAGGCGCGGTGTTGGCTCGCCTTTGGAGGAGTCCTGCTGCTCGCCGAACGACACCCCGACTGGACTGCCGATTTTCTGGCTGGTCTTGATCCGGCTTGGTGGCACAAGGCCGAGACCGGAGAAGCCGGAGGCAAATCCGTGCCCATTTCCAGCTTGGTGGCGCCCGAGGCTTGGTTGCAGGCGTTGCGCGATAAAGGTTTCGACGACATTGAAAGTTTTGCCGAGTCAGCGGCCGATGGCTTAGCTGAAGGGGCCTACCTGCTGATCGCCAAGCGCCCGTTGCGTGACGCCAACACCTTGCCCGACCCGGAAGCCGAAGGGTGGCTGCTGTTGGCCGACGATGCCTCAAGGTCTTTGGTCGACAACTTACGCATTCGGCTCGAAAATCTCGGACAGCGTGTCGTTGTCACCGAACGGATGCAAGAAGGAGACTTGATCGATGTCCGGCACGTCGTGCATTTTCTCGGTTGGAACTGTGCGCCCGAGGACGCCACAAGTCTTCTCGCAGATCTGCTTCGCGAGTTGCAGATGCTTGCGGCGCTCACCGCTCAACCGCCGCGCCTATGGCTGGTCACTCGAGGCGGTGCACTGACTTCCAGCCTACCGGCGACTTGGATGCCCAATCCAGTTCAATCCGCGCTTTGGGGGTTCGGCCGCGTGGTCATGAACGAATACCCTGCACTCGATTGTACTCTCATCGATCTTGCAGGCGATCCGGATGCGCCGGAGATGCCCCTTCGTTTTGAAATGGAGCTGCTGTGGCCAGATGAGAATAATGAAATCGTGCTCGCCGCCTTGGCTCGTTATACCTTGGTCATGCGTGAAGAGAAAATTGCTTCCTCTGAGGTATGTGACGGCGATGCACGCTTCCGTCTGGATTTCCGTGTGCCGGGAAAATTGCGCAATCTGATCTGGTTGCCCGAAAAACAAAGGCTTCTGCGGGATGATGAAATCGAAGTGCGCATCCAAGCGACTGGCCTCAATTTTCGTGACGTCATGTACCTCATGGGTCTATTGCCGGACGAAGCGGTTGAGAACGGATTTTCTGGAGCCTGCTTGGGCCTGGAGTTTTCCGGCATCGTGACGCGCATCGGTCCCAGCGTGCGCGAGTATCAGCCGGGAGATGCCGTCATGGGTTTCGGATCATCATGCTTTGCCAGCCACGTAATTACTCGCGGCGACACCGTGATGCCGATGCCGGAAAACTGGTCCTTCGAAGATGCAGCTACAGTGCCCACAGTGTATTTTTCGGTTTATTACGCCCTACGGCATCTGGCTGACTTGCAGCCCGGTGAGCGCGTGTTGATCCACGGTGCGGCTGGTGGAGTTGGTATCGCTGCCATCTGGTTAGCACGTTATCTCGGCGCAGAAATTTTCGCCACCGCTGGCAGTGACGAAAAACGTGATTTTGTTCGCCTGCTTGGCGCTGATCATGTCTTCGATTCTCGAAGCCTCGCTTTCGCCGACAATATTCTCGCCGCCACCGGCGGTGAGGGGGTAGATGTCGTGCTCAACTGCCTGGCGGGCGAGGCCGTCCGTCGCAATCTGCGCATTCTCAGGCCTTTCGGCCGTTTTCTCGAGCTGGGTAAGCGTGATTTCTTCGAAAATACCCCCATCGGTCTGCGCTTTTTCAAAGACAATATCAGCTATTTTGGCATTGATGTTGACCAGTTGTTTGCGGGGCGTCCCCAGCTGGCCGCGCGGCTGTTCCGCGAAATCATGGTGCTGTTTCGTGAAGGTGTGCTTGCTCCACTGCCTTATCGCGTCTTCAAGGCCGAACGCATCGTTGAAGCCTTTTATGAGATGATGGAGTCTCGCCATATCGGGAAAGTTGTCGTCTCTCTGGCCGATGCGAGGCCACGTATCCAGAATTCGGTACCCATCGCTCAAACCGTGCGTTTTGAGAAAGCATCCACTTGGCTGGTCACCGGCGGGCTTGATGGCTTTGGGCTGGAATCCGCCAGCTGGTTGGCGACACGGGGCGTGGGTAATCTCGTTCTGCTCGGTCGGCGCGGCATGAAGACCCCTGGCGGCAAGGAGGCCATCGCAGAACTGGCCGCCCAAGGCGTGAATGTGATGGCTATCTCTTGCGATGTCACTGACGCCAAGGCTCTTGCGAGGGCACTTAACCGTGTCCGGAACACCATGCCGCCGCTCAAGGGGGTTCTCCATGCAGCGATGGTGATCGATGATCAGCTGATCTCCAACCTCGATGAGCAGAGCATCAAAGCCGTACTACATCCTAAGTTGCTGGGCGCTTGGAATCTGCACACACTGACCTTGGGTATCCCCCTAGAACATTTCGTGCTGTATTCCTCGATCACCACGGCCATAGGCAACCCTGGTCAGGCCAACTACGTTGCTGCCAACGCCGCCTTGGAGGGTTTGGCCCAAATGCGTCGCCGCATGGGGTTGCCGGCCGTCTGTATCGGCTGGGGGCCGATTGGCAATGCCGGCTACCTTATGCGTAACACTGGAGTACGGGACAGCCTCGGCCAGCGACTCGGCAAACCGCCTTTATCTGCCGTGGAAGCCTTGAACATGCTTGACAGGATTCTGGCCGAAAACAGCGTCTCGCTCGCCGTCGCCAACTTTGACTGGAACGTGCTCTCCCGTCTGCTGCCTTCATCCACCAGCAGGCGCTTTACCATTCTTAATTGCAGCCGTGGTGATGCCGACCTTGCGGAAGAAGCGATCGATTTGCGTGCCCTCATCAGCAGCAAGACACCGGAAGAGATCACGCTTATTGTCCGTAACTTGGTCATTCAGGAGGTCGCGCAAGTCCTGCTCATTAAAGCTGACCGCATCGACGTGAACAATTCGCTGCATGACTTGGGACTAGATTCGCTGATGGCTGTAGAACTGGCCCAGGGGCTAGAGCAACGCTTTTGCATTCAACTTCCAATCATGATGTTTAACGAATCGCCGACGGCTGAACGTGTGACAGCATTTATCGTTGCGAGACTGTTAAAAAACATACAGAATGATGTCGACAGTCCAACAGAAGAGCTTGTCCAGGATTTGGTCAGGCAACATGGGGAAAAGATGACACAATCAGACATCGAGTATCTGATTGAAAACACCCAGGAGATTGCCGTGATAGATGGAAGTTTGGCCACATGAATAAGCCCCTGAATCTAAAGGCCAAGAGCAAGTTGATTAATCGTTTTCTCAGTAAGAAAGCCGGTGCTGCTGGAGGAGTATCGACTTTGCCGACTTCGAGAACGATCCAGAATGCCGCAATTCCCGAGGAGTTTACCCGGTTCGACCGCCACCCCGGCTACGAAAAAATATTGTTGACTCAAGCAGCCGGCGACTTTTTCGGCGTGGCCAATCCTTTTTTTCGGGTTCACGACGGTATGGTAGGTGCGACGACCCGTATCAAGGGGCGTGAATACATTAATTTCGCGAATTACAACTATCTTGGTCTGTCAGGTCATCCGGACATCAATAATGCGGCAAAGGAAGCCATCGACCGTTACGGCACGTCGGCCTCGGCAAGTCGGCTTGTGGCAGGCGAGCGGCCGGTGCACCAAGAACTTGAAAAAGCCTTGGCTTCCTTGTATGAAGTGGAAGACTGTGTCGTCTTTGTCAGCGGTCATGCCACCAACGTCAGCACCATCTCGTCAATTTTCGGAGCAAAGGATCTTGTTATTCATGACAGCCTGATCCATAACAGCGTCCTTGAAGGCATCAAGCTGGCAGGCTGTGCACGTCGCTTCTTTCCGCACAACGACACCGAAGCCTTGGATCAAATCCTTGCCGAAATCCGGAGCAAATTCGAGCGTGTGCTCATCGTCGCCGAGGGTCTTTACAGTATGGATGGTGATCTTCCCGATCTTCCGGCTCTCATCAATATCAAGCGTCGCCATAAGGCATTCCTCATGATCGATGAGGCACACTCTTTTGGTGTGCTGGGTGAAACCGGAAAAGGTATTCGAGAGTACTTTGGGGTAGATGGCAAGGCTGTGGATATTTGGATGGGTACATTCAGCAAGGTGTTGGCAGGCTGCGGCGGTTTCATTGCCGGCGAACGGGCGCTTGTCAAACACCTCAAATACGCCGCGTCGGGCTTCGTGTATAGTGTCGGCATGTCTCCGCCCTTGGCCGCAGCATCCCTGGAAGCTCTGCGTGTCATGTTGCGAGAACCTCAACGTGTCAAGTGGTTAAGCGAGCTTTCTAAACAATTCTTGCAGCAGATGCAGGCAATCGGCATTAATACGGGGTACGCTCAAGGCAATGCTGTTGTTCCTGCCATAATTGGCAGTTCTCTTAAAGCCGCCCGACTTTCAAACCAGCTCTTTGATGCAGGGATCAATGTACAACCCATTATATTTCCTGCAGTTGAAGAAAAGTCTGCCCGTTTGCGGTTTTTCCTGTCAACAATGCATACGGGCGAGGATATTACCTATACAGTGAAGACAATTAAACGACTTATTTCTTATTAAAGAGTTATCTGGTAAAATCGATTGCCATATTATTTAAAAAAGTATTCAAGTTGGCACCGAGAAGACTCGGGAGCAGAGCGTTGCGCATCATGGGCGCCGTCTTGAAGTGGATTTGTAATGAGCGCCCCGGTAGAATTTGTCGGGGTATCTGGCTAGACAAGCCGAACCAGGAAAAAAGGAGCACGATGATGAGTTTGAGAACCATGAAAGAGGGTTGCCTTAGGACACTTACCCTGATATCCTTAATTTTTCTTTCGGGCTGCACTTTGTCCAATGTCGGCCCAAGCCGTGATGAGATTGTGAATACTCGCGATACCGGTCGCCTTCAAGGCATCCAGATGGTGGATGTCAATGATGCGTTGGCCAGAAAGCTTGCAGAGAGCAAGCAGCATGGCAAGTTCGCCGATCTCTTTCCGAGCCAGGGTACCAATAATTATTTGATCGGTCCGGGCGACATTGTGGAGGTTACCATATGGGAGGCGCCACCGGCTATGTTGTTTGGAGACAGGAGCTCTACTACAACTACTGGGACTTCAACGGCGAGCGTCACCTTGCCGCAGCAGATGGTAGCTTCGGATGGCTCTATCATCATCCCCTTTGTCGGGAGAGTGGTACTCCAGGGCAGCACAACGAAGGCGATTGAGGCAGAAATCGTCAAGCATCTCAAAGGAAAGGCAAACCAGCCTCAAGTTCTTGTTCGCATAGCGCAAAACAACACCTCAAATGTTACGGTTGTGGGGGAGGTCAATAGCAGCACGATGATGCAGTTGACCCCGAAAGGCGAACGTTTGCTTGATGCCATCGCTACTGGTGGTGGTGTGAAGAAAGAGGTGGATCGCACGGCGGTACAGCTCTCCCGCCTGAATGTTACGGCTATGATGCCCCTTGATTCTATTATTCGTGATCCGCGGCAAAACATCTTGCTTGCGCCAGGCGATGTCATCACGGCCCTTTATCAACCGCAAACATTCTCGCTTCTTGGCGCGACAGGTAAAAATGTAGAAGTTCCGTTTGAAGCGCAGGGTATCTCGTTGGCTCAGGCGCTTGCGCGTTCCGGTGGTCTCAACGAAAACATGTCCGACGCCAGGGGGGTATTCGTATTCCGCTTCGAAGACGCCAAGACGTTCAATACCCTCGGCAAGAAGACCGTTGCAGCCGCCAACGGTACCGTGCCGGCTGTATATAATATTGACCTGACGGACCCAGCCTCGTTCTTCGTGACGCAGAATTTTCCCGTCCAAAATCATGATGTGATTTACGTCGCGAGCTCTCCGGCCAGACAGATGGAGAAATTCCTGAAACTTCTCGTTTTGTTTACCAGTCCGGCGGCAACCGCAACCACTTTGGCGACGCCATAAGTGTTCGGAGCTTTTTGATGGTTTGAGGAGGCGAAAGTGCGGCAATGACCGCCCTTTCGCCTCCAGCGACGCTCCTCCAATGAAATAGCAAGATACCAATTCATGATACCTACCGTACGGAGTTCCCTGCAAATTACCTTTGCAGTCTGGCGCGCCATGTTCCTGCGCGAGGCACTGGATCGCCTTTTCGAAGCACGGGGTGCCTGGCTTTGGTTGGTGGTGGAACCCATAATATGGATTCTCCTCCATGTGTTTGCTTATCTGTATCTTAAACAGACTTCAATAGGCGGAATGCATGTTTGCTTCTGGACGACTGCAGGGTTTACGGCCTTTCTACTGTGGCGACGCACCTACATCCAGGCCATGTATGCCGTTGACTGTAACAAGGCATATTTTGCTTATCGACAGGTCAAGCCTTTTGATGCCGCCTTCGTACGGGGCTTTCTTGAATTGTTTCTGATTGCGCTGATTGCGACAATTGTTTTTTCCTTGACTGCGTTACCAGGCTATTCCATATTGCCTGGTTTGATAAAACAACAATTCTTTCCGGCTGATCCGCTGTTGGTCATGCTGGCTCTGGCAGGACTATGGATTTTCGGACTGGGTGTTGGCATGATCTTATCTGTAATAATGAGCTTTGTCCCTGAGGTGCATCATGTTAACAACATAATCTATTTACCACTATATGTAATGTCTGGTCCCATGTACCCAGTGGCAGCGATACCATTTCCCTACCGTAACTTCTGGCTCATCAATCCGGTTGTGCATGGCGTCGAAATAGTACGACAGGGTTTTCTGCCGTCGTATCACACTGATTCCGAAATTAGCCTTACCTATCTGTACACTTTTGCCCTGGTATCTGTTTTTCTGGGGCTGGCATTATATCGACGTTTTGATAAAAAGCTGGTGATGCGATGATTCTCATTGAAAATATCCATAAACGATACATGACAGAGCATGGTGCCGGCAAGTGGGTGTTGCGGGATATCAACCTAATGATTCCTTCGCATCAGAACGTTGGCTTGATTGGTGTGAATGGTGCCGGCAAATCGACGCTGTTGCGAATCATCTGTGGGGCCGACTATCCCACCAAGGGACGGATTGAACGGCGATGCCGGGTATCCTGGCCCTTGGGGCTAGGTGGATTGGAAGGAACGCTGACCGGAAGGCAAAATGCAAAATTTGTATGCCGCGTACATGGCCACAAAGACGACATTAACGAGCGCCTTGATTTTATTAATGACTTTGCTGAACTGGGTAAGGCTTTCGACGACCCGCTTCGAACCTATTCCACCGGGATGCGCTCACGCCTGCAGTTCGCTTTGTCCTTGGCCTTTAATTTTGACGTGTACATTTCAGATGAAGTTACCGCGGCAGGTGACGCAAATTTCAAAAAAAAAGCTTCTGATGCGTTCAAGAACATCGTAACCCAGGCCAGTCTGATCATGGTCTCCCATGACGAACGCGCCCTCAAGGAATTTTGTCAATCAGGTATCTTGATTAACGATGGTCAGGCGTACTGGTTCGATCATCTTGATGATGCATTGCAGGCATACAAGGATAGCAATTGAAAATGACCAAGCTCCTCATTAACAAAGATGGTAGGATGGCGACCAATCCGGCAGGCACCAATAAGAGTAGAAAGAAGGTGCCGTATTTCGTGCGGATATTTCAACTCATCGTATGGCTCATCGGCATCTGTGGACTTTTGTCCATCCCGTATTGGTTGCAGATAGCGTCCGACCGCTATGTTTCCGAAGCCCGTGTGCTTTTGCAGAAGACAGACCAGAGTGGTATTGGTGGGGATGTTCCAGTTATTGTTTCGGGAGGTGGCGGCCCCAATCGTGGTGACCAGCTTTTACTGCGTGAATATCTTTTGTCGGTGGATATGCTGAAGAAGCTTGATGCCACTTTTGACTTACGTGCCCATTACAGCAATACGAAGTGGGATTTCATCTCGCGCATGTGGTTCAAAAATCCGCCAATGGAGCGATTTTATCACTATTGGCTTTCACGGATTGATGTCGTCTATGACGACTATAGCGGTGTTTTGTATATCAGTGCGCAGGCGTATGATCCTAAAACAGCACGGGATATCGTGAGTATGATGATCCAGGATGGCGAAGCGCATATGAATCAAATGTCACATGAGCTTGCTCAGGTTCAGGTGCAATTCCTGGCGTCGCAGGTAACCCTTTCACATGATCGACTTTTAGATGCGAGTCATGCCGTCATTGAGTTCCAGAACCGCAAAGGTTTGGTGTCACCGAAGGAATCGATGGAAGCCCTCAGTACCCTCATCAGTAAACTTGAGGCGCAAAAAACTGAGGTTCAAACTCGACTGGATGCCCTGCCTGCATCACTGAGTTCGGATCATCCCACTATCCTGATGCTGAAGAAGAGTCTTCAGTCGGTTGATCAACAAATTTCCCAGAAACAGGCCGAACTAACTTCTCCCGCCAGAAAGACGCTCAATTATGCCAATGAGGAATTTCAACGTCTGGAGATGGAACTAGGATTTGTCCAGGACGTCTACAAAACGGCCCTCTCAGGCCTGGAAAAAGGTCGTATGGACGCGTCACGCACCCTGAAAAAGATATCAGTATTTCAATCACCGACGATGCCGGATTTTCCGTTGGCACCACAACGACTCTACAACACCTTGGTATCCTTGCTGCTTGCCGTAATATTAGCCGGCATGATGAAAATGATGGGAAGCATCATTCGTGATCATGTTGATTGAATTTTTCAATATATTAACTTGAGAATGTTCGACACCATCACCATAATCGGCATGGGCTACATCGGATTGCCCACGGCCACCCTGCTTGCCTCGCGCAAGAAAAAAGTTCTCGGTGTGGATATCTCAGCGGCCATAGTGGATGCCGTCAACCGGGGTAAAATTCACATCGTCGAACCGGAGCTGGACATACTGGTGCAGGCGACAGTTGGCGCCAGCTACCTGCGGGCAGCAACTCGCCCTGAACCTGCCGAAGCATTCCTCATAGCCGTGCCAACACCATTGACTGCTAACCGCAAGCCGGACTTGACCCACATTAAATCCGCAGCTTCAGCCATCGCCCCGGTACTGGCAAAAGGTAACCTCGTCATTCTTGAATCAACCTCGCCGGTGGGCACCACCGAACAACTGGCCGGTTGGCTTGCTGCGATGCGACCCGATCTCAGTTTTCCACATCAGGCAGATGAGGAGTCGGACATCCGCATTTCATATTGCCCTGAACGTGTGCTCCCAGGGCGTATAGTACACGAATTGGTTGCCAATGATCGCGTGATCGGCGGCATGACGCCCAAATGTGCCGAGGCTGCCGTTGCACTCTACAAGTTGTTCGTACGGGGAGAATGTCTTGTTACCGACATACGCACGGCCGAAATGTGCAAGCTTGCCGAAAACAGCTTCCGTGACCTGAATATCGCCTTTGCCAACGAACTCTCAATGATTTGCGACGAGCAGAATATTGATGTCTGGGAACTTATTCGCCTGGCGAACCGCCATCCCCGCGTCAATATTCTGCAACCCGGATGTGGTGTGGGGGGCCATTGTATTGCAGTCGACCCCTGGTTTATCGTGGACAGTGCTCCCCAACAGGCACGGTTGATACGTGTCGCCCGCGAAGTTAATGACTCAAAGTCCAATTGGGTCATCCGCAAAGTCGAGCAGGCCGTTGCCGAGCTGGATAAAAAGGGCCTTGCCGCCGAAGATCTTCATATAGCCTGTTTTGGCCTTACCTTCAAACCGAATATCAACGATCTGCGCGAAAGTCCGGCACTGCGGATCACGCAAGCCTTGGCGAAACGCTATGTGGGCAAGGTTGGCGTGATTGAACCCAATCTTCAAGCCCTTCCGGAAATCCTGTCTGATGCACAAGTTGCCTTGATGGATTTGGACGAAGCCATAACCTGGGCGCACATACTCGTCTTGCTTGTTGATCACGCGCAGTTCAAATGCATAGAGCCCAAACTTAATCCTCACCAATCGCTTGTAGATACCCGAGGCATATGGAACGACACGACATGACAACACAGCAGAACAACCAGGACGCCCTTGAATCCCGTCTACAAGAGGTGCAAGTAGAGAACGACCTGCTTCTGGTCCAAATTCATCAGCTTGAGGAGGAGTTGGAACACTATTTCATGAAGAACCAGGAGCTTGAAAAGGGACAACCTGCAGGATCACAAGGTAATGGAGCGCAGGGAAAGGGTTGGGTGGACGACGAATTGCCCGATACCCTGGCCGAGAATCAGCGCTTGCATACCTTGGTGGAAGTGCAGCGGAAAATCCACCAACTTGAATCGCAACAAGCGCTGAACGTCAAGCTGGGTAATATTCTGATCAAGGGTGTGGAATCGCCGGGTTCGTTCCTGTCGGTACCCGGCAAACTTGGAAAGATTTGGCGTATGTCGAGCCGGCAAACGCCGCCCGCTGTGCTAGGTGGTAAAAATTTTGACAAGGTGATTGCTGCGCATAGCGAAGGAGGCTTCGAGGGGGTTGAAAAATTGATGGCCGGGGTTTCCCAATCGGAAGCCATGCAGGCGAACGCCTACACGGCCCTGGCCCGACACTTGATGAAAAGCGATCGTGCCGGTACTGCCAAGGCAGCACGCCTGGCGTATACGCTTGATCCTCGACCTTATCGGCTGAAATGGCTGGCATTTAGGCTTCATGAGACTGGTGAAATCATCGAAGCAGAAGCCATGCTGGATTCCCTGCCGCCGGACATCCAATTCAGTGAATCCGAAGCGCGGCAGGACAGCCAGTTACGTTATGAGGCGAAGCATATCCGTCGATCTGAAGCAAAACTGAAAACCGGATTCTTAGAGCGGCGCACCGAGGTCGAGAGGCAACTGAACAGACTGTCACGAGAACGAGAAGAGCAAGCTAATCTGGCAGCGGATCGGCAGGCACAGATCGAACAGTTGACCCAGGCCAAGACGCAAGAAGAAGAGAAAAGTGATTTGGTCTTGCGGCAATTATTTCAGGTGCAGGAAGAGCTTGAGAATCAATATTTAAAATGTCAGACGCTCGAACAGGAGAAGTCAGTGCTGGTGGCACAGAAGGACGAGCAGGCTTATCTGGTGGCGGCCCGGCAGGCACAGGTCGATCTGTTGACCCAGTCAAAGGCCGCGGAGGAAGCGGAGCTCGGCCGGGAGATCGAAGCGCTGAAGCTAGCGCAGGCGCAGTTGGAACAGGAAAAATCAGCACTGGCAGGACAGAAAGAAACGCAGGCAGAATTAGCGGCGGCCCGGCAGGCACAGGTCGATCTGTTGACCCAGTCAAAGGCCGCGGAGGAAGCGGAGCTCGGCCGGGAGATCGAAGCGCTGAAGCAGGCGCAGGCGCAGTTGGAACAGGAAAAGGCAGCGCTGGCAGGACAGAAAGAAGCGCAGGCAGAATTAGCGGCGGAACGGCTAAGGAAAATCGATGAATTGCAACATCAAGCCCAAGCCCGGCAGGCTTCCGAGGCCGAGCTTTCAATACGTCAGCAGATGATACACGAAGAAATGGTTCGCGCGGAAGCACAACTCGACTTGATCAAAGATGTGCTTCTCAGGGAGCCAGGGCTCTAATCCCGACTTTGCATTTTATGATGTCATGTTCCACTGAACATTCAACCACACAGGACGATTTTGATCATGAGTTCTTTGAGATCACGCGTACATAGTAGGCGGAGTGGAAAACATGGCCTCTACAGACCTGCAAGACCGTCATCTCATAGCCGCCCTAAAATTCCTGCCAAACCCAAAAAGGCTGCTATTGTTGAAGCTCTTGTAGAGCAATCTGTCGTCCCTTATGACGAAAACCTGCTCGAACGCGCCCGTATCCAATGGCATTTTGGCGACTGGCAAAGCCTCTCCCAAATCGACCGGGGAACATTGCAACACCACCCCGACCGCGCTAAGCTGGCTCTGCTGGCTGCTGCCGGTCGTTTGCAAATCGGCAGCGATGACGCGAGGCAGTTCATTCGCCTCGCGCTAGATTGGGGTATCAGTAAAAAACTCCTTAGCCAAATACTCATCGCCGGCGTACATAACAGTCTCGGTCGAGCTGCCACTCTGTTCGGACAGCAAACGTGTGCGCTTAAACATTTCGAATCCGCCATTGCCCTTGTCGCCCTCGGTAGTGATATCCGTTTGCTTACTCAAGCACGCATCAGCCAGCAATGCAACGAACTGGGTTTTTCTCCACTGCAACTAGATAAAACAGCCAACGCATCAGTAAATAGGAGCTTGTCCATGCTTACTTCCATTAAAACCGATCTTAAGAAACTGCCTATACTGAATGATATTATCTCCGAGCGGGACAAATTGTATTCGGAACTTGTTGCGCTAAAATCAGAACTTGCAGCACTGAAGAAAGATTTACGTTTCGTACCACCCGGACATTTCTATTCTCCAATCCCTTCATTAGATGAAATTAAGAGAGATGAGTCAATAATCTTCGGAAACATTACTCGAAACATCATCGGACTTGAACTCTACGAGGTAGAACAACTCAAGCTCCTCGAACAATTTGTCGCCTACTATGAGGAGATGCCATTCCAGTCAGAAAAGCGTGAAGGGCTGCGATATTACTTTGAGAACCCGGCCTACTCTTACTCAGATGCAATTCTATTGCACTGTATGATTAGGCACTTGAAGCCTAAGAGAATCATCGAGGTAGGCTCAGGTTTTTCATCGTGCATGACACTGGACACAAATGAATTATTTTTTGGTGGGTCAATAACAACCACCTTTATCGAACCTTATCCAGAGCTTCTTATGTCTCTAATCAAGAATATGGACAAGAACACGATAAAAATAATTCCAACACGACTACAAGACGTTGACTTGAGTGAATTCGAGGCACTTCAAGCAAATGATATTCTATTCATCGATTCCACTCACGTTAGCAAAATCAATAGCGATGTAAATCGTATTTTTTTCGACATTCTGCCAAGGCTCTCCTCAGGTGTTCACATCCACTTCCATGATATATTTTATCCGTTTGAATATCCGAAGAATTGGGTATATGAAGGACGGGCATGGAACGAAATGTATGTGCTTAGGGCATTTCTCCAAAACAACAGTGCATTTCGCGTTGCGCTAATGAATACTTTCATGGAGCATTTTCATGAGTCACTGTTCCAAGAGAAAATGCCGCTTTGCCTGAAGAATACTGGTGGAAGTATATGGATTCGCAAGGAGTGAACATATAAGCCAATTGGGCTATGCACTTGACTCAACCGGCCACAATATATAGTGGTTGCTCAGATTTCTGTTTTTTCCGAACCAGGCGTTGGCGTAGCGGTATGTTCCAGGGTCTTGCGTGGACTTCCGCCGACGATGTCACACGCTGGAACC
>JANNQF010000104.1:0-8326 GCA_031441605.1 Deltaproteobacteria bacterium
TGGTTGTCGATGCCGGATTTCAACCGGCCCAGCGATTGATGAACTACGCACTGGTGCGCTAAGCAACTCTCCTGATAAAATAAATTGGATATTTACTTCATTTCGTTACGGCTCCTTATGTCGTTTTTGAAATCATTCCAAATTATTACAGAATAACGACTTAAACGAGAGACCATGGAAATTCTTTCTGCTGCATGGGTAATCCCTGTGACGACACCGGTCATTGGCGACGGGAGTGTGGTCATTGATAACGGCAGAATTATTGAAGTCGGCAGGCGATCGGATATTCTTAGTAAATACCATGCAATTGAAGAGCGCAGGTATGATTCCGTCCTGATGCCCGGACTGGTCAATGCCCATATGCATCTTGAATTGTCCCACCTTTACGCTATTTACCCGCCACCGGCGGAATGCAGCTTCACCGCCTGGATCTCCGAACTCATACGATTACGACAGAGCGAGGCGCCGGATCGTTCACAGATTATTAGTGCTTTCTCTACCGTTCTCGGCGATCAATACGCTGCCGGGGTGGCTCTTGTTGCTGATATCGGCAATGAAATCTTTCCCGAATTGTACGGTCATGACTCGGACTGTTGGCCTGAACTCCTGAGAATGATTGAATATATTGCGCCAAATCAGCAGATTTTGGCGGCCGCGAAACAAAAAATAGCCGATCTTCCCGATCATTACCCAGCCTGCGTTCATGCCCCCTATTCAAGCAGCTCCGAGCTCTTTGTCTTTACCAAGCAAAGATGCAGACAACTCGGTCATCTCTTTTCCGTTCATGCCGCAGAGTGCACGGCCGAGCTGGAATTCTTATCGTCCGGCACCGGTTGTTTTCGCGAATTTCTCGAAAAACGAAACAGCTGGGATGGCACCTTTACCTTTGCCGAGCAGGGTTTTGCCGGAACTATTTTCTATTTTGACCACTTAGGGATTCTTGACGAAAAAACCCTGTTGGTTCATGCGGTGCACGTTTCGGATATCGAGCTGAAGTTGATTGCCGAACGGGGTGGATATATCTGTCTTTGCCCGGGCAGCAATCGGTTTCTCAGGGTTGGCAAAGCTCCTGTGGAACACATGCTTGCGGCGGGGATATTGCCGGCTCTCGGAACTGATTCTCCGGCCTCCAATCAAGTCATTGATCTCTGGCGTGAGATGCAGTTACTTGCAGCCGAACATCCACAGGTTGCCCACGGGTCTATCTTGGCCATGGCCACATTGGGTGGAGCGCAAGCCCTGCACCGTGCTGAAGATTTCGGAAGTTTAACACCAGGGAGAAGGTCGCAAATCTTGCATGTATCCTCACCGGTGCTTACTCGTTGTAGCAATTCGCAACAGGTTTTGCAGGAACTGGTAACCGGCGGAAGACCTTCAGAAATATCGTGGATTTCTACTTACAACTAATACTCTGCCGATTTTACTGGAAATACTTATATGAACACAGCTGATGAAACTGTCGCCAGAATTGGCATGGTTAATTACCTTAACACTGCGCCTATCCATGAAAAATGGAAGAGTTCCGTCACGCATGAAAATTGGCAAATGGTTGAAGCTGCGCCGGTCGTATTGAACCGGCAACTGGCTGAAGGGCAAATTGATCTGGGCTTTGTCTCAAGCTATGAATATGCTGTCCATCCGGACAGATATAAGATTCTTTCAGGACTTTCCATAAGTGCCAACGGGCCTGTCGGTTCGGTGTTCCTCTTTTCCCATGTCCCCATGGAACATCTTGACGGAGTGCCGGTACTGCTCACTTCTCAATCGGAGACCTCTGTCAGTCTGGTGAAAATCATCCTGGAGGACTTTCATCATGTCCGGCCGCAATATGTGACCGGCGATGTTCTCGCCGCCGAGGGTAAAGAATATAAAGCCATGCTGGCGATAGGTGACGATGCGCTGCGCCTAGTTGACAAAGCTACCTATCTTTATCAATTCGATCTTGGGGATATCTGGAAACGGGAAACCGGCTTGCCGTTTGTTTTCTCGGTGTGCGCGGTGCGCGAGGAATTTTGCCAAGCGCATCCGGAAATGCTTATGGCCATTCATCGGGAGCTGCTCCGCTGTCGCGATGAAGGCAAAGAGGATCTCAAGGCCATATGTCAATTATCTGCCGCACGTATTCCCATGTCGGAAAAAAGGTGCTACGAATATCTGATAGCCATCGAACATGATCTCAATGCCCAAAAACGCAAGGCTCTTGAGACATTTTTCAGCTTTCTCATCAGAAGGGGAGAAGTTGTGCCGGAGGCCTTACCTTTAAAAATATTTTCAAACCTTTATCCTTCGGTGTGAATACGGTGCAAGGTAAAAAAAAAATATTGCTGGGAATCACCGGGGCAAGCGGAATGCTTTTTGTTACCGCCTTTCTGCAAGCCATTGCCGGATTGAATATTGTCGTACATGGCATATGTTCTGCTTCCGGGCGAAATGTTCTGAAAATGGAACAGGGTCTCAGTCCTGAAGAATTACCGGGTGTCAGCCGCTGGTTTAACCATGAGGATCTCACCGCTCCTCCGGCCTCGGGGTCGAGTGATTATAGCTCGATGGTGGTGCTGCCGTGTACCATGGGGTCTCTGGCGGCTATCGCCGGCGGGCTGTCCCTTAATTTGATCCACCGGGCGGCCGATGTTATGCTTAAAGAGCGGCGGACAGTAGTTCTCGCCGTGCGGGAAACGCCGTTTAACAGAACGCACTTGAAAAATATGCTGGCGGCCCATGATGCGGGCGCAATCATTTGCCCCACCATGCCGAGTTACTATCTGTGTCCGGAGACGCTTGCCGAAGCGGCACAAACCTATTCCTGGCGTCTGGCAGATCAGCTGGGGCTTGATATTCCCGAGAGAAAGAAATGGAGCGATCGAACACAATTGTAAAAAAGATCGGTATCTTGCTGGAGATGATCCAGTTCAAACTGACGATTTTTGCCATGCCCTTTGCATTCACCGGAGCTTTTCTTGCCGGACGGGGCATGCCGAAATGGTCGGTCATTTTGTGGGTTATTCTCGCCATGGTCGGCGCAAGAACCTGTGCCATGGGCTTTAACCGGATAGTCGATCGCAAATTCGACCAAAATAATCCGCGGACGGCAACCAGGGCGATTCCCGCCGGCACTGTTAAACCGTGGGAAGCCTGGGCTATGGTCATCTTAGCCGGACTGCTTTTTTTCTTTTCCTGCCGGCAACTGAATACCCTGACCCTGCAACTGGCACCCCTTGCCCTCAGCTTGACCCTGTTTTATTCCCTTACCAAGAGGTTTACCTTCCTCTGTCATCTGATTCTTGGACTGGCCCTGGCTTTTTCACCCCTTGGCGGCTGGGTGGCAGTGGCAGGAACCTTGAATGATTACCCATATATGCTGTCTCTTGGCGTGCTTTTTTGGGTTGCCGGTTTTGACACCATCTACGCCTGCCTGGACGCCGATTTCGACAAGAATACCGGCTTGTATTCACTGCCTTCACGGATGGGCAAACAAAGAGCATTTCGACTGGCCGGGTTTTTTCATATTCTCGCCTTTGTTTTTTTCCTCCTCACCGGTTGGCAGTCACATTTGAACGGTTTTTTTTATGCTGGGGTCATTATCGCCGCGGGAGCGCTTTTATATCAGCATATGCTGGTAAAACCGGAGGATTTGTCGCGTATCCATGCATCGTTTTTTTCGATGAACGGTTTCATCAGCGTCACTATTTTTGCAGCGACATGGCTGTCGCTTTTAACCCTTGGGATGTGACCGCATGATGCTGCTGCGGATGACCGTGTTGCTGCTTTTTGTTAGTTGGTGGGCAATACCTGCTCGTGCCGGTGATGCGACTGCAGCCGTCGATTACAAAACTCTGCAATATGGCATAATTGACCCAAAGCTGATGGCCATCGGCTATTCAGGCAAGGAAAATCTGGTTTACGACGTGTCCTGGACCGGTGGCATAAAGATTGGTGAATTGCATCTGCAGATCAGTGCTCTGCCCGGTACCGACGATGAATACGAAATACGGGCGACAGTCACCACAAAAAACGCGGCGATCAACCTTATCTATCCCATCAAAGATGTCCATGTTACCCGAGTCCGAGGGCCGAAACGGCTGCCTTATCATTATGAAATCTGGCAGCAGGAAGGGTACAGATATCGAGCCCATCGGATAATTGAGTTTAACCAGGCAACTGGGGAAATCAAATACACCAAAAACAATAAAATTGAAGGATTGTTTCAGGTTGACGGCGAAACCAATAATGAATTTTCCTCGTTTTTTAACAGCCGGCTTATGGATTTTCCGGTAGGCGGCGGCTTTATCGTGCCGACTTTTGCTGATAAAAAAAGAGTGGAAGTCGTTGTCAATGCAATTGCCGCAAAGCAATTTGATGAGACCCTCATCGGTCCGGTCAGCACGGTGGAGATCATGCCGGTACTGACCTTTAAAGGTTTATATGACAAAAAGGGCGATACGGTAATCTGGTATACCAACGATGAATGCCGGGTGCCGGTGATGATAAATTCAAAAATAATCATCGGATCACTCACCGCCGAGCTGACAACCTATGAAAACCCGGCCTGTACCCGCTATCCGGCCGCAACAGCGCAAAAAACCAAATAATTATTGTTTACTACAAGGAGCAGGACACCATGACTTCACCGGTATTATTGACTGATTTTCCCAACCTCGTTCTCAAACATCGGGGCAAAGTTCGGGATATGTATGAGATCCCCGGACATGCCGATAAATTGCTGATGGTAGCCACCGACCGGATCTCCGCCTTTGATGTCGTCATGAACGAGGCTATTCCCGGTAAGGGCGCGGTGCTGACACAACTTTCCCTCTTCTGGTTTAAGTTGTTGGACGGGATAGTCGAGAACCATCTGATAAGCGCGGCTGTCGAAGAATATCCGGAGATCTGCCGGCCCTACGCCGAACAATTGTCGGGCAGATCGATGCTGGTCAAAAAGACCAAGCCGCTGACCATTGAATGCATTGTCCGAGGCTATATTTCCGGCTCGTTCTGGAGTGCCTATAAAAAGGATCCTCTGGTCTGCGGCTTTCAGCTGCCCGAGGGGATGAAGGAGTCGGATAAGTTTCCTCAACCGCTTTTCACCCCATCGACGAAGGCCGCCCTTGGTAATCACGATGAGAATATCTCTTTGGCTGAGACCGAGAAGCTTTTAGGAACAGCCAATGTGCAAAAAATCAGCGAAATTTGTGTTGCTCTCTATACAAAGGCAGCGGATTATGCCTTAACTAAAGGCATAATAATTGCCGACACTAAATTTGAGCTTGGCGAACTGGATGGCAAACTCATCCTGATAGATGAGGTTTTGACTCCGGATTCCTCGCGCTTCTGGCCGGTCGATAAATATGCGCCGGGCCAATCGCAGCCGAGTTATGATAAACAGTATCTGAGGGATTATCTTTCGACCCTTACCTGGAATAAAAATCCTCCTCCCCCAACCCTGCCGGAGGAAATCGTTACTAAAACCAGGTTGCGATATGAGGAAGCAGTGCAGAGGATAACCGGGGCATAGTGGAGGTGGAAGGCGTTGCGTGCTTGGTTAACGAGGGCTCGTTCCCGTCGTTGTTCATAAAACATGACGGCGGGTATACGACAAAAACTTATACCAACATATTTCTCCATGTTTCATTCGTCACCCCAAGCCTGCTCGGATTCCCAAACCGAAAACTCATCGGCGGCAACTGGATTTTGTTCGTACCCCCGACGGTGTTTGATTTCTAACTGTTCTTGTTGGTGACGAACAAGCACGTCTTGGCTGCTCATCGCAAAGAGAGAACCAGACGAAGCCCATCTTCGACTTCTTTCAACTTGAGTGCACTGATATCGCAGATTTTTTCAGTGAAAAAGGATTTATCTACAGTGATCAACTGTGAAACATTGACTACCGATTTCTTTGGCAAGCCGGATTCCTTTTTCGACAAAAGGACATTGCCCGGTGCATCAGATAATTGAAGGTTAGAAGTAATAACGACTGAAATTACGGTGTTTATTCGACTTTGATTGAAATCGTCAGATTGAATGACCAGAAGAGGGCGTCTATAGCCAGGTTCAGATGCAATGGGCGCTGGTAACGATGCCCACCATATCTCCCCCCTGACTATCACCACTCATCCTTTTGAAGAGATGAATACTGAAGCGTGTGATCAACACAGTCCAAACGAGACGATTCTGCCGAATAGATTTCGTTGAGTTTTTTTGTAACTGACTGATTTTGGTGCTCATTTAGATATTTCTCTACAGCTTTTGTGTAGAGTTGGCTTCGTGACATACCAACTCTATGAGCGAAATTTTCAGCAGCTTCAAAAACTGGATCGGGTATTGATATCGCTGTTTTCATAATTTTACGGTATAACCAAAGTTATACCTTGTCAAGCGGGTAATAGAGTCCAAGGCTGGACTGACCTGATTATTCAAGACCTGATCCCAATGATCACACGAATGAAGGGGTGCTACATATGAGCAGTCAGGCGGACGCTAAGAGCCTTAGCCACTTTCGCAACCGTCGTACAGGCCGGGTTGCCATCACCGGAGAGCGATTTATACAGGCTTTCTCTGTTCACGCAGGCAAGTCCGGCATATCACCTGAAATAACGTTAATGGTCAACCGGTTTTGCTTCCAAGCGCAAACCAAGGGCTTTGATAACTTTAAAAACGGTGGAAAATTCCGGGTTGCCGTTGGCATCCAAGGCTTTGTACAATCCTTCCCTCGACAATCCAGTGTCGCGGGAAAGTTTGGTCATGCCTTGGGCTTTGGCGATATCGCCAAGCGCTTTACGAACAAGGCTGCCGTCGCCTGGGTCTTCTTCAAGACATGCCTCGAAGTACAGAGCAATATCCTGTTCGGTGGCGAGATAATCGGATGCGTCCCAACGAGAAAATTTTTCGGTCATGGTTTACTCTCTCCAGTTTTTTGCCAATTCAACGGCTTTCTTGATATCCGCTTCCTGAGTGGATTTGTCGCCACCAACCAGCAGGACGATAATCACCGGCCCCTTCCTCGTGTAATAGATCCTGTACCCTGGGCCGTAGTCGATGCGCAGTTCATCAACTCCGCCGCGTACGCTTTTGGTGTCGCCGAAATTACCAAGGGAAATCCGACTAATCCTGGCATTTATCCGATACCTGGCCCGAGGGTCTTTCAGTCGCAAGAGCCACCGTTCGAAGGTTTCGCTTTTTATAATCTCGATTATAATAGATCTGTAAGCCATGGATTACAGATTGTCAAGAAATACTTACTGCAATCCGCCGTTGTAACACCGACAAAGTTTGCCTAAGTGGTCAGCAATTGGCCTTTGTTTGATAAGGGGCTCATGCCTGGACTGGCGGTTGAAAAATAATAAATCTGCGACCTCTTTCAAAATTATGAAATAATACATGACCCCAATGCTCGGCAAAATTCTCAGAAAAAGATATTTCCTTGTTATTTCCCCGGGCTCGTTCAACAATGGATAAGATTGTGGATCGCTCTGCGCGATCACAATCTATCCTTATTCGTTGGAATTAAGTATCATGGCCCCGGACGTTCCTGCCTCTCTGTTCGCCGTCGAGTGAAGTGGTCTGTTCAGTATTTATTTCAGAAGTCTCATATTCGATGCGACCATTTTTCCATATTGGTATTTTGTAGTTATTCCTTTTTGCATCATCAGCCACTTTTGTAGCAGCCCTTTGCAAAGCTTTCAGCCCAATTATTGCATATTTATTATGTTGTTTCTTCATCTCGCTCACTCCGATTCATCCAGGATAACTGGTTCTTTCTCCGAGGTATCAAAAACAATCCACGAGTCCGCCAATTGTTTGTAAAAGGTGTTGAAGTTACTCAAACTTCTTCCAAAACGTCGCCGAATATCTTGTTCAGGAACATTATGTCCACCCCTGGTAACTCTAAGTTTCACGCGTTCTATTGCCAACTCAACTGAAGGGAGTTTCAGGAAATAGATTATAATTTCATACCCATCCTTCTTCCAAGCAGCTATGTTCTTGATATATCCTTTACCGCTGAGCGTCAGGGTGAATTTCCCCTACATTTTTCCTAATACAATTTCTAACACTTACAATTAAAACTGGACAAACACTTTCGTACAAGGTACACTCCCCAAAATTGTATCCAACACGAGAGGGCTAAATTGAACTTATCTCAGGTTGTCGTCCGTCCAGTAGATCCCGCGGAAGAATCCAGATTCCAGGTAATGATGCAGCAACATCATTACCTTGGCTCCTTGCCGAAAATCGGCAACACGATCTGGTATGTAGCAACCTGCAAAAATGACTGGCTCGGTCTCCTAAGCTTTTCCGCCGCAGCGCTGAAATGCGGTGCCCGTGATCGCTG
>JANNQF010000105.1:0-7732 GCA_031441605.1 Deltaproteobacteria bacterium
GGGCTGACGCCCGCAACCCAAAGGCTATAATCCCCTCCCACAACAGAGGGACTCTTTTTAGTACCCCCTTGAGGGGTATAAGTACCTTGAGACAGATTGATTTCTTGTAAAAAAACAAGAAACCAATCTGTAAGGTACTAATACCGTCTGCGGCGAAGCTATTCGATAAGAAATGTGTCAAGTGATTCACCTGACTCAATACGTGCCTTAAAAACGTTAGGCATACGCCCTTGACCGGTCCAAGTAATACGCTCACCAGCTTCGTTCCAGACCTCATATTTGGGTTGACGAGGATTCCTTCTTCCAGATTTTTCACTAGAAATATCTATTAATTCATCCGGATGAATTCCATCAGCTGCCATCTGCTCCCGATATTTTTTGATCTTGTCGAGTCTTTCCTGATTCTCCAGTTTCTCAGCAGCCTCTTCAACTACACGTTCTTCAATTATTGCTTGCAGCTTGTCCTTAATGTCTTCCAGCTGCGCAGTACTCAATTCTTTGACGGCACTTTTCAGACGACGCGAGTGGGAAATAATTCTTAAGAGTTCACTCATATTTCATTCCTTTTTAATTATTTTCTGGTTTAATAATAACTGCCGACATGAACTTTTTAAGATATTAGTCAATTAATTGTTCATGTCCAGTTTTTTTTAAACCCTGAAAATAATCCATCAATTTTTTTCCACTGCAAAACCGTTTTCCAAAATATTTTTTTCCGAGATAGCTATATAATTTTTCATGGTTTTCATTTTACGCCATGAAACTATTGTTAGTTATAAAAATAATTCATAAAGAGACTTATCCCCGGCAAAGGGTGTCATAAAGGATCCCGTTATCGGGTTTAGGATTCTCGACAGTTGTCCTTTGTTTTCAGTATTCATATTTTTCCTCAATGATCAGGGCCGCTCTGATCAACCAGGAAACGACGGTAATCCCCAAGGCCAAGATCCCCAGTGTTACAGAGAGTTCAACCCAGGTTGGCAGATAATCGACGACCTCACCGAGTGGCGAGGGAATAAGCCCCGGTACGATCAAACCGATACCTTTTTCCATCCAGATCGCCACAAAGAGAAAAACACAGGCCGGGAGCAGCACCTTCGGATTGTTTTTACCGGGATTGAAGGCCAGAACCAGAGTCGCCGCCAGATTAACACATACCGAGGTCCAGATCCACGGCACCAGAGAATTGTGACCACCCATTCCGAAGAACAGGTAAACTGCTGCACTCGAATGATGGGTTGGAAAATAAAATTCCTTGAAGATTTCCGAAAAGAGCATAAGCAGATTGATGATCGCCGAAATAACAATGATCAACCGTAATTTATTGAAGACGCTGCGATCAATCTTGTAGCTGGTAAAATTGTGGATTACCGCGAGAATCAGCGTGATGATCGATGGTCCGGCGGCAAAGGCCGAGGCGAGAAATCGCGGCCCCAGAAGGGGGTTATTCCAAAACGGCCGGGCCGGCAATCCCTGATAAAGAAAAGCCGTCACCATATGAATGGAAAAGGCCCAGAAAATTGACAGGAAAACAAACGGCCGGTAGATTTTTTCATTGGCCTTGCGCCCCATATAGTGGCAATAGAGGATGTAGGCGGGTACCAGCCCATTGAGAAGCAGATAACCGTTCAGCACCAGCACGTCCCAGGCAAGGATCGAGGAGGGAAAGTTAAAGATACCAATGCCGGGAATAAGATGCCAGGCCTGTAACGGCCCGCCGAGATCCACCATGATAAAAGAAAGGCACATTACCAGTGCCCCCACCGCCACCCCTTCGCCGATGATAACCACCCTGTGGAAATTCGGGTCGTGGAAAACATAGGCCGGCAGGATGAGCATGACTGCGGCGGCGGCGACCCCGACCAGAAAGGTGAAGTTGGAGATATAAAAGCCCCAACTGATGATATCGTTCATGCCGGTAACCGACAAACCAAATCGCGCCTGAAAAGAATAGGCGTAAACGCCCATTGCCATACAGCCGAGGAGGAGCATGCGGAAAAGCTGAAAGCCCATGCCGCCTCGAAGGTTCCAGCGAAAGACATCAAAAACGAATGTTTTCAGATTTCTGTGCGGATGTGCGCCCATGATGATCCTTTATAGTGTCAATCTATGAAATACCAGAATTTCGGTTCAGTGCCCAACTCTTCCTTCATGCGAAAAACCTTCTTATTTTTGAGGACATAGCGGATCTCGCTGTCCGGATCGAGCAGGTTGCCAAAGACCCGGGATCCCGTCGGGCAGGCCTCAACGCAGGCCGGGAGCTTGCCTTTTCTCGTCCGCTGGATGCAAAAGGTGCATTTTTCCATCTTTCCCACCGGCCGCAGACGATTACCGAGATAATGCTGTTTCAGGGTAACCTCTTCCTTCGGCACTTCCGCCTTGCCCCAGTTAAACCGTCTGCCGAAATAGGGGCAGGCTGCCTGGCAGTAGCGACAGCCGATACACCAATCATAGTCAACGACGACTATACCGTCCGGCTCCCTCCAGGTGGCCTTGGTCGGACAGGCCTTGGTGCAGGGGGCATTTTCACATTGAAAACACTGGGTGCCCATATAAAACTTATTTTCAACCGGAACCTCGTGAAAATACTTACCGTCGCCTGTGCTTGGGTCGAGCTGGCCCGGTTCCATTTCAAAGATGCGGATATACTGGGTGTTGGTCTTGCGATCGAGGTTGTTTTCCTTGATGCAGGCGGTAACACACTCCATGAAACCTTCGCAGCGGGTAATATTGAAGGCATAGCCGTACAGCACCTTCGGCAGGGGCGGTTCGTTGCCTATCTGCAGTTCCGTACCACCCTGAAGGGCGGCCAGCCGTTCCAGCCGATCAACGGTCTGCTCTTTTTCCTCCTGGGTCATCAGACGGTAATTCTTTTTAAAGAATTCCTGCCAACGTAAGCGCAATTCCCCACTGGCCGCCGCATCGGCACCGGGAACGCATCCGGTCACCAGGGTGGCACTGGCTGCCGCTGCGCCGATGGAGAGATTTTTAATGAATGTCCTGCGGCTGCTCTTTTTCGTGAAGGCATCGACCAGGCTCACTTTTTCTTGCTCGTTGTCTTGTAAACTCATGAAATACCCCTATCGATGGAGCGGTACGGAATAAGTGGCAGGAAAGCGTTTGGCAAAACGGGGAGCGTGGGGATCATGGCAGGTCGTGCAGTTATAAACAACCCGCTCCCCGGCCCAATAGGACACCCGCTTGCCGTGTGCCCCACCCAACCAGTCACGTTTCTGTCGGAAATGACATTGGCCGCAGAGTTGATAACTGTGATCAAAATCGATCTTTCTGCCCTTTTTGTCCTCAAGAAAATCACGATCCTGCGGGTGATGACAATCGATACAGCCGAGTGCGCTGCCCTCCCGGCCATGCTGAATGACCACATTACCATGGGTCAGGACCAGGGCATTCTTTGCCATCACCTCTTTTGCCCCATGGCAACTGCTGCACCGGTACCGCTCAATGTTTTCTTTCCGGGCCAGCACACGGAAGGGTCCGCCCTGATACTCTTCCCCCGCCAGCACTGTCGCTTGTGTGACAGGCTGCACCTGGTGCACGGAACGGTTGTCAAACGGCTCATCAACGGTCTTTACCGTATCGATAAAAGATTTTTTTTCACTCGCCGACCCGGTGCCGTCACCAACCAGAAAGAACGACAGTATCAACACGACACTGCCGCTCAACCACCTGGCCGTCCGATTCATCAATGTATTCATAGTCGCCCGCCCCTTGCCTCGTGGTTATTTTCTGCGGAATTCACTGAAAGATTCCTGCTGTACAGCCGGCACATGACACTGCCGACAATAGCCCCGCGAGGCATGGGCGACGCGGATTTCCACCACTGCACCCGGTCCGGTATGGCAGGCAATACAGTTTTCCCGAAGCTGCAGGCTATGCGGAATCGACGGCGGTGCACCGGCCAGAAACGACAGGCCGAGACGCGGCGGCTTCAATGATTGCCAGGTGCTCGCGACAAACCTCTGCTCCGTCACCTTCTGGACATGACACTGGTAGCAGAGGCTATTTTCCGGATGCGGCGTCACCGGCACGTACTTGCCGAACTCGGCACTGTAGCCCCCCTTGGCATGGCAGGCCAGACAGTCGGTATTATTACCTTTAAAGGTCAGGTCCACCGGATGGGGAATGCGCGGCGGCGAGCCGGGATATTGCCGCAGCTCATAAAAGCCGGCCAGGTTCCTATCCCCGGAATCGGCCGCCAGATAAGGTTCAGGAACCGCGTCATACGCTTTAAACAGTTTGCCGCTCTGATGATCAAAGTCCTCGGTTCCACCGCCAGCGGAAAACGCCTTGTCCCCGGCAAGATGGATGATTGTCAGGCAACAGAGTGCGGCGGCGGTCACCACCCACCTGTTCCTCTGTTCATGTCGTTTCATCATGCTTTCTCCAGTCTCACGGCACATTTTTTGTAATCCGGCTGCTTGGAAATCGGGCAGAAGGCGTCCAAAGTGACCTCGTTGATCAGATAGCTCTCATCAAAGAACGGCACGAAGACCATACCCCGCGGCGGTACGCCTCGGCCGTTGATCTGCGCCGGCATAATGATTTCGCCCCGGCGGGAGATGATCTTCACTTTTTCGCCACCGACCACCCCAAGGTCGGCAGCGTCTTCCGGGTTCAGCTCGACATACGACGACGGCACGGCATTGTGGAGGACCGGGACGCGCCTCGTCATCGATCCGGTATGCCAGTGTTCGATAACCCGCCCGGTATTCAGCCAGAAAGGATACTCACTGTCCGGGAATTCGGCCGCCGGCTCGTAGGGACGGGCCCAGATCCAGGCGCGGTTGTCCTTTTTGCCGTAGAAATGGAAGTCCTTGCCGTTGTTGCAGGCCGGATCATGCTGCGGATTAAAGCGCCAGCGGGTTTCCTTACCATTAACAAAAGGCCACTGCACCCCGGACCGTTCGGTGAGGAGCTTGTAAGGCGCCATTTCGTGTTGCGGCCCGGTGTGGAATCGGCGATATTCTTCCCAGATTTTTTCGATATAATTTTCCTGGCTCCAGGGGAATTGTTTCTCAAAGCCAAGTCGCCTGGCGACCTCAATAATCTGCCAGGTGTCGGACATCGCCTCGCCTGGAGGATTGACGATCTGCCCGAAGTGCTGGGTCCGCCGTTCGGAATTGCCAAACAGACCCTCTTTTTCAATCCACATCGCCGCCGGCAGGATAACGTCGGCAACATCGGTGGTCGGCGTCGGATATACGTCGGAGACCACAACGAAACGATCATCTTTTAAGGCGCCATTGCGATATCGTTTGAGATTCGGCATGGTGACCATCGGATTAGTCACCTGAATCCACATGAATTTGATATCGCCGCGGTCAAGGGCGCGAAACATCTCAACCGTATGATAGGTCGGTTTGGGATCGATATTTTCGAGAGGTACCTCCCATATCTCGGCGGCCATCTTGCGGTCAGCCTCGTTCATGACTACGCCGTGTGGCAAGGCATGGGTCAGGGTTCCGACCTCGCGTACGGTACCGCAGGCACTCGGTTGACCGGTCAGGGAAAACGGGCTGTTGCCGGGCGTTGAGATCTTGCCGACCAGAAGATGAATATTATAAACCAGATTATTGATCCACGTGCCCCGGGTGTGCTGGTTCATACCCATGCACCAAAACGAAGTCACCTTCAGTGCCGGATCACCGTACAGGGCGGCCATATACTTGATATCCTTAGCCGAGACCCCGGAGATCTTCTCGACCTTTTCCGGACTATAATCGGCCAGGAACAGTTTGAAATCGGAAAAGCTGATTGCCTCATCTTGATCGGTAAAGGCAAAATGGTCTTCGGTTCCGTAGCCGATGTTGGTTTTACCCTTATGAAACGACACATGTTCGTTCACAAAGCTCGAATTCACCCAGTCGTTGGCGATGATTTCATGGCAGATGGCGTTAGCCACCGCCAGGTCGGTCTGGGGTTTAAAGAGAATTGATTTGTCGGCCGCCTGGCTGGTGCGGGTTGAGCGGGTGGCAAAGTCGATGATCTTGACACCCGTGCGGCGCTTACGATTGGCGAGCATGCGCGAAAAGAGCACCGGATGCATCTCCGCCATATTGTTGCCCCAGGTGATAAAGACATTGGCGTTATCGATGTCTTCGTAGCAACCCATCGGCTCGTCGATGCCGAAGGAAGTCATGAAACCTGTCACTGCGCTGGCCATGCACAGCCGGGCGTTGGCCTCGACATTGTTGGTACCGAGACAGCCCTTGAAGAGTTTCGAGGCAACATAGCCATCGGGAATGGTCCATTGCCCGGACCCGTAGATGGCCACCGAGTTTTTGCCGTGTTTATCGCGGGTTTCTTTCAACTTTGCCGCCACCAGATCCAAGGCCTCGGCGATGGGCACCTCGACCATCTCGCCGTTCCTGCGGATCTTCGCCTTGGTCAACCGGTCGGCGCCATACAGTGCCTGCACCGAGTGATAGCCCTTCATGCAGCACAAACCCTTGTTGACGCTACAGTTCGGATCACCCTTCACCGCCACCGCCCGGCCCTCGACAACTCCGACCAAGACGCCGCAGCCGGTTCCACAAAAACGGCAGGGCGCCTTCTGCCAGGAAACCACCCCGGAATTGGTGGTGATTTTCGGCCAGTCGGCAAAACTGATCCCCGGAAAAAGCGCGCCCGCCGTTGCCACCGCACTGCCTGCCGCGGCACTGAGAATAAATCGTCGTCTGTCGAGTTTCATGGTCACTTCACTTCCTCCCTTATTGTTCATCATAGCCAAAGGCCAGGCTGAGCGACTGCAGCGACTGCAGCTTCTTCAAGCTTCCCTGGAGTGCTTCTTCGCTGGTTTCGTCCGGTGTATCGGTAACAAGAACGATTACGTCCTGATTTGTGGCAGGAATAATTTGACAATATTTAAGAACAGAGAGCTCGGCGCATAGAGACTCCTTGGCGCCGCTTCTGGGGATGGCGAGATAGCTGAAAATCGGCATAACAACTCCGCTGTGGTTGACTGTTTGAGAGGCGCCTGTCTGCTATGGCTCCATCGTCACACACTTCCAAGCAGAAATCCTTGACCTAGGTCAAGAGTTTTCTTTTTGTCATGTCCTCGATTGTGCGAACAACTCAATTCTATTTCATTTTGAGGAGATTTTTCAAGGAATTATTTGTTATGACGCCAAAACCAGAAAAATTCCGAAGGACTGTCCATCAGACGAAATGGTGGAGAGAATGACTGACTTTTGCTTTGTTTTATTCGTTAGTTCGGTGGGGAATTATAATTTTTGTAATTGACAGGCAACCTAACGAAGGGTACAAAATATTGAGATCTTATGATAATGAGCCATTAAAAACTTATTCTCCGATACCAAGAATTTAAAACACATGCTGGCGATTCCAGAAAACGTTTTAGCCCGGTTCAATGAAGTTTTGAACCAACGAGCAATTCAGAATCCCTTACATATCCATTACCGAAAGTGGCTACGGTATTTTCTTTCTGCCCCTAGCACTGACCGAAAGAGGAAAAACCATCAGAGTGCCAACCTACCCGATTCTCCACCGAAAAATCTTTGCACGACGAACGCACCCCCTATTATCGACAAACCACCGGTAATACCCGCCACAACGGTCACAACACCTCCCCCATTGCTTGCTTCACCCGGCGGCAGGCGTTATAACGAATGGCGATGTCTGGAAAAAACACAATCTCCCGGCTGGGATCGAGTCATAGACTTGCTAACCGCAGAGATTAAAGTCAGGCACT
>JANNQF010000106.1:0-8337 GCA_031441605.1 Deltaproteobacteria bacterium
GGGCTGACGCCCGCAACCCAAAGGCTATAATCCCCTCCCACAACAGAGGGACTCTTTTTAGTACCCCCTTGAGGGGTATAAGTACCTTGAGACAGATTGATTTCTTGTAAAAAAACAAGAAACCAATCTGTAAGGTACTAACGGCACATACTGTAAATTAAATTGGGGCGTGAAATGCCAAATAACGTTGTTATTGCTGTTGCATGCGGCCAACTCCGGTTCCAACGATGCGTGATTCGGGAGAGATAGCGAAAAAGGCCAATGAGATCATCCTCGAATCCATTTCCGAGGGCGTTTTCACCGTCGATCATAATTGGCGGATCATGACCTTCAACCGGGCCGCCGAGGAAATTACCGGTACGCCGCGGGCTGATGCCATCGGTCGCTATTGCTGGGAGGTCTTTCGCTCGAATATGTGCGAGGGGGCCTGCGCCCTGAAACGTACCATGAAGGAGGGAAAATCCTTTGTCTCCAGCGCAACCTATATCATCAACAGCCGGCAGCAGCGGGTGCCGATCACCGTTTCCACCTCGCCCCTGAAAGATGCACAAGGGAAGATCCTCGGCGGAGTGGAGACTTTCCGTGATCACAGCCTGGTCGAGGAGTTACGTCGGGAGCTGAGCGGCAGTTTTACGGTCGGCGACATGGTCAGCCGCAGCAAGGCGATGAAAAAGATCTTTGGTATCCTGCCCCAGGTGGCGGAAAGCGACAGTACCGTGCTGCTTGAAGGCGACACCGGCACCGGCAAGGAACTGATGGCGGGTGCCCTGCACAGCCTGTCGTGGCGCAAAGAGGAGCCCTTTGTCGCCATAAATTGCGGCGCACTGCCCGATACTCTGCTCGAATCGGAACTTTTCGGCTATAAAGCCGGGGCCTTTACCAATGCCTACAAAGATAAACCCGGGCTTTTCCAGGCCGCCGGCAAGGGTACCATTCTTCTCGACGAGATCGGCGACACCAGCGCCGCTTTTCAGGTCCGGTTGCTGCGGGTCCTTGAAGAAAGGGAATTCCAGCCGCTCGGCGGGGTGGAAAAAATCAAGACCGATATCCGGATTATCGCGGCAACCAACCGCGACCTCGGGACCATGGTGGAAAAGGGCGAATTTCGCCGTGATCTTTTCTATCGTATCAATATCATCCGCCTGCATCTGCCGTCACTCAGGGAACGGATGGAGGATATCCCCCTGTTGTGCGATCGATTCATTAAAAAAATGAATACAATTCGCGGCCGAGCGGTTTCTCAAGTCGGCAAGGAGGCTCTGGCACTCCTTCTCAGCCATGACTATCCGGGCAATATCCGGGAACTGGAGAATATCATTGAACACGCCTTTGTTCTCTGCCATGAAGGGGAGGTCGGGGTGGCGCATCTTCCCACCTATCTGTTGCGGCATAAGAATGGGTTGGGTGTCGACGCCTCTGCCATGGAGACCGGCAGGCGGGTCACCGAGGAAGAAATCATCATTGAAGCGCTCCGGCAGCACGGCTACAACCGTCTGGCGGCGGCAAAGGCCCTCGGCATCCATAAGAGCACTCTCTTTCGTAAGCTGAAGAAATATCAGATCACCTTGCCGGAAATCGATGGTCGTAGCGGTCATAAAGAAGAACTCTCCTAAAGCGGGCTGACTCCCGCAACCCAAAGGCTATAATCCCCTCCCACAGCAGAGGGACTCTTTTTAGTACCCCCTTGAGGGGTGTAAGTACCTTGAGACAGATTGATTTCTTGTAAAAAAACAAGCAACCAATCTGTAAGGGACTGAAAGTCGCGCTATTGCGACTCAGGACAGTTGCAATAAGTGGTATTCGTGCGACCGTAATCCTCATCCCGGCATCTCCAGCAGCCTGCCATAGGTGTCTGTCGCATTAAAATACTGAGCAACGAGTTTCGAGTCCGGCGAGTTTTCAATTGATGGCTATCATTGCATAGCCCTTGTTTTGGTATCCAATAAAAGAGTTAAACACATTTGCAACCAAGGTGATTTCCGGAATAAGTTTTGTCGGATCAGCCTTAAATGTTCGCATTGCCACGGCACATGCCTCAAATCGTACCCCACGCTTTTTCAAAGCTCGGAGCAGGTTGATTGCCTCCTCATTGAGTGTTGCGGATGACAGCAGTTTGACTCCCGGTCCTCGGAAGGCGACAATCATCTCCGGTTTGACACCCTGGGCTACCATGCCATCCAAGGTTTCACCAAAAAGTTCCAGATTGAAGACGAGTTTGTCAAGGTCGGCAACCCGTACATCAAAGATAACCTTGGCCGTTTTCAACCCGGCCAGCGCTTCACTGTCGTCAGGTTTCTGTGCGGCTTGTAGAGCTGTGGACATCGATAGGACGAAGAGTATCGGCAGAATCAGAAATCGTACGCGCATATTGCCTCCTTTCTTGGTTTGCAATTTTGTGAAGAAGGTGGTCGCAACCGGCGGGCACCTTCACCCCCCGAAGGCGGCGATTATTTTCTTAACCAATGGATTGGTAACGCTGTAGCGTACCTCGGTGCCTTCGCGTATGCCGAAGATGACACCCTTGCTTTTGAGTAGCGCCAGGTGCTGGGAAACCGTGGATTGGGGAAGGCCGAGGCACTCCCAGATTTTTTTGACGGTACACTCCTCGGAACACAATCCCGCGGTTATCTTGAGGCGGATGGGATGACCGAGGGCCTTCAATATTTCCGCTTCTTCGTTGTACTCTCTTGATTTTGAAAATTCCATTAACCCTGCCTTTGATTGTCCTTGTGTTTCATCTCACCCCGATTCCCGAGGTCGCATGAGTTGGACATTCAGGTGGGTATATCAGGCGTGGCGGGCCATTTATGCTGCACGACCCAAACCACGACAACCCACCATAATAAAGATATCCGCCGCGCTGTCAAGCCTTGCGATTGTGGGTTATGCAAATTGATGGTCAATCGCCGTTGTTCGTCCCTGGGATAAGGGTTGCATGGTGCAATTTCCCCCGAGGGCACGGTAAACGAGACCCGCTTTCCGGCTTAGAACAGTCCCTTCTGTACGCATTTCTCACGGGCTGCGTGCGCTGTCTCTACGCGCTTTTTGCCTTCACGGCCGGCCTCCTCGGCTGACGCGACCATGATATGGACGTACTGCTCGAAGTTGGTGTCAACCGGCAGCGCTTGCGCAAGACATGTGCAGAATTTCTCGGCGCCCACTGCCTTGATGCATTGCTGCTGTTTTTCTTCGGTTATATTCTGCTGTGCTTTCATGTCCTTCAACTCCTGAATCTGCATCTCAAGCAACTTGATTTTCTCAAAAATCTCTTCCTCCGACGCGGCGCGACACACTGTTGGAGAGAATGGCGACAGGACCACGGCCAGGATGACGCAATGCAGAATCAGTTGTAATACTTTCATAAGGTTCCCTTCACAACAACGTTTATGGTATTGCTCCTGCAATGGCAGAATTACCCTTGACCGAAGAGGTAGTGCATTGCCTCTCCTGGTCAAGGGTGAGGGATCATTCGTTTTCCTGTTGAATCTTCAACACTTTATCGAAGTATATAGCGGGGCTGACCAGTTTTTCGATCTCCTTGTCACCGTATCCCAACGCTTTGAAATTCAGCAAGCCGTTGATTGCGTGGCAGTTGGCGCAGGTCAGGGCCTTGCTCTTCGGCGACACCTGGTGGTTGCTGCCGAAGTAGGTGGTCTGCCAGCCGGGCACCGGGTCATACTTCTTTATCCCAAGCGTATCAGCAGCGCAGGCAACTCCGGCCAGGGTATCGCCGGTGGCCATTGGTTCAGCAAAGTCCATGCCCAGCAACTGCCCATCCAGTTTGTTGTAGTAGGCTTTGCCCTGATAGACCTTAAATGGATAGATTTTACTCTTACCATCGCTTCTGCTGCCCTTCGGGCCGATAAAATGCGGGGTGTTGCTAACGGTCAGATTGTACCATGCATAGACCGGAGCGGTTTCATTCACTTCTTTTATCAAGGTCGAAGGTTCATAAAAGCCATTGTCCAGCTTTACCCATTTGGTAAAATCCTTGGCAAAGGCCCCGCCTGTCCTGGGGATGTGGCACGTCTGGCAGGCAATATAGGCAGTATGACGGTTATAATCCTCATCCTTGTGCGGTTTATCGTTGTGACATCCTGCACAGGTCAAATATACGCCATCATTGGCCCAGTTGTTCGGATCTTTCCCCGTCGGAAAACGGTGGTTTTTGACCGTATGACAGTCAACGCAGACGAGTCCTTTGGCGGCATGCACATCAGCGTCCTTGGTCATGGCAAAGCCCCGTTTGAAGAGGGCGCCACCGCCCGCCGACTCGTGGCAGACCATGCAATTCTTGATACCCGGTCGACCGATCTCCACAGCCGCTTCGGTGCTTCGGTCCTGGGTCATGACCACCTTGCCGTCATCGCGCTTGACCGGTTTTCGTTTGCTGAAATCATATTTGGCGGAATGACAGATCAGGCAGTCAATAGCCTGTTCCGCCTCTGGTCCGGTAGCGCCGACATCCACTGTGTAATCGCCGGGATGACAGGTGTTGCAGCCGGTGATTTTAGTCTTGCCGGCCTCATTTGCAGGTATTTCTTTGAGATTATTTATTATGTCATTGGCGTTACACATGGTGTATATGCGATTCTTCATGCCGTATTCCTGGTCGGCCTTCAGGTTGTCGACATAATCAACTTTTGAAGCATGCTTCCAGTGCACCGTCTCAAGAAATGCCTTGGCGGTCCCAGGGTGGCATTCTTCACAGGTCTGGGGCCCCTTATAACCATTTTCCTGTATGTATTCCTTGCCTTCATGTTCCTTAGCCTGGGAGGTTGCCACCAACAGCACAACTCCCAAAAATGCTGCCACATATCTGATAACAAGCATAGATTGTTTCTCCTTTATGGATTTTGCTGTTGTGCGGTTCCTGTTATCTGCTGTATTGGCCGTAGGGTCAGCCTGGTCAACAACCGGCAGTTTTCACAAAGGTCTTGCTGGTGTTTTTACCATCCTGTTTATCAAATTTACAGCGTATCTCGTCGCCTTCGACAATCCGTTTGTCTTTTAACTTATCCAGGGTCAATTCATCCTTTATCTCAATGGGAACAGAGTCGCCGGTTTTTGTATCCTTAAGAATCGCGGTGGCGGATTTGCCATCGGCGGCGAGAGTAATTTTTGAGATTTCACCAACCATTTTCGCTTCTTCCGCACTGGCGGATGCTACCCAGGAAAGGCTGGAAACAACCAATACGGCCAACACAAGAACAACTGAAAATATTTTATTCACGATACACTCCTTTTTTCAATGATGGTTTGTTCTGCTTGCCGGGACGCCTCTGCTTTCGGCAGTCCCGGCAAGGTACAGGTAAGGCTAAAATTTCACTTCGAAGGTGGCGTAGACATTATGGGCTTCCTTCACAGGAGCCATCAACATCATTTGACCGACTGCATCGGATAGTGCGACCGGGGCACCTACCCAGTTGTTGCTGCCGGTATATTCGAAATCATAATATTGGTAACCAAGTCGGAAAAACGTTTTACTGAAATATGACGACACCGGTTTCAGGTCGAGTTCCTGGATAATATAGCCCTCATACACGTTACCGCGTGTTCCCACCTTACTGGTCCACATGTCATCGGCAGCCGGGGCAAAGGTTATCCAGTCCTCCGAGCCATGGTTGTATTCTAGGCCCAGTTTTGTTTTTGACGGCAGGTCATAACGAATTCCGGCTGAAACGGCCCAACCGGTCTTGTCGGAGGGGGCTTCCGGATCAAAGAACCCGCCGGTCAGCAATCCTTGGAAACCGGCCTGGGAGGAAACATTATCGTTTGGGTGGGTGTCACTTAATGCGAAATCGGCAAACAGGTTGAGGTTGCCGGGACCCGCCTTCTTAATGGTACTCATGGCGCCGGCGCCGTACCAGTCAATGTCACCCAAATTTGTCTTTGCACCGGTATTGCCGTAGTAGGTGTCGTCCATGGTTGGAAAATCGAAGATATTGATGCCGCGGTTCCACTGTAACCATACCCGCAGAGGATCGGTGTCAATGGGAATCACGGCCAGTCCGACCATATCGGTATCGGAAAGGGAGTTACCGGGAGTGTCCCGGTAACCGCTCTCGAAACCGCGTCCATAGCAGATCTTGGCATAGGCGCCGGGCAGGGCATCGATCTCCGGGGCATACCCGATGGTCATGCCATCGAAGGCATAATCAACCAAGAGTGAGGGGGTGCCGCCATTGCCGGGACGCTCGTTGTTCAGTTTGAGATTGCTGGGCGCACCGCCCGTTGAGGGGCGACGACCGACGGAAAACCAAAGAGGTTGATCGAAGATATTGCTCAAGGTACCATAAGCACGGTCAACTTCGAGGGAGCCGTCGGAAGGAACATGGCCGAGCGTACCGTCAAAGACACCGACACGGTCGGCAAAGTAAGGCGCATTGCCATCAACGGTAACAGCACTGTCATCCTGGGAACCAAATACTTTATATGTCACCAGGCGCGCAGTGACCGTTACGTTTTCGGTGGCCTTGGCGTGCAGGTCGAGGCCGAAGCGGTTGGTATAGAGAGACTTGTTCTCCGGTTCATACGCAGGGACCTGAACGGCAAAATTGCCCAAGCCACCCAGTAATTGTTGGTTGGCACCGAGAAACGACTGGGCCTGGGAAAAGGTTTTCACCCCTGTCATCTGCTGGGAAAAAGCGGTCATGCCGGCGATGTTGCCGGCCCAAAATCGCGTCTGTGCAGCATCGCCCGCGGCAACAGCATTAAAGTATCCCTGTTGCATCTTGTTTTGCGCATTGGCAAAGGTGGCGCTTGCATCGGTAAACGGCCTGGTTTCACCTTTGAGATAATCGTAGCGGAAGCGGTAATCACCACCGATGGTTAGCCACTTGCCAAGTGATTTGTTTTCTACCTTTTTCAGGGAATTTTTTAACTCCTCTACCTCCTGGCTCAGTTTGTCGATTTTTTTTTGGATTTCATCATCGCTCGCTCGTGAAATTGCCGGAAAAACCATTCCTCCAACGAGCATGACGGCTGCCAGTTGCAAAACTCGTTTCTTCATCATTCCCTCCCTGTGGTCGTGTCGCTGTGACGTATGAGCCGGAGTCCGCGTTATTGATGTACCTGTCGTGTTGTTTTGCGGGGTTGCCGGCCACCTCCTCCAAGATGTTTTGATCACCAACAATATCATATCAAAACAGCTTATATATATATACATCATCCGCCGAGTATTTGTAAAGTGGAATATTTGAATATACGAATACTTAAGTTTTTCGATGCATTTTCTCAGGCGGTGTAATGAGTTGTCTCCATATCTATCCTCTCACAGGGTGCTTTTTCGCATGGGAAAAAATTTCAGGAAACAACCTTCTACATGTTCACATTTTTGGGAGATTATGCTAATTATCCAATTTGAGGATAAGTTGAGAATTTGCACTGTTTTGGAGAATACTCTTTTGCAACGCACCATGCTTTTAGGCGTATCATACAGCAATTACATGACGAGACATAATTGATCTTATAATTTCGAGTAAATGCATAATATACCATGGAATGGGAATTTACAGTACATCGCGAGCTTAAATATATCGAATTTGTAACGAAAGGAGTGGCAGATAGCGAAAGTTCGCTGGAAATGGCAAAAACAATTGCTGAAACAATGCGGAAGAAGAGATTAACAAAAGTAGTAATCGACCACCGAAATATAGAAAGTGTATCCGGTAAAGTTATAGAAATATATGAACGGCCAAAATTCTTTCGGTTGATTGGGGTGATCCTCGGAATAAAAATAGCCGAAATTATCAATCCCGACCATCTGACTCATTTCAGATTTTTAGAAACCGTATGTGTAAATAGAGGGTATGGGTTTTCGATCTTTTATGACAGAGCTACCGCATTGGAATGGCTTTTGGCCTAGAGTTCTGTCGAGAACGCCCTTTGCCCCATATCTTCGTTAAACTCGAAAATATTATCCTCGGAATATTAAGTATATGCCTCCGGCAATTTTTCGAGTTTGCCTCGATCTGAGAGGATTGCTATTCTCGGACAACCTCCTAGTATAGCAGCTATAAAATTAGACCGCCTTTGACCGAACCGCCTACCTGGATTGCCCCATGTCGGCATTGCTATTGCTCGCCGATTGCCACGTTGGCGGCTTGCGAAACTTCTGCGTTGTTTGCCGCAACTCTCTCTCAAATTAGAATTCACGGCGAATAACGCAGAATTGAGAACTGCACTGATAGCGTATGTCAGTGGCCCTCTGAAAATGTACGAAAAATGGCCTGATAAAAAGTCACCCGGAAAGAACTGGTTTCACCGACAGGATGCAGCTCATCTGTCGGTGAACCGTACGTACATAGAGACATCAAGTTTCGATTTGGTCCTTCA
>JANNQF010000107.1:0-64244 GCA_031441605.1 Deltaproteobacteria bacterium
AGCTTGATATTCTTGTGGTGCATAGAGCCTCCGTTTTGGATTGAATTCTCTCGCTAAGATTATTCATCCATTATAGAGGCTTTATGTGTTTTAAGCAACTGATTTTACATTATTTATCTTGGTTTTTTGCAACACCTTTAATAGGTGTACAATCCACTCCTCAACCATCCAAATATTCCTCTCACAGCTGCCTACTTATTATTAGTCATGCAGCTGTGATGTGTTCCCCTGGAGAGCAGGCGAGAAAGGCATCAACCATACACCAACTGGCCACCGGAATAACCTAATCCACCGGCACAGGCGAGGCAGAGAAAATAGAAGAGCAACATCTTCGCCGGGCTTACTCCCTTTTTCTTCATAACGACAGTCACAGCCAAGAGAATGGTAAGCAGTGCCCCAAGTACCATTTTGGCAATGATATACTTGTTCCATTCTCCTTGTTGTAAATGAAGCCAGTCGAGGATTCCGGCACCAATGACCGGAACTATGGAAAGTAGGGCAAGGACCGAACAATGAAACGCCGTCTCAGGCAAATCAGGGTTCTTTAGCATGAGACCGAACAGAGAAAAAACCACCATGCCGATAATCATACCCATCGGCACATGGGTAAGCATGGGGTGGAGAGGGTGGGTAAAGCCAACAGCTGCTAGAAATGAATAGAGGCTCTCAACCATAGAATTCTCCTTTATTTTGAACATGAAGCCGATCCTAGTCGGACCCGGCGGGGAAGTCTTTACATTCCTTTCTCCACAATAATACTCATTCCTAGCTAAAAAACAAAATCATTTTAACACGCCTCTGCTCTCTTGGCCCAGGGCATTGAAATGGAATAACCTGCTATTTGGCATTCTTCAGGAAAGCGTAAATGTCTGCTGCGTCCTGTTCGGAGATTTTTGCCTCAGGGTAAGGAGGCATGATTGGGGCATTTTCTTTTCTGAGCTTTTTGACAAAACTGCCAAATCCCATGTCTATACCGGAAATGTGAGGACCACGACCACCGCTGCCCTTTTCGCCATGGCAGGAACCGCAGTTGTTCATCTTATACCACTTCTGCCCATTCTCGGCGTTGCCGGCGGGGGTGGTTCCACAGGCAGACAGACTCAGTAGAAAGAGAAAAGAAACACAGCTAATGACAATTTTAGCGGAACTGACAGGTGTCATGCAACCCTCCTTGTTGACGGGACAATTGTTTTAAAAGTAGTGGGTGCTATGGATTGTTAAAGCGTGCCGAATGGTAAAGAAGGCAACGGTAAAAGGCAAGGATATTCTTCGTTTCTTTGGATTCGTTGAGAGAACACCGAGAGCAATCAGCTCAATCGAAAAAAATCGAATCAAAATCATCATCCCCAAACGAAAACAATGGCACCCGGAGGACATGAAATTCACAGTGAAGGAGGAGATCCGACAGTTGCCAGCTGGAGTTCTTTAAGGAGCTGATTCCTGGTGTTTTCCGTTTGATTGAGAAGAAGGGCAAAGGGGATGAGTGACTCACCCCTCGGGAAATATCCTGCAAAACAATAGACACCGGTGAGGGTGCCGCTTTTTAAGGGGATTGCCTCCCGTTGACTGAGGAGGGCGGCGAACGGCTGGAAGCGCTTCAGTACTTTGATAAAGGCGGCTGGGCTGAAGCGGTTCTGTCTTGAAAGTCCGGCTCCTTCCATTATAACAAGGTGCCCCTTGGGAATACCGAGGGTCGTTGTCGTATATTTGGTAAAGGTTTGCCGGGATTTCTCCCAAGTAGCGGGCAAACCGTAGACGTGTATACCACTCGCCAGAAACAGCTGGTTGGCGATGAAATTGTTTGAATATTTGAGGCAATCCCTGATGATTTCCGCAAGACTTGCTCCCCCCTGGTGGATAAGAATGGGTTTCAGATGGCTGGGTGTTGCCTTAATTCTCCAAGGCTGCCGTATGGTGATGCCGGCTTTTTGCAGTTGCGCCGTGAAAAGCTCACCTGTATAGCGGAGAGTAGAGGACTTCCCGGGCTGAGACGGCAGCATATTGATATTGAGGCGATGTGCACCGGGTGCAAGGCCGGCACCTATTTCCCGCATCAGGGGCAGGAACGGAGTCTGGGGCTCACCTGAGCTGACCCTGCCCTTGGCGCTGATAAGGATCGAAACGGCATTAAAGTTGACAGCCAAGGCGCCGTTTGGAGCGTCGTAGCTTTTCGCCGAATTTTCCTCACTTGCTGTTTCACCCCGCAGATCGAAGGCGCTGTCGTCAAGGCAGATCGACTGCAGTTGCCGCACACCCTTGTCCGAGAGTCGTTTGCTGATCTCGAGGAGAATCTCCGAAGTAAGGAGGGGATCACCATAGCCCTTGATATAAAGATTCTTTTGCCCATCAAGGAAAAGGTGTGTTTCGAAATGGTGCTCAGGGCCGAGGAATTCCAAGGCGACCAAGCTGGTGAGCAGTTTCATGGTAGAGGCGGGAACAAAAAGCTCATTCTCCCGGTATCTCTGCCGGTTGCTGCCGTCTTCAACTATATATCCGCCATTGGTGATTAGACGCAGTAGAGTATCCTGAGCGCAAACCGGTTGTACGGTAAGCGCTCCGATAATGCAAAAAAAGAGGAAGAAACATTTGAGAAAGTTCAAAATTCTGGACATGTTTGTCGCCGGAATTCGATAACCTGGAAAATATATCATAATCTTTTCGGGATCCGTCCCAGTTATTCGGGATCCATAACCCGCCAGGAGGTTTTTAAAATTTTGATAGCAAGGGTCTCCTCCTTGGTAAGCTCGAAGATCTGCGCCAGTGCCTCTATCGGCTTGATCCCAGGCTGTGCGCTGACACCCACCATCTCCAGGTGGACGGTGGCAGGTCCGGAGATGCTCAGGAGTGAGATCAAAGGGCGGATATCGATTTCACTGGTCTTCCCCTTCCTGGTCTTGGCGACAGGATACCTTTCACTGCTGAGGAAGTGTTTGGTGCGCTCTTTCTCTTGCTCGGTGACCGCTCTGGCAAGAGTGAGAGTGTATGAAGTGAGGAGGCTCTGAGGCACTTTGCCGGAATGGGGTTCAATTTTTGTTATGGTAAGGCCCGGAACCAGTTTTTCGTTGAGCTTGGCAGCAGTGCCGGCGCAGTTTTTTAAGGGTTCCGGAATATCCATAATGAAAAATTCGGCAAGGCTCTCCGTTCCAGCAGCCAGGGCCGGGCCGAAGGAAATCTTCGGCGAAGGATTAAAACCCTGACTGAAATTGGTGGTGATATCAGCCCGACGGAGGGTGCGGAAAATTCCCTGCAGCATTTCAAGGTGGCCGAGATAGCAGATATTCCCAAGGCGAGAGTAGTGGACAATATACTTGTAATGGCCGGCATTTCCGGCTTTTCCCGGGGTGTCGGCAGGTTGTTGCAGAGCCATCGGTCCTGATTCAGGCAGAGGGGTTTTGGCTCGATTGCAGACCACGGGCAGGAGAGTTTCGAAGTCGCAGGTGCCGCATTTTTGGCAGGCGTGGTAGCGGCAGTCGGGGGTGTATTCCTCGATTTGCGCTTTCGCCAGTTCATCGACAAGAAACTCTTGGGTTACACCGGAAGCAAGGTGTTGCCATGGGAGGGTTTCGCCAGGTCGCCGAGCCTGCAGGTAGGATTCCAGTGACAGTTGGCAGCTGTCGGCCGCCCTTTGCCAGCGAGCAAGATCAAAATGTTCGTCCCAGCCGTCAAGGCGTGCCCCATCGCACCAGGCTTTTTCAATGAGTTTTGCAAGACGCCGGTCGCCACGGGAAAAGACACCTTCAAGAAAACTCTGGCGCGGGCTATGATAGCGGAGATTGCAACCTTTGCCGGGAAGGGACCTTTTGATCCGGTGAATACGCTCCATGCTTTCTTCCATGCTGAGCTGTCGTTCCCATTGGAAGGGTGTGTGCGGTTTGGGGATAAAAGTGCCGACACTGATGGTTATCTGCCTTTTTCCTCGCCCGCCGCCCAGGCTGCGATCATTGAGAATCTTTTTGGCCAGTTCGGTAATGGCGATGATATCCTGGTCCGTCTCAGTCGGCAGACCTATCATGAAATAGAGCTTAATGCTCTGCCAGCCGGCACTGAAGGCGTCATTGCAGGTGGTAAGAAGATCCCCTTCGGAAATACCTTTATTGATGACCCGTCGCAGCCTTTCGCTGCCGGCCTCGGGTGCAAGAGTGAAGCCGGTTTTACGAACCCTTTTGACCTGCTCCATGACGGTTGCGGTAAGGGTCCCAACCCGCATTGAAGGCATGGCAATGGAGATGAACCTCGATGAAAATTTGTCCATCAATGCCGGGAGGGTCTGTTCCAAACAGCTATAGTCACCGGTCGAAAGAGACAATAAGGCCAGTTCCTCAAAGCCGGAGTTGTTTATGCCGCTTTCGGCAAGTTCCATTATTTGTTCCGGGCTCCGCTCCCGTACCGGCCGGTAGGTGATCCCGGCCTGGCAAAACCTGCAGCCCCTTGTACATCCGCGGGCAATTTCGATGCCCAACCGATCATGGACAATCTTGGCGTTGGGGACGATGGGCTGCTTCAGATGCTCAATGGCATTGAGATCTGTAAGGATTCTGCGACGAACCAGAGCCTTTCCCCCTGCCTTCCTATGGATTGTCTGAAGGTTTCCGAAGCTGTCATAGTCCGGCTGGAAATGGGCCGGAATATACACTCCATCAATTTCTCCCAGGCGGTGAAGAAGATCCGTCTTGTTACCGCCCACCTCTTTATGCTTTGCCAGAAGATTGCCTATTTCGACTACCGCCTCCTCGCCGTCTCCGAGCAGAATGGCATCAAAAAAATCGGCGACCGGTTCCGGGTTAAATGATCCGGCTCCACCACCGAGGAGCAGGGGAAAAGAAGGGTCCCGGTCGCGAGAATACAAAGGGATATCCGACAGACTCAGTATTGTCAGGATGTTGGTGTAGCAGAGCTCGTAGGGCAGGGTGATGCCGATGACATCAAAATCCTTGAGCGGGTGCAACGATTCCAAACTGGTAAGGGTTTGATTTTTCTGACGCAGCAAGTGTTCGAGGTCGGTATCCGGGCAATAACAGCGTTCCGCCAGGAATGCATCCTGCCGGTTCAACAGATGATAGAGGATTTGCAGACCGTGATGCGACATACCGATCTCATACAGGTCGGGAAAAACCAGGGCAAAACGAATCTTTATGGAATCCCATTTTTTTTGCACCGAATTGTACTCGTGGCCGAGGTAGCGGCCGGGCTTGGTAATTGAGGCTAGATGTGCTTGGTTGGTCATTGGATTCCTATGGAAGTTTACAGGCGGAAAAGGGCTGGAGAAGATCACTCTTCTTTCTCAGTTCGCATTGATTAACCCCACTATTTACTGAAATTTCATTGACTTTTCAAGTCAGGATGCTGTATTCAGTAGAGTTGTATTCTCAGGTTTTGGATAACCATTCGTTATAATATGCAAAAAAGGATTTGTCTGATGAAAAGGTTAGCACCATTTCTTGTCGCGGTAGTCGGGATGATGGCTCTGTCCTTGTCAGTAGCCTTTGCAGCATCGTCGTCAGGAGTGACAATTGAATCGATTGCCCACACAATCGGTTCCGAGACGGAAGAGAAGTTGATCTTCAAGCTGAGCGCTCAAGTCGGGACGAAAATCTATACCATGAAAGGCGATAATCCCCGGTTGATTATTGATTTCCCCAACAGTTCCTATTCGGGCAAAAGTGTCATTCCTCTCGTCGACGGCAAATTGGCTACGACCATTCGTAGTGGTCTCCATCAGGTCCCCGAACAGAAGACCCGGATAGTGGTTGACCTCGCGAAGCAAATTCCCGTCCGCTTCACCAGCGATTATTCCGAGGCGGATAATATCCTCACCGTCGTACTTTTATCTGATGTGCAAGAATCACCACAAAAGAAGACCCCACCGGCTCCGGCAGTCAAACAGGAAGTTGCAACTCCCCTGCCAAAATCTTCCGAAGTTGTCGTGGCAGCCAAGCCTGTCGAGGAAAAGCAGGTACCCCCGCGGTTTCCACCACAGGAGCCGATAAAGAAAGCCATGGATACGCCTCCCATAGAAACCGTTACTCCGGGGAAAACCGAAAATCCGAAGCTGCTTAACATCTCTTTTGACGACTCTTCCACCAAGGGCGAGATGGTTTTGTTTCATTTAACTGCTTTTCAACCACCAACGGTTTCCGCAATGGAAAAGGACAATCCGAAGGTTTTTTGCGATTTTATGGGAATGGAATTAAGCAAAGGGGTAGAGGTAGATATTGCCGCTAAAGGCAAATATGTCGAACGGATTAGTACCTCGAAACACAGTAAGCCCGATAAGATTCGGGTAGTACTCAATCTCTCTCCCAACAGAGATTACGACTTGCAGCAGGTCTTCTTTAAAAATGACAATCTCTTCGTCTTAATAGTCAACGAACTGCCATTGGAAAAGTCAGCCCAATAACGGTATTTGTCTTTCGAGACCTAGGACTAAGGCAGGAGCTGTTGAATATAACCGGGCGGAACAGGCAGGGTATATTGTTTTGCCTCGCTGGTCAGCCGGACATTGGAAAGCTTGAGACGGATGTCGATGCCATAGTCGAGCCCGGTTATGTTTATCTCTTGGGGTTGACGGCATTTCCCCTGTGTCATCCAAGCGCCATAGTTTACTTCTGCGACACTTTGACCTGCACTGTTTTCCAGGATGTGGGCGAGGGGTAACTTGCTGACCGGCTCAAGGAGCAGGTGGCTCATCCCGGCTGGCTCTTCCTTGCTATGACGAAAGGAAATCCACAAGCCTCTGGCGTTCTTGTCCTCGCGGATAGTGCTGATAGTACTGCCCGAGCGTTGGTTTCTTGCAGTCAACCATTCTCCCCAGTGACCGTTAAGGATTTCCGTTGGAAGAGAGTGGCGCAGGCCAAAGGATCGGATGCTGCCGGCCAGATATTTTTGTTCAGGAACTATAACCGCCTGGTACGATGTTTGATCACCGGCGATGGCCAGGACGGTTTGGCCGAAAGGGTTAGCAACCACGAACTTGTAGGACCCGGGCATGGAAAACTGCAGGTAGCCGCCCAGGGCCTTTTTCTCAAGAGGATCTGCATAGAAGAGGGCCAGATCGCCATCAAGGCTTTGGCCGCATGTTTGATTGTCCAAGATAAGGGAATCAACGAGTTGGATGGTTTCGGTTAACCGGTCGCCCTCAAGGGCTGTCGTCCACGGTTTACCGGCGCATCCTGACAAAAACAGGGCAGTCATTACCAAAAAGCTGAATGACAAGGATTTGTTATTATTGTTTATTTTCCAAGACATTGATTTTCTCTTGTACAACCGATTTTTCCTTGTCATCTTCAAGCATCTTTAAAGCCTTTTGGTAGAGCTCAAGTGCCTCGGCTCGTTTTCCGAGGGCACGGTATACGTCGCCTAAATGATCATGGATATGGGGATCTGCAGGTTCCAGTTCCAGCGCGCGGTTGAGTTCTTGTATGGCTTGCTGGTAATTGCCGAGGCGATAGTGTACCCAGCCAAGGCTGTCAATGATATAGCCGTTATCCGGTTTCAAGGCAATCGCCTTCTCGATATATTCGAGAGCCTCTTGAAGGCGAATATTTTTGTCGGCCCAGGTGTAACCGATAAAATTCAGGGCCTCAGCGTGGTCCGGCTGAAATTGCAAAACTTTCAGCATTTTGTCGATCGCCAGATCATCCTTGCCGTTTTTATCAAGCATGAGGCCATAATCGAAAAACAGCTGAGGATTTTCGGGATAGATGGAAACTGCTGCCTCCAGCAGAGAAATGGCGGTGAGAGTTTCTTTTTTTTCGTGGTAAAGGCTGGCAAGGAGGGCGTAAAAAAGAGGCCTGCGACTGGATTCTTTGGAGATATGTTTTCTCAGGAGAGCAATACCTTTATCTTTTATGCCGGTTTCATTAAAGATACGAATTTGCATATAAACCGAATCCTCGAAGTCGGCACTGCCAGGCAAAATAAGTTCGAGGTGACTAAGTGCCGTCGGGTAATCCTTATCCTTGTACGCGAGAAGGGCGAGAATATATCGGGGTTCGGAAGTGGTAGTTTCCCGAGTCAGTCGTTCCAAGATTTCTTTAGCTTTTTGCACTTCATCCTTGCGCAACAGAACCTTGCTGATAATAAGCTGGATATTTTCCGGAGTCTTCGTGAATGTACTGATATTCTTTAATTCTTCCAGGGCAGCGTCATTTTTTTCCATATCAAGAAAAGCTTGCACCCGACTCAATCCGGCCCGTTCGTCAAAAGGATCACTTTCGGTAATAGAGGTGTAGAGGCGCAGGGCATCGGCATGGTTTTTCCGGCTCGCAAAAAAATTACCGATTTCGTAGGCCAGTTCCTTTGACCAATTGAGTTCAAGTGCCTTCTCATACTCCTTTACCGCTTCGTCGAGCTTTTCCGTTTGTTTTAATAAACGTGCCAAGGCCAGCCGGGCAAAGTAGGAATCACCATTTTTTTTCAGCAGTTGTCGGAAAATCTTTTCTGCTTTGTCGTACGATTCTTGATGACTGTAGAGTAAACCGAGGCGGAGGTGCACATTCTCATTATTGGGATCTCGCTCAAGTACCTCGTAATATAATGCAATTGCATCCGTCAACTTATCCTGTTGGATATACAGGCCGGCAAGGAAAAGACGATAGTTGTTATCTTCCGGGCGATCGCTGAGGGCTTGACGCAACCAGGCTGCGGCCTTTTCATGTTCGCCCATTTTCAAAAGGAGTATAGGGATTTTTTCCCGCAGGTAATTGACTTTCGGGTCGCAAATCAGAGCTTTTTCATAGGCCTCGAAAGCCTCGGCGTAGCGCCCGGTGAATTCAGCATGGGAACCCCAAAGAAAATAAAAGTAGGAACAGGAGAGATCCGACTCCGCCGGTTCTTCTTTTGTCGGCTCGTTAACGCCTGTGGCAATCTCCTGGTGCACACTGCAAGAGGCCAGAAGGATACAACCGCAAACTATAGAAAGTAAAGAAAAGCTCCTATTGCCGATCATATGTCAGTCCAGTGCTGCCGTGTATGGGGGTTGAAGCAGGTCCATCACATATCTGGTAACCAAGCGCTGGACGTCCTCTATTGATCCTGATGCATCGATTTTGAAAATATACGGCCGCTTGATTGTAGAAAAGATGGCGGCAACATTTTCCAGGAATTCACGTTGTTCAAAATTGTTCAAAGCTTCTCCTCGTCCGGCGGTGATTCGCTGCATCCCAATGTCAAGATTGGCTTGAAAGAGCAGGACAAGATCAGGCTCGGGAGCAAAATAATTGAGGGCAAGGATGGCCTCGGGATCAAAACCCAGGGCACCTTGATAGGCGGCAGTAGAAAAATAATAGCGATCACAAAGAATAATCTTACCGTCAAGGAGGCCTGGATGGAGAATGTCGGTTACATGGTGCCGACGGTCGGCTAGAAACAGTTCAAGCTCTTCTTCGCGGCTGTACTTGTTCCTGTGGCGGTAGAGATCGCGAATTTTCATGCCATAGGGACCTTCGGTCGGTTCCTTGGTGATGATTACCGGATATCCTTGGTTTTGCAGATAGTGTCCAAGCAGGTCTCGCTGGGTGGTTTTGCCGGTGCCATCTGTGCCTTCAAATACAATCAGTTTGCCCCGTACTCTTGGGTTACTCATATTCTTTGTTTCACCCTGTCATGAAATGATGTCCGGTTTATGCTGATATGTGCGGCAAGTCGAACAGCTTCAACCAGGCTGTTCTGTTTTGCCAGACCTTTCCCGGCAATGTCATAAGCGGTCCCATGATCAACGGAAGTGCGAACGATGGGCAGACCGAGCGTGACATTCACCCCGTCTTCAAAATGCAGCAATTTGAAGGGGATAAGCGCTTGATCGTGGTACATGGACACCACGGCGTCGAATTGTCCGGAGACGGCCTTGAAATATACGGTGTCCGGAGGAAAAGGCCCATGGACATTAAAACCCTGCTGCTGTCCAAGGTGAACAGCCGGGGCAATAAGACGTTGCTCTTCATCGCCGAAAAGTCCGTTCTCGCCGGCGTGGGGATTGAGACCTGCGACAGCCAGGCGTGGCTGAAGAATGCCGAAATCTTCGAGCAGAGCTGTATGGGTGATATGAATTAACCGGTAAATATCCTCAACGGAAAGAGCCGCCGCCACCTCTTTTAAAGGGCGATGAATTGTTACCAGGGTAACTTTCAGCTTGTTGCCGGCCATCATCATGGCGTAATTGACCGTCTGGGTAAGGCTGGCAAGCATCTCAGTGTGGCCGGGAAAGGAGTAGCCGGCGCCATTCAGGGAGAGCTTAGAGATGGGGCAAGTCGTCAGTCCATGAAAAATTCCTTGGCGGGTCAATGCTGCACCGATTTCAATATATTTTGCCATGGCGCGACCGGTTGCGGCATTTGGGCGGCCCCAGACAAGATCATCCGCGGCAAGAGCTGATGCCTGTATTACCGGCACCTTGTCGGCAGGGAGAGGGGCACCTGGTTGCCAAGTGACGAATGAAGTTGCTATCTTAAGCTCAGACGCCAATCGCAAAAGGACATTCAGATCGCCGATAATTACCGGCTGGACACCACCCGGTATGGCGGCTTCAGAGCAATAGCGGAGTATAATTTCCGGGCCGATCCCGACGGGACAACCCATGGTAATTCCAATTGTCATCATAAGTGTAAACTGTAAGCAGTATCATTATCCTTCGCAAAGATCAAATGCGTTGGGAAGGATTTCTATCCGAATCCGCTGGTCAGGAGCTATTACAATGGATACAACATCGAACCTGGCCGGGGCATCAAAAAGATTGCGCTCGTTGAGATAGTACTGGGCAGTTTTACTGATTTGCCGCTGTTTTCTGTGAGTTACTGCCCCAGCCGGGGAGCCGTAGGCCTCACCCTTCCTGGTTTTTACTTCTATAAACACAAGCACATCGCGAAATTTGGCAATAATATCGATTTCCCCATAACGACAGCGATAGTTTCGTGTCAGAATGGCGTAACCGTTTTTACTGAGGAACTCGGCAGCAAGATCTTCTCCACTTTGCCCAAGATTCTGCCGACTATTCAGCATACTCTTTAACTCCCCTGAAGGTCCTGCGATGCACCGGACAAGGGCCGTGTGCTGCTATCGCCAGGCGGTGTTCGCACGTGGGATAGCCTTTGTTTTTCTTGAAATTATAAAGAGGATACTGAGCATGAAGGTTGTCCATAAGCCTGTCCCTTGTGACTTTCGCGATAATACTGGCGGCGGCGATGGAGGCGCTCTTTGATTCGCCTTTAATCAAGGCTTGCTGAGAAATGTTGAGGGGGATGGTAAATTTGCCGTCGACGAGAATGAAATCAGGAGGGGGGCCGAGCATGTCTTCTACAGCCAGTTTCATGGCGAGAAGAGATGCCTGGAGGATATTGATACTATCAATCTTTTGTTCGGAAACAATACCAATGCCTATTGCGGCATTCATCTTGTACAGCAGGGTTTCCAACTCCACTCTTTTTGCATGGCTCAGGATTTTTGAGTCCAAAAACACCGAGTGTCGGCAATTTTTCGGCAAGATGACCGAGGCGGCGACAACCGGACCGGCGAGGGGACCACGTCCCGCTTCGTCGCAACCGGCAACATAAAGCATGCCCCTGGCAGAGAGAATGCGTTCTAGGCGGAAGTTGTCGTTGTCAGGACTGCAGTCGACGAGAGCTTCTTGCATTGTCCGATTAAAAAGAATGCAAACGCCATTGGCCCATCACTGACAACTGAATAGCATCCGGCGTCAGTGATGGATGTGGTGCTCGTAAGTAACAACTATCGTGGCAGACCACGTTCGCGAATACGTGCCGCTTTTCCAGTGAGATTGCGGAGGTAGTAGAGACGAGCCCGACGGACCCGGCCTTTGGTAAGGAGTTCGATCTTTTCAATGCGAGGATTATGCTGCGCGAAGGTCTTCTCGACGCCGACGCCATGAGAAATCTTCCGCACCGTATAACTCGCATCCATGGTGCCATGCTTGCGCTTGGTAACGACACCTTGAAAGACCTGAATACGTTCTTTGCTTCCTTCTACGATACGGATATGCACTTTCACGCTATCACCGGGGCGAAAGTCGGGGTGGTCCTGCCGCATCTGTTCCAAATTGATTCTTTCGATTATTGTGCTCATAACGTCTTCTATTGGTTGGAGTATATTAGGATGAGATCCAGTGGTTGAACGGTTTTTAGCCAATTTTTCATGATCCGAGCAGCCTGTCAAGAATAATTGAGGCGGCTGAGCGAACCGAAAGATGATTATAATCTGTCCCACCCTTTATTGGGGGCAGTGTTGTATCCGACAAAGCAATAATTTCAGGGGCGAGACCATGGGCTGTGCCGAAAATAAGGAGAATCGGTTCACCCTTCTTAATTCTCTCTGCGAGTTCTTTATACTCGATGGTCGTTTCCCGCAGTAAAGCACTGGTTGTAACCAGCAGCGGCCGTTTGCCATATTTTTTTGTCAACAGGGCAATTGCCATCTCCAGGGAAGCGACAAGACAGACTATGCTGAGCGCCTCTTTCCTGGCCGGGTTATATGTTGACCCATGGCCGGTTTCCCAGTGGGCCAGTAATTCTTGCACCAGATTTTGCTGATCTTCATAGGGCGTTGCGATAAAATATTCAGCAACACCATACGTTCTGGCGATCCTGGCGATGTCATGGATATCCAGGTTAGTCACCGCCGAACCGATTATTTCTGCTCTCTTGTTCACCACAGGATGATGTATGAGGGCAATATTAAGTGTTGTTTCGCCCTGATACATCATTTTCCCGGGGGTAATTCTTGGATCATTCGCACCTTCTCGTAGAGGTCATGCTGCCGGAGCAGCTTGATTTCTTTGGTGCTGAAGATTTCCCGTTTGAGTAATTCCGGCCGTCTTGCAAAAGTTCGCAGCACTGAGGCAATAAACCGATATGCCGCTATTACCTCATGATTGCCGGAGAGTAATTCATCCGGCACAGCCTGTTCTTCGAACACCCTCGGTCTGGTATATTGCGGGTGTTTCAGCATACCTCTGCTGAAGGTGTCCTTTTCGGCGGAATCGCTGCATCCCAATACCCCGGGAAGCAATCTGGTCACCGAATCAACAATTACCATCGCCGCAAGTTCACCGCCGGTAAGGATAAAATCGCCGATGGAAATTTCCTCATCAATATATGTGGCACGGAATCTTTCGTCCACACCTTCATAACGACCACAGACGAGAAGCAGATGGTCTTCTTTCGCCAACTCCCAAGCAAGGGCTTGGTTGTATTGTCGACCTTGCGGGGTAAGGAGAATCACCTTGGCCGCCGGCAGAGAGGAATCACATCTGCTTTTTACCGCTCGCGACAGAGGCTCGGGTTTCATTACCATACCCTCACCGCCTCCGAAGGGTCTGTCGTCGGTCATTGTCTGGGGATCATCGGCAAAATCCCTGATATTGACAATGTTGGTGCTAATTTGCCCCTTTAGCCGGGCTCTTCTGATGATGCCCTCATTAAGCAGAGAATCGAAGAGATCGGGAAAAATAGTTAATATGTCAAAAATCATCCGAGGGGTATAGCTTTCATTCAAGTACCTGAGTTGGCATTGAGTTCAAGTAAACCCGGGGGAGGATTGACGATCAAGTTTTCAGCGGTTTCGCCAACGAGTATGCCCTTGGTTATCGGAATAAGGATTTCATCTTTGCCGGCTTTAATAACCAAGATATCCTGCGCCCCGTTGTTAAAGAGACGTTCCACTCGGCCAATCACACTCCCCTCAAGGTCGACAACCAATTTATCCTGATATTGATGCCAGTAATACTCGTTTGCACTGGCTGCCGGCAAATGTTTTCTTGCCAGGAGCACACCGCAACCTTCGGCCTGCTCTGCCTGAGTTCGGGTAGTAATTGTTGCCAACCGGATAATCACTGCCTTGCCTTGAACCCGGCTCTTTATCACCGAGAGCGGAGCAGATAGCGCACCGGACTTGTCGATGAGAAGCAATTCACTGTATCCGACAGCATTCTCCGGTTGTTCTGAATGAAGATAGATCTTCAACTCTCCATTCAGGCCGTGCGCCTTGACTACTTTGCCAATAAGCAGATATTCGTCAGTCGGAAAAACATAATCGGGGCTCATGCTGACGATCGCTTATTCAATAATTTCAAGCCTACAACGTTGATCCACCTTGGCTGCGGCGGCCGAAAGGAGAGAGCGCAAAGCCCTTGCGGTACGTCCTTGCTTGCCGATAACCTTGCCCAGATCCTCCGGGGCAACTCCCAGCTCAATGGTCACAGTATCTTCGTCAACTTTGCTCGCGACTTTTACCGCATCCGGCTGATCGACCAGAGACCTTGCGATAACAGCAATAAGTTCTTCCATTACTACACTGCAGGTGTCGCGGCTTTCTTCATCAGGCTCTTCACCGTTGTGGTTGGAAGTGCCCCTTTGCCAAGCCAATCCTGCAGCTTGGTGTTGTCAAAGGTAATTGCCGCCGGCTCCTTGCATGGATCGTAGGTTCCGACCACGTCAAGAAACTTGCCGTCGCGTTTATTCTCGCTGTTGGCAACGATGATACGATAAAATGGTTTTTTCTTTCTGCCGAGTCGGGTCAATCGAATACGTACTGCCATTCCGGTAAGTCCTCCGGTTAAAATTGGTCTGGTTTTATGCCCATGATGCTCGCTTCCATTTACGGGTCGAGGCCTTATCTTTTCTTCATGCCTTTCGGCAATTTCCTTCTTTTTATCCCGGAGATAGCCCCGGGTTTTCCACTGATTTTTTTCATCATCTTCAACATTTCCGAATAGCTTTTCAGCACTCGGTTGACATCACCAATAGCCGTTCCGGAGCCTGCCGCTATGCGCATTCTTCTGCTGGTATTGATAATCTGATGATTTTTTCTTTCCTGGCTGGTCATTGAACGAATGATGGCTTCGGTTTTCACCAGCTCTTTTTCATCAGGTTTAGGGACATCTTTCAGCTGTCGCAGTTTGTTAATGCCCGGCACCATATCAAGAATTTTCTCCAAGGAGCCCATTTTCTTGATCTGCTGGATCTGCTCAAGAAAATCTTCCAGGGTGAATTGATTCCTTTGCAGCTTTTTGGCAATTTTATCGGCTTCTTCTCTATCGACAACCGCCTCAGCTTTTTCGATGAGCGTCAGTATATCGCCCATACCGAGGATGCGCGAGGCTACACGCTCGGGGTGAAAAATCTCAATATCGTCAAGGCCTTCGCCAATACCAACGAACTTGATGGGCTTGCCGGTGATGGTCTTAATAGACAGGGCCGCGCCGCCACGGGCATCGCCCTCCATTTTTGTTAAAATAACCCCGGTAAACTCAAGGTCGGCATTGAATTTGTCGGCAACTGTTACCGCATCCTGGCCGGTCATGGCGTCGGCCACAAAAAGGATCTCGGAGACCTGCACTGCCGCCCGAATTTCTTTTAACTCGTTCATTAACGCCTCGTCGACATGCAGCCGACCGGCGGTATCAATGATCAGGGTGTCGTAATCATGAAGCGCTGCTTCGTTCAGTGCCTGTCGACAGATATCAACGGGTTTTACGTCGGGAGTCGATGGGTGGACCGGGATATCAAGGCGTGAACCCAGGACCTGCAACTGTTCTATTGCTGCCGGACGGTAGATATCGGCCGGCACCAGGTAAGGCCTACGGCCTTTTTCCTGCAGCAGTTTGGCAAGCTTGCCGGCCGTGGTAGTCTTTCCCGATCCCTGGAGGCCGGCCATCATTATGACTACCGGTTGTCTGCCGTCGAGTTTTATCTGCTGTGTCGTGCCACCGAGGAGTTCAACCAGTTCTTCATGCACGATCTTGATGATCTGTTGACCGGGAGACAAACTTTTAGAGACTTCCCGACCTATGGCCTTCGCGGTTACGTTGGCGATAAAGTCCTTAGCCACTTTGAAGTTAACATCGGCCTCAAGAAGAGCGCCGCGCACCTCGCGCAAGGCCTCGCCAATATTTTCTTCCGTAAGTTTGCCATGGCCTCGGAGTTTTTTGAAAACGCCTTCCAGCCTGTCGGATAAATTCTCAAACATAATGTTTTAGCGCAATACAGTGTCACCAGGGGCAAAATAGCCGAAGGGATGTCGGCATTTTCGCCAACAACGTAATAAAAACAGATCATCGGTCGAATGAAACGTATCAGGTCCGATGAAAAGAAATTCAAAAGAGAAGAAAAATACTGTGTATTGATATGGATGTCAAGCAGGGAAAGAATCGGCAGTACAAAATTACCTCATTGATCGTGGATTTTACTTCTCACCCTTCTTGTTGTCGACTGCGAGTTGTCATATTTTCTCCATAGGAAACATTTTATAATTGGAGAAATCTGAAACATATGAATAGAACACTTGAGTGCCGACTCGACGAACATAGAATTGCCGAAGAACCTTTTTTTCTTGCCCGGGAAAAAGAAATTGAGATTGGTCTCGCAGCAAGCGACAATAAACTGCCGCTGCTCCTTAAAGGGCCGACGGGTTGCGGCAAGACCAGGTACATGCAATATCTGGCCTGGCGCCTCAGGAGGCCGCTCATTACCGTATCATGCCATGACGATTTATCCGCCGCCGATCTGGTCGGCAGATATCTGGTGAAAGGCAACGAGGCGGTATGGCAGGACGGACCCCTGACGCTTGCGGTTCGGGCCGGGGCAATTTGTTATCTGGATGAAATTGTCGAAGCGAGAAAAGATACCACGGTGGTTATCCATCCTCTCACCGATGACCGACGCGAACTTCCGGTCGAGAAGCTTGGGCGGCTGTATAGTGCTCCGCCGGAATTTATGCTGGCGGTATCGTATAATCCCGGCTACCAAAGTGTCTTGAAAGATCTCAAGCCTTCGACCCGCCAGCGCTTCGTCTCCATCAACTTCGATTATCCGGACAGCGAGCTGGAGATAGAAATTGCCATCCGTGAAACCCGCGCAGATCGGGAACTTGTAACGCAGTTGGTAAAGTTGGCGGTGATGACTAGAAGCTTAAAAGATTCCGGATTATCCGAGGGGGCGTCAACCCGGCTGGTCATTCAGACTGTTCGCCTGATTCAGTCGGGAATCGACACCGTGCGTGCATGTCGAGCCGGGATGATTGAGAGCCTTACCGATGACCCTGAACTGCTGGCTGCCATGGATGAAATGATTTTCTCGCTTTTTTGATAAATGCCATGGACCTTGAGGCTCAAAAAGAGTGCTTTTATGAACAGGTATTGCCTTCTCGGCCAAATGAGTGGCAAGTGGATGAGGTTTTTGAGCGTCTCGCTGGTTTGGATGCCACTCGCAGGCAAGCCCTTCTCAGTCATGTGTCGGCAATTTGGCCGGTGAGCCACAGCCTTTGTTTTACCTATCTTGAAGAGGGAACGCAGGCTCTTGCATTGTTTCCCGCCGAATTACTGGGGGAGTGGGTCCGAAAAATTCTTGCCCTCTATGAACGAAAGGGACTGGTCGGTGCCCGGGAGTTCATGGCTGGAGTTGACAAATATTTCCTTGGTCCACGGCGGGGCGAGGCGGGTGTTCACTTAGCCGAGATTTCATCGAGGATGCTCCTCTACATTTGTGGAGTTTCCGGGGTGCCCTTACAAATTGCTTCAGCCCCTCTTCCGTCAACCGATACTCGGACCATTTATCTGCCGGACTATCTTGATGTGTTCTCCGAAAAGCAAAAGAATATCCTGCTCTATAAGATGCTTGTCACCTTGCAATGGGGGCAGCTTGCATCACGTATCTTCACCGATGTCTATGACCGCGGCAGCGCCGAAGGGCCTTTTGCCGGATACCCGGATCGCAGGCTCGCCGAAGATCTTTTTTCGGTGTTACAGTTTATCAAGGTGTATCGTTTTCTCACAAAGGAGTTGCCCGGAATGGTGCGACACGGGGGCCAGTTGTGTCATCGGCTGATTATGGAGATACAGCCGGAGGGCGATAAAAAAGAGCGAAGCACCACCCTGCGGAATTTCCTGCTGCATTCCATTGGCCTCCTTCACCAAAGGGAGGAAATAATAAGTTGTGGTGTGCCGATCATATACTCTTTGGCTGACACTCCATGGACTACCTGCTGCCTCGATGTGCTGCCACGTTTTTACGCATATTTCGAAAACCGCGCTGGAGGGTATCGCCTGGGTCAGGCAGCGTTATTGCTCGGTGCGTTCGATTTTTTGAGGTCTGGGGAGACGGTCAGGCTGCGGCGAGAGGAAGAGGAAAAGAAATTCATCACCATGCTCGTGGCTTTTCTCCAAAAAAAGAATAGCGGCGTAAAAAGCGACAACGATGGACAAGCGGCAGTCAATGATCGCACCTCCGATACCCTGTTGCTCCTTAAGATTCTTACCGAAGAGGGGTTGCCAAAGACCGGCCTGCCGCCAATGCGCTTGGCCGACGGCAACCCAGACCTTCCGGAAGAAATTGTCGGTCTGGCCAGTGACATAATCAACGATCTTGGAAGGCTTCCCGAGGCTTACGTACAAACCGCAGCAGGTTTGGCCGGCGGTGGAATACACCGCCAGGAGGGTGCTGTCGCTGAAAGTGCCAACGTACCGGTGGCGGGAGCCGCATACAGCTATAATGAATGGGACTATCGACGGGGGGGGTACCGGGATGCCTGGTGTTCTCTGTATGAAAAAACCCTCCAACCTGTTGGTTCCAATTTCGTCGCCACGACCTTGCAAAAATATCGATCGCAACATAAGCGGTTACTTCGGCAATTTGCAATGTTGCGTCCAAGTCGTCGTGTTGTCCGCCGCAGGCGACATGGCGATGACATAGATCTTGATGCCCTGATTGAGGCTTTATGCGACACCCAAGCTGGCCTTCCGCCTTCTGATCGTCTTTTTACCCGATCACTGAGAATAGAACGTGATATTACGGCACTGTTCCTTGTGGATATGTCCAATTCCACCGAGGGATGGATAAGTGTCGCGTTGAAGGAGGCTCTCGTTCTTCTCGCCGAGGCGTTGGAGGCGGTCGGCGACAGTTATGGCATATACGGTTTTTCCGGAATGAGACGATCGCGAAGTGACCTCTATCACATTAAACACCCAGAGGAAGCCTATGGAATAGTGGTGCAGCAGAGAATCGCCGCCATCACGCCGAGAGAGTACACCCGCATGGGGCCACCTATCCGCCATCTCACTAAGAAGCTGTTGGGTTCACCGAGCAAAATACGGCTGCTGGTGGTTATTTCCGATGGCAAACCGGAGGATTATGATAATTACAAAGGCCAATATGCAATCGAGGATACCCGCAAGGCATTGCTTGAGGCGAGGGGCGGTGGAGTGCATTCGTTTTGTATTACCATCGACAAGGCAGCACATGAATATTTGGCGCATATGTTTGGCCGGGGTAATTATATTTTCGTCAATGATGTGTCGATGTTGCCGGCAAAGATGACGGAAATATATCGACGCCTCACCGGGTGACAACGGATGCACGGAAACGAATTGGTTGCCGGTGGAAATTTTTGCTGGAGGTTTGATATGGGTTCAATAATAGTAAGGTGCACGGCGTGTGGAGCGAAAAACAAGATGAGTGACGTGAAACAGCATCTGCATCCGCGTTGTGGCAAATGTCGGGTAGCGCTTGACATCAAGAGCCAGGCCGTTCCTGTCGATCTTGGAGATGGCAGTTTGGACGAATTTCTCCAAGCTGCCAAGCTGCCTGTTTTGGTCGACTTCTTTTCTCCAACCTGCGGTCCCTGTGCCAGCCTTGCGCCGCTCCTTGAGAGTTTGGCCAGACAATTTTTTGAAAAAATTATTGTCGCCAAGGTCGATACAAGCAAGAATCCTGGATGCAGTGCCCATTTTCAAATCCGTGGTGTGCCAACTTTGGTATTTTTTAAAAACGGTCGCGTCGTGGAGCAGATGGTTGGCCTCCCCGAGGCCAACCATCTGAAAGCAAAAATGGAGTACTTCGCCGGATGAAGGGGTGGCAGCAGCGGTGACGTGCGCAAATAACGTGCATTGAGTTATTCTTTGCGCAAAAAATGGTGTTTCCAGCCGTGGAAAGGCAGCATGAGTGACCGATAACGATATTTATGTATGTGTGCTGAAAGGCCCATGATTATCGAACAGCAGAAAGTGAACGAACACTGAAGTGTAACACTGTGGCATCGTTCTTGCTTGGTTTCTCCCGATAGCAAAATTTGGCAGAGCCATTGACACAGCAGCAATATTGGCTTTGCCCAAAAACATTACCGGGGAGATCAAATGATGAAAAAAGCAGCAATTACGGTGGTTTTGTGCCTTTTGATGGGGAGCAGTTGCTATGCGGCGACGAGATCCATCAAAATGTCGACAAATCCTGTCCAAGCAGTACTCGGCAAGAGTGTCCATTTCGAGTGCATTGGCGTTGGAGACTGGCGCCCACCTTTAATCTCCGGGTTGATAACAATCAATGGTCCAACGGGGCAAATCATAAAATCCAAGCAGAAGATGGCGATTGCCACACTCACTGCCAGTTACGATTTCACTCTTCCGGCGGATCAGCAAGCTGGTAACTGGAGTTTCACTTGTGAAATTCAAGACAGGTCGACGAGATTGAGAACCACTTCCCGATTTGCTGTTGTCAAAGCAACGGTAGTCGACCCGCCACCACCGCCTCCGCCACCGCCGCCTGTGTTGGTGGATGGTCCGATCGCAGCGCATAACACCATTACTGCATACAATGGTCCGTCTACCTGTGTTGCCTGCCATAATAAAGAAGCAACGGATATGCTGCAAAGTCTCCATGTGAAATGGTCCGGTCCTACACCTGATCTCACCAATACCAACGGTGCGGAGCGGGGAAAAGCAAAGGGCGGCATAAACACCTTCTGTACCTATGCAATGTCTTCGAAATCGGCATGTTTTAGCTGCCATGTGCGCGCTGACGGCAATGCGCCCGATCTTGCAAAGGCAGAGGATGTTGATTGTCTGATGTGTCATAGCGACACATATCAGAGGAAGTTTGTTACCGACCCGAATAACGTACAAACTGTGACGAATGTCCTTGGTCAAACAAAGACATATGTGTTCGGCAAAGAGGATGCTCAAGGCAACTACACTACTGTCCCCGACTATGTTAAAATGCCCGCCGGCACTAACATAATCAATGTGGCCAGAACTGTGCATTTGCCGACAACCAAGTCCTGTCTGCGATGTCATGCCACAGCAGGTGGCGGCGATTGGACCAAGCGCGGAGACATGGGCGTCAATACGGCAACTGCGACAGTTGAGCAAGACGTCCATCTCGCTAAAGCTGGTGCCAACCTTACCTGCACCAGCTGTCACTCCGCTCTGAATCATAAAATTGCCGGGCGTGGTATCGACCTCCGGCAGACGGAAGCAGCCGCACCGACATGCAAGGCTTGTCACACCACGGCACCGCATTCCAATGCCACATTAAACAACCATGCCAAAGGGCAAGTAAGCTGTCAAGTCTGCCATATCAAAGAATTTGCTAAGGGTGGCGCCACTGAAATGTCAAGGGACTGGAGAACTCCTGTTTGGAATGCGGCTTTCTGCTCAGGGCAGGGCGGTTTTATCGGCGAGGAGGTTCGTCAGTCTTTTGTGAAACCTGAGTATGTGTGGTTTGACGGGACATCCTCCGTGTACAATGTAGGGGAAACTATAACGCCGGACGGCAGGGGCGTGTATCCCATGGCCAAGGCGAATGGTGCACCGTTTGACGGCAAATCGTATATTGTTCCTATCAAGCGGCATTTTTCATTCATGCCGTTGCATGAAAGCGGCAAGATCATTCCGCCGGTCATCATGTGGATGTTTATGACCGGAGATTTTGATTTGGCGGTGAAAAAAGGTATGGCAGAGCAAGGCATGACGGGCAACTATTCACTGGTCGAAACGGATGCCGAAATGCTCATCACCCATGGTGTTGAGCCGAAAGCAAAGGCACCCGCCTGTGTTGCATGTCATAGTGGCACCGGCTCCACCGCGGACGGGGCAGGCATGCTACCGTTTAATGCTCTTGGCTACCATGAGGTGCCAGCGAAGGTTCGCTCATGTACCCTTTGCCATAGCAGCAAAACCGCGCAATGGGAACCTATGCATCAAACGCATCGGAGCAAGAATATTTCCTGCAGCAGCTGTCATACCAGCGATCCGACCGGCTTGGTCAAGGCACAAAACGTGCTTTGCAGTAGCTGTCACGAAAGCAAATCATGGAGCAGCAGTGGGCATAGCAAACATATTAATAAAGGGCTGGCTTGCATAAAGTGCCATACCTTCTCGTAACCCCGGCCATCGGGTGAAATACCAATATGGAATGATTTTCTGCCATTTTTTTCAGAGCCCTTTTGAAGGACTGAAAGCGGCAGAAAATCATTCCTAAGGTCCCGTTCCCGGCAAGCATCGTTTCTTCCGCATTGACCGCCCGCCGTTTAAAATGGATTTTCAGGGATTGTCTGGAAATCCATTTCCCATTGCACAAAGACATCTTGAACCTCCATCTTATCGATATGTTGTCTTGGTTCATTGCTTTTACGCCTGTCGCAACGTTTGGCACTATTCCGTCACGTTGACAGTAATTCATTTTTCTTAGTTTCCAGATACTGTTAGCATGGTATACTTCTCCAACAAATACTCTGTATTGTTGTTGGATGATGTGGTTTCGCGGTTGATTTGAGCTTTAATTATGAATCGGTATGGCAGTTTTTGAATATAAAGCACTTGACGCAAAAGGTAAGAATGTCAAGGGGATAATTGATGCAGATAGCGAGGCCCAGGCACGAACACGGCTACGTTCGCTGGGTAAGTATCCTGTTTCAATCACCGTGACAACCAAGGGGCCGAATAAAACCGGTGCTCATGGTCAGAGCTTTACTCTATTTCGAGGCGTCAAGTCGGAAGAGGTCAGTATCATGACCCGACAACTGGCAACATTGTTGGGCGCCAGTATACCCTTGGTTCAAGCACTCGAATCTCTTGTGGCACAAACACGTAACTCGGCTCTGAAGAAGGTAATTGCGCAAATCAAAGGGACAGTAAATGAAGGGAATAGTTTAACGAACGCTCTGGGCGAGCATCCGAAAATATTTTCCTCCGTTTTTATCAATATGGTCCGCGCCGGTGAAGCATCGGGAACTTTAGATATTGTTCTTGAGCGTCTCGCTGATTTTGCTGAGAAACAGGAGGCCTTGAAGGGGAGATTCAGGGCGGCGTTAATCTACCCGGTTTTTATGGGGGTTATTGGTTCGGCGATCCTCTTTATCCTCATTACCTATATTGTCCCCAATATTACACAGGTATTCAACGAAATGAACAGGGTGTTGCCTCTGCCGACACTTTTTCTTATCGGTTTGAGTGATTTTCTGAAGGTGTACTGGTGGGTTGTGCTTATATTAATCATTGTTACTTTGTCAGGTATGCGCTATCTCATCAGGAAGCCGCCTGGAAAGAAGGCATGGCACTATGTCAAACTGAAGGTGTTTATCCTGGGACCGGTTGCTCAGAAAGTCATTCTTGCAAGATTTTCCTCTACTTTGGGAAGTTTGTTGGAAAGCGGTGTTGGACTTATGATGTCGATGCAGATTGTCCAGGCGCTGGTGGATAACGTTCATGTTTCGAAGGTAATTGATGAAGCGATGGAGCAGATACAGAAGGGTCAGAGCATGACCATGGCACTTTCCAATTCGCAATGGTTCCCACCAATGTTTGTTCAGATGATCGCGGTAGGTGAGCAGAGCGGCAATCTTGAAGGAATGCTGAAAAAGGTGTCGCAGGCATATGAAAGAGATGTGGAAGTTGCTATTCTCGGCATGACATCTTTGATCGAGCCTTTGATGATTGTTATTATGGGCTTGGCTGTGGGATTCATAGTCCTTTCCATTTTATTGCCTATTTTTGAAATGAATCAGATGATCAGCTAGGGGGTGCAGTTGAGTATCTCCAAAAATTTTAGATAAATGAGGATGACAATGAGACAGACACAAAAGTTTTTGGGCTGGCTGGCTGTTATTTCCCTCGGTTTCACGCTGTTTATCGATGCAGGTTGGGCAGCGACGCAGCTTGATACTACCTTTGGCGAGAATGGTTTTATTTCCAAGGATTTCTTGAAAGGTGACGATGAGATATTTGCCTTAGCCCCGCAGGCCGACGGGAAAATAGTAGTCGTCGGTCAATATTATAACGGTGCGGTCAAAAACCTCGCTGTAGCCAGATACCTGCCAACCGGTGAACTTGATAAGGAATTCAATAATGACGGTATTTTCACTGAGAGCATAGGCACCGGTGATACCGCTGCCCGAAGCCTGGCAATTCAGAGCGATGGAAAGATAGTCGTTGCCGGCTCAACCACGGGCGGAGATCACAACATAGTGTTACTGCGGTTGACTACGGAGGGGTTCCAGGACAATACCTTTGCCGATAAAGGACAGCTGCTTTTACCGATAAAGGATGGTGAAGCCAATGCTTATGCGGTGAAAACGACGACCGAAGGGACAATCCTCCTTGCCGGTACTGTAACCAAGGCTGCCGCTGCGGGAACCTATGGAATCGTGGTGAAACTGACTGGGGACGGGCAATATGATAAAGATTTCGGAGACGTCGGTGTGTCTCTGATAAAGTACGACTATGATGTTGTACTCAAGTCGATTGTTCCTCAGGTTGATGGAGAAATAGTGACAGCCGGCTCATTGGCAACAAGTGGTATCGCCAAAGCCGGTCTCCTGTGGTTGGATAAGAATGGTAAGATTGATGAGTCTTTCGGGGAAAAAGGCCAAGCCATAGTGTCTTTAGAAGGGAGCGGATCAATAATAAACGACGTCACCCTCGATTCTACGGGTCGCCTGCTGGTTGCCGGGAATGTGAATAATGGCAGCAACCAGGAAACATTCGTTGGACGCTTGAAGAAGGACGGCACCATCGACACGACTTTTGCAACGTCGGGAATTTATCGCAACAGCAGCACCGCGGAGAATGTCGGACAGGCTGTCACCCTGCAGGCGGATGGAACCATTTTGGTCGCCGGCTTTGTGGCGACGAACAAAGGGAAAGACGCATACTTGCTGACTCTTGTTGAGAATACAGCTCCTGCAGCCTCAGCAAGTTCTCCAACCTCGGATACTATCTCGGCCACGTATATTACCGCTGATCTTGCCGGGACCGATGATGTCGGCAATACACTGGCTGTGTTGCCGGACGGCTCTGTTTTTGTAGGTGGTTCAAGCGTCATGAGCGGCAATAAGGATTTCGCCCTGCTGCGGTTCATCGGCGGGGAAAAACTGGCTGCCCTGACCAGCGGCACAACCTCAACAGGCGAAGGGGTCTCGACCGCCGGGTATAATTTAATCACAAAAGTGGTGACCGCTATAACCAGGGTCGGCGGGTTTTCCGGAGGAATTATCACCGATAACGGGAATATTACCTGTGAAGAATCCTGTGTTGCAACATGTAGTACAAGCACTTCGACCGCTTCAAGTACTTCAACTCCCACAGTAACCGGCACTACTACTGCTTCAACTTCCTCAACAAGCTGTTATGACAGTTGTTTTGCCTCTTGCAAACTCCCCACTGTAACATTGCGAGGTGTTGTTTACGGCATAAAGTCCAATCCGGTTTATGATACAAACAGCAACCAGGATCCCTCGACAGACACCACCACTCCCTCGACAACCACTACCGGCTCAACAACAACTACAACAAGCACATCAACAAGTGGAACAGGAACCACCACAACAACAGGCTCAACTCCCACGATTTTCCCCAAGAGCGGTTCCTTTGTTTATAAGATTGTCCGTTCGGGTCACACTGAAGACGGCAAAGGTACGGGTGCCTACGACAGCGATATTCAGGAGATTACCCCCAACACTCTGTATTATGTTCGTGCCTATGCTGTTTTGTCGGATGATACGGTAATTTACGGTAACCAAGTTACATTCAAAACCAATGATGCCTGTTTTATTGCAACAGCCGCCTTCGGGTCCCTGCTTGACGGCCATGTAACCATTCTCAGAGAATTTCGCGACCAGTTCTTGATGGTGAGTGGCGTTGGTCAACAACTCGTCGGAATGTACTATGGTCTTTCCCCTCGTATAGCAGATTTTATTTCCCACCATGAGACCTTGAGAACTGTTGTACGTGTTTTCCTCATGCCATTGGTATTGTTGGCGTACTTCATTTTAAAAACCGGTATTGTCACTCAACTTTGTGTGCTGGCGGTAATTGTTTGTGTGTCTGTTGTGATATTCAATAAATCTCTAAAACGCAGGTTACATCTGTATGAAAATTGAACGAGGTCAGGATTTGAAAGTCGGCATAAAGGGCGGAGAATCGGGTTTTACGCTCATTGAACTTTTAGTGGTACTGGTGATAATCGGGATTCTCGCCGGATATATCGGTCCGAAAATCATGGGACATCCGGAGGAAGCTAAAAGGACAAAGGCAGCTTTGCAGATTCAATCCTTTGAGACAGCCTTAAAAATGTATAAGCTTGACAATGGGATATATCCCTCTACTGAGCAGGGACTTCAGGCCTTGGTTGCCCTGCCGGCATCGGGCAAACTGCCGCCCAAATGGCGTGAAGGAGGATATCTGGAGAAGACTAAAATCCCACTTGATCCTTGGGGACACCAGTTTGTTTATCTCAGTCCCGGATTGAACGGGGATTTTGACCTCAGCTCCTACGGCCTCGATGGTGAAGCCGGCGGAGAGGGCAATGCAAAGGATATCAATAATTGGGAAATTGAATAGTTCTAAAAAGATATCAACCGTCGATTGTATGCTCTCCTGGAGCTTTGCAAGCGGAGCTCGTGGAAAAGGAGGTTTTACTCTCCTTGAGTTGATAGTGGTTTGTGCTCTTATAGGAATCATGCTGTCATTAAGCATCCCTTCATTGCGCACGACTTTCTTCTCGGACCCCTTAAAGACTACAGCTCGCAGACTCATAGGTTTGGTAAATGGAGTCAGGGAGTTGGCTGTGCGCGAGCAACAACCGTACCTGCTGCATATCAACCAAGGGGAAAAGCGAATCTGGTACGAGAGGGAAGACAAGAAAGAAAAGAAAGACAAAAAAGCCAACATGGAGGATGAAAAACGCCATAATAAGGAACTCCGTTTTCCTGAAAGTGTGACCATCAGCACGGTGTGGCTGGGCAAGGATGATTCGTTGCAGGATCAGACAACTCTTTGGATTACCAAGCAAGGCTATATGCTGCAGACGCTTATACAGATTGAGGATGATGCCGGAAACAATCTGAAGGTCCAGTTTTTTCCTTTTCTCGATTCGGCGGTTATTGCCGATTAGGCCTGTGCATTGAAGAACAGCGAAAGTTCCATATTCAAATTGCACGTACTGCGTTGTCCCGGCAATGATCGGGCCTTCACCCTTTTAGAGGTGATGATAGCGGTATCGATCATTGCCATAACGCTGGTCACTCTTCTCGGGTCACAATCGAGGAGTCTTACGCATGCCACCGAGGCTCAATTTAACGTTGTTGCTCCGATGCTGGCATCGTTAAAACTTGCCGAAGTGGAACGAGGGGTGGTGGCCATGGAGAATGATGATGGTGATTTTGGCGAGGATTTTCCGGGATATAGCTGGAAAATGGCGGTACAGATTGCGGCATTTGAAAATCATCAAGATTTGGCAGGCATGAAGAAACCGTTGCAACGGGTTGAGCTGACTGTGCGGTGGAGTACAACCCCATACAGCTATGTCCTCACATATTATGGGCAAAGGCTCAAATAGGTGACTGGCTTGGGTGACAACACGCAGGGGCGAGGCTTTACTCTGGTAGAGTTGCTTATCGCCATCTTCATTTTTGCCATAGTTGTTTCATCGGTATATGGTGCCTACCGGTCAACCTTTAAAATCGTTCATGACTCTGAATCGCTGCTTGCAACCTCACGTACTGCCAGAGTTGCCATGGAGAGAATGACCGATGATCTCATTTCAATTGTCGGTGATTCAGGGGGGGAGTTACGGGGCGAAAAACACGATATCTCCGGAGCTCGTGGCGATAGTCTTGCCTTTGTATCCTCGGTGCATCTTGTTTTAAGCAAAACAGAGGCGTTGAATGGCTATTCATCGATTGCCTATACGGTCGAGCTCGACAAAGATGACGGCCTGTTGAACCTCTATCGCTCGGACACCGTTCTTCTGCCCGGCGGCAATACCGGGGAAAATGATCTTCGGAAGGAGATGCTGGCCAAAGGATTACAAGAGATGCGAATTACCTATCTTGACAAGGACGGCAAGAAAACCGACGAATGGCATAGCGATGAAGGACAGAGGATGCTTGGTGCGCAAGGAACGCAGATAGAGCCGTTGTTGCCGGCGCTGATATATTTGCACCTTACCTTTGGCAAATCAGTCGACAGCAAAGGTGGGACTGTCTTTGAAACCGCGGTGGCCTTACCGCAGAAGAGCAAAAGCAGGCAATAATCTATGGGGGGCCGGCAACTGCAAGTGGTTGGGGAGAAAATGGGGTTGGGAAGCATCTGGCGGAACCAGCGCGGCATGGCGCTTCTTATTACCATCATGACCGTTGCCCTGCTCGTTGCGGTAACCGTCGAGTTTCATAAGACAACCTGGGGGAAATTCCTTGCCGCTAATAACTTCCGAGCGGGAGCCCAATTAAAAACCATTGCCGATTCAGGGGTTAATATAGCGGTTGCCGTTCTTGAAAAGGATGGAGAGGAAAACCAGTTTGATTCATTTCTTGATAGCTGGGCGAGTTTGGCAAGCCAGCAGTTTACTGAACTTTTTCCAACCGGGACACTGCAGCTAGAGGTTGCCGACCTTTCCGGGAGGTTGCCGATAAACAGTCTTGTTGTGGAGAAAGTGGATGGAAAACAAATCGGCGACGAAGTTACAGCGAGCGAGCTTCGCATACTTCTCTTCAGGATGTTGCTTTCCGGTGCCTTTGCTGTAGATAATGAAAGCGAGGCGCGAAGTATTGTCGATGCAATTGTCGATTGGATTGATGAAGATGACAATGAATCTGAATATGGCGCTGAAAATGGCCATTATCAATCGCTCGACAAACCCTATTCTTGCAAAAACAGGCCACTACAAACTGTTGAGGAATTGCTCCTGGTGAAAGGGATCACCCCGGCATTACTTTTTGGCTCGCCCGAAACCATAGGACTGGCTAATTATTTGACGGTATTCAGAAAGGACGGCAAAATCAATCTGAACACCGCTGCCCCTTTGATACTTAACAGTCTCGATCCTCTTATGAATGAGCAATTAGTTGAAAAAATAGATATATATAGAAAAGATAAGAATAATAAAGAATACCTTAAAGATCCGAACTGGTATAGGAATATTGGCGGGTGGCCCGGAGATATTGTGCTCAATCAGACGATACTTACTGTTAAGAGCACATTTTTTATGATTATCGCCACGGGTGTGTTTGACACCCTGTCGCGTCGTTTGGTGGCAAATGTTGAACGCCTGGATACCAACGAGGTAAATCTGCTAGGGAAAAGAATGGAGTAAAGTATGGCAGAAACCTTGCTTCTTCTCGATATTCACAATGATAGCGTGGCCGCAGTGCTGATTGATAGAAATGCCAAAGCATGCCTGGTGACGGGGTGCGGTGTCGCTGAAACTCTTGAACAATCCTTCGAAGAGGCTATAGACCGGCTTAAAGAGCAGACTGGTTTTGTTGCCGGTCCCTGCATCGTCACCCTTGGTGCCGAATTGTTCTCCTTCAGGAATGTGACGTTGCCGTTTACCGAAAGGAAGAAGATTGAGCAAGTTCTGCCCTTCGAACTGGACGACAGATTGCCGGCAGGAATGAAGAGTGTGCTTGTCGATTTTGTGATTGCCAAAAGCGGGCCGGCGGGTGCAGATATTATTGCCGCGACTATCAACCGGGAATACTTAGTTGAAAAGCTCGCCAGCTTGTTTGCAAAGGGAATCGATCCGGGCATTATCAGCATCAGCGGGTTTTCAACTGCCTTAAAAATAGTCGACGATGGGCCGGCAAAAACCTTTGTGCTCATTGACGCCGGACAGCACTGGGTAAATCTCTTTGTCGTTGTTGATGGGCTGACGGCGCTCATACGATCCCTCGGCGTACCCATACAAGCGGTGGCGCAAGAAGGCAAGAGCAGCCCGGCTTTTTTAGCCGGTATCCGGCAGACATTGTTGGCTAGCCGCCTTTTGGACATGAGCACTCCAAACTATAATGTGTATCTGGCCGGCTTGGCCGCCGAGCTTATAGATCCGGCATTTTTATCGGAAAAGCTCGGTGGCGTTGAGGTTATTCGATATCAACTGCCGGTAAACATGCAACCGGAGATCGAGAGCCGCTACCGACCGGAGGTGATGGATAGAGTTCTTGCAACCGCTTTAAAAGGTGGTACAAAGAGCGGAAGCTTCAATTTCCGTAAGGATGAGTTGAAAAAGCGAAAATCCTCCCGGGAATTTCGCTCCTTGATACTTAAGTTTGCGTTGCCGATGCTGCTGGTGCTGCTGGCGGTTGCCGGGTATTGGGCGAATGACTATAGAAAATTGCTGGCCCGACAAGAGTCTTTACGGAGCCAGATAGTCGGCGTTTTTAAAGCCACTTTGCCGGGGGTCGAGAGGATAGTCAATCCTGTTCAACAGTTACAAATCATAAATAAGCAGATAAGGGCAACCTATAAGCCGGGCGGGGACAGCGGGGCAGGGCATACCATCATCGATCTTCTTGTCGAACTTTCTGATCGTATTTCCGGGGCGTATAAGGTGCGGGTTCTTCGTTTAGTGGCGGATGCCGATACCTTAAGGATCAGGTCAGTCACCGGAGATTTTAATACTGTGGATAATACACAGAAAGAATTGGAAAAATCGAGCTTTTTTAAAAATGTTGTGATCACCTCGGCCACCCAGTCTATGCAGGGTGATGAGGTGAACTTCGAGCTTAAATTGGAACTCACACGGGAATAGAAAGTTTATGCCTGCTTGGTTAAACCATAACCTCTTCAAGCTTGTGCGGGAGAAATCGGGAATTGCTCAACTGAGTACCCGGGAGCAATGGGTAGTGTGGGGTGGGGTGATTTTTATTTTTGGTTTTACAATACTTCAGCTGGCAATCCTGCCATTTTTTGAAGCCCGAGGGAAACTCCAGGAATCTATCACCAGAAAAGTACAGGAATTAGTGACTATCAAGGAACTCCAGCAAGATTTTCAGACATTGAAAAGCGCAGAGGGAACAATTAAGGAAAGGGTAACACAACGCCCTGCCGGTTTTACCCTGTTTACCTTCTTGGACCAGCAGGCTGAAAAAGCCAAGGTGAAAAAGCAGATTAATTACATGAAACCATCAAAAGCGGAGGGGGATGCAAATTTTAATGAAACGATGGTGGAAATGAAGTTGCAGCAGATCACCCTCGAAGCCCTTGTTGGTTATTTACGATTGGTTGAGTCGGAAAAAAATGTAGTTTTTATCCGGCGGATTTCCATTCAGGAAAGTGGTAACGACAAAGGGTATCTCGACGTAATCCTGCAAATAGTCACGTTTGAGAAAAAGGAATAGACATGGTCCGAGCCATCTTTTCTTTTCGAACATTTTTTTATCTTCTCTACGCTGTTGTCCTTACCGCCGTTCTCCTCTACATTCGTTTTCCGACAGACAAATTTAAGCAGTACTGTGAAAAGCGTATTGAACAATTGTTGCCCCCCGAAAGCCTTTGTCGAATCGACCGCATAAGCTACCATTTTCCCATGTCGGTGATCGTTACCAACCTACAAATAACCGAGGTTGTCGATGGCACACAATCCCATCTGCTGGTCAATCGCCTTGTCGTCTCCCCCGATTTCTCAAAGTTTCTAAGGGTATTTGCCCTCAGTGGTGAATTATATAAAGGCAGCTTTGCCCTGAAACTGACTCTCGATGTGCCGGCAAGAAGTTTTCAGCTCAGCGATGTCCATCTCAAGGGTTTCGATTTGCAAAAATGGGCAAACGATTTTGGCCTTCTTGAAAGGAAAATTTCAGGTATTGTCGGTTTTACCGGTAATTATCAGGGAAATTACCCTAGCCCTCTGGCTGGGGAAGGAAGGGGAAAACTGGTAGTATCAGATGGTAGCATGGAGCTTTTGCAGCCTGTTCTCTCGATTTCGACTTTTGAATTTGAGAGGATTGTCGTCGAAATGGCCCATGAAAAGGGAACCCTTGGATTGAGTGGCGGAGAAGTTTTGGGCAAAGAACTCACTGCAGATTTTAACGGGGAGATGAAGACGACAACACCTCTTGTCAACAGCAATATCCTTCTCAGCGGTCATCTTACCCCCAAGGAAGGATTTCTCGCAGCGCACCCTGAGGAGCAGTATGTGGTGGAACAACTCTTACGGCGCTATAAGACCCCTGCCCTACCGTTTAAGGTTGGAGGATCGGTAAAGAGACCAACCTTCAGGTTCAGCATGTGATAATGCCCATGAAATCGAGTATCTCCGGTATATTCCCTCTGCTTTTAATCACCCTGCTCTGTGTTGGCTTGGTGGAAGGGGGATACCTCCTGTTTGAACATTTTGTACTTAAGACTTTCGAAATTCAAAAGGCCAGCGATCCCATACCGACAACGAAGACTGAAAACAAGACGGCAGATGCAATAAAAAATGACTATCGGTTGATTTTGCAACGAAATTTGTTCGGCCCACCACCCGACGGTGAAAAGCCAGTACCTCTTCCTGCTCTAGAACCAAAAGTGGCCTTGTCTGCCACAACACTGGAAATTGTGCTCATGGGAACAATCACCGGCAGCGCGGGGAACGAACGGGCAATAATCATGGACAAGAAGAGTTTTAAACAGAATTTGTACGAGAAAGGTGATGCAGTTAAGGAAGCTTTGGTTAAAGAAATTTCTCGGGGTAAGGTGATTCTGTCTTATAACGGCAAGGATGAAATACTTGACATGAGTGAGGCAGCAAAAGTGCGATTACCGGTAAAAGCACAACCTCAAGCTCTTCCTGCGCCTATTGTCCCGGGTCAAAGCAATACACCTTTACGAGTGGTGCCACGGTCAGCAAAAGCCATCGATCCCGGAACACCTGTGAATGAGACGCCGATGTCAACGACACTGCCGCCCGGAGCTAGCACTTCTGGAGTGCCCATAGCCGAGATGCCGATGTCAATGACTCTGCCTCCTGGAGCAATTGATCCCGGAACATCTGCACCCAGTATGCCGACACCAGTACCGGAACAACCAGTGAATGTAGAGAGAGTTAAGAGAACCCTTGTCCCACAGAGGTTATATCGACCATCACAACCGATCAATAAACAATAATCCGAAAAGAAATATCAAGGCACCAAAGGTGAATAGTCAATGAGCACGCTGCAATATTCGATAATCAGTGCAATCATTCTCTGTGTGTTATCCGCTCCCTTCCATAATTATGCAAAGAGTGAGGACCTGCCCCGTCCGCTGACGGAAATGCCCCCCGAAAAAGGTGACGCCGGTAAACGTTTTATCACAATTGATTTTGACAATGTCGATATTCGTTTGTTCATTAAATACATAGGTGAATTAACCGGGAAAAATTTTGTTGTCGATAAAGCTGTTCAGGACAACGTGACGATAATGTCACCAACCAAAATTTCCGTCGAAGAGGCCTACAGAGTCTTTGAATCGGTTTTGGAAGTGCATGGATTTACAACCGTTGAGGCGGGATCGGTCATAAAAATAATGCCCTCGGCAAGGGCCAGGTCGCAGAACGTTCAGATGATGGACAGAGGTTCTCTGGGTAATCCTGCCGATAGGGTTGTGACCCAGTTGGTACCCTTGAAACACAGTTCTCCGGATGAAATGCAAAAGGTGTTGACGCCACTGGTTGCCCAGACCTCGGTTCTCATTGCCCACGCCCGTTCCGGCATATTGATTATTACCGAGACACTCTCAAATATTCAAAAATTACTGGCTATCATTAAGGCTCTTGATGTCGAATCGAGGGAGGATGATTTCGCGGTAATTCCACTGGAAAATGCCTCGGCAACAGCGCTTGCAAAGATCTTTACCACCATCTATCAAAACAGTGGGGGAGCTAAAAAAACGGCTGAAGGAGCGGTTGGTGACAGTATAAAAGTTGTTCCCTACGAACGTGTCAATGCCCTCATCATCTTTGCCAATGCCAGTGAAATGGGCCGGGTCCGAAATTTAATTACGCTGCTTGACACCGAGGTACAGCGTTCCGAAGGGAACATCCACGTTTATTATCTGCAAAACGGCACAGCTGTGGAAATGGCCAAGGTACTCAACGTGCTTCCGGAAAAACAGGCCAAGCCGGACGAAGGCAATACCGGAAAGGTTGCGGCAATTTCCAAGAATGTCCAGGTGATGGCCGACGAAGAAACCAATTCTCTTATTATTACCGCAACTAAAGATGAATACGTGGTGTTGGAGGATGTCATACGACAGTTGGATATCCCCAGGCGCATGGTCTATCTTGAAGCCCTTATCATGGAAGTTGATGCCGACAACTCCTTGGATGTCGGCGTAGAGTGGGCCGCCGGCGGAAGCTTCTCCGACAGTACAGGAACACTTGTCAGTGGATTCAGTGGGGAGACTGGTTATAAGATGTTAAGTGGGATTGCCAGCGATACGCCGGTATTGCCGAGCGGCTATTCTGCGGGGATACTCAAACAGGGTATAAAAATTGGCGGCGTTACATTTCCTAATATTGCGGCGATTGTCAAGGCTGTTAAAACCAATTCCGATGTCAATGTCATTGCTACTCCGCAGATTCTCACCACCGACAACAAGAAAGCGGAGATATCCGTTGGCGAAAACGTCCCGTTTATAACCAGCAAGAACACCAACGCCAGTCAACTCGACTATACCCAGTATGAATATAAAGATGTCGCTACCAAACTGTCTATCACTCCGCATATAAATCAGGCAAACACCTTGCGTTTAGAAATTCTCACGGAGGTGGTGCGACTGAAAGATGCAGGAGACACACCAACCACCTTTAAACGAACGGCCACCACAACGGTTATCCTGCATGATAATGATACCGTTGTCATAGGCGGAATAATTGGTCAGGATGCAACTGTAAAGGATTGGAAAATTCCGCTTCTTGGAGATATTCCTTTGCTGGGTTGGTTTTTCAGGACCCACAGCACAACCGATCGAAAGACCAATATGTTCATCTTCATTACCCCGCGGATTGTTCGTAATCCGGCCGATGCAATATCCGTCACTCTGAAAAAAGAAGCGCAGATGGGCCAGACATTGCCGTCGGTTGAAGAGAAAATGAATGAAACAACCACCCTTGAACATACCAATAAACTTCTCATGAAGGGATATGAAAGCATGCAGGCTGGAGATTTCAGCAAGGCAAAAATGCTCTTTCTGAAGGTTCTGGAAATTGATCCGGCCAATCCGTATGCCATGATGAATATGGGCGTCATTTATGAAAAGGAAGGGCGGAATGATTCGGCAATAAAAATGTATCAGGAAATTCTTGCCGGAGGCAGTGATGCTGTTGCCGACAAAACCAATGATCCCGACAAAACAGGCATGACTCTTCGTGAACTTGCCATGGAAAACCTTGAGAGAATGAAGAAGAATGGCAAAAGCAAATGAAGCCTCTAAGCCAATGATCTTTACTTCATTAACCCAGCATCCGTTGCCCCGCATATGGTGAAAATAGGACAAATACTCACAGAAGAGGCTGGATTATTGCCGGCAGCTCTTGAATCCGCCCTTGAAGAACAAAAAAACAGTGGTGGTTTGCTGGGGGAGATACTTGTAAAAAACAGGGTCGTTGATGAAATCGATATTCTGCAGGCGCTTGGCCGGCAGTTTGCGATGGAGGTTCGCAAATCCTTGCCGTCCGATATTAAAACCGATTTCACTGAACAGGTTTCCATCAGTTTTCTCAAACAGTATAAAATGGTACCGATATTCACGACGGACGAAGAATATATTGCAATCAACGATCCCTACACCTTTCAAGCCCTTGATGACCTTAAAAGCATTCTTGCATTGCCCATGGTTCATACCGTGCTTGCTACCAGTCAGCAGATTCTCAATGCGATAAACTTTGCCTATGATATGACGCAAACCTCGGCGGACGAGGTAATGCAGGACATTGACGATGAAGACCCGGAGAGGTTGTTTTCGGAAATCGAGGAGATCGGCGATCTCCTCGACGATACCAGTGACTCCCCGGTTATCCGGTTGGTCAATCTCATGTTTTCACAGGCTGTTCGCGATAATGCCTCCGACATTCATATCGAACCGTATCAGAATAGCCTGAAAATCCGGGAACGCCTTGACGGTATTCTCTACGATATGTTGAGTCCGCCGAAACATGTCCAGTCGGCGCTTATCTCCAGGGTAAAAATTATGGCGAAATTGAATATCGCCGAAAAGAGATTGCCGCAGGATGGCAGGATCGAATTGAAGGTTGCCAATAGGGAGATAGATATTCGGGTTTCCACTCTGCCTACAGCATTCGGTGAGCGGGTGGTGCTGCGGTTGCTGAAGAAATCGTCGGTTTTGATCTCGCTTACCGATCTGGGTATGCCGGAGGATCGATTTGTTCCATTCAGCAAAGCCATAAGGGTGCCAAACGGCATTGTGCTGGTCACCGGGCCGACTGGTTCCGGCAAAACCACAACCCTCTATGCGGCTCTCTCGGCAATTAACAATACCGATATCAACATTATTACTATTGAAGACCCGATCGAATATCGTATCAGCGGCATAGGGCAGGTGCAGGTGAACCCCAAGATCGATCTTACCTTTGCCTCCGGCCTGAGATCCATCGTCCGACAGGACCCGGATGTTATCCTGGTGGGGGAGATACGCGATAGCGAAACCGCGGAGATTGCCATTCAATCGGCGCTGACCGGCCATCTGGTTTTTTCTACTCTGCATACCAATGATTCAGCCGGTGCCATTACCCGATTACGCGATATGGGAATCGAAGCCTTTCTCATTGCCTCTTCCGTCAATGCCGTGCTTGCCCAACGTTTGGTGCGAATAATCTGTTCCAATTGCAAGGAGGAATATGAAGCTCCTCCGGACATGCTGCAACTGATTGGGATTGGCGTGGAAGAATCACAGAATCGCCAAGTGTACCGTGGCAAAGGCTGCGCCCAATGCCACCACACAGGCTATAAAGGCCGTTGCGGCATATATGAACTGATGCTTATGAATCAGGATATGAAGGCCCTTATCCTCCATACTTCCGATGCCAATCAGATAAAAAAGCGGGCCATAGAAAACGGCATGATCACCTTGCAAAAAGACGGAGCTATGAAAGTTTTGCAGGGGGTAACAACCATCGAAGAGGTTTACCGAGTTTCTCAGTCGTAGAGGTTATTCCATTTCTAAATCAAGATGGAAACGAAAAGGCAAGCGAGCAGCGACGAGACAGTATAAAGAAGTACGGCGAGGAGCCGCACAACGCAGCCGCTGAAGTTAACGCTTAATTTAGAAATGGAATTACTGCGCCGCCATGCTCAGGTTGGAAAAGAGGATGGCATAGCCGGCGATCAGCATAAAAACAAGGGTTGCCGACAGCGAAAGCATTGCCAGTTTTTTCTGCATAGGGGGAATCAAATGGTGCAGGCTGGCGATGGAACGAAACGGATGGATGACGCCGGCTCCCATACCGCTTATGGCGCCGACAAGAATGGCCGCATACAGGAAATAACCAACGTAGCCATACTCCTGGTGCAGAAGACAGAACGGGCAGTGGTGGGTCGGCAGCTCGTAGACATAGATGCTGATAAACGAGATGAGCGCGACAATCGAGATGACAAAATGGCAGAGTGTGGCGATGGCGAAAAGAATGGCGCCTTTTGCTTTCAGATACACGTATAGTCCTGCTGCCAGGGTGATTGGCGCACTGACAAAGAATATTGCCTGTGATAGCCAATGGGGCAGGGCAAGAAGCTCGGACATGGCGGTATCGGCGTCGGTGCTGAAGAGCACCGCACAGCAGGAGGTAATGATGTTCGGCCGCAGGCTCAGGAGATACAAGCCCTGAAGAGTGGTTTCGATAAGCAACAAGGGGGCGATGAGCAGCAGCAGCCAATATTTTATGCGGATCAGGGGATAATCGTGGGCCTTATTATCGGTAGTGTTGACGATGAGCCACAAACCGGCAAGCAGGCAACTACATATTTTTACCATGAGTGTCGGATAACCGAAGCCATTGACCTTGAGACTACCGGCTGCACACATGGCCCCGATAAAAAGTGGGCTGAGGGTATCGGCGGTGTAAATAAAGAGAAACAGGGACAGCAGCTGAAACCCCATGGCATAGCTCATGACCGTGGAGATCAGATAGGTTTTTCGCTCAAGTTCCAGTTGCCCCTCGCTGCCGCTGTCGATGTCCCAACTGCGAATAATTCGCAAGCCCTCATAGGCGGAATAACAGAGCATGGCCGCAGTCAGGCCGGAGCCGAGCAGCAAAGCGAAAATGCCGGGATGAAACATCATCGGCCATCCCCATGGGTGATCAACTTGCCATCTCGCATCGCAACGATCCGGTCGATTACCTCCGATTCATAGACGATTGGATCATGGCTGGCAATGAGGATGGTTTTCCCCTCTTTTTTCAGGCGCCGCATGATCTCCATAAACTCCAGGGAAAGCCGGCTGTCGAGATGCGCAGTCGGTTCATCGGCGATGATGATCGCCGGATTGTTGATCAGTGCCCTGGCAATTGCCGTTCGTTGTGCCTCCCCCCCGGAAAGCCACTCCACCTTTGCCTGCGCCTTGTCGGCAAGGTTCAACAGATCGAGTAGGTCCATAGCCCTTTTCTTTAGAGAAGCAAATTTTTCACCCTTGGGATAGGCGGGGATCATGACATTTTCCAAGGAAGTGATGCCTTTGATAAGATTGAATTGCTGAAAGATGACGCCGAAGGTCTCTCTTCTGATTTCCGTGAGAAAGCGTTCGGGCAGACTCGACAGTTCACGATCCTTCAGGGTGATTCTTCCGGATGTGGGCCTTGCCATACAGCCTAAGATGCTGAGCAGCGTGGTTTTTCCTGAGCCGCTCGGCCCCTTCAAGGCAGTCGCCCGCTGCGCCTCAATAGTCAGATGAACACCGTCGATGGCCACAAATTCGTTGGGCTTGCCGGCGTTGAAGACCTTGCGGATATTGTCGAGATGAATCATGCCGCTACATCCTCATCACGGAATCCGGGTCGATGGTGGCGGACCGCCAGGAAGGCACAATGGTGACGACGGTATAGGGAATAACCGTTAAAAAGAACAGGGTCGCTATCTGGTAGCCATTGATGTAGGGAGTCAAACGAAAATGCGGATAGAGGACCGACCAGCCTTTCAACATCGGTGCAAAGAGTATTGAAGAGGCGAGAAAAATATGACAATACGCAAGGAGTATCCCGAGGAAAAATGCGCTCAGAGATATCGCCGCACCTTCCCAGAATTTCATCATGAGAATATCCGAGGTTTCCCAGCCGACTGCCTTGAGAATACCGATCTCCCGTTTTTCCTCGGCACTGAGGCCGGTTGCCTTGTCCCAGGCAAGGATGACGAAGGCAAAGAGTGCGCCCGACAGTACCATCATGGTCACCCCGCCGCGCCAGTCGAAAATTGCGTCATAGGTTCGAAGGATATCTTCGCGCACTATGGGCCGGGTATCGGGATGGATCTGAGTGATCTTGGTGGCAATCGTGGTCAGTTCTTTAGTGTTTTTGACCTTCAGCACCAGGTCGGTGACAAGGCCCTTTTCTATGGCAAAGATCCTGCGAAAATCGCTCTCCGATACCAGGATGAGGTCGGCGGTAACCAGTTCCGAAACAGAGGGCAAGAACCCCTTGACCGTCAAGGGCAAAACCGAGCCGTCGGAGGTCTTGAAGGGGATGATATCGTTCTTGCCTAAGGACCGCATGGTGCTGTCGGTGCTGTTCCTTCGCGCAACGCCTGTACCGATAACAATCTCGCTCATTTTGTCGTTGAGCGCGGCGTTAACCATGAGAGTGAAGTTGGCGCCGCTGAGCGCGTCATAATAGTAACCCCACAATCGCCCCTCGACCGACTGAACGCCCCTGATTGTGCTGATCGACTCTCTATAGTTTGTTGGAATGAGATCCTGCCGTCCGGCGGTCAGTCGCTGAACCGTCATCTCCGGGGCATCCTGGAGGATCAACTTCGCTTCTTTCTTTAGTGATTCGACGGAAAAGAGCACAGAGGCCAAAAGAAACAGCACGAAGGTATAGACCAACACCAGGGCGATATTCTTGCCCTTTCTTCTTGCCATGGACGAGAGGACAAGGTCGAGAATATAGCGTTGTTTGGCAATGGCGCGCATATTCACAGTTCGCCATTTCCTTGTAATTTGGGTGGTACGGCAATGAAGGAGCCCGACGGAAAATGTTCGAGAGACAGCGGATGCTCTTGAAACGGTGTATGCAGATCGGCCATACTGGGGTGGCGGGTGTAGCGCGCCTCGGTAACCAGGCATAAATCGGTGAGTGCCAGCACCTTGACGATTTCCCGACGCTGGCGTGCCCCCGGTGCATCAATCCGTCGGCTCAGGTTTGCATCGAGAAACATCAAGCCGAGCATCAGGGTTGCCAAGCCAAGGGCACTGACAAAGAAATTCGATTTCCGCTGCACAATCAGTCCAGGCCCTTGATTATCTCAGGGCTTACCGCAGTAAAAGGGACAACTTCTTTGCCGGCATGATCTTTCATAAATTCCCGGGCATCGGTTTCCTTGGCAAACGGCATGAGCTCGCGCCCCATGGGACCGAAGACGTCACTGCCGATGACATACCAGGCGGTGCGGCCGTCTATGGGGATCATGCTGTAGTAATCCATGACGTAGATGAAGGCGATATCTGCTGGATTTTTTGCCGCATTATACTTCCTCAAACTGAAAAAGTATTTAAACATATCCTTAGCTCCGTCAAACAGGGCATAGGAACCATCTGTGAAAATGATCTGCGCAAGAAAACTCGAGTATTTAGCGACAAACATGCCGCAGACCGGGCATTTGTCGGTTTTTGTCGGAGTCACCGGCGAAGATTCACCGGTCGACGGCAAGACCGAGAGCAGCAAAACCAAAACAACGATCACCCGAAAAACAGCCATAACCACGCCTCCTGAGAATTGAACCCTCTTACTGATGGACATGACCTTTCATTTGTCGTTTTTCCCTGATCATTTTAACATCGGCATACATACCTTCAAAGGAGGCTTTCATCGCGTCATCGAAGGTTGCCATATTTCCACCGTTGTCTTTGACAAACGCCTCGGCATCCTCTTTCTTGGCAAAGGCCCATTTGCCCTGTTTGCTCATGACTCCGGGCTTTTTGCCGCCAATGACCCAGAAAGCCTTTTCTGCATCGATCAGCTCTTTACTGTTGAAGTCTCCTACCTTTATCGAACTGGGAGTCTTACCCATGTTTATGATCAGGTCGATCGCCAGGCAGTGAATGCTGCAGGTGCCGACCGTTGTGCCGTCATCGTAGGCGACGACCATACGGCTATGGGCAAAGGCGGCCCTGTCCATGCCGCAGTGCATGCATGATGGGGACTTTTGGATGTCGTCTTGGGCTTGGACTATTCCGGCTATCGCCAGGATGAATGCAATTAATACAAGGTGAAGAGTTGATCTTTTCATATTGTTTTCCTGATTTTAAAAGAAAAGAATGCATTTCGGATGCGCCGTGTATGTTAACAATCTAATCCAGTCCACTTAATTTCCAGGAGGAGGTGCGTTTGGGATGATTTTAAAAGATGTAATTTCATCTGGCTCGTTCATCTTCCCGTTACCTTGCTCGTCTCCAGGTGGGGGGGCATTTGGCACAATTTTAAAAGAGGTGATCTCATCCGGTTGGGAATTCGGCTCCTCCTGAAAAGTTGAAATTTGCTCGGATGTGTCTGCGCCAACTTGCGGAATCTCTGTTGGCATTTGAGGATCCTTATCTTTGATTGTAGTCTGATTGCTTGATGCAATTGGCTTTTTGTGGCCGGCCTGTAACAGAGTCACTGCTGTAACCTTTCCGGCCTTGTTGTAGGTAAATACAAAATTGCTTCCTGCGAGGATTTTTTTTAACATTTGCTCTGCATTAACATTTTTAAAAGAAAGAGTTATGGGATTTTGGAGCTCCGCATCCTTGCTCTTAAACTCAATACCGTACTTTTCTTCGATGAACTTGGTAAGGTCCGACAGTTTTACGCTGTTCAGTTGTGCAGAAAATTCACCTTTTTCATTTTCTTGTATAAGATCTGCGGCTTGGCTTGTAGAAAAAACGAATAACAACGTGCTCAAGAAAATCCAAATTAATTTATTCACTGGTTTTCTCCGGATGAAGAGGTTAATCACAAAGACCTTCTGGGGATCTTGTTGCATTTTGCATCAGAATTTGAATGTATGATTACCACTTTATAATAGTCCTGCAACAATTTACAGAATAACGAAAACGATACCCCCTTAAAGCGACATCATGAATATGAAAAGCCCAGGCATGTCGGCAATTGCGCCGTCATGCCTGGGGCAAAGGTAAATAGGAAAATTTGGAAGGTTAGAATCCTGCAACCATGTTTGTAACGGGAGTGCTATTCAACAGAAGACTCCAGCTTCCGAGTTCATATTTCTGCACACCGCCTCCTGTGAAGCGTGCAAAGAGAATTGACCCAGACGCTGTTATGCCTTCCGCCGTGGATGTACTAATTCTGGTCCAGTTTTGGTTCCCTTTCCACTTATAGAGTCCTGGATTTAGTCCAGTGAACTTCGCATAAAAATCCGGTCCGGAGGGTGCCATAGCGGTAGGAATGTTTGCATTCATTTTTGTCCACGCCGTGCCGTTCCATTGGTAAACCCCTAATCCAGCGAAGGTTGCATACAAGTAAGATCCAGAAGCCACCATGTTGACCGGATGGGCCGCATTAATTCTCAACCATGCAGTGCCGTTCCAATAATGGAGACCGGAACTGGCACCAGTTAAGTCGGCATACAAACCAGATCCCGACGCCACCATACTGGTCGGATGGGCCGCATTAATTCTCGACCATGCAGTACCGTTCCAATAATAGAGTCCAGAATTGGCACCGGTAAAGTCGGCATACAAACCAGATCCCGACGCCACCATATTGGTCACCGCGGCTACCGCGGCTGTATGGATCTGCGTCCACGTACTGCCGTTCCAGTAATATATTCCATGTCCGGAGTGGTACGCATACAAACCGGCTGTCGACGCTACCATAGTGGTCGGGTTGGTACTAATTTTCTTCCAAGCATAGCCATTCCATTCATACAAACCATCAGTCATCTTCGCGTATGCATGTGTTCCTGAGGCTACAACGCTGGTAGGATCAGTAGTTGCGATTTGAGTCCAATCACCCCTGTTCCATTCCCAGAAGCCACCAGCAGTCCCATTGTCGGTATACAGCAAGCTATCGGCATTCTGAACAACAGCCCGCATCATGTCACTTTCCTCATGACTGAGGATATGGCAGTGCCACACGTACTCATGGCCGAAGTTGACGACTTCGTTGAGGGTAGGTGTTGTCGTTCTATTACCGGTAACCGGATCAAGATTGCTGAATCCGGCATCTCTTGCACCCAGCGGATATGCCGGGTTTAACGGCCGTACGCTGTTGGGGACGTTAAAGGGTGTAGGCACTGTGAGTGGCCGTAGAGCGACTATGGTGTCCTCCAGCGGGTTCATGCGCACGGTATCCTTCCAGCCGATTTCATTGGGGTCGGGTTGGCGGATGAAACCGTCCCAGGCCACTCGGTTAAGGAGTTGGACCTCGAATAGATGGAAGTGGACGGGATGGGTGTCCACACCATTATGGGTGATCTTCCAGATTTGCACTTGGTCTTTCGCTACTATTTCGGTGGGTGGGTCTACAAAGTTTTGCATGGTAAAGGTTGCAGTACCGGCATTGGTCCTGCCAATCTCCAGACCGAGTTTTGCACTGAGTCGCCCATATTCCTCAAATACTGAGTTCATCTCGTCATGGATCGCCTTGGGTTCATTGGGATAATTGGAAACCAAGGAACCATTCGGGGTCATATAACTGAGTGAGGTGTCGGAGATTCTCGAGTAACCCCAGTTGGGCCAAGTTGTCGGGAAAGTTTTCCCATAGTTTGCGTTGTAGGCTGTTTGGCCAACGATGATTGGTTCTTGATATTTGGCGAAGATCCCCGTAGTGCCTGTAAAGGCAGTAGTCAGGGCACCCACGTATGCGGTATCGTAATCATTGACCGGTGCACTGCCGCCAGATCCACTAACCTCTATCTTCATCAAGGTACGAACATTAGGGCCATAACCAGCCGGCGTAGATATACCGGCTCCTGGATAGGCTTCAGGTGCACCGCCGATGTCGGAACGAATCGGAGCATTTGTGTAATAATCGTAATGAGGATCGAGAGCCGGAACCGGTGCCGGGGAATCGTTGTAGAGAATAAGGGTTTTTCCGGCAAAATTGCTAAAATCAACAATGATATCGGCTCGTTCAGCCGGCCCCAACATCAGTGTGCCACCACCCTCCCTCTGGTCCAGTACGTTTCCTACATTAAAGAGTGTGGGATCGGTATTCCATTGGATCGGACGATTGAGAAGCACTACCGGAGTCGGCAGATAGCCGCCCTCGTTACCGATTTGCACTATCGCTGGACCTCTGGTAGCCGGATCGGGCACGCCGCCCTCGCGACCATCTGCCGGCCAGTCGAAACCTTCGTTATTTGCTACAACGGCAGTTGCAAGAGTAGCAGGAATCATAGCGACTTCCGTACCAGTTGGCACAACAGCCGGGGCTGGAAAACCTGGTTGATGAATGGTTCCTGTCGATCCAAGATTAGGATTTGTGTTTGTAGTATCAGCTACAAAAAATTTCAGGTTGAAGAATCTGTCATGCGCCGCATTGAGAATCCGAAAACGATACTTATTCGGCGTCACTGCCAGTTTTGGATACGCAGTACCATTGATAAGCGGTGTATCGAGGAACGCTTCAGCTCCCCAAGAAGGATTGGGAATATCCGGTACTTCCGGAGGTTGATTGGCAAGGCCAAGAGCGGGATTGGCATAGGGATTTGCTTTCGTCCCGTATGTAGGTGTAGCGGGTGGAAAGAACCATGGTCCGTAATGCCAGCGGCCATAATCGTTGGCGCCGTCCATCTGAAAGGGGTTTTGGGCAGGCACGTAGATGTGTGGCCACCACAAATCGCCGGTAACTGGTCCACCACCAACGGTCCAAGGCGAAATAGTACCCGGTTGGCTTCCCCATATCCAGGTTGGATCTGTCTTGAGAACATCAGTCGGACTATTCGTATTGGCATTTACGAAGGTCTTGTCCTGAATAACCAGAGGAATGGTATTGGCTGCCACTTGAGGACCGAGCACGTTCACTAGAGCAGTATCAGCCGCATCGGTTATAATATAAGGTGCGGCCTCGCCGGCATATACATTAAGGCGGGTAATTCCCCAGGCATGGTCGTGGTAGAACATCAGCCTGGCACTTTGCCCATTGGTATAATAATAGGTCTGGGCACCGTCTCCGGGATTGTTGGTGGCATTGGCTGCACTACAAAATGTTTTTCCGGAACAGCTTTCAATGGTTGATCCGTCTACTGAACTGAACCACATGTCAGGAACATAGGCGACGCTGACGCCCTTGTCGTAAGCAGTAGATTCGCCCGCAGGAGTGATCCACTGATGTGGCGTCCCGTCGCTTATCCATGGGGTGCGTCCGCCATGCAGATGGAGATCTGCACGGTTCTGAGTAAAGCAGGTTGTAGGTTGGTCCCGGCATAATTCAGAATCCTGTGGAGATGCGGCTGTTCGATCTACGTTCAATTCTATCCAAGGCCGAATGGTATCGGGTCCAGGGCCGGAACCCATAATCGAGGTGTCTATTGGAAGGAACAGGTTGCCAGCGAGATCGATCGGCAGTTTGTTGGTAAATTTGATGCGCACCGGTCGGTCTTTTTGGGCGACTATTGCCGGACCTAAATAGTGCGGTGTATAAATCGGGTGGGTGTTTGCGAAGCCGAGGCCAAGTCCTGCATTGAAGGTCTGGCGGTAGCCGCGTAATAAGGTGCCTCCAGTTGACCCGGGAACATCTTTTGCACCGACAACAGCAGGAAGGTCGGAGTGCAATTGCTCGCGGTACTGAATGACCTCGATCTCATAATAGTCCGAGCCGGGATAAAGCGTCGTGTTGGGAACGGCAACCGGGATGCATTGATGAAGAGTGGAGGTACCAGTTCCTCCGCCAATCAGTGCTCCTGTTTTGTCATTACAGTAACCCGGCAAATCATCAACAAATTTTCGCAAGGGTGGGCTATTCGCCCAGTTCGCCCAGCCATTGATATCGGCATCGCCCGTGCTGCGAATCGTAGCAAAAGGAGCCGGAGTAACCGGTGCGGTTGCAGCCCCGGCATGTGGCGGGGCGATGCCCCAGTAAAAAACGGCCATGAGAAATACTATTCCCAGAGGGTCGTGTAGACAGTGTCGCTTCATAATAATCTCCTCCATTAAAGAAAAATGTGTCCACAAAGAATGATTAGAAATCCTTTTATGCGTATGGGCTAAAAGGATTCAGGATTCGCTAATTCGTTCCGGTCTGTGGTTCTCCCTGGTTTGCGGCCTCCCGCAGTAATTCATTGCGTTTGGCAAGAGCTCGTTTCTTCACGGCTTGCTGTATAGCCAGCCGTTGCAGGGCGTTCATGTCGTTGGTTATGAGCCTTTGGTCGTTTTCGCCGGTAATAATTTGCGGTTGGTTGACTACAGGTTGGCCTGTCGTACCACCCGGTCCTGTGTTCTGCGCAGCGCTTGCGCCAATCGCCACAGCCATCATCACCCCGACGATTGCTGTTACAGAAAAGAATTTTTTCATTAAACTACCTCCTTAACGGTTGCATTGTGCTCTCTTTACCTTTTTAAGGCTGGCTGCAAGCCAACCTTTCCTCCCTGAAACATTCAAACACAGGTTATTTTCTGATACCACCCTGTGGCGGATTGGTTTAATGATAATAAGTCTTGATAATGATGTAAAGGGAAAGTGTAAATTTTTTAATAAAATTATTATTGCATAACAATATGTTATTATTACGCATAATACCAAATTTGCTTCTTGCGACCTTCTGTAATCATTGCATCTTAGAAATTTTGGACTTTGTTAAAGTCTCCTGACCGTTTGTCCTGTAACTTCTCGCAGTAACTGCACATCGGCAGAAACTTTTCATACAAGGCTATCTTTCTCAGCATCTCCTGTTTGGCAAAGCAGTTGGATATCCTACAAAGGAGCTCATCGGTGTCACACGGTTTCTGGAGAAAATCATCGGCACCCAGGCGGAACGCATCAACGGCTGATTCAGAGACCGCGTCACCACTCAGAACTATTACCATGGTCTGCGGACTCATCTGTTTCGCCTCCTTCACCACCTGGAAACCATCCCGTATCGGCATTGCCAGGTCGGTCGTCACAAGATCAAAAACACTGTTTTTGATCTTGGCAATAGCTTCTTCTCCGTTCACCGCTGTGGTCACTTTGAGACCGGCAAGCCTCAGATCTCTGGCGAGGCAATCGAGAATGGTCTTTTCATCGTCGACAACCAGTATTGATTTGCCTTCCATGGTGGTTAATCCTTCAACAATTTTTCCCTGATAAACATTTTGGACTTCCTCTATACTTGGGCAAATTAGCCTTGAACCTAGGAAAAGACAATGGAGTATGATGAGATAGATAATGGATAGAAAATATATTCATAGAATTAAGAATTGATGGTTTCGCAAGAAGTCAATTTCTGTCATTTCGAGGAGCAGAGCGACGAGAAATCTCTTAATTATTCCGGAGATTTCTCGCTGCGCTCGAAATGACAAAACCGGCGATTTTCCTCTTTTTGCGAAACCGTCAAGAATTGATGGAAAGAATGGTCTGGAGGTTGGTTTTTTGGTGGGTGATGTCGAGTTTTCGTCTGATATTTTTTCGATGAATACTGATCGTTCCCGGAGCAAGGTGCATAATTCCGGCAATTTCTTTGGAGCTCTTGCCGAGTTTGACAAGATTGGCAACCTGAATTTCTACCGGGGTAAGCCGAACCAGTTTGCTTGAAAAATTACTGGTGAAAGGGGAGGTCAGTTCGTTAATGTTGGCGCGAAGGATATCAACCAACACCTGTTGCTGATCGGTCAATCGACATTCCTTCAGCCGATCAAGATAAGGGTCAACCAGCTTGGTGGTATTGGCAAGAACCTGCTCCGCTAGCTGCGTGCGGTCTTCTTGCCTTTTTTTCAGCAACACTTTCAGGGCAATGTTTGATTCGTGCAGTTCGGTGGTTCGTTCCTGCACCCGCTGCTCCAAGTCTTCTTGCGAGCGAATGAGTTCGGCTTTTACCTTTTCCAGCTGGAGTTTCTGCGCCGTCAGCAATTGCAGGAGACTACGCTTCTCAAGACAACGACGAATCCTCAGGACAAGTTCCTCAACCTCGCAGGGTTTGAGGGTAAAATCATCGGCTCCGAGGCGCAAGGCATCGATAGCGGAGTGCATATCGCCATAACCGGTGAGAATGATGACGCTGGTCAGCGGCACCAGTTTCTTGGCAGCCTTGAGTACGGCAAAACCATCAACGTCGGGCATCATCAGGTCGGTAATCAGCACATCATATTGTTTGTTCTGCAGAGCGTTGATAGCTTCACTGCCGCCTGCTGCGGTGGTGACGGTAAAACCCTCCAGACGAAGTTCCCGAGCTGAGGATTTCCTGATAGTTTCCTCATCATCAACAAACAAAATGGATACTTCTGATCTGTCCTTGTTGTCCATTGCCGTTACAATCCTTTCGTCACAGTCAGCCGGGTCTTATGCGCTTGTTTGAGCGGCCTCATGCCCCTGAGCAGGAAGGAGGACCGTAAAGGTCGCGCCTTTTCCCGGCTGGCTTTCAACCCGTATCTCTCCCTGATGATTTTTGACAATGCCATGGCAGACCGACAAACCCAGCCCGGTTCCTTTGACCTCCGGTTTGGTGGTGTAGAATGGTTGAAAGAGAAAGCCCATGTGTTCAGGCTGAATGCCGATGCCGGTATCTTGAATGGAGATTGCCACTTTGTCATCCTCTTGCCAAGTGCTGACCGTGATGACCCCGCCGGGCAGCTGGCAGGCATCGGCTGCATTGGTCAACAGATTGAGGAAGACTTGTTTGATCTGGTCCGGGATTGCGATGATTTGAGGTAAACGTTTGGCATGGTTCAGCTGCACCGAGATCCGTTTGTTTTTAAAATCGCTCTTATGTAATAACAGGAGGGAATCGATGGTTTTTTGTACGTCCATGACAGCTTTTGCGCACGAAGAAGGACGGTTAAAATCCTGGAGGCTGCGGATCAATTTTTTCATCCGGTTGCTTTCGTCTATCGCTGCGTCCAGCAGCTCTCTGTCCTCCTCTTCCAGGATGGCTCTTTTTTTCAAACCCTTGAGTACAGCCATGATGCCTTGCAGCGGGTTATTGAATTCATGGGCTATCGAGGCCGACAATTTGCCGATTGCCGCAAGCTTTTCCGCATGCAGATATTGGATGTGCGTTTCTTGGAGTTCACGGGTGCGTTCCTCAACGCGTTGTTCCAGCTCATCGTTGAGAGTCTGAAGTCGATCGGCAGCGAGTTTTCTCTCGGTGATGTCGACGGAGAAACCGATAATGCCGATTATCTCCCCGTCGCGGTCTTTGTAAGGAATTTTGTCGGTTTGCACCCACAGTGGGCCGTTTGGCGTTTCTATGAGCTTAATTATGCCGTTTTTAGCCTTGCCCGATGTGATGACCTCCTTGTCTTCCTCCCAATAATCCTGAGCCTTGTCGGGAAAAAATTCCATGACATTTTTACCTTCTATTGCTTCTTTTGGCAGGCCTGCAACTTTGGCAAGGGTTTTGTTGATATGAATAAACCTGTTTTCACGGTCTTTGAGAAAGATCATTATGGGTGAAGAGTCTAAAATAGTCTGCAAATCCTCTCGCTTTTTTTGCAGGGCCATCTGAGTTTGTCTGCGCTCGGTTATGTCGCGACAGAAACAGACGAATTCGCCTAGATTGTTTTTTATGTACGTTACTGAAACTTCAACAGGAAAAATACTTCCATCTTTTCTTCTATGAAAGGTAGAGAATATCTCCGATCCATTGGTAATGATCCGCTGGATTCGAGCTTTGGTCATCGCCGGTTTCTCGACAGCGTCGAGTGTGGATATGTCTAAGGTAAGGAGTTCATTAAACGTATATCCCGACATACGACAATAGGCGCTATTAACTTGGATGATTTTGCCTTGAGTGTTAACAACCCAGAATCCGTCTGCCGTTGTCTCTACCGTGGTTCGCAAAAATCGCTCTTTCTCCCGCAATGCCTGTCCGACTTCCTTACGTTCGGTAATGTTATCCAGCACAATCCGAAACAAAGGCGCGTCGGTGGAATTATGGGACGCGGTGGCATTCAGCCGCGCCCAGAAGACCTTTTTGTCCTTTTTTACCATCCGCAGTTCAAACGCTTGCGGGAATCCGGTGGCAACGAGCCGTTTATAGTTCAGATAGTATATTTCCTGGTCTTCGCCCAGGACCCACTTGGAAATTGGTATATTAAGTAGCCCTTCCCGATCCACCTCCAGCAGGGTGGCGGCAGTCAGGTTGGCCTCCTGGATCAGTCCGTTTTCATTAAGGGTTAGATAGCCTATGGGTGCCAAGTCATAGAGGTCAAAATAGCGGCCCCGTGCAGCGTCAAGTTTCACCTGGGTTTGGCGCAGATGCTCATTTTGGATCTCGAGTTCGATCTGGTGAACATTCAGTTCATGGAGCCTCCGGCAGATTTCTTCGGGTGGTAGTGTTGAAATCTCCAGATCTCCCAGAGTCCGGAGTCTTTCAATAGCCTTGTCGCGTAGGGTTTGCTCAGGGCTTGACTTGGTAAAGTCAGCAGGGTCTTGAGGAGTGTCTGAGGTATACAAATTGATTTTCCTCCGAAATCAGTGGATTATTAATCATCCTTTCTGCTCTGGTCATTGGCAAGAACACCGATGTCTACCTGTTTTTTTACCTCGCTATGCCACTTCCATGCTTCGAATATTACCGGATAAATAATCAGTTCGAGAAGGAAAGAGGTGAAAATACCGCCGATCAGCGGCGCGGCGATGCGCTTCATGACGTCGGCGCCGGTGCCGATCGACCACATGATCGGCAGAAGACCGAGGAAGGTGGTGGCGGTGGTCATGAATTTTGGCCGCAGGCGGGTGACCGCCCCATTCAAAACCGCGGCGCGCAGTTCCACAAGATTACGCAGCCGGCCCTCTTTTTTGGCCTGCTCGTAGGATATGTCGAGATAAAGGAGCATAAACACCCCGGTTTCGGCATCGACGCCAAAGAGAGCGATCAAGCCAACCCAGACGGCAATGCTCATATTATAACCGAGCAGGTATAATAACCATACCGCGCCGATACAGGAGAAAGGGACCGCCAGTAACACAATACAGGTTTTGATCGTCGAACGGGTATTTATGTAGAGCAGCAGAAAAATAGAAAAAAGAGTGAGGGGCAATACCACCTTGAGACGTTCCTGCACCCGGGCCATGGCCTCGTACTGGCCGCTCCAGGAGATGGCATAGCCGGGAGGCAGCTGCACTTTGTCGCGAAGGAGCAGGTCGGCTTCTTTAATATATCCCTGCGGGTCCCGTCCGGCCATGTCCACATATACATATCCGGTTAGCAGGCCGTCCTCGTTGCGGATCATTGAGGGCCCCGGGGCAACTTCGATTTCCGCAAGCTGACCGATGGGGATCTGTTTTTGTCCCGTGTCATCGGCTACCAGGACGCGGCAAAGATCCGTAGCGTCGAGGCGGAAATCGCGCTGGTAGCGGACGTTGACGGTGTAGCGTTCCCGCCCCTCCACGGTGCTGGTGACGTTTTCGCCGCCGATGGCGTTTTGGACGGCCGCCTGGGCCTGCTCCATACTGAGACCGGCAAAGGCCAATTGCTCACGGTTCCATTTGAAATCGAGAAAATAACCGCTGCCGGTGCGCTCGGCAAAAGCACTGCGCGTTCCCTTGATGGCCGACAGGAGGGGTTCGATTTGTGCGCCGATTGCCTCGATGACGGCAACATCCGCCCCCGATATCTTCATGCCGATCGGGGTACGGACGCCGGTAGTCAGCATGTCGATGCGACCCTTGATCGGCATGGTCCAGCTGTTAACCAGCCCCGGCAGACGCAGGGCTTCATTCATCTGGCTGATCAGCTCTTCCTGGGAAATGCGATCGGGGCTGAAGCGGCGCAAAACCGTTTTCAGCCAAGGGGGTGCCCAGGAACTGTACCAGGTATCGATCGAGCGCCACTGCTCTTTGGGGTGCAGGATGATGACGGTTTCAAGCATCGACAGGGGGGCCGGGTCGGTGGCGGTTTCGGCGCGCCCCGCCTTGCCGAATACCCGCTCTACTTCCGGGAACTGCTTGATAATACGGTCGGTCGCCTGCAAGAGTTTCTGCGCTTCCTCGATGGAGATACCCGGCATAGTCGACGGCATATAGAGAATGGAGCCTTCCTCCAGCGGCGGCATGAACTCAGACCCAAGTTTTAGAAAAATCGGCACGGTGCCGATCATCATAAGGAGAGCCGCAGCAATAACCAGCCATTTGAAGCGCAGGGACCACTCGGCCACCGGACGATAAAGAGCCATCAGGACGCGGCTGATCGGGTGTTTCTCCTCTGAATGAATGGTCCCAATAAAGACTGCGTTGGTTGACCGGCAGAGCCAGCGGGGTGTAAAGTTGAATGGTTGTCGACGGCTAAAGGAGAGACGCAGCGCCGGGTCGAGGGTGATGGCCAAAAAGGCGGCTACGACCATGACGAGGGTCTTGGTATAGGCCAATGGCTTGAAAAGACGGCCTTCTTGCGCTTCAAGGGTCAGTATCGGCAGAAAGGAGACGGCAATCACCAGGAGTGAAAAAAAACTCGGTCCGGCTACCTGTTTGATGGCGTCGATGACTACAGATCGGTATTCTGTTTTGCGGCCGGTGCGCTGCCACTCTTCGAGCTTTTTATGGGTCTGCTCAACCACCACGATGGAGGCATCGACCATCGCCCCGATGGCTATGGCAATGCCGCCAAGCGACATGATATTGGCGGAGATGCCCATCGATTGAAAGGGGATAAAGGCCAAAAGGACGGCAATCGGGATGGTAATAATAGGTACGATGGAGCTCGGGACATGCCAGAGGAAAAGAAGAATGACCAGGGCCACGGTGGCAATAACTTCAATAAGCGTTGTTTTCAGATTGGCTATAGCCCGAAGGATCAGTTCCGAACGGTCGTAGACGGGGAGCAGTGTCACCCCTGCCGGTAATCCCGGTTCTATTTCCGCCAGTTTTTTCTTGACCCGTTCAATAACCTCCAGGGCGTTTTGCCCCTGGCGCATGACCACGATGCCGGATACCGCTTCCCCTGTGCCATCCAGGTCGGAAACACCGCGGCGCAGGTCGGGCCCGAAAACCACCTGGCCGATATCCTTGACGCGGATCGGACTGCCGGTATCGCTGGTGCTCAGGAGAATATTCTCGAAATCGGCAAGGGACTTGGCATAGCCGCGGCCGCGAACCATGTATTCGGTTCCGCCGAATTCGATTAGCCGCCCTGCTGCCTCGCTGTTGCCGCCCCGCACCGCCTCCACCACCTTGCCGATGGAAAGACCATAGGCCTGCAGGCGATTGGGGTCGACATTGACCTGGTATTGTTTGCGAAAACCACCGATGGGTGCCACCTCGGCAACCCCGGGAACCGATTTCAGGTAATAGCGCAGATACCAATCCTGATAGGAACGAAGGTCGGCGAGCGTGTGTTTGCCGGATTTATCCACCAGGGCATACTGGTAAATCCAACCCAAACCGGTGGCATCGGGCCCCATCTCGGTTTTTACCCCCTGGGGCAGGCCGGGAAGCACTCCGGAAAGATATTCCAGGGTACGCGAGCGCGCCCAGTAGATGTCGGTCCCCTCCTCGAAGATGACGTACACATACGAATAGCCGAAGTCAGAAAAGCCGCGCACGGTCTTGACTTTCGGTGCACCGAGCATGGTGCTGACAATGGGGTAGGTCACCTGGCCTTCGATAATATCCGGGCTGCGATCCCACCGGGAATAGATGATGACTTGGGTGTCGCTGAGATCGGGTACGGCATCGAGAGCCAGGCGCTGCATCGACCACCAGCCGCCAATACAGGCGGCGGCCACCAGGAGAAAGACGATGAACCGATGCTCGACTGAAAAATCGATAATACGGTTAATCATGGTGGTGTGCTCCTGAGCCCTGCGTTCCGCCGGACATCGGCTGGCTAGCTGCTGGGCCGCTGTCAGGCGGGCCATGCCTGTGGTATTCGTCAACACATTCCCGGCTACAAAAGTAGAAGGTTTTACCCTGGGTGACGACGCTGAGTCCGGCTGCCTTGGCGGCTTCCGGGTCGACGGTCATGCCGCAGACCGGGTCTTTGATTGTTGCCTGGTCGGCTGTATTGGTTTTTGCGGGATGTGGCGGATGGGAAGGAGGCGGTTCCGATGCGTTCATCGGCAGCTCTTTGCCGGGGCTTGCAACGGTATCGGTCATCAGTCTTGCGGCCGCTAGCTTCATGCGGCTTTCAGAATCGATGAGAAAGTTGCCCGATACGACGATCTTTTCGCCGGCCTGCAAACCCTCGACAATCTCGATCCGATCATTGAATTGCCAGCCCGTTTTCACCATACGAGGTTCGAAAATCCCTTCGCCCTTCACCACATAGACAGTCTTGTTTTTACCCGAATCGATAACCGCCGCTACCGGTACAACATGCGTTTCCGGCAAACCGACGATGAAATCGACATCGACAAACATGTCGGGTCGGAAGCTGTTTTGCGGATTATCCATCTCCAGACGAACCTTCAGGGTGCGTGAAGCTGCATTGAAGCGCGGCAGTATTTCAGTGACCCGGGCAGCATAAAAGTGCTTCTGTTTCGGCAAGGAGACTCTCGCCATGGACCCTGGTTGGATGTATTTCGTCTCGGTGTCATAGATGTCGGTTTCAATCCAAACTTTACTGAGGTCAGCGATGCGAAAGCACTCGGTGCCACGGTCAATCCTCTGGCGGGGAGTGACGTTACGGGCAAGCACGAGGCCGTCGGCCGGCGACCGCAATTCTATAGAGGTTACATATGTCCCACTTTTTGCCAGTTGTGCCAATTGGCTTTCGCCGACGCCAAAATTGAGCAACTCCTGTCGGGCCTTGCTGGCATAGAGGATGTCATCTTCGCGGATGAAGGGAAGCCCGGTGTCGCCTTCCGCGGCCATGTTTTTCATTTTGTTTGGCGAGGCCTCCGAAGGCAGCGCAATAGGACCTCCGACATCGGGGAGAAGAGCGCCGGCCTTTTTCTCGGCCTCCAGTATCTTTTGCAACTGTTCCGAGGCTCCGGAAGTGGTTGATACGAACACCCGCCTGCGCCCCGAATTGCCGAGTTCGGTAAGATATCGCTGCTGCCAGGTATAAAAATCATAATTGTAAATTTTGATTTTAGCCATGAGTTGATCTTTGCTTACCATGCTGCCTGTGGTGCTCCCGTGCACTTCTCCCATCCAGCCATCCGTGCCGGCAATCAAGGCGTAAACCCGGTTTTCGTCGGGGACGATACGACCCAAGGCCCGGATTTGGGCGGTCTCCGCGGTTTTCACGACTTCGCCGGTTTGGACGCCTATGCTTTGTTGTTTCAATTGATTGATTTTAACCGTACCAAGAACTGCAGGCGCTTTGTTGCCGGACATGTCGTCGTCTGCATAGACAGCTTCCATTGGCATGCCGCAGGGTGCGATGCCGGGTTCTGCAGAGGTGTTGGCGGGGTTCATTGGGTCAACATAATGCAGAATCCGCCGCGCCCCGGTGTCGGGGGTGTTGTGGCTGGCTCCAAATTGATTGACCCTGATGCCACCGACAAACGCAATAACGAGAACAATAGAGAACAATAGAAGATAACCTGGCTTTTTCATTGTTGTAACTTTTTTATAAATGAAGAATTATAAGCTATGAAACAAACCCCCAGACACTTTTTCAAGGAGCACATTGTTCCAAATCCTGACTTATTGTTTGCTCGTATTGAGTTGTTGCCAATATTAACAATGAGATACCGAAATAACAAGACTGAACTCAAGCGAAGTATTCCGTGTCCTTTTTGCTGATCCGGAAAATTCCTGTTTAAGTTCATTGAGCAATGAGTGTAGTATGTCCATGCGAGGGCCCGCTGTTTGTTTTTGGAGAATGATTATAACACAAATAGCTCTCAGAACCTTTATTTATTTGGTTTTTTCGACTATGTATGAGACAGCAGTGAGGCAAGAACTAAGGTTATTTTCGAACTCTAGCGAGGTTGGCTGATATGTATCTCGGGCATTACAAGCTCAAGCAAGATCCTTTTTCCGCACCACCAGATACCCATATTTTTTTTCCGGGTGGCGGGCGGGAAAAAGTATTACAGCACGTTCTGGAAGATCTTGCCAGCGGCATGAACTTGATCCATCTCAGCGGCGAGGAGGGCTCAGGCAAGACGCTCCTGTGTCAGCTAATACGGGAAAAAATACGCTTGCCCCAAACGGTTGTCCTGCTGTCGGAACCTTCAGGCACCTTTGACGACAAGGGCCGCAGTCTTGCCCTGGCCTTGGGCGAAAAGGACGTTAAACACTTAGCGGGGGTCAAACTCTTCGAAAAAATCCTACGTCTGATCTCCGATCGCGCCGACAACGGCGGTTCCACTTTGTTCATCATCGACGACGCGGAAAAGCTAATTCCCACCGTCCTGAATCGCATTCTGCGTCTCGCTTACGACGCTCAGCCCCGAGGGGGGGTGCAGTTCGTTCTGGCCGGCCGACTGGCCCTGGCGGCAAACCCGGAACAATTCATCACCATCCGTGCCGAGCCCCTGAAGCAATTCACCTATACCCTGCAACCACTTGACCGCGACGATACGGCCCGCTATCTCGCCTTTCGGCTTGCTGTCGCCGGTATACCAGACGATAAACAGGCCGGCGTCTTTTCGGCGGAGGCCGTTACCAGAATACACGAGGCTACCTGCGGTAACATCCGCCTCATCAACATTCTGGCCGAAGAGGCCCTGCGCAATTCCTGCAAGGGCAAATCCTTCAAGGTCCTTTTAGAGCATGTGAAGGCCCCCTCCAACCTTTCACCGATAGGTATCAGCCGTCCCTCGCAACCGCACAGGACACTCAGAAAAAAACTGGCCGGCCTTATCGCTCTTATCATTATGGCGGCCATCTTGGCCTATGATATGGTGCTGGTAGACATTAAGCCCAAACAGCATATTGACGAACCACAGGCCATGACGCAGGAGGCCCCGTCATACCCGGCAGAAAAGTTGCCCACACCGCCTCCGGCCGCAACTGTCACTCCGCCACCACCCGTCGTTGCGTCGCCCCTGGCACCGGCTGCAACGTCCCCGCCAATTCCGGAGCCGTCAATGGATGTCACCACTCAACCGACATCGCAAGAAGCGTTGTCATCTCCGGCAGAAAAGTTGCCCACACCGCCTCCGACTCCAACTGTCACTCCGCCACCACCCGTTGTTGCGTCGCCCCAGGCGCCGGCTGCAACGCCCAAGCCAATTCCGAAGCCGTCAATGGATGTCACCACTCAGCCGGCATCGCAAGAGGCTACTCCCGTTTATATCACCGTCAAGGAGAGAAAAAGAAAGCACCTGTCGGGCAGTAAAATCTTCGACGAACGGAAACGCGCCACCCGGACCTGGATATCAGGTGGACTGCGAGGACGCTATACCATCCAAATATTTATGGCGAAAGCTCCGGAAGCGGAGAAGCAAACTCGCCATATATTTGATGACGAGGTTTACCAGAAGATCCAGGATCATATCTACATCCAACAAAAGGACTTCAGTACGCCGACGATTTTCGTCTACCATGGCATATACAACTCCATGCAGGAGGCCCGGCTGGCACGTGATCAACTTCCGGCCAGCATGAAAAAATACAACCCCTTTCCCCTGGCCATTGCCGACACCATTAAGAAGAGCGATAAGTAGGTGTAGCGGTTTACTGAGGTGGCCGAGAAAAAATGGACACTTTTCTTAGGCTGATTTCCTCAAATCCATCTGTCTTTCAAACTCAGCGCGGCTGAGATACCCCCAAATACGAGTGAGACGTCTATTGCAATTATAGCCCCACACCTCACCTTACAGAAATCAAAAAGATAGAGAGGTTTGGTATCCACTATTGACGACCGATCTCCATTTCATTCGGTTATGATCATACTTGGAGCATGAACCAATTTTTCCTTGACACCGTTAGTTGCTAACAGTATAGAAAAACAGTACAGAATGTTAGATAGTCGTTGGTTATATGATAGGTTTTCTCCCCCGACATCTCTTGTTTCTAGTATATAGATCGCAAATTAACGTTACATTATTATCTCCTGTTACACTGTTCTCTAGCAATCCAAACCAAACGGAGAACAGGTGATATGAAGCTACCAAAGACGCAATTACTGATTCCTGCGATGGATCAAAAGCAACTTGAAACAATTGCCTCTAGCCGCACTGAGCCAGTCAGTCGTGTTCTACGGGCAAACATTCTCCTTCTGAACATTCTCCTTCTGTATTTAAAGGGTAAAAGAATAACTGAAATCACAAGGTCACTCAACACCACCAGACCCCTTGTTTATCGTGCAATCGACAAGGCCTTGGACTTTGGGCGATTACAATCACTGGCTGATTTGCAACGCTCCGGTCGAACTCGCACTATCGACGACGGTGCAAGGCAATGGGTGCTCTCCATTGCCTGCCAGAAACCGACATCGCTTGGACATGCTGCGGAGATATGGACATATCAACAACTTGTTCTGCATATACACCAACATGCTTCTGAAAATGGGCACAAGAGCTTGCAGGGAATCAGCAGAAGTACAGTGCACAATAGATAGCCGGGATCATCGAAACACCTGTTGTGTTTCGATGTCATTCTTGAACTTTTTAAAATCTGGAAGTGGTTTGTGAATGGTTTCTCAAACAGGATATTCGAACAGTGAGTCTCTGGTGGTAAGATTGGCCGAGGTTCGACAGTAGTCAACTAATGCTCAGGAGGTATGATATGAAGAAAAAAATGTTACTAGCAGCAATGGCTCTTCCCTTTTTGTTCAGTATGGCGTCCCCAATACCCGCAAGCGAATTGACCAAAGGGAAGATTGGTTTTGGATTTGATCCTGGATTGGTTGCCGGAAAGGACTATGTTGAAAAACAGCTGGTTGTCGGCATGAAAAAGGGCATGGCCATTCAAAGCATTGAAAGTTTTGCTTTGTCAACAGGAGCTAGAGTTGCGAAAGAAATTGAAAACGCTGTTCTTCTCTCATTTGATTCTGAACAAGCAGTAATAGAAGCCGCAAATAAGTTGATTGCCCGTCCTGATGTGGCGTTCGTTGAGAGAAACGGCATTATGCGAATCCCGCCTAAACCAACCCTCCAAGACATTAAAAATGAAAAGAAGAATTCAGTAACAACCAAGGGTATGAGTCCGTTGTCTGTATCCCCCGATGCCGGCACAGGATATCAATGGCACCAGACGGTGATACGGAAAACGGCAGCACTTCCTGCACTGTCAGCAACTCCGCCAACCGTTGCAGTTGTTGATACCGGTGTGGATTATACTCATCCAGATCTAGCCGGCCAGGTTATCCTCGGTAAAAACTGTGTCGCCAATTCAATGGATCCTTTTGATGACAATGGTCATGGTACTCATGTTGCGGGAATCATTGCAGCGAAGGGAGGAAATGGTCAGTATGGTGAAGGAGTATCCCCTAATTCCAAGATATTGGCGGTGAAGGTTCTTTCTGCTGAAGGCTGGGGGACGTGGTTCGATATTGCCTGCGGAATGGATTATGCGAGAACAGCAGCAACTATTCCTGCGACCAAGGTTATCAATATGAGCCTTGGCGGAGGATATAGTGAATTGATTCATTCCAAGGTTGTTGCCATCAAAAGTGCCGGGAAAGTTCTCGTAGCTGCTGCCGGAAATTCTGATACAGCTGACACCACATATGCCCAGCCGGGTGCTGATCCCGATACAGCCCTTCGGGTCATGGCTACGGAAGAGAATGATTGTCGAGCATGGTTTTCAAATTTCAGTCCGGTTGCTACTCCGGGTCAATACAATATTGCAGCTCCCGGCTGGGAAATTCCCTCAACCGTTCCTGGCGCGGGGTTCGAACCGATGTCCGGAACATCAATGGCCTCACCCGTTGTGGCCGGTGCGGCAGCCTTGGTCTGGGGGCAGCTGCCCACCCTCACCAGAGAAACATTGGTATCCAGGCTTGTTGCGAACGGTAAAGTTATAAACTGCGGTTTTGCCGCAACGACTAAAAGGGTTGATGTAAGTAAAGCGATCACAGGGGCCTCGGAAACTGCTATAGTTGGTCGAGTGCTCGATCCGTTTACCGGGAAAGCGCCTAGTCCGCCCACTGTTCCTGCGACAGTGCAGGCGTTGAATGGAACGACTGTACTCAAATCAGACGCGACAAACACCGCAGGTTCGTACGAAATGACAGGGCTTACTGCCGGTACGGCGATAACGGTAGCGGGGACGAAAACGGGATATATTCCAGGAAAACTGAGAAGCGCCACTTCTGTCGCAAGCATCGTCCTGGGACCGTTTACTGATGCTTTTTTCAAGGCAAGGCCAGCAGGGAATGCTACTATTACCGTTGACTGGAAAACGACACAGCCGATAGTTAGAGGTGTAACGGGGATGGCAGATAGCAAGCTTGGCTGGGAGCTTGATCTTTATGTGAAATTGCCGTCAGGCTCCTACGTTGATCCTTATTTCAACAATGGGGATCTCACCGGCGCACCTTATGTTATGAATCCACGGGATACATATAATGATTTAGAACCTCTAGAAACTGTTGTTATCGGAAGCGCGGCGGAGAATGGAGTTTACAAGGTTTTTGTCGACAAATATCCATACTCATCTACATTCAACCCGTCATGGACAGGCTCAGGAGCATCTGTGCAGTGGGCTAATGGTGGAACTCTCGGAGCGTTTTATACGGTTCCCGCAACATGTGACACCAATGAATACTGGTATGTTGGAGATCTGACAAAAACTGGGACCTCTTATACATGGACAAATCAAAATGTTTGTTCTGCAACTATGCCATAAACCTCATTCAAGGGTTTCACATTCCGTATCAATTCGGATGTGCTATAATTGATAGAGCCAGAGTGGCAGTATTCCTGGATAAATGGTACTTTTGGCCTCCTTTCATTTGAATGAAAGGAGGCCAAAATATTCACAGAAGAGTTACATATGCCACAACTTCCCGAACTTCTGTCGGAGGTCTGAAACTTGAGGGAATTTCTAGTATTCAATAATAATTAATATATTGCAGGATAAAGCGATGAAGAGGGCATTATACATAATAAGTTATTTATTGTTAATATTTCTTTTCCCGTTCTTACACGCATCAGTGGAGTCTGCTACACTTGAAGTTGAATGGAAAAATAATCTCTTAACCGTAAACGCCAAAGAAGCCCAGCTCTCTGATGTCTTAAAAAATATTTCTCGAAATGCTGGAATAGACATAATTGGTATGGAGATTCTTGATGAGCCATGCACTGTGCATTTTTCAAATCTTTCCCTACAAAAGAGCTTCAAAAAACTTCTCTCACACAAGAATTATATGATGCTAGAGGCATTGTCTCAAAAAGGAGATATCTTGCCAATTCAGATATTTATTGTCGAGAATGGCGCAATGCCGCCTGAAAAGGCATTTACGAATGATAATAGCGACCTTAATAATTCAGATCCTGGAATACGACTTGCCAGGATACAGGAACTCATTAGTCTGAATCCAGACCAGATAGACTCTATACTGTATTCGGCAACACAGGATTCAGACCCATCGATCAGAGAACTTGCATATATACATCTTATAGAAAAAGGAGATAACAGGGTTTCCAGTATTCTTCAGAACGATGCAAACAGCAAAGATATTGATATACGAAAGGTCGCGCTTTCTGTGATCGGCAGATTGTCAACACTTGATGCCCTAGAAGCACTTAAGCTTGCTACTGGAGATGACAATGTTGATATTCGATACACTGCAATTCAACAACTCTCTCAGATGCAATCTCCCGAGGGAATCGCGATTATAAAAGAGAGATTATCTCATCCAGACCCTGAGATAAGGATAATGGCAATAGAAGCTATGTCGTCTCAGGGAGAGAAATTGGCCTTTGAAGCAGCTTCATTAATGCTTGAAGACAACAACGAGATGGTGCGAAACACAGCTGAACAAATTAAACAGGACCTGAAATTTGCAAATAGATGAGCCTCTTGCAAAATGAGGATTTTCGTTCAAAATCAAGGCATGCGAAAAATTTTACCGCAGGCATATAGTTGATATTCCGAGGATAAAATTTTGAGCATAACGCCGAGTTTGGGCGAAAAGACCATTTTGCAAGAGGCTCAGATGACAAAATAAATGAAACTGTAAAAAATTCAAAAAAAAGGACCGGAGTCTGTCATTCACCGGTCCCTGCAAATTTTTTCTGAAAATCCTACAAACATACTTCATTACCAGAAAAATGATGCCATTTGCTGTACGCATGCTACATGTATTTGGCGACCATCCGAAGAAAGGCTGTAGAGTGTTTTTTGTATGGCTTAGTTGACTGGCTTCATGCTGGTCGGAATGGACGTATTCAGCAGAGTCCAAGTAGTGCCATTCCATTTATAGAGACCGCTGGTAAAGTTCGCATACAACACCGTATTGGATGCAGCCATTGTGGTCGCAACTTGTGTATTCAACCGTGTCCAGGCAGTGCCATTCCATTTATAGGTGCCAAGGCCGGTAAAGGACGCATACAGATTGGTACCGCCTACCACCATATCGACCGGAGGTAGCTCCTGCAGCCGAGTCCAGGTCGTACCATCATTCCATTTAAAGAGGCCAGTGGTAAAACTCACGTACAGATCCGTACCGATCACCACCGATTTTTGTGGAATGAGAGGAGATATCCGTGTCCAGGCCGTGCCATTCCATCTATAGGTGCCGCCGGTAAAAGTCGCATAGAGTTGCGTCGGTGGTTGAGGATTGACAATACTGACGGAGTTAAGGGCAAAGCCATTATAACTGCCACCCCAGGTCATGCTGTAAGTGCTATAGTCCCAGGTATCATGGATATAGACCAAGTTAGTTGCAGTATCATAGCCAACGCCAACTATGGTATGACCTTGAAGGTTAAGCATCACAGGCCGGTTAGCATCGATTTCCGCTTTGAACTGGGCAAAGGAGAAACCGCCGGCGACTACATTGTCGGTATGCTGGTTGTAGCAATCCGTTACCGCATAGCCCCTGGCTTGGTAAAAAAGTTTCCGTCCATAGGTCCCATCATTAGTTATGCCTAACCCCGCCATCCCACTACAGTTCAGCCGGGATGAATCGTTATAAGTATAAAAGGTTGTCGATGCATCAGTATTGGCATAGGCGGATTGGCTGGTTTTCATGTAATCGCCAATAGCGGTTCCCCAGACATGCTGTGTCCAAGCCCCCGTTATGTATGGGTCAGGGGCAGTACTGACGTAGCTAACCCAATAGTCATCTATCGAACCTTTGCTTGTTCGGCCATCCACCCCATTCTTCGAAGCAGCCAAAGGGTTGTTTCGATATGTATTAACTCCATCTGTAAAGGTTGGCCAGGAGCTGTTATCCAGCGGCATAACCCCTCCAGCTGTCGGACCGGTGTACATATTCGGATAGCCGTTGCGGTCATAATAGCCGGCAATCATTGAGCCGGAAACCGCTGAACACCCAAATACCCAAGAAAAGGCCGGCACCGTCAAGGTCTTAACGGTTCCGGCAACATTAGGCTCCGGCAGTGCAACAGACTGGCGTTGAAGTTCAAAGCCGGGCGGCGGCGTTGGCGGACCACTGATAACAGTCTTATCAAGGGATTTTCCATCGGCAAGCGGGACTGTACTGACAGAGTAATATTTGCTGGATGCGGGTCCTGCAGCCTGGGCTTGGGCAGGAAAAACACCCGCACCCAAAAAGAGACACAACCCGATGCTCGCTATCCTGCGTCCCATGACGACTTTGCTTTGAACATTGTTTTTGATAGTCATATTTTTTGCTCCTCCTCTACTGGTTGTTTGAATAGTTTAGTTGGAAAGATTATATCATTTTATTCACTGTCGAATAATTAATATCCCGGTTAAAGGTGGTGAATTCAAGATTCTGAAGAATATAGGCTGTGATTCCGGGCCCCTGAACGTTGGCTGTGATTCCGGACCCCTGAACGTTGGCTGTGATTCCGGGCCCCTGAACGTTGGCTGTGATTCCGGGCCCCTGAACGTTGGCTGTGATTCCGGGCCCCTGAACGTTGGCTGTGATTCCGGGCC
>JANNQF010000108.1:0-10589 GCA_031441605.1 Deltaproteobacteria bacterium
GCCCGGGTCAAATGGCCGGCGCCGACTATGTGCAGGCAGTCTTTACCTCCCTGCCGGAGAGGCTACACGCCACTGTCGGCCGACAGACCTTCACGACACCGGTTCGCTCCTTTGTCTCTGCCAGCTTTGCCATAGGCGGCAACGAAATACCCCTCCAGCCCCTTTTTGCCAATGCCCTGGCCCCGGAAGCCACCCCGCAGGAAGGGTTGCGGGGCAAAATTATCTACGGCGGTGCGGGGCGACTTGAAGATCTTAACGGCAGAACGGTGAGCGGCAGCATTGTCCTTATGGATCTTGATTCCGGCAGCAACTGGCTGCATGCCGCTAATCTCGGCGCCCGGGCCGTCGTCTATCTTGACCGTGGCGATACCACCGCCCCACGCTTGCGCTTTCGCGACAAGGAAGAGCTGACCCCCATCGATTTCCCCCGTTTCTGGCTGCCGGCAGGTCGCTTTGCCGACCATTTCGGCGACCCGCTCAGTACCGAAGGCCGGGAAAGTCGTGTCATCAGTCGCACGCACTGGAGCAATATTCCGGCACAAAATATCTTCTGCTTTATTCCCGGCAGCGATGCCGACCTGTCCGAAGAGGTCCTGCTGGTTGAGGCCTTTTTTGATGCCGGCCGCTATGTACCCGACCACGCCCCGGGGGCCGACGAAGCCACCTCCATCGCCACCCTGCTTGACCTGGCAACAAGTTATGCAGCAAATCCACCGAAACGCTCTGTTCTCCTGCTGGCGACCACCGGTCATGCCAATAATCTCGCCGGAATGCGCGAAGCGGTTTGGGCTCTGACCGCCAAAAAAAAGGAGCTGGCTGGCCAGCTCGCCCAGATGCAGGACCTGGCAAAGAAGGCTTTGCTCACCGGGGAACTGCTGGAACGTGGCACCCTGGGTTCGGACGATCTCGAACAAAACACCCTCGTGCATAAGGCGATTCAAGATGAAATCCGCAACGAAATCGAAATCCTCAACAGCCATCTCCGGCTGGCCCGCAAGAATACCGGCACCAACGCCGCACGCATAAAGGATCTCGCCCAACAGAAGCTTGTCCTGCGGCGTCTCAGCTGGGAAGCTGCCTACCACCGGCTGCCGACGGGCGACCAAGAGGAAGTCCGCCGCATCCTGCCCGCTGCCCTCAATCGCAATCATCAGGTTGTTTCCGATCTGCAGGGACGCATCATCGCCCTGGAATCGGCGCTGCGGTTGAACAGTCTCATGGCCAAAAAGAGCATCGCCGCCGCCGTGTCCCTGCACCTCTCCAGCCATGGCAACGGTGTCGGCAGCGTCGATGACGGCTGGCTGTACCAGCTCAATCCGGCGGTCAACCGCGCCAAGCAGTTTACCCATATCCGACCGATCCTCAGCAAGGCTGCGGCAGGCAAAGACATCGCTTACCAGGATCTGCTCGGGGGAAACGGCCGCAAGCTGTGGTTCAACCATTTTCCCGACCAACCGGCCCTCGGCGGCGAGGTGACAGCCTTAGCCGGTATCCCCGGATTTACCCTGGCCACCTTAGGTGACATGCGCTCGCACTGGGGAACGCCCTACGATACCCCTGAGCATGTCGACGGCCAGAAAGTAAAGCTCCAGGCCGATCTGCTGCGCGGGATGCTGCGCGCTCTGGACCAAGCGAAGCTCCCAGTTCCACCCTACAAAGCAGTGAACGGCTTTTCCACCCTGACCGGACAGGCAAATTTTCTCCGCCAGGGTGAACTTTTTCCGGAACAGACGGCCGACAAGGTGCTGTTGCAAATCTATCAGGACCAGCAGTATTCCCTCGCCTGGGTTGACAGCCTGGGGCAATTCCGTATTCCAGGGCTCGCCGACAAGAGACATTCCTTCGGCAAGGCGATTATTGAAGGCTACCGTTTTTTGCCGGGAAGCAACCAGGCCAGCTGGGCTATAGATAAGACTGCGACAGGCAAAGAGCGATACCGGGTAAAACTGAGCCGCAACCAGGCCCAGACCGACCTTATCATGTTCGGCTGCAGCCAAACCACCCTCTTCCAACTGCGCGATGCCCGCAGCCTCAATCCTCTCACCAAGATCACCCTGCTTGATGCACGCACCGACACCGACCCGGCGCATTACTGGTTTAGCCGTATAGACAGTAAAAAGTCGACCCTGAGCAGCCTGTTTCTTGAACCGGATACCCCGGTGAAGGTAACCCTGTCCGACACTATCCTGATGCGAAAACTCCTCCTCCTCGGCAACAGCGCCCAAGATTCGCTCGGCCGTGGATTTCTCGCCGGCGTAACACCGGCGATTCACCACACCTCGTTACAGGCGGCTGAGGATATGATGCACCTGGTTTCCCCCCGGGTTGAAAACCTGGAGCGTCACTCCATTGTCAACCAACGAATCCGTAACCTGCTGGACAGTGCCCGGGAACACCTGCACCTTGCCCTGGAGGAACGAAAGAATCTCCAGTACAGCGGCGCCGATCAGCACGCCAGAGCCAGCCTGTCACTCATCGCCCGGGTATACAACGACGTGGAGAGAACCCAGCAGGACGTATTATCCGGAGTGCTTTTTTATATTGCTCTTTTCGTGCCTTTTGCCTATTGCCTGGAGCGCCTTCTTTTTGGCTCTGTCTCCATCCACAAACGTATTCTCTCCTTTCTCGGTCTTCTCACCGGCTTTATCGCCGTCATCTATGCTGTACACCCCGCCTTCCAACTGACCTACAGCCCTTTGGTGGTGATCCTGGCATTTTTTATCCTCGGTTTATCGGCGCTGGTAGCGATGATCCTGTTCCTCAGATTTGAACAGGAAATGCAGGGCCTGCAGCGCCAGGCCCACGTCACCAAATCCCAGGCCATCTCCCTCTGGGGGGCATTCGTCGCCGCCTTCTCCATCGGCGTTTCCAATCTCCGCCGCCGCAAGGTGCGAACGGCCCTGACCTGCGCCACCCTGATCATCCTTACCTACACTCTCCTTAATTTTACCTCCGTCCGTAACGCCCTCGATCTTGGTGCAGTCGTTTACAAGAACTCGGCGCCGTATCAAGGGCTGATGCTTAAGGCCCCGGAGTGGAAATCCCTGCCTGCCGATTTGAGTGCAGAGATGGTTAGCACCCTGCCCGCCGGCACCCTACTGGCCCGTCGGGTATGGTGGGAAACCGCGGACAAGACCCGACCACCGGCCATCGCCCTAAGGTTTAACGGCAAAGAAGCCGTTGCTGCCGGCCTGGTGGGCCTTGATCCCAGCGAAGCAAGCCTCACCGCCCAGGGCAAAAATATGGTCGATGGTGCCTGGCTGGACCCTGCCTCTCCCCAGCAGCTTCTCCTTTCCCGCCACCTTGCCGATGGGTTGGGGATCTCCTCCCTCTCGTCACAACCGCAGGTCCTTCTCTGGGGCATTCCCTTTACCGTGCAGGGTATTTTCGACGGCAAGAGCTACTCGGCTGCCGTCGATCTCGACGGCGAGCCCCTTACCCCTGTAGTTTATCCCAACGAAACCTCCTCTGAGCTGAGCGAGGCTGAAGCCGACGCCGCCGAATCCGGCCAGGAAATTGCCGCCATGGCCAGCCGCTACCAGCATGTCAGCGGCGATGAAACCATCATCATCCCGGCATCCACCCTGCTGCAGTTGGGTGGAAGCTTGAAAAGCCTAGCATTGGTTGCCAATCCGCAACCAAACCACGCTACCCTTTCCGCACAGCTTGCCGACCGCTACCAGCTGCTCCTCTTTCACGGACTCGGAGACGCCACCTGGCTGCACTATTCGGCCAGTTCTCTTTCCTACAGCGGCATGGGCAATGTGCTCATCCCTTCGATTATCGCCATCCTTATTGTCTTGAACACCATGGTGGGCAGCGTCATGGAACGGAAACGGGAAATCGCCGTCTATACCTCCGTGGGACTCGCCCCACCCCATGTCGCCTCACTTTTCATCGCCGAGGCCCTGGCCTTTGGCATCATCAGCTCGGTGATGGGCTACCTGGCCGCCCAGGTCGCCGCCCATTTTCTCGCCGGAACCGCCATGTGGGCGGGCATGACCGCCAATTATTCGTCGCTTGCCGGAGTGGGGGCGATGGTCATGGTCATGGTCGTGGTGCTGCTGTCGGTGATCTATCCGGCGCGAATCGCCTCCCGTATCGCCATTCCCGATGTGAGCCGAGCCTGGAACCTGCCCAAACCCGAGGCTTCCTCCATGGTCGTCACCCTGCCCTTTTTGATCAAGCTGCATGAGCAGGACTGCGCCGGTGGCTTTCTCGCCGAGTATTACCAGGCCCATACGGATATCTCGCACGGCCTTTTTTCAACGGATGAAGTCGATGTCGAGTACGCCTGTCCCCTGACTCCACCGCCCGACAGCACAGCGCCCGGCGTCGACCATCCCGACTGCTTCAATATTTCCTTTCGCGCCTGGCTTGCCCCCTTTGATTTCGGCATCCGCCAGCGGGTGGAGATCATTTCCTGTCCTTCACCCGATTACCCCGGATTTCTGGAAATGCGTATCACCTTGATCCGCCAGGCTGGGGAGAAAAACGTCTGGTTCAGATTGTGCCGGGGCTTCCTCAACGACCTGCGCAAACAGCTTCTCATCTGGCGGTCTCTCGATCCCGCCGACAAGCTCCCGTTCGAACAGCGTCTGCGGCAAAAAATGGCGAGCACCTCAACCTCGGAGGCCACATCCTGATGCATACCATTCGTCCCCGCGCCCTCATCGGTGGCCTGCTCTGTGGTGTCCTCCTTTGTGCCCTCACCCCTTTTGCCGACAGCTACCTGAAAACCACGCCGCTTGCCGGCGGACATTTTCCGCTGGCCGCCTTTTTCATCTTTATCGCCGCGGCGGTGCTTCTCGCCGCTTTGGCCAAGTTCAGCCGCCGGCAACCATGGCTCACCGGCATGGAATTGCTCACCGCCTGGGCATTGATGGTGGTGGTGTCGGGAATCGGATTCACCGGCCTGGTACGTACCTTTTTCATCAACATCACTGCCCCGGCCCATTTTGCCGATGCCACCAACTCCTGGGGCAACAGCCTGCTGCCTTTTCTCCCCGAACGTCTTTATCCGCGCGATCCGGCGATCCTCGAAGGGCTTTACAACGGACTGCCCGGAAAAGCCGGCCTTTCCTTTATGGAAACCATGGCTGGCATCCCCTGGTCCTTTTGGCTGCCGGTACTGGCGCAGTGGAGCGTCTTTGTTCTTCTGGTGTACGCCACCCTGTTTTGCCTGGCCAGTCTCTTTAGCGAACAGTGGGTAACCAACGAGCGCATCAATTTTCCGCTTCTGCAAATGCCCAAACTCCTGGCCGAAGCCTACGACGAACAACGACTTTTTGCCTTTCTCCGTGATCCATTTCTGCTCGCCGGCCTCAGCCTGCCGTTACTCATCCACCTCCTGGGCGGTTTGCACGCCCATCTGCCTTCTGTCCCGGCACTGCCCACGGAAATTCTCGCCGGTTCCTATTTCCCCTCCACCGGCATGCTTTCCGGCTTCCAGAAGATGAAAATTTTTATCTTCCCGGCCTTTATCGGTTTCGCCTTCATCACCACCCGCCAGGTATCGCTCAGTTTCTGGATGTTCTTCCTGCTTGCCGGTCTGGCCGCAGGTATCCTGCAGACCTCCGGCCTGCGGATACCCGATTCGGCCCTGGGCACCCTGTACGGTCCGAGTATTGCCCGCCCCGAAGAAACCCAGGCAATCGGTGCCAGTCTGGTGTTTTTTGCTTTCATGATCTGGCTCGCCAGATCCTACCTTGCCGACGTGTTTCGCCAGTGTTTTCAGCCGAGCCGTGATACCGGCGAAGTAGGGTGGATACCAGCCAAATACTCCTTGATCGGGGTGTTCCTCGGCATTGCCGCCCTGTGCACCTGGTCTATGGCATGCGGCATGGGATTGAATGCCGCGGTCATGCTCTATATCAGCTTTTTTGCCGCTATGCTGCTGCTGGCGAAAACCGTCTGCCAGGGCGGCATTCCCTACTGCGCCATGAACATTGCCCCAGCCGACGGAATTCTCAGCATTTTCGGCTCTAAGCCCCTGGGAGGCGCCGGCCTTGTTCTGGGCATGAGTCTGCAGAAGATGCTCTTTGTCGATGTACGCGAGGCCCTTCTGCCGTCTCTTTTACATGCGGGAAAGATTACCGAACAGATGCACCGAAGAAAACTCATGGCTTTGGCGGTGGCCGTAAGTCTGATACTCGCCGTTGCCGCATCCTTTTTAAGCATGCTGTATCTCTCTTACCGCTACGGCATTCAAGAGCTGGATATGGATTGGGCCACCCGCACCACCCAGACCGTGTACGCCAACAGTCAAAGGTTGCTGGAAATGCCGCAGTCTCCGGATAAGTACATACTTTTCTTCGTGCTGACCGGGGCGGCGATCATGCTGTTTCTGGTGTTGTGCTATTATCTCCTGCCGTGGTGGCCGATTCACCCCCTTGGCTACCTCATGGCCTACAGTTCTTCCATGCGCATCCTGTGGTTCAGTTTTCTCGTGGGTTGGTTGTGTAACGCCCTTTGCCTGCGCTATGGCGGCACATTTTTATACCGGCGCATTCGACTCGTTTTCATCGGCCTGATTATCGGTGACTTCTGCATGGGGGCCTTCTGGGCCCTGATCAGTCTTTATACCGGGGTCAGTTACCTCGTCCTTCCATCCTGAGAGGCCACTATGTACGACGATCAGGAACTCAAGGAATATCGCGATCTCCTCAAGCCCCCAGCGCATTTCGAAGAGGGTTTTGACTGGAAAACCATTGTCGGGGCGATCTTCATCGGCTTTATGATGATGCCTGGCTCCATGTATCTGCAACTGGTGCTCGGTACCGGTATTGGTCCGGCGGCGCGCTGGGTGACCATTATTCTTTTTGCCGAGGTGGCCAAACGTTCCTATACGGAACTGAAGCAACAGGAAATTTTTCTCCTGTACTATATGGCCGGTGCCGCCCTGGCCTCACCTTTCCAGGGCCTGCTCTGGAGCCAGTATCTGATTCAATCCGATGCCGCGCAGATGCTTGGCCTCACCGAATTCATCCCCTCCTGGGTGGCTCCGGATTTATCCTCTTCTTCCTATGCCGAGCGGACCTTCCTGCATAAAGACTGGCTGGTGCCCATTCTCCTTTTATGCGGCTCGATGCTCATCCAGCGCATCGACCAGTTCGGCCTCGGCTACGCCCTGTACCGCCTCACCTCGGACGTCGAAAAGCTGCCCTTTCCCATGGCCCCGGTCGGTGCCCTAGGCACCATGGCCCTGGCCGAATCGACGGAGGATAAGAAGGGTAACTGGAAGTGGCGGGTGTTTTCCATCGGGGCGATGATCGGCCTTACGTTCGGATTCTTCTATGTGCTGCTGCCGGCCCTGTCCGGCCTCTTCTTTACCGAACCTATCCGCCTCATTCCCATCCCCTGGCTGGATCTGACACGAAACACCGAGGCCTACCTGCCTGCCGTGGCTACAGGTATCCAGTTCGATCTCGGCCTCATGTTCATCGGTATGGTACTGCCCTTCTGGGCGGTTATCGGTGGCTTTATCGGCCTGCTTATCACCATCGTCGCCAACCCGATCCTCTATGGTTACGGCATCCTGCACCGTTGGCATCCGGGCATGGGCACGGTGGATACGGTTTTTTCCAACAGTTTCGACTTTTATATGAGCTTCGGTATTGGTTTGGGACTGTCCATCGGGCTTATCGGCCTCTGGCACGTGGGCAAATCCTTCCGCAAGAAGGGGGGGGAGGGTCTCGATTTCAGTCTACTTTTCAAACCGCCGTCGGGCCGGGGCGATATCTCCATCTGGTTGTCCCTTGGGATCTATGTGCTCTCGACACTTGCCTACGTGGCCTTATGCGCCTGGCTGGTACCGAGTTTTCCATGGATCTTTTTTCTCCTCTACGGCTTTATCTACACCCCGTTCATTTCCTACATCACTGCCCGCATGGAGGGTATTGCCGGACAGTTTGTCAGCCTGCCCCTGGTCCGGGAAGCGAGTTTTATCGCCGGGGCCAAATACTTCGGCTACCACGGTATAGAAATCTGGTACGCCCCCATCCCCATCCACAACTATGGCGAAGCAACCGTCGGTTTTCGCCAGATCGAACTGACCGGCACCAGTTTGAGAGGCATTATCAAGGCCGAATTCGTAACTTTGCCTATCGTTATTATCGCCTCTCTGCTTTTCTCGCAATTTCTCTGGCAATTGGCGCCCATTCCTTCCACCAACTACCCCTACGCCCAGGAGCTCTGGCATCTGCAGGCCCTCAATACCCTGCTCATGCAGACTGCCACCCTGGAAGGGAATTCTCTCTTTTTCCAGGCCCTCAATTCGCTCTATGTGTCCTGTGGGGTGTTTTTCGGAATACTCGTTTATGCGATACTCAGTTTCATGGGACTTCCGGTCCTGCTTGTCTACGGCGTGGTGCGCGGGCTTGGACAGTCAACACCGCACGGGCTGATTCTTGAGCTCTTAGGAGCGCTGCTTGGACGTTATTATTTTCTAAAAAAATACGGCAAACAGTGGCGGCAGTACGCCCCCGTCCTCCTTGCTGGTTTTTCCTGCGGCATGGGCCTTGCCGGGATGTTTGCCATGGGCTGCACTTTGATCCTTAAGTCTTTGAATAAGCTGCCGTACTGATCAGCCCAAGGAGGCTTGCAATCCGACTATTTTAAACCACACTTTAAATTAGTCTTGACCATTTTAAAGCAGACTCTATTATAGTCATATGCGCTATATTACTTCCGCCATTCGGCTTGATCTGCAAAAGAAAATGGTTTTCATCGGCGGCCCGAGACAGGTCGGCAAGACAACTCTTGCCCGGCATCTCCTCGCCGATGCAGGACAAGGCCGCTATTTCAACTGGGATTATGACGAGGATCGGCGAGCTCTGCTGCAAAAAAGATGGAGCAGGGAAGATGCCCTTCTCGTCTTCGACGAACTGCACAAGTATCCACGCTGGAAAACCTGGATTAAAGGCTTGCACGATGTAGCCGGTGAAGTGCACCGCATCCTGGTGACCGGTTCCGCCCGGCTGGATGTCTATCGTCAGGGTGGTGATTCCCTTATGGGGCGCTACCATTACTGGCGGTTGCACCCTTTCACCCTGGATGAGATTCCGAACGGCATCGATATGCAGGATGCCTTTCAGCGCCTGATGACGGTCGGAGGCTTTCCCGAACCCTTTCTCGCCAATGACCTCCGGGAAAGCCGGCGCTGGCGCAAGGAACGCTTCGACCGGGTCCTACAGGAAGACATCCGTGACCTTGAAAGCATAAGGAATATCCAACACCTGCGTTTGTTTCTCGATTTACTGCGGGCACGGGTGGGAGGAATGGTGGTGCTTGCCAACCTGGCCGGGGATATCCAGGTTGCCCCTCAGACGGCGAAGGCGTGGCTGGAGGCGTTGGAGCGTATGTATGTCCTTTTCCGGGTGCCGCCCTATTCACAAAACATCGCCCGGGCCCTGATCAAACCGCCCAAGGTCTATTTCTTCGACAACGGTGATGTCTCGGAAGAACAAGGCCCCAGGTTCGAGAACCTCGTCGCCGCCTCCCTGCTCAAACGTTTGCACTATCTTGAAGATTACGGCGGACATCGCTGTGAGCTTCGCTATATCCGCGACAAAGAAGGCCGGGAAGTGGATTTTGCTGTCGTCAAGGATGGCGTGCTGGAGGAGCTGATAGAGGTGAAATACAGCGATGAGGAGTTATCGCCGGCATTGCGATATTTCAACGAACGCCTGCACCCATCCCGAGCCACCCAGATCGTTGCCACCCTCGACAAACCTTACGACCGTAATGGCATTCGCATCACCAACCCTTTTCGTTATTTCGCCGACAATGCCCTGTTGGGCGGCTGATTCGAAAAAGGCTGAGCATGGGCTAGGAATGCAGTGGAGTGACCGGAGTTTCACGAGCTTACAAACTTATTATTTCTCAAAGAGAGATTTCAGATATTTTTAATTGACACGCAACCATACAAAGGATAGAAAATTGCGATAGATTTGATAAATAGCCATAAAAACCAACTTTCTGATGGCGAAATATTTAAAATACCATGCTGGCAATTCCCGAGAATGCTCTAGCCCGGTACAATGAAGTCTTATACCGCAAGGGCATAAGTTTCGTACGAGCAGACAAGCTGCTCAACTCAGTTTTAAAACAACGGGCAGTGCATGAAACCGTTCACGTCTATTACCGAAAGTGGCTGCGGTATTTTCTCGATTTTTGTGAAAAGTATCCGTTTCCCACGAGCAAATCGGATCAGGTTCGGCTGTTCATTGAAAAGCTGAAGTCGAAAAATCAACCACCCCAGCAATGTTCACAGGCTGCTCATGCGGTTTCTCTTTATTTTGAATCCCAGAAACCGATACCTTCTGCTCCTAGCGCTGACCGAAAGAGGAAAAACCATCAGAGTGCCAACCTACCTGATTCTCCACCGAAAAATCTTTGCACGACGAACGCACCCCCCATTATCGACAAACCACCGGTAATACCCGCCGCAACGGTCACAACACCTCCCCCATTGCTTGCTTCACCCGGCGGCAGGCGTTATAACGAATGGCGATGTCTGGAAAAAACACAATCTCCCGGCTGGGATCGAGTCATAGACTTGCTAACCGCAGAGATTAAAGTCAGGCACT